>JBHELD010000052.1:0-8400 GCA_046263255.1 Actinomycetota bacterium
GCGTAGAAGGTGTTGAACGACATCGTGAACTTCGACGCTGCGGCGGCGAAGTCCGCGATCGAGTCGACCTGCGTGTTCCACTTGTAGAACTGCGGGATCGAGTCGACCTCGCGCATCCAGAAGAAGCGCTGCTTGACGAACGCCACCGGCTTGCCGTCGACGCTGCCGCGGGCGAAGACGGGGCCGTGGACGGTGCGGTGGAAGGTGCGCTCCTCGAGGGCGGGGGGGCCGGGCGAGCCCGCGGAGGGCTTGACGACGAACGTCTCGGTGCGGGACTCCATCTCGCGGCACTTCCCCTTGAAGACGTAGCCGTTCGAGTCCTCGGTCGCCTCGCCGCCCTCCGGGTCGCACAGCAGCTCGACCTTCGTGTCGACGGCGTCCGAGAAGCCCGTCGTCAGCGTCCACGCGTAGTCGGGGCCGCGCCCGAGCGGGATGAGCGCCGACGCGCCCGGCACGGCGGGCCCGCGGAAGTGCGCCTCGTCCTTGCCGGACACGTGCACGTCGACGTCCCAGAAGAACGACGGCACCGCGTACCCCACCTGCGGGGCGCCGATCTGCATCGGGTTCCCGCTCGCCGACTCCTTGGCGGCGACCAGCAGCGCGTTCGACGCGGGGGCGCGGAACCCGAGCCTCTCGAGGCGACGCCGGTAGTGCATCTGCTCGCGCGACGTGTCGCGCGCGAGCTGCTCCGCGTCGTCGGGGATCGCGAAGGACTTGCGGCTCGACCTGCCGAGGTTCTGCGACGGGAAGACGCCGTCGGCCGGCGCGATCGAGGTCGCCGACGAGGGGTCGTTGCGCGCGACGAGGTCCTCGTAGACCTTGGGACCGAGCTTCGCCCCGTGCTTCTTCACGAGGTGGGCGTACAGGCCTGCGTTGTCGAGCTCCGCCCCCGCCGTCTCGCCGAACACGCGCAGCTGGAGGATCGCGACGTACAGCGTGTCGAGGGGCGTCCAGTCGGCCGGCTCGGGCTCGGGGCAGGGGTTGCCGAGCGCCTGGTACTCCGCCGGGCACTTCGTCGGGTCCATGCGGAGCTCCGCGATGTACTGGTTGACCCCGTCCGCGTACGCCTGGAGCCCTTCCTGGACCGCCTTGCCCGCCTTGCCGAACTCGTCGTCGAGGTCGTCGAACATCTTCTGGACCTCTTCCTCGGTGTAGCCCTCGCGCCGCGCGACGACGTCCATCTCGAGGTAATCGGGGCCGATGAGCGTCGAGAGCTCTCCTCTCGCGGCGTGCCGGAAGACGTCCATCTCCCACAGCCGGTCCTCGGCCGTGGTGTAGCCGAGCGCGTGGCTCGCGGTCGCGAACGAGTCCGCGTAGATGTGCGGGACCCCGTACTCGTCGCGATAGACGTCGACGCCCTCGATCGGCTGGTACTCGTGTTCGATCTCCACCGGGCCGAACCGCATCGAGTGGAAGTAGTCGCGGATCTCCTTGTCGGTGACGTCGTCGTCGTCGATCAGCGACGCGTAGAGCTCACGCTGGTCGTCGAAGTGGGCGCCGTAGCTGCCGGCGGCGACCTCTGCCGGCGTCACGTTGCCCTCCTGGCCGGGGGGCGCGATCGAGTAGGCCTTCATCGTGTCGGGGACCGGCGTCGGGCCGTCCTGCGCGCCGGCGCCGCCGGGCACGACGGTCGCGAGCAGGACTCCAGCCAGGAA
Source organism: Actinomycetota bacterium (assembly GCA_046263255.1). Classification (GTDB taxonomy): domain Bacteria; phylum Actinomycetota; class CADDZG01; order CADDZG01; family WHSQ01; genus JALZEG01. The sequence goes on from JBHELD010000052.1 coordinate 1,656, forward strand.
TAGAACGGGCACGCGGCGAGACATAGGTACCTCCCAGGCGGGCCGACTTGGTCGCTTCGTCCCTAGATACCCCCGGGGGACGGATTCATCCCTCGTATTGGTTAGACCGACGCTACCCCAGCAGCAGGCGGTCGAGCGCCATGGCCCCGAAGAGCAGCGCCAGGTAGTAGATCGAGAAGCGAAAGAGCCACCAGGCGACGGTCGGGACGGTGTTCCGGTAGAGGCGGACGGCGCCGTAGACGAACACCCCGTTGAGGATCAGCGCCGCCCCCAGGTAGATCGCGCCCATCTTCGCGACGGAGAAGAACACGAGAGACATCGCGAGCAGGAGGATCGAGTAGAGCAGGACGTGCTTCGCGGTCTCCTCGCGGCCGTAGACGACCGGCATCATCGGGACGCCGGCGGCGGCGTAGTCCTTCTCGTAGCGCATCGCCAGCGCCCAGAAGTGCGGGGGCGTCCAGTAGAAGATGATCCCGAAGAGCGCGAGGGCAGGGAGCTCTATCGTCCCGGTCACCGCGCTCCACCCCACGAGCGCCGGGAACGCGCCGGCGGCTCCGCCGATGACGATGTTCTGCGGCGTCGAGCGCTTCATCCCGATCGTGTAGACGAAGACGTAGAAGAGCAGCGCCGTCGTCGCGAGGGCTGCCGAGATCAGGTTCACCGCCGCCCACAGATAGGCGAACGCTACGACGCCGAGACCGATCCCGAACGCGAGCGCGCGCGCCGGCTCGACCTGGTGCATCGGCAGCGGCCGCCGCTTCGTACGCGGCATGACGCGGTCGATGTCGCGGTCGAGGTAGCAGTTGATCGCGTTGGCGCCGCCGGCCGAGAGCGCGCCACCGACGAGAGTGTTGAGCACGAGCACCCACGAGGGCCACCCGCGCGCGGCCACGACCATCGACGGGACGGTCGTGACGAGCAGGAGCTCGATGATGCGCGGCTTCGTGAGGGCGAAGTAGGCCGCGGCCCGTTCCCGCAGCGTCGCCGGGCGGTCGATGTCGAGCTCGGCGACCGCCGCGTTCACGACCTCCTCGACCCGGAGCGAGCCCGTCGACTCGCCGACGACGAGACGCTTCACTCAGCTTCCGCTTTCGGCGACGGCAGGAACGCGGGCGACCGACGCCGCCCGAGCGGTCCTGACCGAGGGATGGGTGAAGGTCGCCATCGCCGCAACGCTAGCCCAGACGAGAGCCGCGACGGTGAGGTGCAGCGCTACCACGACCGGGTTCTGGTCCGTCCACAGGTTCGCCGCGCCCACGAGGATCTCGACGCCGAACAGGCCGGCGGCCGCGTGCGCGGCCCGCGCCGCGGCCGGCATCTCGCGCTTGCGTCTGGTCACCTGCGCCGCGACCACGAAGACGCCGATCCCCACGACTGCAGCCAGCACGCGGTGGAACCAGTGGAGCGCGAAGGTCTCGACGCCGAGGTCGGGGACGAACCTGCCGTCGACGAGCGGCCACGACCCCCCGATGTCGCGCGTCGACGCCAGCGACCCCACTATCAACAGCGCGAGGACGCCGGCCCCGACCCACATCACGCGCCGGGTCAAGCTCGCGTCGGTCGCGTCGAGGCCCGCCGCGCGCGCCGTCACCATCCCGGCGAGGTACACGAGCAGCGCGAGGAGGGCCATCGCCGCGACCAGATGCGCGACGACGACGAGCCGCTCGAGCTCGGCCTTGACGACGGCCGCGCCGAGCAGCGCCTGGAAGACCACGAGACCCAGAGCCGACAGCGAGATCCTCTTGATCCGGGCGTCGCCCACGCGGCGCAGCGCGACGACGGCGAGGGCGGCGATGAGCAACCCGACCACCATCGCGATGAGCCGGTGGGAAAACTCGACGACCTCGGCCCTCGTCGCGAGCGAGGGGACCAGCCTCCCTCCGCAGTCGGGCCAGTCCGTGCCGCAGCCCAGACCAGACTTGGTGGCGCGAACCAATCCGCCGACGGCGACCAGCACCACGGTCGCGCCGATGCAGGCGAAGGTGAGCTTTCGGAACAGGGACATCGAAGCGGCCATTCTAGCTGCGGGCCTATCGCGGGGGTCCCGTTACGCTACGGAACAGATGACCCGTCGTCTGTGTCTCGGAGCCATAGCGGCCGCGGTGGTCGTCGCCGGTGCCGCGTGCGGGGGCGACGAAGGCGGCGCGCCGGAGAAGGCCCCGGAGAACGGCGCGGCATCGTTCGAGCAGCCCTTCACCGGCGCCGAGGCGTATCCGGTGTTCGTCAACTCCGAGATCGTGCGCGGCGAGAACCGGTTCCTCATAGGCCTGTTGAACGACGAGGACGCGCCGATCGCCGCGCCGGAGATCGCGGTCCACGTCGCGTTCTACGACCTCGACGAATCCGCCGAGCGTCCCGAGTTCGAGACCGACGCCGCGTTCATCGACTCCGGCCCTCGCGGCCTCTACGTGACGTACCCCGAGTTCGACTCGACCGGCAAGTGGGGCGCCGAGGTCAGGGTGTCCGGCCCCGATCTCCAGGAGACCGTGCGGGCGAGCTTCGAGGTGACGGCGACGGCGGCGACGCCCGCGGTGGGTGAGCCGGTTCCGCCGTCGAAGACGCCTACGAGCGACGCCGCGGGGCTGTCGGAGATATCGACCGACGACGACCCGAACCCGCGTTTCTACGAGACGTCGATCGGCGAGGCGGTCGCCGCGGGCAAGCCGTTCGTCGTCACGTTCGCCACGCCGAAGTTCTGCTCGTCCGCCGTCTGCGCGCCGACGCTCGACACGGTCGAGAAGGCGTCGAAGGACTGGCCGAAGATCGAGTTCATCCACGTCGAGGTCTACAAGAACCTCGACGACCCCGGGAACCTGAAGCCCGTCGCGGCGGTGAGGGAGTGGAGGCTGCCCAGCGAGCCGTGGGTGTTCGTCGTCGACGGCGACGGCGAGGTGGCGGCGAAGTTCGAGGGGACCGTCTCCGTCGAGGAGCTCGACGAGGCCCTGACGGACCTCTAGGCGTCGTCTATCGACCGCGCGTACAGCTTGCCGTCGCGCTCTTCGAGGGGCACGCGCACGGGATCGCCGGTCGAAAGGTGCTCCTGGAGGTGCCCGAGCGGGAATCCGTAGTCGACGTCGTCGGCGATGAAAATCTCGTAGGTCTCGTCCCCGTCCTTCAACGTGAACGACGTGACGTCGCCGACGCCCCCGGAGTCGACGTCGAGAAGGACCCCCGTCACCTCGTCGGGAACCTCCTGCCGCGTGGGCGGGGGGCCGTCGTCTCCTCCGCACGCCGCGCCGGCGAAAGCGGCGCAGCACAGCAGCGCGATCACGACGTTCATCGCACCTAGGGTAGCGGGATGACCGCGTTCGCCCCCACGATCGACGAGCTCCGGCGCGAGGTCGACCGGACGATCGCGGCGGACCTCGAGCGCCGGGCGGCCGCGCTGCCGGAGGCGCGGTTGCTGATCGACGAGATGTGGAGGCTGACCGCGGCGGGAGGTAAGCGACTGCGCCCGGCGTTCTGCTACTGGGGGTATCGCGCCGCCGGCGGCTCTCACGGCCGCGACATCGTGCGCGCCGCTTCGAGCCTGGAGCTGCTGCACACGTTCGCCATCGTCCACGACGACATCATGGATGCGTCGGACGAGCGCCGGGGGCAGGAATCGGTCCACGCGCGCCACGGCGTCGCCGTCGGGATCCTCGTCGGGGACCTGGCGCTCGTCCTCGCGGACGACGCGTTCATCGGAGCCGGGTTCGCGCCGGCGGCGACCGCGTCCGCCTTCGCGGCGTACTCCCGGATGCGTCAGGAGGTGATCGCCGGGCAGTACCTCGACCTCGCCTACGCCGCGCGCGCCGACATCACCGTCGCAGAGGCACGGCGCGTGGCGGTGTTGAAGTCGGGTCGCTACTCGATCGACGAGCCGCTTGCGATCGGCGCCGCGCTCGCGGGGGCGGCGGAGGACCTGGCCGCGCGGCTGGCCGCGTTCGGCGCGCCGCTCGGCGAGGCGTTCCAGCTGCGCGACGACCTGCTCGGGACCTTCGGGGACCGGTCGAGCGTCGGCAAGCCCGTCGACTCCGACATCATCGAGGGCAAGCGGAACGTGCTCTACGCGTTCGCGACGGCGGCGCTGGACGGAGCCGAGGGGACTTTCCTCCGCGAGCGCTGGGGCGGGGACGGCCTGACCGCCGGCGAGATCGCCCGCCTCAGGGGCCTCGTGGAGTCGTCGGGCGCCCGCGCCGCGACGGAGAGGCTGCTGGACGAGCAGGTCGACGAGGCGCTCGCGCGCCTCCGGGAGCTCGAGGTCGGAGCCGGCGAGCGCGCCGCGCTCGAAGAGCTCGTGTTCCTCGCGACCGCGCGCCGGGCATAACCCCGGGGAGCAGCGGGAGCGTTAGGTTTACGCTCGCTTCGACCCGGCGACGACGCAACCTGACGGGAGAGACGTGGACCCGGAACAGATCTATCAGGAAGTGCTTTCCGAGGAGCAGGCGAAGGGGAGCGCCTCTGCCATCGCCGAGGGCCGCGCCAAGGCGGCGCGGCAGCGGGCGGTGCACGGTTCGCCGCATCCGAAGGAGCCGCGCTGGTGGCCGGGCGCGCAGCCGCAGTTCGAGGGCGGTGACGGTGCCGCGCCCGCAGAGGAGGCCGCGCCCGCAGAGGAGGCCGCGCCCGAGCGCGAGCCGGAGCCCGTCGCCGAGACGCCGCCCGACGCGGGCGACGCGGCTCAGTCGGAGCGTCCCGAGGTTGCGGCCCCCGCTCCCGCAGCCGCCACCGAGGCCGCGCAGCAGGCTGCGCCCGAACGGGCGGCCGCCCCCGCGGCCGCCGCGGTCGCGACCGCGCCCGAAGCAGCGCCGTCGGTCCAGCGCCCGGCGGGAGTGACGCACGGGACCGACACCGGGACCAGGCTTCGTCCCGAGGACGCGGTCGGCACCGACGCGCAGTTCGACGCGCAGAAGGCGCTGGCAGAGCGGCGGCGCCTGATCGACGAGCTGGTCGCGACCGGGGTTCCCGCCGCCACCGCCGAGCAGACGGGTCGGCCGAAGGCGCCCCTGCTCCTTCTCGCCTACATCCTGATCCCGCTGCTGGCGATCTTCCTGCTCCAGCAGTCCGCCGACGACGACGCCGAGGCCGGCGGCGGCGCGGGGACGGCGACCGCAGGGGCGGATGGGGAAGGAAGCGGCCCGACCACGGCGATCACCGCGGAGGGCTCGACGTTCGACATCGACACGATCACGCTCGCCGCGGGCGAGCCGGCGACGCTCGACTTCGAGAACAAGGACGCGGGCGTCCAGCACAACGTCGCGATCTACGAGGACGACAGCCTGGCGGGGGAGATCTTCAAGGGCGACCTCGTGACGGGCCCCGACACCATCACGTACGAGTTCGACGCGCCCAAGGCGGGCGAGTACTACTTCCGCTGTGACGTCCACCCGGACATGGAGGGGACGGTCGAAGCCGAATAGCCGCGACGCGTCCACGCGCGCGCAGCGCTTCTGAACGACCTCGTCCCGACCGCGAATCTCCGGCGGTTAGGCCGCTCGCCCCTGCGGGGATAGACTGGTGGGGATGCTTGTGAAAATTTTCACAAGCATCCTCGGGCTCCCCGGCCCCCGCGATCCGGGACGGCAGAAAGGGAGGAGGAGACGTGTCGACCGAGGTCGACGTCGCAGTCGTGGGAGGAGGCCCGTCGGGGGCCGCGACCGCCCACTACCTTGCCTCCCGCGGCCACTCGGTGCTCGTCTGCGAGAAGAAGAGCTTTCCCCGCGAGAAGACGTGTGGCGACGGTCTGACGCCGCGTGCGGTGAAGGTCCTCGAGGAGATGGGGCTCGGCGACGAGCTGAGGTCGTGGGAGCGCGTGCAGGGGCTGCGCGTGCACGCCGCGGGGCCGACGCTCGAGCTCGCGTTCCCCGAGCTCGACGACTTCGAGAGCTTCGGCCTCGTCAAGCCGCGCAGGGAGCTCGACCAGATCGTCCTCGACAACGCCGAGGCCGCGGGGGCGAAGGTCCTCTACAAGACGCAGGTCCACGACCCCGTGTTCGACCGCGGCGTCCTGACGGGCTTCGTGGCACGGCGAGGGGGCGATGGCGCCGGCCAGCGCGCCAAAGCAGACGGCGACGAGGAGCGCGTGAGCGCGAAGTGGGTCGTGTGCGCGGAGGGCGCCGCGACGAAGTTCGCGCGCTCCCTCGGACGCGAGCGCAAACTCGAATACCCGATGGGCCTGGCGATCCGCCAGTACTTCGCGTCGCCGATGCAGCACTCGGGCTGGTTCGAGGCGTACCTCGACGTCCGCTCCGGCGACGACAACCTGCCCGGGTACGGCTGGGTATTCCCCGTCGGCGACGGGACCGTCAACGCCGGCGTCGGCCTCCTGTCGACGTTCGGAGGATGGCGAGAAGTCAACCTGAACGACCTCCAGCGTCGGTTCATCAACAGTCTCCCTCCCGAGTGGGAGGTCAACTTCGACACCGTTTGCTCCAAGGCGCGCGGGGGCCGGCTGTTCATGGGGCAGAGCGTGTGGCCTCCGCACGGCCCCGGCTTCGTCCTGGTTGGAGACGCCGCCGGGATGATCAATCCGTGTAACGGGGAGGGGATCGCATACGGGTACGAGACCGGTCGGATCGCCGGACGTCACATCGACGACGCGCTGCGCAACGGCGCGACCCCGAGCCTCTCGGACTACACCGACGAGCTGCGGACGACGTACGGTCCCTACTACCGGCTGGGACGCCGGTTCGTGAAGCTGATCGGCTACCCGGCCCTCATGGAAAGGCTCGTGTCCCTCGGGATGCGCAGCAAGACGGTGATGAGC
>JBHELD010000053.1:0-32223 GCA_046263255.1 Actinomycetota bacterium
CAGCTCGTCCCAGTCCACGCGCTCGGTCACGGCTCCATTCTGTTCGGTCCGCTTCGGTTTGGCCAGCGGTGCCGGAGATAGGCTCGGCGGGCCGTGAGGATCTACACCAAGAAGGGCGACGACGGCACCACCGGCTTGCTCTACGGGGGCCGCGTCGGCAAGGACGACCTCCGGACGGAGGTGTACGGGACGCTCGACGAGACCGTCTCCGCTCTCGGCGTCGCGCGGGCCGCCGGGCTCGTGGAGCCCGTCGAGACGATAGTCGTGCGGATCCAGCGCGAGATGTTCGTCGTGGGGGCGCAGCTCGCGACGTCCGAAGAGAACCAGCGCAAGCTCGCCGCGGGCGTTTCGAAGGTGACGCCGGCGATGACCGAGCAGGCAGAGCGCGACATCGACACGCTCCTCGACGAGCATCCGCTCCCGCAGGAGTTCGTGCTGCCGGGCGCGACCCCCGGGTCCGCGGGGCTCGACCTCGCGCGGTCGGTCGTGCGCCGCGCGGAGCGGCAGGCGGTGGCGCTCGACCGCAACGGCCTCGTCGCCGATCCCGAGATCCTCCGATACCTCAACCGCGTCTCCGACCTCCTGTTCGCGCTCGCGCGCTACGAGGAGGGCTCCCGCGGGGTGCGGGCGGCCCCCTCACGCGTGCGGTAGACGCGCGTGCCGAGCGTGGCGCCGGAGCCGAAGCCGTTCCGGTTCTGTCCCGTCGACGGGACCGTTCTCGAAGGCGCGGGCGGCGACGGAGGGTCGAGGTGCCCCTCCTGCGGCCGGTCCTGGTACCGCAACTCGTCGCCCGTCGTCGGCTGCGTGGTCGTCCGCGACGGCCGGGCTCTCGTGACCGTGCGCGGGATCGAGCCCCACAAGGGGAAGCTCGACGTGCCGGGCGGCTTCCTGTTGAACGGCGAGCATCCCGTGGACGGCTTGAAGAGGGAGATCGAAGAGGAGCTGGGCATCCGGATCGAGGTCTCCGAGGACGACCTCGTCCAGATGGCGACTCACCCGTACGCTCACGAGGACGACTACAACCTCGCTTTGGGGTTCCGCGCGCGCTGGACGTCCGGCGACGTGGCGCCCGCCGACGACGTCGCGGACGTGAGATGGGTCTCGCCCGGCGAGGTAGAGGAGCTGGACTGGGCATGGGAGCACGACCGGAAGCTCGTCAGAAAGGTGCTGAGCGGTCATGGATGAAGAAGAGCTGGCTCGTCTCTACGGGGTATTGCGTCTCGGGCTCGGCGCCGCGGCCGTCATCGCGCCTTCGGTGGTGGCGCGGGTGTGGCTCGGCCGCGGCGCGGAGGACGCGGCCGCGCGCGTGGGGTTGCGGGGCCTCGGGGGCCGCGAGGCGGCGATCGGCCTGGGGACGCTCCTCGCGCTCGAGAACGACCGTCCGGTGCGGGGGTGGCTCGAGGCGGGCGCGCTCGCGGACGCCGCCGACGCGTTCGGCGTGATCGCGCAGCGCCGGAACCTTCCGACCGCGCGGTGGCTGCTCGGCGCGGGGATCGCGGCGGCGTCCGCGTGGTTCTGCACGCAGCTGGCGGCGGAGCTGGGGGAGTGACCGCCTCGGCGCGGCCCTGATGGACTTCAGCCACTCCGCCGAGCAGCTCGAGCTCTACGCGTCGGTGAAGGACTTCGCGGCGCGCGTCGTCCAGCCGGGGGCGCACGAGCGCGACGTGCAGAGCCGCTTCGACCGCGACGTGTGGGACGCGCTGGGAGCGCTCGGGCTGCTCGGGCTCCCGGTCCCGGAGGAGTATGGCGGGTCCGGGGCCGGCGTCGTCACGACTTGTCTCGCGCTCGAGGCCCTCGCCGAGGGGGGCCATGACGGCGGGCTCGGCCTGTCCGTCGGCGCGCACGTCACGATCGGGACCGTGCCGATCTGGCTCCACGGGACCGAGGAGCAGAAGCGGCGTTACCTCCCCGATCTCTGCTCCGGGCGCAAGATCGGCGCGATGGCGATCACCGAGCCCGAGGCGGGGTCGGACGCCGGGGCGATCAAGTGCAAGGCGGTCCGCGACGGCGCCGACTGGGTGATCGACGGGTCGAAGATCTTCATCACGAACGGCTCGATCGCCGACTCCGTGATCGTGATCGCCGTCACCGATCCCGATGCGGGACCGGGCCAGGGCGTCTCCGCGTTCATCGTCGAGACCGACAACCCCGGGTTCTCCGTCGGCCGCGACCTCGACAAGATGGGCACGCGTTCGTCTCCGCTGTCGTTGCTGCACTTCGACGACTGCCGCGTGCCGGGCGACGCGTTGCTGGGGGCAGAGGGGGCCGCGCTCTGGCAGGTCGCGTTCGAGTGCTTCGACTGGGAGCGCACCGTGATGATCGCCTCCTCGATCGGCGGGATGAAGGCGTCGCTCGACGGGTCGATCGCCTACGCGAAGCAGCGGGTCGCGTTCGGCAAGCCGATCGCGCAGCACCAGGCGATCCAGCACAAGCTCGCCGAGATGAAGACGTATCTCGACGCGGCGCGGCTCGTGCTCTACCGCGCCGCGTGGATGAAGCAGGAAGGGCTGCCGCACATGGTCGAGGCGAGCGTGGCGAAGCTGTTCGTCGCCGAGGCCGCGATGCGCAACGCGATCGAGGCGACGCAGATCTTCGGAGGGTACGGCTACATCAAGGAGTACCCGATCGAGCGCTCGATGCGCGACGCGAAGCTGATCTCGATCGGCGGCGGCACCTCCGAGATCCAGAAGACGATCATCGCGCGCGGACTGCTCGGGGAGTAGCGGAACCGCGTGGGTCTCAGAGATGCAGGGGACGTCGCAGGAGACCGCGGAGGATTGGCCCCTCCACCGGGATGGGATCCGGAAGCCGCGGCTTCACGTGATCCGGTGCCGGCAGGTCGTAGCCTCCGCGAGAGCACCTGCTCTCGTCCCACTCGGTGACTGCGGCAATGCCACGCAACCACAACGGCCAATCGCCCCTCTGTATGGTCGCCTGCACGCGCGTGTTCAGGATGTTGTCGGGGAAGACCAGCTCGACGTTCCCGCGGAACCCCGCGCCGGACAGCCCCGGTCGTTGTCAAGCCCCCCTTCCGCAGCGCCGATACCGCGTCAATGGACCAGCTCGTCGCCTGCCCCGACTGCGGGACGCCGAACCGCGCCGACGCAGAGCTGTGCGTCCAGTGCTGGCGCGGCATGGACGAGGAGCTGGCGCAGAAGATCCCCGTAGCGGCCTTCGGCGTCGCGGACGCCGGCCCCCCGCCGCCTCCTCCGGCACCGCCGCGCACCCTTCGCCCGGCCCCCGCCGTCGCTAAGTCGCGGCCACCGGAGCCGGCTCCCGTGCGCGACTCCACACCGCCTCTCGCCCCGTACTTCGCAACCGCGGTCGCCACGACGGATGCCGCTCCCGCAGGCGCGGCTCCCGCCGCCCCGGTCGTGGTTCCGTCGCGGCATGCCGGCGGCACCGTGTGGGCGTACTGGCAGCTCCTATTGGTCGGCGCGCTCGCATGGCTCGTGCCGGTCGTCGTGATGTTCCGCATGGCCGGGAGCTTCGAGGGCCGCGGGATCCTGGACGCAGCGCTCGCGATCCAGGTCGGGGGCTACCTCGTCGGCGGGCTGGCGCTCGCCTTCCTCGTCCACCGCTACAAGTACGGCGACTGGGGCTCTGTCGGTCTGCGGCGGACACCCGATTCGCTCGCGGAGGCATGCCGCGGCTTCGCCCTGGGACTCGTCCTCATCGGGTCGTTCCTCGGCGGCATGTACGCCTTGACGCAGAAGCTCGGCGCGGATGAGCTCGTCCGCACGCTGGTCGGCGCGACCACCGGTCCCGGCTTCGTCCTGGGGGCCCTCGTAGTGGTCGTGGGAGCGCCGGTGATGGAGGAGATCTACTTCCGCGGGATGCTGTTCAACCGCGCGCAGCGCGAGAGCGGCTTCACGGGGGCTGTCGTCGTTACCAGCCTCCTGTTCGTGCTCGCTCACGGCGCCGGGCTGCTCGATCCGCCCCGCCTTCTCGTCGGTCTCTCGCTCGGCCTCGCGCGCAAGACGAAGTCGGTGTGGTTCACGATGGGCGCGCACGCCGCGTGGAACCTCGTGATCGTCGGGCTCGGCGTCGCGCTGATGATGGGGCCCTCGCAGACGTTCACCGCGGCAGACGGTTCGTTCACGCTGCGGCACCCGGCGAAGTGGGACCTCGTGGAGGAGGCGGTCGCGCCCGACCGCGGGCTCGACCTCGTCCTCACGACTCCCGCAGGCGCGTTCATCGGCGTCGGACGCTCCGAGATGCCGCCCGGGATGAACCGCAGCAACTTAGGTGGTCTGCTGAGCCGGACCCAGGCGTCGCTCCCGCTGCCGCCGGGGATGGCGATGGCGCCGGTGCGCGAGTCGAACCTCGTGCGCGGGGGCCTCGTGAAGTCCTACGAGACGTCGATGAGGTTCTCGGACCCGACCCTCGGAGCCGGCAGGGCACGGCTCGTCGCCGTCGTGCGCGACGGCTCGACGAAGCTGATGACGGCCGTGTTGGCGTGCCCGGAGGCGGAGTGCGCCGCGGCCGAGGCGGACTTCCAGGCGATGCTGCGCTCCGTCCGCTTCTCCGGCTAGGCGATCTCCTCGACGGGTTCCGCCGGGACCGCCAGGCGCACCAGCCGCGCCAGCTCTCTTCCGATCGACGTCACCCCGTCCGGAGTCTCGACGGTGATCGGCCCGTCCACCGGCGCGATGTCCTTCACGTGAACCGTCGCGCCGGGCCGGATCCCGTTCTGGTCGAAGTAGGGGAGGACCTCCTCCTTGACCTCCGAGATCTGCGCGACCGTGCCGGTGCCCCCGGCCTCGGTCTCGCTCAGGCGGCGCAGGTGCCGGAGGTCGACCGGGCAGATCGGGTGGCCGTGGGGGCAGTAGTCCGGGTAATCGAGTGCCTTCGCCATCGCCTCCTCGACCCGCGCCGAGATGGCGTGCTCGAGCCGGTGCGCCTCCCCGTGGACCTCGTACCAGGCCATGCCGAGCTTCTGCACGAGCAGGCACTCGACCAGACGGTGGCGCCGCAGGATCGTGTGGGCGAGGCGCCTGCCCTCGGGCGTGAGGACGATCGACCCGCCCTTCTCGCGCACGAGGTATCCCTCTGCCGCGAGGCGCTTCAGCATCTCCGACGCCGAGGGGAGAGAGACCTCGAGCGTCCGCGCCAGGACGGTCGCGGTGATGCGGTCGCCGTCCTCCTCGAGCCGCTTGATCTCCTCCAGGTAGTCCTCGACACCCCTCATCGCACAAGTGTACTAGCGGCCTGACCTGCTCATTTGTCCCATCTGCTAGGGTCTGCCGCTGGTGAGAGGACGCATGCGCATCTCCCGAGCGCGTACCGGCTCGGCGAGACGCCCCAACAAGACGGCCCGTCTGGGCGCCGCGGCCCTCCTCCTCGCAGCGGGCGCGGTGCCGGCGCTCGGCGGCGTCGCTGCTTCGCAGGGGTCGCCCGAGGACCTGAAGGCCCGGATGGCGGAGATCCAGGCCGAGCTCGACGCGACCACGCAGAGGGTCGAGGAGCTGCACGCGGACGAGGAGCGGCTCGAGAGCGAGCTCGCGGTCATCCAGACGAGGATCTCGAACCTCCGTAAGCGCGAGCAGCGGCTGACGCGCGTGGTCGCCGCGCGCGCCGACGAGCTCTACCGCTCCGGCGCGGCGCAGATGGTCGAGATGCTGATCAGCTCGAAGAGCATCGCGGAGCTGTCGGAGAAGGCGGAGATCCTCTCCCGGGCATCGCTCGGCGACACGAGCGCGTTCGTGTACATGGCGCGCACCCAGAGCGAGCTCGACCTCTTGAGCGGGCAGCTCGCGGAGAAGCAGGAGACGCTGAAGGCGACGGAGGAGGAGCTGCAGGCCGAGGCCGACAGGCTCCAGTCGCAGTTCGACTCGGTCGCCGCGGAATACGCCGAGCTGCAACGGCAGCTCGCGCGGGTCGAGCCGGCCGCTCCGGCCCCCGCCCCGGTCCCGGCTAGCGCCTCGGCGATCCCGTCGACGAACGGCAAGGCGTGTCCGGTCGGGCAGCCGCACTCGTTCATCGACTCGTGGGGCTACCCGCGCTCGGGCGGCAGGACCCACGAGGGGACCGACATCATGGCGCCTTACGGCACGCCGGTCTACGCGATCGTGTCCGGCTCGATCACCTATGCGGGATACGGCGACAGCGCCGGCAACTGGCAGATCCTCTCCGGCAGCGACGGCAACGCGTACTGGTACCTGCACAACCAGAGCAACATCGTCACCGGCGGCGCGGTGCAGGCGGGTCAGCAGATCGCCAGCGTCGGCGACACGGGCAACGCGACGGGCGTCCCGCACCTCCACTTCGAGTACCACCCCGGTGGCGGCGGCCCGGTCAATCCCTACTCCCTGGTAGCGGCGGTCTGCTGAGACACGCGCCGCTGGTGATAACGGTCGCGGCGGTCGGGGCCGAGCTCACGCTCGACCAGCAGCCGAACCTCCCGGTCTCGCCCGAACGGCTCGCGCGGGACGCCGCCGAGTGCGCAGCCGCCGGCGCGTCGATCTACCACCTGCACGTGCGCGACGAGCACGCCCGGCCGACGATGGCGCTCGACCGGTTCCGCGCCGCGCGCGCCGCGATCGCAGATGCAACCGACCTGGTCGTCCAGTTCACGACCGGGGGAGCGGTGACGGACCCGGAGGACGCGCGCCTCGCGCCGCTCGATCTGCGGCCCGAGATGGCGACGCTCACGACGGGGACCGTCAACTTCGGCGACGGCGTGTTCCACAACCCGATCCCCCTCGTGACGCGTCTGTACCGCAGGATGCTGGATCTGGACGTGCTGCCCGAGTACGAGATCTTCGACGCGGGGATGATCGGCACGGCGGTGGGGCTGCGGGAGGAGCTCGGGGCCGCGCACCACCCCCACTTCGACTTCGTCCTCGGCGTGCCGGGCGCGCTCCCCGCGTGGGAGGACGCGCTGCCGTTCCTCGTCCGGCATCTCCCCGAGGGGGCGACGTGGAGCGCGACGGGCATCGGGCGCCACCACCTGCCGGTCGCGGAGCAGACGGTCGCGCTCGGCGGCCACGTGCGGACGGGCTTCGAGGACGTCCTCTACTACGATAGAGGCACGCTCGCGGTCTCGAACGCGCAGCTCGTCGAGCGCGTCGCGGCCATGGCCCGGCACGCGGGACGAGAGATCGCGCGACCCGCCGACGCGCGGGGCATGCTCGGCCTCGGCCCCCGCGGCGCGATACCCTGACGCCATGACGGAGCCCAAGCGCCGACTCGTCGAGCGGATCGCCGACGACGGTTACCTCGCGGATCTGAAGGCCAAGCCTCTCGAGGAGCTCCGCTCGATGCGCGACGAGTGCAAGGACGCAGAGACCGAGCTGTCGTTCGAACGAAGGCTCGCACAGGCGCGGATCGACATCCTTTCCGCCGAGCTCGACCGCCGCGCCGGCGGGGGCCCGGACGACCTGATGTCGCGGCTCCCGCAGATCCTGGCCACCGAGGCGAGGGACCCGAGTGACCTCCCGCTGCCGGCGCGGGCGCCCGACTTCTCGATCCCCAGGAACGCGGACATCCCGCGCCGCCGGATCGAGGAGATCGTCGGCGAGCAGACCCTGTCGCGCCTCCCGTCGCTGCCGACGGAGGAGGTCCGAAGCATCCTCGGCTCCCTCGCCGACCACGAGAGGACGCTGTCGGCGCGCCGCCGCAAGGTCCAAGAGATCATGGACACGGTCCAGGCGGAGATCGTGCGCCGCTACGTCAGCGGCGAGGCCGACCCCACGGCCGCGCTCGGCTAGGAGCCGCGCCGGGAGCGGCTAGCTGTAGTGCTTGCGGTGGCCCTTCCCTTTCCCGCGGCCCCGGCCGTCGTCGTGCGCGTGGTTCGCGTGACCGTTGGCCTTGCCGTGCCCCCCGCGGCGGGCCGCGTGCTTCGCGAGCTTGCCGGGCTTCGACTTGGACGGCTTCCACCGCGGCGCCTCTTCCTCCGAGCCCGGAGCCTCGCCGGCGCCGCGGCGGGCATACGTCGGCGCGGCCTCCGCCTTCGGCGCCGCGCGCTGCTTTTTCTCGGGCGCGTTTCGCGCGGGCTTCGGCGCCTTCGGCTTGCGGTCGTGTCCGTAGGCGTGGCCGTACGGCGGGCCGTAGGTCGTCTCGGTGTCGTCGGCGGTCTCGCGCGGCGCGAACGCGAGCGCGGGGCCGCGTCGTGCCGGAGCGTGGTCGCGGCGCGGCTTGTCCTTCTTCGCCTCGCGGGCCCGGCGCGGCTCGCCGGCCGCGGGCGCGCCCGGAACGGCTCGCGGAGCGGGAGCCGCGGCGATCGCGCTCGGCGTCCCGGCGATCGTGTCGCGGACGAGCTGCTCGATCGCGTCTGCGGGCTCGGGCGGTACGGCGGGTGCCGGAAGCCGGATCGCCCGGGTTCGTCCGCCCCCGACGGGCGCGGCGGGTTCGATCCCCCGCGTCGCGAGACCCTGCAGCCCGGCCTGCTCGGCGAGGGACGAGAACGCGAGCAGGCTCGCCGCTGCCGCTACGGCGAGGCCGCTGCCGACGATGGTGGCCGGGCCCGGCCGCCGCCGTGTGATGTGGTAGCTCACGAGGCCTAGGGTTCTACGCGAGGGAAAGGATGCCTCCTAAGTGTATTCGCTCGATTACTCAGCGCATCCAAAAAGCACGGTACCGACTACGTGCCGCTACAAGACATATCGGACAGTCAGGGGTTCTTATTAACACAGGTAGCAAGTCTGCTTGCAACTGTTATACACTCGTGCTATAGGTGTTAGCAGCGGTCGCCTCGGCGGGACGCACGAGAAGCCCGGAGGGAAGGCCGGAGGGAGGGAATGTCCAGTCGGATGAAGCTGGGCGAGCTCGGTGCCTTCATCCGCGAGCAGAGGCGGGCGAGCAGGCTCTCGCTGCGCAAGCTCTCGGACCTGGCCGGGATTTCGAACCCCTATCTCTCCCAGATCGAACGGGGGCTGCGGAAGCCGTCGGCGGAGATCCTCCAGGCGATCGCGAAGGCGCTGAGGATCTCGGCCGAGACCCTGTACGTGCAGGCCGGGATCCTCGACGACGAGCGGGAGCACGACCTCGTCGCCGAGATCCTGAAGGACGGCTCGATCAACGAGCGCCAGAAGCAGGTGCTGATCGACATCTACCGGTCCTTCCTCGAGCAGTCCGGCGAGGCCGAGGCGGCTCCGAAGACGGTCGGCGCAGTCATCGAGCAGGAGAGAGAGAGCTGAGGAAACAAGAGGCCTGACGGGACCCGGAGCGCCCTTCTTCACCCCCACCGGCGCCGGCTCCCCGTTGCGGACACCGCCGGGGGCCCGGCGAGCTTCCGTGTCCCGTCACCCACTACCGGATCCGCACAGCGCGGGATCGCTTGCGGCTTCGGCAACCGTCGCCCTTCGGCGACGGCCACGCATCACCCGTCTCGGGGGCGGCTCGGCCGCCCCGTTTCGCGTTCCCCCTCGTGGGGGAACGTGGAACAACGAGAAGCGGCGGCCTGTTGAGGCATACGTGACCCAGACTGCGACCACCGACGTGCGGGTCCATACCGGCACCGGAGCGTTCGATCTACCGGCGTGGCCGGAGCTGCTGGCGCGCGACCCCGACCGGCACGTCTTCGGGACCCCCGAGTGGAACCGGGTGTGGTGGGAGGAGTTCGCCGGCGACAAGGAGCTGGCGGTCCTCGAGGTGCGACGCGACGGCGCGACCGTCGCGATCATCCCGCTGTACCGCAAGACCGAGAGAGACGAGGGTTCCGCAGCGGGCGGAGCCGCAGCGACCCGGAACGTCCTGCGGTTCGTGGGCGGGATCGACCTCACCGACTATCTCGGCCCGATCTGTGCCTCCGGGGAACGGCGCGACGCCGCCGGCGCTCTCGTCGAATGGTTGCGGTCGGACGCCGTCGACTGGGACGAGCTGGATGCTCACAACATGCCGGTCCCCCTCGGGTTCGCCGAGTTCCTCGTGGAGCGCGCCGACACCTGCGACTTCAGATTCGCCCTCGACCAGGAGGAGACGTCGGCGGTGCTGCCGTTGCCGGCGGACTGGCAGGCGTATCTCGGGGGACTCGACTCGAAGGAGCGGCACGAGCTCAAGCGCAAGCGCCGCCGCCTCGAGCGGGAACACCCGCACGCGCTCTTCCGGACGGCGACCGCCGAGACGCTGGACGACGACCTGAGGACGTTCGTCGACATGCACCGAGGGGCCGAGGGTCACAAGGGCCACTTCATGAGATCCGACGTCGCGACCTTCTTCGAGCGCGTCGCCCGAGCGTTCATGCCGCTGGGGTGGCTGCGCCTGGACTTCCTGGAGGTCGACGGGCGCGCGCTCGCGTCGACGTTCGGCTTCGAGCTCGACGGCGTCTTCTACCTCTACAACTCCGCCTACGAGCCGGACGCGGCGCGCCTGTCGCCCGGCCTGATGCTCGTGTCCGAGCTCGTCAAGCAGTTCATCGAGCGCGGCTTCGAGAAGGTCGATTTCCTGCGGGGGCCGGAGCGGTACAAGTACCAGCTCGGCTCCCAGGCGGTCCCGCTCAACAACGTCCGTGTGATCCGGTCGCCCGGGGGCTGACCGTGGAGCCCCGCGTCAGGCGAGTGGCCGTCGTCGCCTATCACTCGTCGCCCTTGCACTCTCCGGGTGACGGCGACTCCGGCGGCATGACCGTCTACGTTCGGGAGCTCGCGGACGCTCTTGCCCGCCGGGGCGTCCACACCGACGTGTTCACGCGGGCCGACGGGTGGGGCCCGCCGGTCACGGCTCTCGGGCCGGGGGTCCGCGTCGTCGCGATCGACGCGGGACCGCGGGCGGCGCTCCCCAAGGAGCGTCTGGTGGAGCACCTGGGGGGCTTCGGCGCCGGCGTGCGCGCCTTCGCGCTGACTCGGCGCCTCCGCTACGACGTCGTCCACTCGCATTACTGGCAGTCCGGGATCGCCGGGATCGCCCTCGCCCGCGGCTGGGGGGTCCCGCTCGTGCACTCCCACCACACGCTCGGGAAGGTGAAGAACCGCTACCTCGCCCCGGGCGACGACCCCGAGCCCCGCAACAGGCTCGACGGCGAAGCGAGGGTGATCGAGGCGGCGGACGTCCTCGTCGCCAGCACCGACGACGAGTGGAAACAGCTCGCGTGCCTGTACGGCGCCTCGCACGACCGCCTGAAGACGCTGCACCCGGGGGTCGACCACGCCCTGTTCCGCCCCGGGCCGCGCTCGAAGGCCCGCGCGGCTCTCGGCCTGGGCGAGGGGCCGGTCCTGCTCTACGCCGGCCGGATCCAGCGGCTGAAGGGCATCGAGCTGGCGATCCGCGCCGCCGGCGAGCTGAGGTCGGCGCTCGAGCAACCTCTCACGTTCCTCGTCGCCGGCGGCGCAAGTGGGCCTGCCGGCGCGACGGAGGTGGCGCGGCTGCGCGCCCTCGTGGTCGAGCTGGGCCTCGACGACGTGGTGAGGTTCGTCGGGCCCGTTCCGCACCGCGAGCTCCCGGTCTACTACCGCGCCGCCGACGTCCTCGTCGTCTGCTCGCACTCGGAGTCGTTCGGGCTCACCGCGCTGGAAGCCCACTCGTGCGGGCTGCCGGTCGTCGGCACACCCGTCGGAGGTCTGTCGCACGTCGTCGTCGACGAGCGTTCCGGGTTCCTCGTCGACACGCGGGATCCCGCGGTCTTCGCCGCGCGGCTGAAGACGTTGCTCACCGACGGCTCGTTGCGCGCGCGCTTCGCGGACGCCGCGATCGCGTCCGCCGCGTCCTTCTCGTGGGACCGGACCGCGTCGTCGTTGCTGGAGTTGTACGAGTGCCTGGTGCGGGAGCAGTCGTCCGAAGCCTGCACGTGCTAGGGAGGGCCGGCGGACAACGCGAATCTTTCTCGCGACGCGCTGACCAGCATCTTTAACTCTCTACCAGGGGTTTCGCGTTGTTGACGCGGCCAGGTGCCGTCGTTATCTTCTCGCAGTCCCGAGCGGCCGGAAGGGCTCGCCCGGAAGGTCGCCCGGGACGTGAAGGCCCCAAAAGTCCGCAGGCTGTTCTGGCGTCGCCGTGTGTGGGGAAGTGCACGGAGAGGCGAGAACGGCCGAGGTTTTTGGGGCCTACTTCATTTCCCGACGAGCGCGCGCAGGAAGAAGCGCAGGTTCGCCGGCCGCTCGGCCATCCGCCGCATCAGGTACGGGTACCAATCCGGACCGAAGGGGACGTACGCGCGGACGCGGTAGCCGTCGCGCGCCAGCTCCTCCTGGTAGTCCCGTCTGATCCCGTACAGCATCTGGATCTCGAAGCCGTTCTTTCCGGATCCCGCGGCTGCGGCCGTCCTCTGCGCGTGCTCGACGAGCGCGCTGTCGTGCGTCGCGATCCCCGGGTCCGTCCCGCGTTCGAACAGCCACTCGGTGAGGAAACGGTACTGGGCGTCGATCTCTTTTCGCCTCTGGAACGCGAGGTGCTCGGGTTCGGCGTACGCGCCCTTGACCAGCCGCACCCGTGGCTTCAACGGCGCCAGCGTCTCGAGGTCGACGGGCGTCCGCCGCAGGTACACCTGCATCGCCACGCGGAGGTCGGGGAAGTCCGCCGAGAGGAGCCGGTAGACGTCGAGCGTGTCGACGACGTGCTCCGACTGCTCCATGTCGATCTCGATCCGGGTCCCGATGCGCTCGGCGGCGGCGGCGAGAGCCCGGACGTAGTCGATGCAGGTCCCCTTGTCGAAGACGAGGCCGAGCTGAGTCAGCTTGATCGAGACGGTCGTGTCGAGCCCGGTCTCGTCGATGCGCCTTATCGACTCGTGGTACGCCTCCGACGCCGCCCGCGCCCCCGCGGGGTCCGTGACGCCTTCGCCGAGGAGGTCGAGGATCCCGCCGATGCCCTTGGAGTTGAGCTCCTTGATGGCCTCGATCGCATCCTCCAGGTGGTCGCCGGCGACGAAGCGGTGCGCGACGCCCGCGAGCTTCCCCTGTGTCACGAAGTCCTTGATGCGCTCTCTCTCGGAGGCCCAGATCAACGCACGGTCGAGCACGTCTTAGCCCCTCCCGACTGGTATTGCTGCCATTATGTGACCTCATGGCGAAGCTGGCGGTGCTCGGCGCCGGGAAGATGGGCGAGGCGCTCATCGCAGGTTTGGTCGCGTCGGGTTGGCGCAAGCCGGAGGACATCGTCGCGACCGCGCGGTCGGCCGAGCGCCTCGAGGCGCTGGCTACGGCGTACGCCGTCGAGACCACGCTCAGCAACGGCGAGGCCGTCGCGGGAGCAGAGGTCGTCGTCCTCGCGGTGAAGCCGCAGGACGTCGAGGCCCTTCTCGGCGACGTCTCGCCGCATCTGGGGCCGGGGCACACGATTCTGTCCGTCGTCGCCGCGATCACGACCTCGTTCATCGAGGCGCGCTTGGGCGCGCCGGTCCCGGTCGTGCGCGCGATGCCGAACACCCCGTCGATCGTCCACGAGGGCATGGCCGGGATCGCTGCGGGGCGCCACGCGACGGAGGAGCACCTGGAGCTCGCGCGGGAGGTCCTCGCGCACGTGGGCCGCGTCGCCGCCGTCCCCGAGAGCTACCTCGACGCGGTCACCGCGATATCCGGGTCGGGACCCGCGTACTTCGCGCTCCTCGCCGAGGCGATGATCGAGGCCGGGATCCTGCTCGGCCTCGCGCGCGAGATGTCGACCGAGCTCGTCGTGCAGACGATGCTGGGGTCGGCGAAGCTCCTGCGCGACGAGCAGATGCACCCGGTCGAGCTGCGCGAGATGGTGACCTCCCCCGGCGGCACGACGATCCGCGCGATCCGCGTCCTCGAGCAGTCGGGCGTGCGCGCCGCCTTCCTCAACGCGATCCAGGCCGCCATGGAGCGATCGCAGGAGCTGGCCGCGGGGCAACCGGAGCTCTAGCCGTGGGCGAGGTGATCGTGCGCCCGGCGGAGGCGGGGGACGTCGACGAGCTGCTCGACCTGTACGAGTCGGTCGCGGCCGAGGGGCGCTACGTCGCAGGGGAGCTTCCGATCGACCGCGCGCGCCGGCACGCGGCGTGGGTCGCGCTCGCGCAAGGCGGGTCGCCGGGGCGCTCGTTCGTCGCGCAGGCGGAGCGGAGCCTCGTCGGCATGGCGAGCGTCACGGGCGTCGGCCCCCTCGACCTCGGGATGATGGTCGCCGCGCCCTGGCGCGGCCGGGGCGTCGGCACGAAGCTGCTCGAGGCGTGCATCGACTACGGGAGGAGCTCCGGCGCGCACAAGATCTGCCTCGAGGTGTGGCCGCACAACGAGGCGGCGATCGCGCTGTACGAGAGGCACGGCTTCGTGCGCGAGGGCTACCGGCGCAAGCAGTGGCGGCGCCGTAACGGGGAGCTGTGGGACTCGGTGTTGATGGGGCTGCTCCTCGTGGACGACGAGCGATGACCGCCGCCGAGAGCGTCGCCCTGGTGCGCGTCGAGGACATCGCGCGCAAGTACGACTTCGGGTCGTCCCACCCGCTGCGTCCGGAACGCGTGCTCCTGACGTACGACGCCGTGCGCGACCTCGGGTTCGTCGACCTCCCCAACGTCCGGGAGATCCCGTCCCGCTCCGCCACCGAGGCCGAGATCGCGGCGGTGCACGATCCGGAGTTCGTCGCGATGGTGCAGGCGCTCGACGCCGGAGGCGGCGATCGCCGGGCCGCCCTCGCGTTCGGGCTCGGCACTCCCGACAACCCGATCTTCGCGGGGATGCACGCGGCGTCCGCCGCGGTCTGCGGCGCGTCGATCACCGCGGCGGAGGCCGTCGCGGCGGGGGTCGTGCAGCATTCGTTCAACCCGGCGGGCGGGCTGCACCACGCGCGCCGGCGCGAGGCGTCCGGCTTCTGCATCTACGACGATCCCGCCGCCGCGATCGCGAAGGTGCTCGAGCTCCATCCGGAGTGGCGCGTCATGTACGTCGACGTCGACGTCCACCACGGCGACGGGGTGCAGTGGATCTTCTACGACGATCCGCGCGTCCTGACGGTCTCCTTCCATCAGTCCGGCCGCTACCTCTACCCCGGCACGGGCTTCGAGGACGAGACCGGAAGCGGCGACGCGGCCGGCACGTCGGCGAACGTACCGTTGATGCCGCTCACCGGGAACGACGACTACCTGTGGGCCCTGGAGGAGGTCGTGCCGCAGCTGGCGGAGGCGTTCAGGCCGCACCTTCTGCTGACCCAGCTCGGCGCCGACACGCACCACGACGACCCGCTCGCGAACCTCGGGCTGACGATGGCGGCCTACCCGCGCATGGCGCGCCTCCTGCACCACACCGCGGACCGCTTGGCCGGCGGACGGTGGGTGGCGACGGGCGGAGGCGGCTACCAGGCCGAGACGGTCGTGCCGAGGGTCTGGACGATCCACTTCGCGGAGATGTGCGGAGCACGCGACCTCGTCCCGCCGGAGTGGCTCGAGGACGTCGATCCCGCCGAGGTCTCGCGCAGCTACAGGGGCGCCGTGGAGCGGACGGTCGGGCGGGTCCTCGGCGTCTGCCTGCCGCGTCTGTCGGCGCTCGCGCGCCGTTAGGCGTTACGGCGCGGATGACGGAGAGTACGTCTTTGTATGTGGTTCCGGCTTAGAGGGAGCGGGGTGGGAGCGGCGGCAGCGGTCGCCGTGGCGGTCCTGCCCGGGGGAGGCGCGGGCGTCGCACAGACGCCCGAGCCGGTTCGCCCCAACGTGCTGATCGTCATGACCGACGACCAGCGCGCCGCCGGCACGCTCGACGTCATGCCGCGCACGCGCCGCTGGTTCGAGCGCGGCGGGACCCGGTTCGTCAACGCGCTGGCGACCACCCCTACCTGCTGCCCCTCCCGGGCATCGGTGATGACCGGCCTCTACGCGCACAACCACGGCGTCCGAACGAGCGAGCGCGGGCAGGCCGAGCTGCTGGACCAGCAGCTCACGATGCAGCGCTACCTGCGGCGGGAGGGCTACCGGACCGCGATCTTCGGCAAGTATCTGAACGCGTGGCCGCGCGACGTCGATCCGCCGTGGTTCGACGCGTGGGCGATCCTGTCGGACAGCACCGCACGCGCGTACTTCCACGGACGCTGGAACGTGAACGGCGAGGTGCGCGAGAGGAAGAGGTACTCGACCCGCATCGTCGAGCGCGAGGCGCTCGCTTTCCTAAAGACGGCGGAAGGCGAAGACGACGCACAGCCGTGGCTGATGTACCTCACGCCGACGAGCCCTCACCTTCCGGCGGTTCCCCACCCGGACCACGCGCGCATGGAGGTCCCGCCGTTCGAGCCCACGCCCGCGATGCTCGAAGAGGACCGCTCGGACAAGCCGGCGGAGGTCCGCGAGCAGACCGTCGATCCAAAGCTGGTCCGGCAGTGGCGCCGCCGGCAGCTGCGCAGCCTGATCGCGGTCGACGAGCTCGTCGGCGCGGTCGCACGGCGGCTCGAGAAGACCGGCGAGGCCGAGACGACGCTGGCGATCTTCATGTCCGACAACGGGTTCCTCTGGGGCGAGCACGGGCTCGCCGAGAAGATCAGGCCCTACGAGGCGTCCGCGGAGATCCCGTTCCTCGTGCGCTGGCCGGGGCGCTTCGCCGCCGGAGCGACAGACGAGCGGCTCGCGGCGAACGTCGACGTCGCACCTACGGTGGTGGAGGCTGCCGGAGTGGAGGCGGGTCACGAGTTCGACGGGCGGTCGCTTCTGACGAGCGAGCACGACCACCTCTTGCTGGAGCAGTGGAAGCGGGCCGACCGCACCGTGCCGAACTGGGCCGCGCTTCGAGCCCGCGAGTACCTCTACGTCGAGTACTACGGTGGCGACCGGCTCGTCCCGACGTATCGCGAGTACTATGACCTCGTCGCGGACCCCTGGGAGCTCGAGAACCTCCTCGGCGACGCCGACGTCACGAACGATCCGCGCGACGCCGCCGACCTCTCGCTGCAGCTGCACCGCGACGTGTTCTGCTCCGGCACGTCCGGGGCCACCGCCTGTCCCTGAGGGTTAACCTCACCCCCGTGGTCGACCTGCATCGCCTCGTCGCGTACTCCGTTCCCGCAGGCTTCCTGGCGCTCGCGCTGGCGTCGCTCTACACGTACCTGCGCAACAAGGAGCCGGGGGATTGGTTCTGGAACCTCCTCGCGGTCGTGCAGGTGATCCTGGGCGCGCAGATCGTGGTCGGGCTCGTCCTCCTCGCGATGGGCAACCGCGCCGTGGGAGAAGGGCCGGACTGGCTGCACTACGTCTACGGCGGCCTGTTCCCCCTCGCGGTGCTCGTCGTCGCCCACCGCTTCGCGGGCCGGCACCAGGGGGCCGAGATCGCCACGTTCGGCGTCGCCTCGCTGGTCGCGTTCGGTCTGACGTTCAGGGCGCTGCAGACCGGCCTCGGCTGGTTCGCGGGGTGAACCTCGCCGACCTCGTCGTCCTGTTCCTCGCAGGGCTCGCGGCGTACCGCGGTTTCCGTCACGGGCTGCTAGCGCAGGTGTTCGAGCTCGGCGGGGGGTTCCTCGGGCTCGTCCTCGGGATGACGGTCGCGGGACAGGTCGCCGACGCGTTCAGCACGGAGCCCGGCTTCAAGGGGTTGCTGATCTCGCTCCTGACGGTCTTCATCCTCCTGTCGCTCGGGCAGACCGCGGGTCACCTGATCGGACACCGCTTCGGCACCGCCGCGCGGAACGCTCGCCTGGGGGGGCTGAACGCCGGCCTCGGCGTGGGGTTCGGGATCGTCGTCACGCTCGTGTCGTACTGGCTGGTCGGGTCGCTGCTGGTGCACGGCCCGTCGCGCGAGGTGGCGCAGTTGATGGCGCGGTCGAAGATCCTGAAGGAGCTGAACGACCTCTCCAAGCCCCCCGACGTGCTCGCCTATCTTCGCCAGTACCTGGACACTGCCGGTTTCCCGCAGGTCTTCGCGGGACTGCCGCGGCCGATCGGCGAGCCGGTCGACCTCCCGCCGGGGCGGCTCGCGCGTCGCGCGGCGCGCAGGGCGCAGCCCTCGACGGTTCGGATCGTCGTCCACGCCTGCGGCGGCCAGCAGCTCGGCAGCGGGTGGATCGCCGCCGACGACACCGTCGTGACGAACGCGCACGTCGTCGCCGGAGGTACCGAGGTCGAGGTGCAGGACTCCGGCGGCACGCACACGGGCCGCGTCGTTCTGTTCGATCCCGCGACCGACGTCGCGATCGTCAGGGTCACCGGGCTCAGCGGGCGGCCGCTGGAGCTCAACACCGACCGGCTCGACCGCGGCACGCCCGGAGCGACGCTCGGCTATCCGGGATCCGACGCGCCCAACCTGGACACAGACCCGGCGGCCGTGCAGAACAGCTTTCCCGCGCGCGGGCGAGACATCTACGGCCGCGAGGACGTTACGAGGGACGTCTACGAGCTGCGGGCGTCGATCCGCCAGGGGGAGTCCGGCGGCCCGTTCGCGCTGCCGTCCGGAGAGGTGGCGGGGGTCGTGTTCGCGGCGTCGACGACCGACGGGAACGTCGGCTACGCGCTGACGGGGGCCGAGATCTCGGACGAGCTCGCCGAGGGGGCCGCCCGGACGGAGCCGGTGTCGACCGGGGAATGCGCCCGCTAGCCGCGGGTTCGTTGAGCAAGAACGTGCGCGGTGCGTACGTTATTGCGCAACGAGCTGCGCGCTAGGCCGTCTGGCCCCCGTCCACGACCAGCGTCGTCCCGGTCACGAACGACGACGCGTCCGAAGCGAGGAAGATCGCGGCCCCCACGACCTCCTCGGCCCGTCCCATCCGGCCCATCGGGATCGTCGACTCGATCGTCTGGCGGATGCCGTCGTCCCTTCGTATCCAGTCGTTCAACGGCGTATCGATCCATCCCGGCGCGATCGAGTTCACGCGCACGCCAGACCCCGCGAGCTCCTTCGCCACCGCCTGCGTGAACAGCCGTACCCCGCCCTTCGCGGCGGAGTACGGCGAGAGGCCCGGCGCGCCCTCGATCCCTGCGACCGACGAGATCTGGATGATCGAGCCGCCGCCGTGCTCCAGCATCCTCTGCGCCGCGAGCTGCGTCCCGTGGAATACGGAATCGAGGTTGAGCGTCCGGAGCTTGTCCCATCCCTCGGGACGCAACCCCACCAGCGGCGCGGTGAAGTTCGAGCCTCCGGCGTTGTTGACGAGCACGTCGATCCCGCCCAGCTCGACGACCGTCCGGTCCATCAGCGCCTCGATGTCCGCGCGGTTCCTGACGTCGGTCCGCACGGCGATCGCGCGGCGGCCGAGCGCGTCGATCTCCTTCGCAAGCGTCTCGAGGTCGTCCTCGCTGCGGGCGGCGACGGCGACGTCGGCTCCCGCCTCCGCGAACCCGAGGGCGATCGCGCGGCCGATGCCGCGCGACGCGCCGGTGACGATCGCGACCTTGCCCGCGAGCGAGAAGCGTTCGATAGCCATGTCGATCTCCCCTCGGGAATGTTTCCTAGGATGCTGCCATGACCGACTATCTGGGTGCGACGGGCTCGGGCCGCTCGGCGCCGGATCTCGCGCAGGCCGCCGAAGCCCTCGTGGCCGCGGGGATCACCGGCCCGCACCAGAGCCACTCCCGTCGCAACAACATCTCGAAGATCAACGCGCTGCTCGAAGGAGACGCCGACGGCTCGTTCGGCCTCAGCGGGGTCGCGAAGTACTCCGCGACCGAGGTCCTCGGCTTCCTTGCGGAGCTGACGGGGTGCTCCGGCGACATCGAGGACGACTGCGAGTTCGACACGATCGACCCGCAACTGACGGTTGCCGGCATCGTCGCCGGGGCGAGACGCTTGAGGGACGAGGCCTTGCGCGGGTCGTCGCTCCTCGTCGCGACGGGCCACCCGACCGGGATGCTCGAGCACCACATCCGCGTAGTCGACGCGTACCGGCGCGCCGGGGGCAAGATCACGCTCTTGCGCGAGGACGAGAACATCTCGACGCGTCCCGGCAAGCACATGGAGGTCCGCTACACCGGCGGCGTCGGCTGCCTCGCCGGCTGCGGGCAGCTGCGGCACACGCATTCGTCCGAGCCGATGGAGCGACTGCTCGAGGCCGAGCCGTGGCCGGACTTCGTCCTGGGCGACCACGGGTTTGCCGGGGCCGCGATAGAGCGCGGCATCCCGACGATCGCGGTGATGGACATCAACGACCCCGCGCTCGCGGTGGCGGCTGCCGAAGCGCGCGACGTCGTGATCATCCCGATGGACGACAACCGGGTCCCGCGCCTGTACGAGCCGTCGTGGACGATCTTCGAGCACGTGCTCGCCGGCGGCGACCTGTGACGGACCTGACCCACGCGGCGCGGGCGGTCCTCGACGACTGTCTGCGCGTGCGCGCGGACGAGGAGCTGCTGGTCGTGACCGATCCCGGCACGCGGAGGATCGGCGAGGTCCTCGTCGCCGGAGGCCGCGCGCGGGGCGCGGAGGCGGTGCTCGTCGAGATCGAGGAGCGCGCCGGCCACGGGACGGAGCCTCCCCCGAGCGTGGCCGCGGCGATGGCGTCCTGCGACGTCCTGATCGCTCCGACGACCAAGTCGCTCTCGCACACGGAGGCGCGGCGCGCCGCGAACGCCGCGGGGGCGCGCGCCGCGACGATGCCGGGAATCACCGAGGAGATGATGGCGCGCACGATGGCCGCGGACTTCGCGTCGCTGCGGCCGCGGTCGCGCGAGGTCGCGCGGAGGTTGACCGAGGGCTCCGAGGTCAGGATCAAGTCCGCCGCCGGGAGCGACCTGACGCTGGGGATCGACGGCCGCACCGGCATCTCCGACGACGGCGACTTGAGCGGCCCGGGCGCGTTCGGCAACCTGCCGCCGGGGGAGGCGTTCGTGGCGCCGGTCGAGGCGACGGCGCACGGGCGGCTCGTGATCGACGGGACGATGTGGCCGGTCGGCAGGCTGTCCGAGCCGCTCGTCTTCGAGGTCGCCGAGGGGTACGTGCGCGCGATGACCGGCGCGCACGCCGCGCAGGTGAGGGCCGCGATCGAGCCGTACGGGCCCGAGGCGCTCGCGATCGCGGAGCTGGGAATCGGCACGAACGACGCGGCGCAGCTCACCGGCAACGTGCTCGAGGACGAGAAGATCCTCGGGACGATCCACGTCGCGATCGGCGACAACCACACGTTCGGCGGGACGATCCGCGTGTCGAGCCACCAGGACGGGATCGTGCTCGACCCGACCTTGTCGATCGACGGCGACGTCGTCCTGGACGCCGGGAAGCTGCTCGTCTGAGACCGAAAACCCCACCTGAGCAGGCAAAACCGCGGCTGTATATACTTCCCGCCGTCATGGACGAGCTAGAGCGGCAGCAGCCTGCACAGGCCTCGCTGATGGGTGGCTTCCTCACCGTCGCGGAGGTCGCAAGGCAGCTGCGGGTGTCCAACATGACCGTCTACCGGCTCGTGAAGGCAGGAGAGCTTGCGGCAGTTCGCGTGGGACGTGGCTATCGGATCAGGGGCGAGGACGTCCGCAAGTACCTCCAGCAGCGATACATGGATGCGGGCTAAGACGCCGGCCGCCGCCGGCGCGACCGAGACCGTCCTGCGGGGCGGTCTTTTTGTTGACGCCTGCGCGACGGGGGACGCGGCGTGACGACGTCCGTCGAAGCCGTCTACGAGCGGCTGCTCGCGGCCCCCGGTGTGGTCTTCCTGCTGGGCGGGATCGACACCGGCAAGACGACGTTCGGCGTCGAGCTCGTGCGGCGCGCGACCGACGCGGGCATTCCCTCGGCGATCGTCGACGCGGACATCGTCCAGTCGACGATCGGACCGCCCACGACCGTCGGGCTCAAGATCTGCCGGACCCCCGGCGATCTGTCGCGGGAGTCGTTGCGCAAGGCGGACGGCCTGGGCTTCGTCGGCTCGACGGTCCCGAAGGGCCACCTGCTGCCGCTGGTGACGAACTCGGCCAAGCTCGTGACGCGCGCGAAGGCCGCCGGCGCGGTGCTCGTCGTCGTCGACACCTCGAGCCTCGTCTCGGGCATCTACGGCCAGAGCCTCAAGTTCTTCAAGATGGACCTGATCGCCCCCGACTACACGGTCGCGTTCGAACGGGGGGGAGAGCTCGAGCCGCTGGTGGGGATCGCACAGCGTTTCGTCTCCGGCGAGGTCGTCGAGATCGAGGTCTCGCCCGACACCCGCATCCGCTCGGTGGACGAGCGGATAGCGTTCCGGGAGGAACAGTTCGCCGCCTACTTCGCAGTCGGGACGTCGCGCTGGAGGGTCAAGCCGACGGTCTTCATGCCGACGCTCCCCCCGGAGTTCGACCTGGCCCTGTTGGACGGGCTGGTCGTGGGCATGGAAGATGGACGCGGATCCTGCGTTGGTATAGGGGTCCTCGAGCACGATCCGAACGAGGACCTGCTGCGCATGGTCTCGCCCGTGACCGAGGGGGTGCGCGGGCTCCGGCTGGGATCGGTTCGCATCGACGTCTCCGGCCGGTCGCGGGGACCGGTCGACCTGCGCCAGCTGTTCGGGTCGGAGTGAGCGAGCGCTACAAGAGGAAAGGGAGGCAATGCCGTCTCTGATCAAGAAGCGTCGCAAGAAGATGCGCAAGAAGAAGCACCGCAAGATGCTGAAGAAGACGCGCTGGCAACGGCGTCAACAGGGCAAGTAGCTAACGAACCCCCACGGGTGCGTCGTACCCCGCGGCACCCATCGCCGCAGCCCGCGCCCGCCTCCGCGTGGCGATCGCGCGCCGTTCCTGCGTCGTGAACCCGCCCCAGATCCCGAACCTCTCGCCCGCGGCGATCGCCGCCTCGAGGCAGGGCTCCCGGACGGCGCAGCCCGAGCAGATCACCTTGGCCGCCGCGGCCTCCTGCTCGACCGGAGGGAAGAACACGTCCAGCGGCAGCAACTTGCACGCTGCCTCGTTCTGCCAGGTCTGATCGCGGACCAAGTTCGTCTCCCAGGGAGCGAGCAACGGGGGACGTGAGTGTAGGAACGGCCGGGCGCGCCAGTCAATGCCTTTGCCGTCCGTGCCCCGGGCGGGGGCGCCGCTGCGGGCCTCGTTAGGATGCCGGGCGTGGAGAAGAGGGAGACCCTCACGTTCCTGTCCGACTACGGGCTCGAGGACGAGTTCGTGGGCGTGTGCCAGGGCGTCATCCTGCGGATCGCCCCTCACGTGAAGATCATCCACATCCACCACAACATCCTGCGGCAGAGCATCCGCCACGGGGCGATCGTGCTCGAGCAGTCGATCCGCTTCATGCCCGAATCGGTCCACCTGGCCGTCGTGGACCCGAGCGTCGGCTCCGACCGCCGGGCGATCGTGATCGAGTCCGGTTGGGGCGAGACGTTCGTGGGCCCCGACAACGGGCTGTTGATTCCCGCAGCCGAGGAGTGCGGCGGTGTCAGGCGCGCGTTCGAGATCGTCGACAAGAGCTTCTTGTTGACGCCGATCTCGCGTACCTTCCAGGGACGCGACGTCTTCTCGCCTGCGGCCGCGCACATCGCCAACGGCGTGGACCCGTCGGACCTCGGCCCCTCGATCCCGGCGGCGGACCTCGAGCGGCTGGAGATCCCGGATGCGTGGGTGCACGACGACCACCTCCACGCCGAGGTCCTCCAGGTCGACCGCTTCGGGAACCTCCAGCTGAACGTGAGCCGCGACCACCTCGAGAAGGTCGAGCTGTCGAACGGCGCGGTCATCGAGGTCCGCATGGAGGGGCATCGCATCCACGTCCCGCTCGGCCACACTTTCTCGGACGTGGAAGACGGCGCGTTCGTGCTCGTCGAGGACTCGTACCGCCACCTGTCGCTGGCGGTGAACAAGGGCGACGCTGCGGCGCGCCTGCGGGCGCGCGCCGGATCGACCGCGATCGTCGGCCCGACCTCCGCGTAAGCCGTCGCCGGAGCCTCGGGGGTAACCTCGTGCCATGAGCCGGCGCGAGGGCAAGAGGGTCCTGATCACGGGCGTGTCCAGGTTCCTCGGTCTGCGTCTCGCGAAGCGTCTCGAGGAGAGCGAGGACGTCGCGGCGATCGTGGGCGTCGACCTAGAGGAGCCACCGGTGCCCGTTCGAGAGCTGGAGTTCGTCCGAGCCGACATCTCGAGCCCCCTCATCGCCAGCGTGATCGAGGCGACGAAGGTCGACACGGTCGTGCACACGAACATCGGGTCGAGCCCGGGCCGGCTGGGAGGCCGCTCTCGCATGAAGGAGAACAACGTCATCGGCACGATGCAGCTGCTGGCCGCGGCGCAGCGGGCGGAGCGCGTGAAGAAGGTCGTGATGAAATCGTCCACCGCGGTGTACGGAAGCGGCCCCGCCGAGCCGTCGTTGATCCCGGAGGGTCACGCCGCCCGTCAGGTCGACCTCTCGGGATACGGCAAGGACTGCGCGGAGGCAGAGACGTACGCGCGCGACTTCGGGCGCAGACGTTCCGACGTCGACCTCGTCATCCTGAGGACGCAGAACGTCGTCGGACCGACCGTCAGGACGAGCATGACCGACTATCTCTCCCTGCCGGTCGTCCCGACGGCCCTGGGGTTCGACCCGCGGCTGCAGCTCCTGAACGAGGCCGACGCCGTCGAAGCCCTGACCCTCGGCGCGCTGCGCGACGCGCGCGGGATCTTCAACGTCGCGGCGGACGGCGTCGTCTACCTGTCCAAGGCGATCCGCCTGCTCGATCGCGTCGAGCTGCCGTTGCTCCTCCCGATGGCGCAGTCGACCGCGCGCGTGCTCCGCAGGCTCGGCCTGGTCGACTTCCCCACGGACCAGCTGAAGGTCATCATCTACGGCCGCGTCGTGAGCACGGCACGCGCGCGCGCCGCGCTCGGGTTCCGCCCGAGGTGGACGACGGAGGAGACGCTCATGGACTTCCGCTACCACCGCCGGCCGGACGCGCCGGCTCCTGCCACCAACCATCCGGCCTGGGAGCGTGAGCTGTTCGACTATCTGCGGTCGCGCCGCCCGGAGACCGTGTGATGGCGGGCGCGGAGGTCATCCGGCTCCACGACCGGCGCGGGAAGGGGGCCGCGCCGTCCCGCACGCGCTGCGCGGCGACCACCGCGACCGGACGCGGGTGCCGCAACTACGCCCTTCCGGAGGGCGACTACTGCAGCATCCACGCCGGTGACGCCTCGGCACGCAGGCGTCATCCCTCCAACGGCTCCGCGGCGTCCGCGCCGCGGGTGCCCGGGCGCCGCTCGGGCCTCTTCGACGGGATCGCCGGCTTCGTCCGCCGCCGCCTCGACGGCGACTATCCGATCGACGACTTCGGCTACGACGAGCAGCTGTCGCGCGAGGTGCTCCTGCCGCTCGCGCGGCCGCTCTACGAGCGGTACTTCCGCGTCCGCACGCTCGGCGTCGACAGGATCCCGTCCGAAGACGCGGCGCTGCTCGTGGGGAACCACTCGGGAACGATCCCGCTCGACGCGGTCATGGTGCAGTACGCCGTCGCGACCGAGCATCCGCAGCGGCGCGCCGTGCGCAACGTCGCCGCCGACCTGGCCTTCCAGATGCCGTTCGTCGGTCACCTCGCGCGCAAGAGCGGGAACGCGGTCGCGTGCGACGAGGATGCGTTCGAGCTCCTGCGACGCGGCGAGCTCGTCGGCGTGTACCCCGAGGGATACAAGGGCGTGGGCAAGGGATGGAAGGAGCGCTACAAGCTCCAGCGGTTCGGACGAGGCGGCTTCATCGAGATCGCGCTCCGGACGCGCACGCCGATCGTCCCGATCGCGGTCGTGGGAGCCGAGGAAGCGTTCCCGATGATCGCGAACGCGCGGCTGCTGGCGCGGACGTTCGGGTTCCCGTACTTCCCGATCACGCCCACGTTCCCGTTGCTCGGCCCCCTCGGGCTCCTGCCGCTCCCGTCGCGCTGGCTCATCGAGTTCGGAGAGCCGATCCCGATGGACGACTATCCCGAGGACGCCGCGGAAGACGCGATGCTCGTGTTCGATCTCTCGGACCGGATCAGGGACACGATCCAGCAGATGCTTTACCGCAACCTGAGCCTGCGGGGCCGCGCGTTCGTCTAGCCGCCGAGGCCGTAGATCCGCATCACGCCGAGGACGCCGGCCACGGTGATGGCGGCGAGCAGCAGCACGAGCGCGTAGAGGGTGTTCCTTCGCACGCGGTCGATTGTAGGTGGGCGAGAGCGCGACCTGGCGCCTGCGCCGGCGCGTATATAGGGCGTGGAGGTGACCGCCGTAGCCGAGGAAGCGGCCCCGCCCGAGCGGCTGGAGGGGCTGGAGGCGCTCTACCGCGCCCACGTCGCCGGTGCCGTGCGGCTCGCGTTCCTGCTCACCGGGGACGAGGCCGCCGCGCAGGATCTCGCGCAAGAGGCTTTCGTGCGCGTCGGTCGCAAGATCTTCCGTCTGAAGAACCCGGAGCACGCGCGCGCCTATCTCTACCGCACGACGGTGAACCTGTGCCGCGGACGTTTCCGGCGGCAGAAGGTCGAGAGGGAGGCGACCGAACGCCTGCGCAGAGCGCCCGCGCCGGAGCAGCCCGCGGACGTCGCGAGCCGCGACGAGATGTGGCGCGCGCTCCTGACGCTTCCTCCGCGTCAGCGCTCGGCGCTGTTCTTCCGCTACTACGAGGACCTTTCGGAGGCTCAGGCGGCCGACGCGCTCGGTTGCTCGACGTCTGCGCTGAAGTCGTTGGTGAACCGGGGGCTGAAGGAGCTGCGCGCGCAGCTCGGAGGGGAACGAGATGGATGACGTTGAGTCGCGGCTGCGGCGAACGCTGACGGAATCGCTAGACGGGATCGAGCCGGAGCGGGGGCGCGCGGCCCCCGCGCTGCGCAGGGCCCGCCGGGGCCGCGCGGCGCGCGGGGCTGCCGCGGGGCTCGCGTGCCTCCTCGTGGTCGCCGCGACCGCGGTCGCGTGGGAGCGGCGACAGGACGACCGGCCCGCCCCGGCGGGCGAGCGCGCCGACGTGAAGACGTTCGTCGTGTCGTTCCCGCGTGGGGGCCGGGCGACCGTGACGATCGACGTGCGAAAGGCGCAGGCCTGCGTCGCGGTCCAGGGCGGGGGAGTCACGCTGTCCGGGCACCTGCACTACGACCCGGCCGGACCGGATCCCACCGTAGCGGAGCTCCACGTCCCCCCGAGGCACCTCCGGTGGCCGCAATGCGACCCGGTGGACCAGGGAGACGCGGCCCGGGTGATCGCGGAGCCGCACCGGCACTACCTCGACCTTCACCCTGACCCGGCGGTGCGCGCCGGCGTGCTCCGGCCGCTCGAGCTCGCCGCGGAGGACGCACCCGACGTCGCCGAGATCGTGTGCTCGCAGGACGGTGCGGTCGCGCTGACGCCGGAGGTGCAGCCCCAGGAGGACGGCATTCACCTGAGGTTCTACAACCCGTCTCGTCGCTGGCGCGCCTTCAACCTGTTCGACGGAGAGGGCCACAACGAGGGCGGGGACCTGGGCTTCGGGCGGGACGACAACGTGTCGACGTTTCCGCCGGGCACCCTCTACGCCGGGTGCTTCGACGACCTCGACGACAGCTTCTCCCCCGGCGACGCCGAGTACACCGAGCTCACGATCGTGGACCCGCGCCGGCTGTGGACGGAGCTGGACCTTGCGTGCGGCACCGCCTACGAGGAGCGCGTCGTCGATACGGACGAGCCGTCCGACCGATCCGAAACCCAGGTGCGGGGCGGCATCATCGCTCCCGTGCCGTCGGATACG
The DNA here is from genome assembly GCA_046263255.1 of Actinomycetota bacterium. GTDB lineage: Bacteria > Actinomycetota > CADDZG01 > CADDZG01 > WHSQ01 > JALZEG01. The sequence goes on from JBHELD010000053.1 coordinate 27,423, forward strand.
ACGTTCCCGGAGATGGCGCGCGACCACGTCCCCGGCCTCCGCGACGAGGACGACATCCGCCGGCCCGGATACCCGGAGACTGCGCTGCACTTCAACCACCACAACGTCTTTCGCGACGGCGTCGCGGTCGCGAGGCTCATGTTCGTCGACGGGCCCGAGGTCTGGGAGATCCGGGTCGGCGCCTGCCCCGGCACCGGGGTGGGCGAACCGGAGGGCTAGGCGGGGCCGGCGCGGCGATGCCCGCCGGCGTCGCCGAAGTCGCGGCACAGCTCTGAGATGTGCCGCTCGAGCTGGCTCAGCCCCTCGACCTTCCCGACGCACAGAGCGACGCCCGACTCCCGCGCCTCCTCCTCGAGCTCCCGGTCGAGATAGGCCGTGTAGAGGATGATTCCCTGGGCCGGGCGCGTCGCGCGTATCTCGCGGGCGGCCGACAGCCCGTCCATGCCCGGCATCTTGTAGTCCATCACGATGACGTCGGGGTCCCTCGCGCCGGCGGCGTCCACGGCCTCGGACCCCGACGCCGCTTCGCCGACGACCTCGAACCCGTCCAGCTCCAGCATGTCCACGAGCATCGACCGCACGTGGTCGGTGTCGTCCACAACGAGCACCTTCACCGTCACCTAGACCGTCCTCCCAGTCAACGCGGGTCCCTCGGCAGGCCCTTGGCGACGCGCGCCTTCCGGAAGAGCCTGTCCTCCACGTACTCCCTGTTTCTTCGAAGCGTGGGAACCAGCTCTTTAGGGCTCTCGACGAACCGGCTGACGGAAAGCTCGAGCGAGAGCCCTCCCGCATACCCGGTCCTGCGTAGCTCCGCGAGGAACCGGTCTACCGGGAGGATGCCGTCGCCGAGCGAGAGGTGGCCGTCGCGCCCGTCCCGCGCGTTGTCCGAGAGATGGACGTGCACGAGCTTCGGCGCGAGGACCTCGTACGCGTCGAGGATGTCGCCGCGCGCCACGGTCACGTGGCTCGTGTCCAGCGCGACGCGGTGGCACGCCTCCAACAGCTCCCGCGGGTCGAGCCACCGGTACGCCCGCAGCCTCCGGCCTGCGACCCACACCGGGTACATCGTCTCGACGGCGACGGTGACGCCCGTCTCCGCCTCGAAAGCCTCGGCCTGCTTCCGTATCCAGCGCGTGTACCCGCGTTCCCAGAAGTAGGGCGGGTGAACGACCATCGTCTCGGCGCCCACTGCCGCGCACATCTGCGCGCCGCGCTCGATCTTTCCGATCGGGTCGAGCCCCCAGACGTTCTTCGTGATCGCGAGGAAGGGCCCGTGGACCGAGGCGATCCGCAGCCCCCGTTCCCGTGCGAGCCGGAGCGGGATCTCGGGGTCCTGCGTCCGCGGGTCGCGGGTCACCATCAGCTCGATCTCACGGAAGCCCGCCTCGGCCACCGAGTCCATCGCGACCTCGAGCGAGAACGCCCAGAAGGGGCCGGTCGAGCACTGCACCCGGGGTGCCATGCCCAGATGCTCCCACCGATCCCACGACAGGAGAACGCCCGCCACGTCCGACGACGTGCTTCGGGCGGAGAGCCGAGCGGCGGCGCCGCGAAAACGCCCCCGCTGTGGCAGGGGCGTCGTCGTGGAGCTGAAGCCGGTGGGCCGGCTTGGGGCGGGCTGGGAGGCTCGAGACACGACCCGGCGTGAGGATCGTGCGGTCCTAACGTCCCACCGTCTTTCAGCTCCAAGGTAATGGTCGGCGGTGGCGGCAGTTACTTGAGGCAACTTCCAGGAAATTCCTTCGCGGTCCGGAGGGCGGCTAGCTCGGCGCTAGCTAACGCTTGCAGAAGTTTGCACCCGGGAGCCGGAGGGGAGAGAATGCGACGATGAACGTCGCGGACTTGCTCCTGGCGTCCTCGCGGGAACATCCGGACAAGGCGGCCCTGATCACGCCGTCGGGAGCCGCCGTCACGTTCTCGGAGGCGGCGGCGCGCGCCGGGTCCGTCGCCCGCAACCTCGCCTCCGCCGGCGTCTCGTCGGGCGAGCGGGTGGCGATCGCCGTGCACAACGTGCCCGAGTTCGTCTACTCGTACTTCGGCATCCTCGCCGCGGGGGCCGTGGTCGTGCCCCTGAACCCGATGCTGACCGAGCGCGAAGCGCGACGGGTACTCGAGGACTCGGAGACGTCCCTCGTTCTCGGCGTCGCGCCCGCCGGCGACGCCGCAGAACGCGCCGCGGCGGAGCGGGGCATCCGGTACGTGGAGGCGGGCGAGTGGGCCGCGGGTCGCGCCGAGCTCGCCCCCGCCGCCGCATCGCCGGGCGACCTGGCGGTGCTCGCGTACACGTCCGGCACCACGGGCGACCCCAAGGGAGCGATGCTGGGGCACGGGAACCTCCTCGCGAACGTCGACCAGCAGATGTCCGTGGACGCGCGCGTGGACCATTCGGACGTCCTGCTGCTGTCGCTTCCTCTGTTCCACATCTTCGGGCTGAACGTGACGCTCGGCCTGCTCGCGCGCACCGGCGCGAGCGGCGTCCTTACGGACAGGTTCGAGCCGGTCGAGTGCCTCCGGCTCATCCAGCAGCACCGCGTGACCGTGATGTTCGGCGCGCCCACGATGTACGCGGCTCTGGTGGCGACCCCGGGCGCCGACCAGTACGACCTCTCGAGCGTGAGGCTGGCGATCTCCGGCGCGGCTCCCCTTGCCCCCGAGACCCTGCGCGGGTTCAAGGAGCTGTTCGGCGTCGACGTCTACGAGGGTTACGGCCTGACCGAGACCGCCCCGACGCTCACGTCCAACCGCGTGGCGAACGCGCCGCGGCCCGGCTCGATCGGAAAGCCGTTGCCGGGGGTGGAGATAAGGCTCGTGGACGAGACGGGCGCCGAAGTCGAGCTCGGCGATCCCGGCGAGATCGTCGCGCGGGGCCCGAACGTCTTCCACGGCTACTGGCGCAAGCAAGACGAGACGCAGCGCGCTTTCACCGACGACGGATGGTTCCGGACCGGCGACGTCGCGGTGCAGGACGAGGACGGGTACCTCTACATCGTCGACCGGAAGCGCGACCTGGTGATCGTCTCGGGATTCAACGTCTTCCCCTCCGAGGTCGAGCAGGCGCTCGTGGAGAACCCGAAGGTCGCGGAGGCCGCGGTCGTGGGAGTCCCGCACCCTTACACGGGCGAGGCCGTCAAGGCGTTCGTCGTCCTCGAGCCGGGGGCCGAGGCGAGAGAGGACGAGCTGATCGCCGACGTGCACACGCGTCTCGCGCGCTTCAAGTGCCCTCGCTCGATCGAGGTCGTCGATCAGCTGCCGCACCTGCTCACGGGGAAGGTGCTGCGGCGCGCCCTGCGCACCTGATCGCGCGCAGCACGTCCGGCCGTCTGATCCGCAGCGTCCTCCCTTGGTAGTCGACCGTTCCCTGCGACTTCCATCTCCGCAGCGTCTTGCAGGCGCTCTCGCGGCACATCCCGGCCAGCCCGCCCAGGTCGCGCTGGGATAGCGGCAGCTCGAGCTCGACGCCGTCGCCGCGCGTCTGCCCGATCAGGTCGGCGAGGTCGAGCAGCCGGCCCGCGAGGCGCGCCGGAACGCCCGCGGAGGTCCGCTCCTGCGCGGCGTCGCACAGCCAGCGGACCTGCAGCGCGAGCGAACGAGCGAGCGCGAGGCACGCGGGCGCGTTGCGCGCGAGCACCTGCGCGAAGACGCCGGCGTCGAAGCCGATCACGGACGCGCGCGTCGCCGCGACGTACTCGCAGCTCCGGGACGGCGCGGTGAGCGCGGCCGCGGCCCCCGCGAGCTCGCCCGGCAGGACGAGCCCGAGGATCGTCTCGTTGCCGTCGACGTCCCGCGCGAGCAGCTTGACGGTCCCCTCGGCGACCAGGTGCACCCGCCCGCCGGCGCCGCCGGCGAACGAGAGCGTCTCGCCGGCGGCGAACCTTCTCGGGACCGCGCGATCGAGCAGCAGCGCTCGGTCGGCGGGGGCCAGAGCGTCGAGCACAGGGGATCCGTCGTGCATGATGCGCCTCCCGTCGGTCGCGGCGGCCGGAGCCGCCTGGCAGGGTCGAGGCGCGGGCGAGGGGCAGGCGCTGTGCCTGCCCCTCCTCGCCGAGCAGCGTACGCCGCGGCGGAGCCCGCGAACAGCCCCCAATCGTCGGCGACTGCGAGAATGGGCCCATGGATGCGCCGTCGTCTGCCGCCGCGCGCCGCCGGTTGGTAAGGCTCGTCTGGTTGGTGGGCCCCGCGGCCGCCTTCGTCGTCCTGCTCGGCTTCGGGGTCGCGCTCGAGGGCGAGAGCGTGGAGCCCGGCGACGAGGCCCCCTCCGTCGAGGCGCCCGCCCTCGAAGGCGAGGGCGTCGTCGCGCTCGACGACCTCAGGGGGAAGCCCGTGCTCGTGAACTTCTGGGCGAGCTGGTGCGTCCCGTGCGAGAAGGAGGCCGGGCTTCTGGACGCCGCTTACAGGAGGTATCGCGGCGAGATCGAGTTCCTCGGCGTCAACGTGAAGGACGCGCGCAGCGACGCGCTCGCGTTCCTCGAGCGGTACGGCGTGTCCTATCCCCAGGTGAGGGACGAGAGCCTCGAGTGGTACGACGGGTTCGGGCTGACGGGGCAGCCCGAGACGTTCCTCATCGACGCGGAGGGTGAGGTCGTCGAGCATCACAGGGGCGAGTTCACGAGCACCACCGACCTCTTCCGGCTGCTCGACGTGATGGTCGCGCGGAACCGATCGCAGTGAGCGACGTCTCGTTCCCGATCGCCTTCCTCGCGGGGATCGTGTCGTTCCTGTCCCCGTGCGTCCTGCCTCTCGTGCCCGGCTACATCTCCTACATGTCGGGCGTCTCCGCGGCGACGGAGACCTCGCCCGCCGC
>JBHELD010000054.1:0-46232 GCA_046263255.1 Actinomycetota bacterium
GTCTCGGCCCCCGCCGGAGCAGGTCCCGTCCGTGCAGCCACGCGAACCGGGCCGTCGCGACGATGAACGCCGCGACAAAGAACGTGAAGACGCTCCCGCGCGTGTGGAGGTAGAGGTCTACGAGTGTGATGGCCGCTGCCACCCCGATCTGGCCGCGGGGCGACGACGGCGAGGTCTTGGGGTCGGTGATCATGAAGAAGGTGAACAGGAAGAACGAAGGCGTGCTTATCGTCCCCAGGAAGAGCATCTCAGGGGGCAGATGCGCCCGCATCACGTAGGCGCGCAAGCCGGTCTGCAGCGCGTAGAACACAAGGAACGAGCCCACGAGCCACCCGCGCCCCACCTTGAAGATGAAGAGGGACAGCGCGGCCATCACCATGAAGGCCGACATCGCCCACGTCCCGCCCCACTGATAGGCGGGGGCGGTCGTGATGAGATCGCCGGCCAGGAACAGGCTCCCGACGACGCCGAACAGCGACGGGTTGAAGACGTGGCCGCCCCTGTACGTGAAGACGTACTTCGACGAGATCGCGAGGAACACCGGCAGGAGCAGCACGACGTGGTCATGGGCGTAGTTCAGCAACAGCGCAAGCGACAACCCCGTGATGTACGCGCTCAAGGGGAATAGCCACCTGCTGTGGATCAACCGGTGGAGCGTCAGGTCGAGCGCGCATGCCGCCCCAACGATCGCCGCGATCTGCGTCGGGCTGCGGTTGAAACCGAGCCAGCCGATCCCCATAGCGGCGTAGACCGTGAGGATGCAGGCGAACGGGATGCGCGGGTCGCCGCGCCGCGGCACGGATACCCACCCCTCGATCGGGCGCTCGGGGATCGGCGCCGGCGCGCGGGGGCGCTCGAGCGTGGACGTGCTCACACGAGAGCCATCTCGAACCCCGGAGGGCCGGCGGCGAAACAACCCGGAGGGAGATCTCGTCCGGGGGCCGGCACCGCGTAGAGGTTCGTCTTGAGATCAGTGTATGGGAAACCGCGGAACGCGGCCCCCAGGGGGTCGTCGTCGAAGGCGCAGAAGGCGACGAAGGTACGGCCGGTCTTGCGCTGGTCGTCATAGATGCGCCGCATCAGCGCCCGAAGCACCGCAGGGTCGCCCGAGGGGACGGCCACATGGGTCGCGTAGGAGTAGCGAAGCTCACTGCCGGGCGCAGGCAGCGGCGAGAACCGCAGGGTCGCGGCTGCGGCGTTGTAGACCCTGCGCACCCGCCGCATCCCGCCCGCGTAGCCGCGCACCACCGTGCGCTTGACGTCGTGCGGGTCCCACACCGCCGCGCATCCGACGAGTGCTCCGTTCGGATCGCGCGCGAGGTAGAAGGACGATATTTCGAGGCCGGGCCACTCAGCGAGGCGGCGGCGGAGCTCTGTCTCGTCGAACGCGTAGCCGAAGGGTCTGCGCCGACCGTCTGCGTCGAGGAACGAGGCGATCTCGGACAGAGACGACTCGGTGCCTCGCTCGACGCGATAGTGCGTCCGCATCCACGGGAGCGGCACCGTCAGGTAGACGGCCCGGATGCCGAAGGAACGCACGAACTCGTAGGGAGGTATCCCGGCTTCGCGCGCGCGCGGACCCGTCAGCGCGCGGATCGCCCGCCGGTTCGAGGCGATGATCGTGGTCAGAAAGACATCGCAGTCGAACCGTTCGGCCGCGTCGCGAAGGACCGGCCCGTAGAAGCGCGGCACCAGCTTGCGGCCCTGAAGCTCCGAGGCTACGCGGAGGTCGCCGAGGTAACCCACGCGCACGGACCGGCCGTCGAGATAGCCGTCGCGAACGAGGATCGCGCCGAGCCCGGCGAGGCGCTCGTCGGTCTCGCCCAGCCAGCACTCCCACTGGGGGCCCTGTATCCGGTACAGCGCGAAGAAATCCGGATCGCGCCGGATCGCCAGATCGAGATCGGACTCCATGGAGACCGACGCGAACAGCCGGCAGAGCGCGTCGTTGTCGCGCGGCACCGCGGGTCGAACCGTGACCTCGGGTGCCACGGCGGTAACTACATCCAAAACCTGATCCTCTTGGTCGTGGGCCGGGGCGGATCGCCGGTCTCGCCGTTCAAGGCGTGCTCGCGCAGCGCCTCGATCGACCGGTGGATGATGTCGGCCGCGGTCCCATGGAAGCGGCGGGTTCCGAACCGCTCGAGGTTCGCCGTCTGCTTGTCCATGATCCGCACGTCCTGATTGATGACGGCGCGCGTGTAGGCGGGCAGCACCGCTCGAGCCGCTCGGTTGAGGGGGCCGAACTTGAAGGTGATCGCGGTGTAGACGATCGCCTCCGTCGGCGTGACGGGCGTGATCTGCGAGGTGATGACGAACCTCCGACGGGGCCCCCATGCGTAGTCGACGCGGGTCACGTTCGGCATGAAGAAACGGTCGGTATGCGTCATCGGCTGGTCGTCGGGGTTCAGCAGCTTCTTCGTGAAGCCGATCGAGTCGTCCGGCTGGAAGTACTCGACGTGGACCGCGTCGTTCGTGCGCCCGACGACGGCTTCGGCCTCCTTCGCGCTGGTCGCCTTCCGGAACCAGCCGGAATGCACGAACGCGGTATGCGGCACGTCCATGAAGTTCTCGACGAGATCGGTGACGTCGCCGGCGAAGCGCGTGATCATCGTGTACGAGCGCCATCCCTCGCCGACCTCGGGGAACCTGAACGGCTCGCGTCCCCCCGCCCGTTCCGGCGCCCCCATGTAGACCCACACGTACCCGTCCCTCTCGAGCACCGGGAACGTCTCGAGCTTGCGGTCCGGCCTGGGCCTCTGGTCGTCGCCCTCCGACGGGACCTGAACGCACCGTCCCGCGGAGTCGTAGGACCACCCGTGGTACGGGCAGCTAATGCAGCCATCCCGGAGGTGGCCGGCGCTCAACGGCGCGTTGCGGTGCAGGCAGCGATCGATCCCCGCCGCGACCTCGCCGTTTGCATCGCGCCACAGCACGAGCGGCTCCTCCATGATCGTGCTCGCGAGCGGCCGCTTCGTGCCGACGTCTTTCGAGAGCGCGGCGATGTACCAGTTCTCGTGCAACGTCCCACACGAGAACCTCATGATCGAACGCATCTCGCAGTCGTGGCTATTCCTCTTGACCGCCGTGGCGGACGTCGCCTGCATCAAGCCGTTACCTCCTCGAAGACATCGCCCCATCCCGGATCCGTGATGAGCGCCGGCGGCTTGACGGCCCCCGCGCGCTGACCTCGCCGCATGCAGGCACGCTCGTAGGACCGCTCGCCGTTGCGGATCGGACGCACCTGCAACGCGTCGAGTTGGCCGAGCGCGCGGCACAGGTCGTAGTGATGGCCGCGGCGCAGCTCGGCCTCGAGCGCGTGAGCCAGACGCTGCGCTGCGGCGTCCTCTGCCGCGTCGAGCTCGACCCACAGGTCGTAGCGCGGCGGCGCGCCCCAGCGCGGCGCGACCACGGCGAAGGCCGGGCGCGCGCCCGCCGTCCGGGCCGCGCTCGTCAGCGCCGTCTCCACGAAGGCCGGCGTCAGCTTCTCCCCACACAGATCGCTCGCATCGGCCCGCCCGACGAACCTCAGTAGCGGAGTCCTACCGGCGCGGCCTTCGACGCGCACGACGTCCTTCAGGCGGTAGCGGTACAGCCCTCCCCCGGTCGTGAGCACCACCTCGTAGGTCGTGCCGGTCTCCAGCTCGTCGACGAGCCTGGCGTCGCCGCCGTCGCCGAGGAACTCGAGGAAGTGGGAGGCCACCGCGGCGGCCGGAGCAGGATGACGCATCAGCGGCACCGAGACGACGCCCTCGGTGGCGATCAGCCCCTTGCCCTGAACCTCGACGTTGGGAAAGCGCCTCCGCATCGCGTCGAGAGCACGCGCCGCGTGGCCGTCCGTCCAGCACGAGATCAAGAGCCGTGGCCACAGCGCGCCGAGGTCCTCGGGCGGCCTGGAGCCGAAGCGGCGTCGGAGCCGCGCGGCGACATCGGGGCAGGGTAGAAGGTGACGGCCGATCCGTGCCCGGGTACCGGCATCCATCGCGATCGAGAGGGAGCCGCGCTCGAGGTCGCGCACGAGCATCTCGAACCAGGCGTCTAGCTTCCCCGCGAGGATCGTCAGGAAGCTCGGGTTCCACACCGATATCAGCGCCAGGTCCTCGGCCGCGAGCAACGCCCGCAGCGTCACGTAACGGCTGACGTCTAGATCCTCGATCTCGGAGGATGCGCGCGGCAGGACGAAGGTTCGCTCGAGCAACGAGGCGACCGGCGACGGCAGGTACTCGAGGTCGTGCGGCGCCCCGATGGGGACGGCGGCATCGCCGGCAGGCGCGACGCGCGCCGGCGGCGAGACCGCCCAGTAGGCGCGTCCGTCGCGAAGCTCGGGCCGATGCACGAGCAGATCTCTTATCCAAGGGTGCACCGCGCGACCGATCTGGCGCTTCAGCAAGGGCGTGTAGGGGATCAGCTTCGCCGGTCCCGACGATCCCCCCGTCGGCTCGAGGAACGACACCGCGTCGCCGGTCAGGACGCCGGGTTCCCCGCGCGCGACGCGGGTGATGTCTCCATGGAGATCGTCGTAGCCGGAGAGAGGGACCCGCGCGGCGAACGCACCGTAGCTCGTTATGGAACCGAAACCGTAGCGACGGCCCACCTCGGAGTCGCGGTTCGCCGCGAGCGTCTCTCGCAGGATGCGCAGCTGCGCTCGCCGCGGGTCGTCGAGCGCGCGGTGCAGGCGTCGCGCCGCGGGGGTGGCGGCCGCGACGTAAGCGCGGGCGAAGGCCCCGACCAGGCCGCTCATCCGAACCCCCGCCGGACCCTCGCCCTCCACCACGAGCGCACGAAAATTCTGACCGGATCGATCGCGCGCACCTCCGCCAGACAGGCGAGCTCGTCGCCGCGCTGGTAGCCGGGATTGCGCGTGACGAAGAACGCGACGTGCGCATCACGAAGCAACGGACGGTCGATCGGGGCGACCTCGTGCCGCACGCGCTCGCGCGGAGTCCCGTAGGAGATGACGCCGCGGACGGGATCGAACGCGTCGCCGAATCGCTCCCCCGCGACAGCGCTGAGCGTCTCCTGTAACCGGGCGGGGGCGGGTCGGCCGCTGCGAGGCAGGGACCTGGGGAAGTGATTGACGAGCAGCAGGTAGGTCTTGTAGCCCTTCGAGATCAGAAACCACAGCAGGGGACGCGAGGGATGGCGGAGCTTCTCCCGCATCAGCACCGTTGCGAACGCCCGCTGGAGACACTTCTGCCCCCAGTAGGCAGGGTGGATCGCGGTGTCGCCCGAATACACGAGGCGCGCCCTGCGCCGGCCGTAGGCGACCTCGCCCAGGTGGATCGTGGAGAAGCCGCGCAGGATGTGATCGCCGGCGTCGCGTAGCAGGATCACGAGTTGCTTGTCGTGAAGGTCTCGTTCGAACCTGGCGCGATCGGTGCCGGCGTAGAGCGAGTCGAAGAGCGAGAACGCCGCGTCGATCGTGGCGCGATCGAGCGAACTGACCGGCACCGTGTGGGCGACTAGACGGTGGGCTCGAACGGGAGCCGGAGGGAGCGACCCCGTCGGCTCCGGCTCGGCGCGTAACGCAACGCCGATCACCGGCGACCGCATCGCTGGATGCCCCTCGCCCATGACGTCACCCTAGAAGCGGGGCTCGCGGTTACTCCGGCTTTCCGCATAAACACAGCGTCGCGAGCCGGTCCCCGGCTGACTATCGGCTCAAGTCCCCAAATGGCCTTCCGGAACTACCTATATCTCTGGGGTTGTGGGGCGGTGACAGCTGCGAACCGCCGAGCCTGCGTTGCAAGCGACTGTGCCGCCCTGCTCTCAGTCGTGGCCGGCGAGGACCCAGCCGCCGGCGCTCGCCACCGTCGCCTTGACCTTGTCGCCGATCTCGTATGTGAACTGAACCGCCTCGGGCTCGGTCGAGTTCGGCTGGATCTTCAGCTTCTGCCTCCCGCGCTTCACGACGACGGTCCAGTCGCCGGCGCCCACGGCGCCCGTCACGACGCCGCTCGTCGACGCCGACGTGATCGTGAACGTGCATTGCGGTTGAGCAGGGTTCGTCGCCAGGCACGACTCGGGGTCGTCGTTTACCGATGCCGGCGAGGAAGCCGGCGCCGTCAGCGCGGCCGCCGCCGCGATCGCAACGAACGTCTTTCGCATGTCGCCCCCTTGTGCCCGTGGTTCACGAGCGTTCTCTTCCCGACTGCTTCTACGGGGGCCGGCTCGATCCCTGCGTCGGACGACGACGGAGCCGAGGCGCGAATTCGAGGGGTAAGCAAGGACACCAACGCGCCAGAAGCATCGCGTACAGAGCCGAAGTGGCGGCCCGCGAGAGATCAGAGAGATCGGCGCGTGGCCTCGTTCGTCGGCTTGTTGAACCCGACCTCGAGGGGGACGACTCCAGGAGCGGCCACAGGACGTCGTCGGGGTATCGCCGCGAAGTCGAGGTGCCCCAGTGGAATCCGGTCGAGCGGTCCGACGTCCCGGGGCCTCGCGTAGTCGTGCGTTCGCTTCGTCGACATCGAGACCGGGGGTCTCGGAACCGACCCGGCGGCACCGGTCCCTTTTCTATCGAGCAGGACGAAGGCCGTCGTCGGTCGAGGATGCCGGCGAACCCACCGCCGGCGACCGCCAGGTCAAGCATCCGCGTCCTCCGTCAACGCGGTCGTCACTCTCCACTCGGGAGGCCGTCCTGTCACTGCCGGTCCCGGGCAGAAAGCTGGCCGTGACGTAACTTGGAAGGTATGGCGAGGACGAACCTACGGCGCACCGCCGCGGTCGTGGTCGGCATGAGCCTGGGACTCGCCGCGTGCTCGCCGACCCCGGAGGGCCGGAGCCCGCAGGCGTGCACCTGGACCATCGGGATCATGGGAGCCCTCGAAGGCGACTTCGACGAGTTCGGCGCCGCGGCGGCCAAGGGCGTCGAGATCGCAGTCGACCTCGCTAACGAAGGCGGCGAGCTGGCCTGCACCCTCGAGACCCACTCCGAGAACACCGACAACGATCCGAAGGAGGCGCCGGCGAGCGCGCGGCGGCTCGTGGAGGACGAGGACCTGGTCGCGTGCGTGTGCGGCTATTTCGCGCGCGAGACCGCCGCCACCGGCGACGTCTTCGAGCAGGAGGGAGTCGCGATGCTCTCCACCTCCGAGGAATCGGCGATGCGCGAACGCGGCTTCGAAACATGGTTCCGTCTCGTTGCTCCGGTCGACCGGCAGGCCACGGCGACGGGGGTCTACATCCGACGAGTCTTCGAGCCGCGGCGCGTCGCAATCGTGCTACCGGCCTCCAAGCAGGCCTACGCGGAGGACGTCGTCGACCACGTCCGCGCGGCGCTGCGGGGGCGTTTCGAAGGCCCCCTGATCCGGCTCAACCCCGAGGAGAGTGGCGTCGACGACGCGTCGCGAAGGATCCGGCGGTTGTCTCCCGACGTCGTTTTCTACGCGGGCTACGCGCCGGAGCAGTGGGAGCTCCTCCGCGTCATGAGGAGTACCTACGACTTGAAGATGCCGTTCGTCACCGACGGCGGCGCGATCGGCGGGCCCCAGGGACGCAAAACGACGGGCCGGCTCCGCCTCAGCTGTGCCTGCAGCGACGTTAGGGAGACCGAAGGAGCAGAAGCGTTCGTGGCCGAATACCGGGCGCGCTACGGCACCGCTCCCCAGCTCTTCGCGGCCGACGGTTTCGACGGCGCGAACGCCGTAATCGACGCGCTCCGCCGGCTGACCGGCTCCGAATCGACCGAAGAGGTACGCGCCCACGTCGTCGAGTCTCTCGACGGAACGGATGGGGTCGACGGACTCGTCAAGCGGTACGCGTGGGACGACCAGGGTGAACTGATGACCGACAACGGCGACGTATGGATGTGGGAATGGACCAGGCGTCGCGGCTTCCGGATGCTCGGCAGCGTGGCGGAGCTGATCGGGTAGGCGGGGCGGCCGGGGACCCACGCCTCCCGGCTGGATCGTGACGAGGTGTCCTCTAGGTCGCGGGCCCCCGATGTCGACCTGCGCTCTTGTGGGTCCTTTCTGCAAGAGTCCGTCGCACGGTTCCCTCGCACTTCCGGTAGCGTCTGCCACGGGATCCGCCGCCCGAGCCAGGACCTCACGACTTCGCTGCGTGCGATGCCGCGAAGAACGACTGCTCGAAGCCGTCGGCACGACGCCCGCCGGCGTCTCCCGAGGCCACGAGCGAACCAACGTCGGGATTTGCCGAAAGCGCATGCCTGCGGTCAGCATTCAAGCGTGATCTCGAAGACGGACGAGACGGAAGTCCGGCTCGCGGAGCTGCTCGCGGGGCTGTCGTTGGTCGTCGATCTCGGTCTGGGGCAACCGTTGGAGCACGTCCTCCGTCAGACCCTCATCGCCATCCGCCTGGGCGAACTGCTCGGCCTATCGGAAGAGGATCGAGCCGTTTCCTACTACGTCGCGCTCCTCGCCTGGGTCGGCTGTGGGAGCGACTCGCACGAGCTGGCGATGTGGTTCGGAGACGATCTCGCCTGGCGCGCGGCCAGCTATGAGGTCGATCCCGCATCGAGCGATGCGCTGTCGTTCCTGGCCGGTGCGGCGGCGGCGGTGAACCCTCCGCTTGACCGGCACGGCGCCGGAGACGCTACGAGGCTCCGGGGCGCCACGCTCTCGCACTGCGTCGTCACGAAAGACTTCGCCGAACGCGTCGGGCTCGGGCGCGAGGTAGCCGACCCCCTCGTCCAGCTCTTCGAGAGATGGGACGGTCGCGGCCGCCCGAACCGGCTGGCAGGCGAAGAGATCGCGCTTCCCGCCCGGATCGTGCAGTTCGCGGACATCGTCGTCCCGTTCCACCGCGCCGGAGGCACCCGGGCGGCGGTACGCATGGCGAGGGGGCGCCGGGCGACGCAGTTCGACCCGCATCTCGTGGACGTCTTCTGCGACGAAGCGACGAACATCCTGGAGGCGATCGAGGAAGTCGGCAGCTGGAACATCGTGGTGGCGGCCGAGCCCGGGCTGCGTGTCCGGCTGACGCCCGACGAGCTGGATCGCACGCTCGAGGCGATCGGGGACTTCACCGACCTCAAATCCCTCTACACCGTCGGGCACGCGCGTGGAGTCGCGTCTCTCGCGGCCGACGCCGCCCGGTTCCTCGAGCTTCCCGCCGACGAGGTCCTCCTGATACGGCGGGCAGCCCTCGTGCAGGACGCCGGACGCATGGGTGTCTCCAACTCGATCTGGGACAAGCCGGGGCGGCTGACGCCGTCGGAGCTGGAGCGCGTCCGGCTGCATGCGTATTACGTCGAGCGGATGCTCCAACGCCCGATCACGTTGTCCCGCATAGGAGAACTGGCGGCCCAGCACCACGAGCGTCTCGACGGGTCCGGGTACCCGCGCGGTCTGGCCGGGAGCGCGCTATCGATGCCGGCGCGCGTCCTGGGAGCAGCCGACGTGTACCGCGCGCTCGTCGAGCACCGGCCGCACCGCCCGGCGCTGACTCCGGACGATGCCGCGAAAGTGCTGCGAGACGAGGTCAAAGGGGGGCGTCTCGCCGGCGACGCAGTCGACGCGGTCCTGCGCGCGGCAGGACATCGAGTTCGCAGGCGCCGCGCTTGGCCGCGCGGTCTGACGCCGCGCGAGGTAGAGGTGCTCTCGATGATCGCGCGCGGCCAGTCGAACCGGGAGGTCTCGCAACGCCTGCACCTGTCGGAGAAGACCGTCGCCAACCACGTCGAGCACATCTACGCCAAGATCGGGTCGTCGACCCGTGCCGAAGCGAGCCTCTTCGCCATGCGTCACGGCCTTCTCGACGCCGCCGGCGAAAAGATGGGGGATTCGCCTCATGACTCCGGCGGCGCCGCTTCCTAGCCTGGGCTCGTCAGGATCGACGAGAGGAGGCCCCGGTGGCGAATGGATACGAGGTCGTCAGATCGATGTGCGACGCGTACGCGCGCGCCGTCAACACAAGCGATTCCCAAGCGTACGGGAAGCTCTTCGCTTCCGACGCCGTCCGCATCCCCCCCGGGTCGGAGCACGAGCACGGTCCCGACGAGATAGCCAAGGGCGAGCAGGCGAGCTACGACGACGGCCGGATGGCGATCCGGTCGACGCCGGTCGACGTGATCGAAGTCGGCGACGACTGGATCTACGCGCTGGCCCACGTCGAGGGCGAGTGGACGTCTCACAGCGACGGGTCCAAGTCCGAGTTCCGGGCCACGAAGGCGTGGCTCCTTCAGCGCCAGCCGTCGGGTGAATGGCTCCTGGCGCGGCATATGTGGAACATGCGTCCTTGACTCGCAGCCCGCTCGCGGCCGCCTTGCTGGGGCGACTGATTGAACGTGTGAGTCTGGATCCCGCCGGTACAGAGATAGTGGTCGCTCCGGTCGGGGAGGTCATGCAGTCGTGTTTGGCGTCTACCTGTGGCCACCGCCCATTCGCCTACGTGGGGCGTAATCGAACGAGTTCGCCGTACAGCCGCACTCCGCAGATCCCTCCGGGTCGCGCCAGGCCGTGCGGACCTGCCACTTGAAGCCATCGACCCCGCCGCGATCGAGGGGCCCTGGTGCGCGGGTCGCGTACGAGGTCAAGCAGGAGATGGGTCGGGAGGCTCGGCGGGGGCCGTCGACCGGAGGGACGGCTCTGTACGCTTCTTGACTTGCTGGCATCCCGGGGAGTTGACTGATTTCTAACTCCGCTGCAAGTCAGGAGGCGAGACTATGGCCATGCGCAGCGTCCGATGGGTCTCCGTTCTGGGAATCGTCGCCCTCCTCGCCACCGTCCTCATATGGGCCGGTCCCTTCGCTCGGGGCCAGCAAGGAAGGGTTCGCTGCTCGCTCGCCGACGAGCCTCTCCAGCCCGAGCACCCGCTCGAGCTGAACCACGTCGCCTCGGGCACGCTCGTGAAGACGATCGTGATGGAGAAAGAGGTCTTCGTGTGCCGCGACGCCGAGACCGGCCGGATCCTCCAGGTCAGGGACATGGAGACCTTCATCGAGGCCGTGGAGGCAGTCGTAAGCAAACGGACGGTGAGGAGGCTCGAGATCGGTCTCCAGGTCGCTCAATGCACCAAGGACTTCGTGGAGGGTGCCGTCAGGTGCGAGGGGTCGAAAAGGGACGGCGAAATCGGGCTGCTCTCGCGGGAGGTGCTGGACTTCCGGGAGTGTCAGCCTCACGAGAGCCCTTCACTGCATCCACGAGACCCGGTCGAGATGGAGACCGCGTTCCTGAGTTCGCAGTGGGCGAAGACGACTAAGGTCGAGAAAGAGGTCCTGCTCTGTGGCGAGAGCGTCGTCGACCTCTATTTGTTCACCGAGATCATCGAGCGACGAGTGGCGTTCAACTCGAGCACTCAGACGATGCGTCCCCGCGGCCTCCCGAGGTTCTTCGGAATCGTCTGCATCAAGAGCGTTCCTCCCACGAGCCTTGGCAGCGTGAGCACGAACAACTGCTACCGCCACAACCCCGTCTAGCCAACCGCACGCGTGTCGCCGCCGGTCGGCCATGGTCCTCGGGGCAGTGAACACGTCGACACGTCCGCGCTCCTCTCGCGGTTTGGGCGGTGCGGGCGGCCGCTTCCGACCGACGGGTGGCGATCAGAAGCGCCTTGACCAGGCCGAGCATCCAGGTGGGCTACGAGTTCATGGCCGCCGCAGGCGACCGGCGCCCCCGATGCCGGCCCTTCTCGCGACCCCGAAGCATCCGAACCGGAAAGAGAAAGCTACGCCGCTGCGGCGAGCGCCAACTCAACCCTCAGTTCTCGGTGCCCCCTTCGCCCGGTCGAGCACCTGCACGGTTGGAGGAAGGCAACGCTGCTTTACAGGACACGCGACAACGAGACGGCCCGCTGCCCGAGACCAGCGACCTCGTCGCGGGTTGGTTCAAGATCGACGTCGAGTCGCACCAGCGGGCGGTCGAGCTCGGGGCCTACGTCTCCTCCGAGCCCGGCCGGGCGGGAAACCCATGCACGAGTGGATCGACGTCCGGGAGGTCGTGTCCGACGTGCCGTCGGAGGACGCTCAGTCAGACGACCTCTACTAGGGACGGGCAGAACATCGGTGGAACCCGGCTGCTCACCCCTGGGTCGCGCTTCGCCAGGAACGCGCGCCAAACGCAAAGCGGCCTGCCTCAAGAGCACACGACTCTTCACGTCGCCGTATCCCCCGGCGTCTTAGCCCGGCTCGAGCACGAAGTACGTGAGAGGCGTCTGAGGCTTCGGTCCGACAGTCGTCAGGTGCACCGTGAACCCCGAACCTGGAGCCCGCTCCACCCACTGCAGCGTGCGCACTCCCGGGTTGCCCATGAGCGTCACGGAGATGTGGCTGTCGGCGCTGACGGCTTCGTTCGGCACGAATACCGAGGTCTGTCCGGCGGGGACGCTTGCCGATCCAGCGCACGAGAAGCGCGCCCGGCCGAGAACGTCGAGGGCAAAGCCGGTCGCGTCATCAACTTTCGCCAGCACGCCGATTCCGGCGTCGCTGCGGCCGTAGACACCGATGCCGATTCCAGGCCCACAGGGACCTTTTCCACACACCCGAAGGCCTCCCCTCGTACGCCCGCAACGGTCGCGTTCCCTTCGCTCCCGACGAAGCCCTGAACGGCGTCCGCGTCGTTGTTCAAGCCGAGGACTCCGACGGTTCCACCGAAGCCGATAACACCAGGGCCGTTTTCGCTTGCGCCTTCGACGCCAGGGCCTGCGCCTTCCTCAGGCGTGCCGGGACTGTCGTTGAAACCTCTTACGCCACCACCGATTCCCGGGCCATGCCAACGGCCCTCGATGGCTCCTCCGAACGTTGAGTTCGTGTTCTCCACGACAAAGGCGGTGCCGGGGTCGGCATCCTCGTTCCCCACGTTCGCGAGGAGTTTGGTTTGGGTACCGTCTGGGGCACTGTTCTCCTCACCCAGGTGCACCACATTCGTCGCGTCGTGTCCCGCTCGGGCCTCCTTGGACGACACGAGCGTCGCGAGCGTGGCTGCGCCCCCCGCCCCCATCAAAGTCAACAACCGACGGCGTGTCGTGTCGTCTGCGGAACGGGGGAACGCCGAAGGCGTATCCGCGCCCATCGCCTCCACCACCTTTCGCTACTGAGACCGTCCATTTGCAGGGCGTCTCGGCCGAGTGACTCCAGCGGAGGCTTTTCTCGAACAGCTGTCAACAGGCTTTATCAAAAACGGCTCAAACGAACTGGTCATACCGGACGAATGGGACCAGACCTACCCGAGTCCGCAAGAAGTCCGCGAGAGGACCGAAAACGACCGGGAACGATCAGAACCATTGGTGAAGTGAACCTCGAGGTCAGGGCCCATGTTCCGCGGTTCTGCGACGCTCGACCTCGATCGTCGAGAGGGCGCGAGAAGGAGTGACGCCGCCCGGCGACGAACCCTGGGAATATGGCCGCTCTAGCCACTCATCGTCGCGCCGCGCTGGTCGCCGTGGTCGCCGTGGTCCTGTTGCTGGCCGCGCAGGGGTCGCTCGAGGCTAAGGGGCAAGGCAGGCTTCGCGTGCTGGCGCACATCCCGTACGGAAGTGGAACCGACATCTCGTTCGCCGGCGATCGTGTTTTCCTCACGCAGAGCGGCGCGGTCACGAACGGTCGCGTGCGGATCATCGACGCATCGTCGACGAAGCCCAAGGTGTTGGGCGACTTTGCCTGCGGAGGCAATCAGAACGACATCGCAGCGATCAGCGAGGATCTCATCGCGGTCGGAAGTCACTGGGGCTCGTGTGGAGCACAGCCGTCAAGCGGCATCAATCTCATCGACGTGAGCAACCCGACGAACCCGCAGCAGCTGGGATTCGCGATTCTGCCGGTCGGTACGCACACGTTGACGGTCCACCCGTCCGAGCCGCTGATCTACGCGTCGAACTCGATCGTCGATCCCAACTTCATCATCGACATCACGAACACAAACGCACCGCTGCCGATCCCCACCAACCTTCAAGCGTGTCACGACATCACCTTCCACATCACAAAGACGGAGCAACTCGCCTTCTGTGCCGGTGGCCCGAACACTCAGATCTGGGACGTAAGCGACCCTCGCGCGCCGACGGTGATCTCGACGATCGACGACGCCGGAATCGGATACCACCACCAGGCCATGGCCACGCCGGATGGCGCCTACCTGCTAATCGGTGATGAAGACAGCCGCGGAACCTGTTCGAACAATCAGAAGACTCGCGAGTTCGGAGCGGTTTCGATCTACGATATTCGTGATCGGGAGAACCCGAAGATGGTCGGCTTCATGAACGCTCCTCGGGGACCCTCGGTATGCTGGGCGCACAACTTCAACTTCATCGACGATCGCACTTTTGTCATCGGCTGGTGGCAGGCGGGTACGTCGGTAATCGACATCTCCAATCCTGCGAAGCCCGAGGAGATCGACTTCTTCCAACCAGACACCCAGGCCGTCTGGTCCTCCTACTTCTACAAGAGCAGGATTTGGGTCAACTCGGGGTCCGGTGCATGGGTGCTGGATGCGAAGGGCCTGTAGCCGGCTGACGGACTCGCGGCCGGGGGCCTCGAGGACTTGTTCGCTCGTCTGCGACGGCGGGATCACGTGGGTGAGATCCGGCGTCGCGATCGGTCCCGGCTCTGGCGACGGCGATCGGTGCTGCCGGCTCGAACATCGTGACGTTTGGTTGCACATCTCGTCGGGGACCGCCGCTTCGACGCGGACATAGGAGCTCTTGGGTCGCTAGTGGGGGTGCGCGGCCCCTTCGCCGCAGGGATCCACCATGGCCCGCGACATCCTCTCTCAGCGTGTGTCCACCATCCGCTGAATCAGGCGGGCCGGGGCACCACTCAGAGGAAGGCGCTCGAGCATCGTCTCGCCCGCGCCCAGGACGTCGAGAGAATCGTCGGCGCGAGTGCCGGCGCAGCTACCACGGCGACCGCAATACCTCGGGATCTTCGCCGCCCTCAGTAAACACAATAGTTCTTTTGAGCGATTGATCCACTTAACAATGATCCATAGCTTGTGCGCATTCTGGAAGGTCCAACAACTGCGGCGGGAGAGCAGAGCAATGCATCGGATTCGGAAGCTTAGTCTCACGCGTGCACGAGCCGTGGAGTCGGTAGGGTGGGTCCTGGCACTGGCGTTGGTCGTTGGGGTCCTCGCGGTTCCCGTCACGGCTGGACCGGTGCCCGCCGGGGGCCCCGCCGCGGCGGAGGCGCTTCACTGTCCCTCAGGGGACCTCGTGTACAACGTCATTCAGGATATGTGGCCCGCGGACGAACCCGGAGGGCCTGCTTCCGCGGAGGAGGCGCTGCGCTCTTTCCTGGCGATCGACCATTCGTACCTCTCGAGCACTGGATTTAACCGCGTGGCGGAGACGCCGGCCGCCGTTCAACTCGTCGACGAATCACGCGGGCCGCGTCGCGCTACCGCCCTCGCCGGCGTTCTCGGTGACAACTGGGTCATCTACAGCTTCTCCGCCTGCAACAGCTATCTCGTCGACGCCAAGGAAAGGGCAGAGCAGTGAGGACGACCAGGCACCGGATTCTGTTGACGACACTCCTCCTGTTCGGCAGCACGTTCTTCGCGAGGTACGCCGCCGTCGCCCATGACTCCGGGTCGTACTACGGGAAGAAGTGGAAGACAGGCACTCTCGACGGCGTCGCGATGGACAAGGATGTCGATTGGCGGTTCGGTGACAACTACCCGACGGGGAACTGGAGAGATCGCGCCCGCAATGGTGCCGGTGAGTGGAACAACGAGGGGCGTAGCATGAAGTTCGTCTTCTCGACAGGAGACTACGCGCCATACGATCTCTGCCCGACCAGCTACCAGAAGGACGCGGTCCAGTGGCGGTCGAAAGGTAAGCCTGGCCCACTCGCAACGACTCCGTACTGCACCATGGGTAGCGACTCCACGGCGCTGCACTCGTTCCAGATCCACGTGAACAAGGATTACGAGTTGGACTTCTACACCGGAACCGGCACTCCGGGTTCGACCAAGTACGACCTCCACAGCGTCATGACTCACGAGTTCGGCCACGCGGCAGGCCGAGTGACGGGTGGTTCGGACGGTATGGGTCACTTCGGCGAGGGTTGGGACGTCTGTCCAGGGCCAAGCGCCAGCAACCCCGGCTACCGCCACACAATGTGCCCGTCTGTATACTCCGGGACGACGATGATGAGGGACTTGAACACGCATGACAAAGACACCTTCAATGGAACCTACTGAACGAAGGTGAGCTACATGCGAACGAGACGCCTTCCTACAGCAGTCGTCGTCACCGGAGCGATCGGAGTGATCGGATGGGCCTCCGTCGCCCTGTCGAGCGGGGCGTCGACGAACACGAACGTCGGTAGACAGGCGTTCAAGACGCTGCCGGACCCAGTTGTGCTCACGAGCACCGAGTACACGCGGGTCGACGGGCTCGACGGTCTCACCCTCACGAACGCCCGCGGCGGCGTCACCGCGTCTGTGAGCGTCAACGTCACCGGAGGCGCGGTCGACATCCGCGTCCGGATAGGCAACGACGGTCCACTTCTGAACCCGGAGAATGCGCGCTTCGACGCTCTTGAGGGCGGAGGCGCGTTCTCCTTCACGTTCGTCAGACCGGTGATCCCGCCATGCGCAGTTCTGACTGTCGAGGCGCGGTCCGCCGACGGCGCGGCAGTTACGCTCGAAGACGGGAACCTCACCGCGCTGTTCCGGAGGCTGAAGCCAGACCGCGGCTGCGTCTAGCGCAATACGTCCGGCCCTCGGCCCCATCGCGGGGTAACCCCGCGGAGACCTGACCAGCCGCGATGGAAGCTCGCGGGCGCGGGCTCCGCACCTACCACGATCGGGACGACGAGCCCCAGGATCGTGAAGAGACGGAGGCCGGTCCTCATGCGGTTGTCTCCAGTCCCATTTTTGCGACCTCTTCTACGGTCCTCGCGGATGCGCGTTACGTCCGGCAGGCATTTCGGTACGATCGATATTCCATGGCACCTCGGCAGATCCTCATCGTGGCGAACCAGACCGCGATCGGCGATCATCTCAAACGCCTCGTGCGCGAGCGGATGGAGGCAGGGCCCTGCGCGTTCACCCTGCTCGTCCCGGCGAGCGCGCCCCACGGCACGTTGACGTACACCGACGAGGAGGTCGTCGAAGGCGCGAGGGAGCGGCTGCGCCAAGCTCTCGAGGCGTTGAGGGAGATCGGTGCGGATATCGAGGGCCACGTGGAGGTCGCGTCGCCGGCCGAGGCCGTGGAAGCCTTGATGCAGATCGAGACGTTCGCGCACCACGACAAGTTCGACGAGATCCTCGTCTCGACGTTCCCGCCGGGGGTATCGCGGTGGCTGAAGCAGGACCTGCCGCACCGGCTGGAGCGGCGCTACGGCATCCCGGTAACGCACGTGATCGGGGACGCGCCCTAGTTACAGGCCGCCGGGCGTCTAGTACCCGCTTCCTGGACCGCCGCCGCGGCCGCCGGAGTACGCAACCATGAGCGCGAAGGCCATCTCTGCACGGTCATCACCTCCCACGGAGTTCCCTGCCCGGGAATAGCGGCAGTCGGGTCTCGACGGCGCGTGCTCCACTCGCGAAGCGCGATGCTGGGAAGTCTTCGAGCGGGAGGAGAGCGCGATGCGAGACGACCTGCACCTTCGCGAGCGGCCGGATCCCACACCGCCGCCCACGCCCCCACATCCGTTTCCCGGTCCGCAACCCCCGGATCCGGTCCCGAGCCCGCAACCCCCGGACCCGATCCCGAGCCCGAAGCCCGGGCCCGACGTAATGCTGGTCGAACGCCGGCCCCAGCTGGATGACTAGCTACGACTCCAGCACCGCGCTGATCGTCGTGGACGTCCAGAACGACTTCGCGACCCCCGCCGGCAGCCTGTACGTCCAGGAGGGCGAGACGATCGTCCCCGTGATCAACGACGAGATCGAGCGCGCGCGCCGTGCCGGCGCCGCAGTCGTCTACACGCAGGACTGGCACCCCCCATCCACGCCACATTTCGAGAGAGACGGCGGCATCTGGCCGGTCCACTGCGTCGGCGGTACGTGGGGCGCAGAGTTCCATCCCGATCTCGTCTTCGAGGGGGAGGTCGTCCGCAAAGGGTCGCAGGGCGACGACGGGTACTCCGGATTCACCGAGCGCGACCCCGCATCAGGGCAGGAGAAAGCGACGCCGCTCGAGGAGGTGCTGCGCGACAAGGGCATCCGCCGCATCGTCGTCGTCGGATTGGCCACCGACTACTGCGTCCGCGCCACGGTTCTGGACGCGCTGGCACGAGGATTCGACGTCACGGTGGTCGGCAACGCGATCCGTCCCGTGGAACGCGAACCGGGCGACGCGGACGCGGCGGTACGAGAGATGACGGTGAACGGCGCAAAGCTCGAATGATCTGCGTGACCCCGGGAAATGCCGCGCTCCTCGTCGACCTCTACGAACTGACGATGGCGGATAGCTATCACCGCCGCGGCATGAACCACGCCGCGACCTTCGATCTGTTCATCCGCGAGCTCCCGCCGCAGCGGAACTTCCTCGTCGCTTGCGGGCTCGACGAGGCGCTCGCATACCTCGAGAACCTGAGCTTCGATCCAGATGCCGTCTCCTATTTGCGTTCGCTCCATCTGTTCTCGGACGACTTCCTCGATCGGCTGGCGGACCTCGCGTTCACGGGTGAGGTATGCGCGATCCCCGAGGGCGAGATCGCGTTCGCGGGAGAACCTCTGCTGCGCGTCACGGCTCCACTCGTCGAGGCACAGATCGTCGAGACGTTCCTCCTCAACTGCCTGACGTTCCAGACGATGGTGGCCTCGAAGGCCGCGCGCGTGGCGATCGCGAGCGGAGAGCGTCAATTCGTGGATTTCTCGGCGCGGAGGACGCACGGCGCCGACGCGGCGCTGAAAGCGGCCCGGGCAGCCTATGTCGCGGGTGCGGCCGCGACCTCGAACGTCCTGGCGGGCCAGGCCTACGGCATCCCTGTGACCGGCACGATGGCGCATTCATACGTGATGGCCTTTCCCACCGAAGTCGACGCTTTCCGTGCATTCACGAACGACTTCCCGAGCCACACGACGTTGTTGATCGACACATTCGACACGCGGGAAGGCGCGCGGCGCGCCGCCCGAGTCGCTCACGAGCTCCAGCGGCACGGATCCATCCTGGCGGGCGTGCGACTGGATTCGGGGGACCTCGCCGAGTTGTCCCGCGCCACCCGCGCGATCCTCGACGACGCCGGCCTGTCCGACGTCACGATCATCGCGTCCGGCGACCTCGACGAGTACCGGATCGCCGATCTGGTCGCGGAAGGAGCCCCTATCGGGTCGTTCGGCGTCGGGACCCAACTCGGCACCAGCGGGGATGCGCCGTCGCTCGGCGGAGTCTACAAGCTCGTTGCGGAAGACGGCGAACCCAAGATGAAGCTGTCGACGGGAAAGCTCACGCTTCCGGGGATCAAGCAGGTTTTCAGAACATCCAGCGGTGGGCTCTACGAGAGCGATGTGGTCGGCCTTGAACACGAGGACGTGGAGGGAGTGCCTCTGCTGCAACAGGTCATGAAAGCGGGTCGTCGGGTCCTCGACCGCGAACCGCTCGGGGGGATCCGGAAGCGATGCCGCGACTCGCTTTCGCGCCTGCCGCAAGACGTCAGGTCTCTCGAAAGACGTACGCGATTTCCGGTCCGCCGCTCGCCTCGTCTCGACGAGCTGGTCTCGGAGAGTGCGTCGGTGCCCCACTAGGCACGAGCCACACGCCGGCATCGATCGACGGAAGGAGAAAGCGTGGACGGGCAGTCGACCGTGACGCTCCGCACGCGGCGCAAGATGCCGGTGCTGGGACTGGGCACCTGGCAACTGACGAACGAGACCGCGGGAACGATCGCGAAGGCTCTGGAGATCGGCTACCGCATGATCGATACGTCCGGTGACTACGGGACCCAGCCGGGCATCGCCGACGGGCTGCGGCGCGGCGACGTAGAACGCAGCGGTGTTTACATCGTGACGAAGGTGGAGGAGGACGAGGATTCCTACGAATCGACACACCGTAACGTCGCGGAGCTGGGCCTCGAGTTCGCTGATCTGATGCTCGTCCACCGGCCGCCGTCGTCGGGCGCGGGGGTCGATCTGTGGAGGGGGTTGATCCGCGCCCGCGACGAGGGCCTGACGCGCGACATAGGCGTGAGCAACTACTCGACCGCGCAGATCGACGAGCTCGTCGACGGCACGGGCGAGGTGCCCGCGGTCAACCAGATCGAATGGACGCCGTTCGGGTGGGACCGCGACATGCTCGAGTACTGCCGCGCGCGCGAGATCGTCATCCAGGCGTACAGCCCCCTCACGCGCCGGAAGCGCCTCGACGCCCGCGTCCTGAAGGAGATCGCCGGCGAGTGCGGGCGAACCCCCGCCCAGGTCCTGCTTCGGTGGAACCTCCAGCTCGGGACCGTGCCGCTGCCGAAGGCCAACCGGCTCGATCATCTCGAGGAGGACCTCGCCGTCTTCGACTTCGAACTGCGCGATGAGCAGATGGACCGCCTGGAGCGACTGAACGAACGCTGGTCGTCGCTGGGCTCGTCCCTGCAATACGTGTGATCCGCAGCCCACGCGGCTTCCACGGCCGCGGCGTCGTCGAGCGCCTCGTGACGGCGGCATGCCAAGCCGCGCGGGAGCTCCGGATGGGTAAGAACGGCGTGGAGCTGATCGCACCTGCCGGCGTCTCGCCGGAGGCAGGGAGCAGAAACCTGGGCGAGCGACTCCCGCGACGATTCCTATCGCCAGAAGGACTGGTCACACTCGTCCGAGGATAGAGACCGCGGGGTCAGCGGGAGAGGAGCCGACATGTTCGACATGGGAACCGGCGCCGTCGAGATCGCCGCTCGGACGGTGCTCGTGTACGGAGGAGTGCTCGTCGGGTTGCGGGTCGCCGGCAAGCGCGAACTGGGTCAGATGACGGTCTTCGATCTCGTAGTGGTCCTGCTCATAGCCAACGCGGTACAGAACGCGATGACCGGGCCCGACTTCTCCGTCCAGGGCGGGCTGGTCGCGGCGGCGGTCCTGCTGGTGCTCAACCGGGCAATCGCGTTGGTTCGCCTGCACAGCGCGTCGTGGGGGCGGCTCCTCGAAGGGGTGCCGACCGTGCTCGTCCAGGACGGACAGTTCCTCGAGCCGGGCCTACGCAGGGAGGGGCTGGAGCGGAGCCAGATCGAGATGGCCATGCGCGAGCACGGCATCGAGAACGTCGGAGGCGTCCGCCTGGCAGTGCTGGAGACCGACGGCGCGATCAGCATCGTCCCGGCGTCTTCAACCGTCGTCAAGACCCACAAGCACGTGCGCCAGATCCGACACTAGGGAAGCAGGCCGGGCGCGCGTCGCGACGCAGCGACATACGGCACCACCGGCTCGACCGCCACAGCCTTCACCTCCGGCCCCTGTTCGGCAACGGGGTCGCTCCGGCGCTCGCGAGCGCGCGGGCACTCGTGAGGAACGCGACGTGCGAGAAGGCCTGCGGGAAGTTCCCGACGAGGCGCCTCCTCCCGGAGTCGTACTGCTCGGCGAGCAGCCCGACGTCGTTCGAGACCGACGCGGCGCGTTCGAACAGATCCTCGGCCTCGCGCTCGCGGCCGAGGAGCACCAGGCAGTCGACCAGCCAGAAGGTGCACATCAGGCAGCATCAACAAGCTCGCGTCGACCTCCGACTCGTGATCGTCGTCCTCGCCGGTCACCTGGGCATCCGACGTTCCGGTTGACTCTGGGCGCGGCAGCGCCAATCGTAGAGGCGGTTCGTGTCTCGTGAGGTCTGCCGTGGTAGAGCTTCGAGATCGAAGTGACGGCTGGAATGCGGCCGCACATACCGGAAGGCATACATCCGAGGAAGGGCGAGATGGACGCTCGAATCACGGTGCTCACGATCGGTGTCGACGACTTGGAGGCCGCGGTCGAGTTCTACCGCGACGGTCTGGGTCTCGCGACGCAGGGCATCATCGGAACGGAATTCGAGTACGGGGCGGTTGCCTTCTTCGACCTCCAGCCCGGCCTGCGTCTTGCGCTCTGGCCGCGAGCGTCGATCTCGCACGACACCGGGATCCCCCAGACGCCGCGGAGCCCCACGGAGCTCACCATCGGCCACAACGTCGGAAGCCGCGACGCCGTCGACGAGGTGATGACGCAGGCGATGAAGGCCGGGGCGCGAATCGTGAAGCGCGCGCACGACACGTTTTGGGGTGGATATGCGGGTTACTTCCAGGACCCCGACGACCATCTCTGGGAGGTCGTGTGGAACCCCGAGATCGACGTCGGCGACTGACGGTGGAGCCGCGTTGACCTCCACGCAGGGTTGGGTTCCGCATCGACCAGCATGACGCCACGCCGCCCCGTCGCGGGTCGTCGTCGTCGCATCATCGCCTCCCGAGCCCTTTCGATCTCGCGCCCTCTGCCACAAAGACACCACGTGGAGGCACGCCCACGGCAACCCGGGCGCGCTGAAAGCTCACGCGAGCCGGATGGAGCCGCTCCTCGAGGCAGACGGCGGCGGCTTCTTCCCGTCGATCACAAGCGACCGAGTGATCCGGCGCCGGGCGTCCGCCCGTCCTTCCGCTCGCGCACGCTGCTGGAGCCAGGGGGCCGCGGGAGATGACAGGCGGTCCGGCGCCGGCCGCGCGAAATGGGGTCGGCTGCAACCAGGCTCGCGCCGCCGAATCGACCGTGTTCGCGAGCTAACAGTCACACGAGCCGTTCAGCGACAGGCTGGACGTGGCGTGGGGTCGAGGGAACGGAAGCGGGGAGTGAGCCAATGGGTTTGAGCGAGCAAAGGGCCTAGCCGTGTCGGCGACACTTCCCCGCACCGCTTCGCCGGCCCCAGAGACCTATGTCGCCCCGATGGTGATCGAGGGGGGCGGCGACGAGTGGAGCCTCTCGGTTGTCCGCTTCTTCGACGGGTGGGCCGCGCTCCGCTCCCGCGAGGACGCCGTCACGCCGCTGCGGACCGCGGCCGAGGGCTTCGCGCGGCTCGGCGCCACGGGGCTGGAGACCTGGTCCCGCAGCGCGCTCGCCCTCGCGCTCGCCCGCGCGGGCGATCCCGACGCCCGGCAGGCCGCGCAGCGAGCCGAAGCAGACGCACGCGCCGCGGGGGCCCGGGCGGCGCTCGCGGTCGCGCACCTCGCGCTGGCGGAGCTCGAAACGGCGCATCCCGAGCACCGCTCGATCGCGAACGCCCTGGCCGCGGAATGCTCGCTCACGCTGCCGATCCCTCCGGCGTTCGCCCCCGACGAAGCCGTCGAGTTCCGTTGCTTCGGCGGATTCGCCGTGACGGTAGGAGGCACCGGGCTCGACCTAACGGGGATACGCCCTCGTGCACGGCAGACGTTGAGGTTCCTGGCGCTTCACGCGGGACGGCCGGTGCACCGCGAGGTAGTCATGGCGGCGCTGTGGCCCGACGCCCCCGCCAGCGCGGCGACGCGGCGGCTCCACGTCGCGCTTTCGGCCCTGCGGCGGGTGCTGGAGGACGCGCTCGGCCCCCGTGGAGCGGACCTGATCGCGCGCGACGGCGACGCCTACCGCCTGGGGTTGCGGGACGGGACGAGCGTCGACGTGGTCGAGTTCGACCGGGCGGTCATGCGGGGGCGGACGGCGAGGGCGCAGCACGACGCCGACGGGGCGCGCCTCGCCTACGAGCGTGCGTTCGACCTCTACGGCGGCGAGCTGCTTCCCGAGGACGGTCCGTCGGAGTGGCTGGTCGACGAGCGCGCGCGGCGGCGCGGTCAGGCCCTCGGGGTCGCGCGCTCGCTCGCGGGGATCCTCCTCGAGCAACGGCGCGCCGCCCACGCCGCGCTCGTGTGCGAACGAGGGCTGACGATCGACCGCTACGACGACGAGCTGTGGCGGCTGCGGATCGGCTCGCTCCACGCCTCGGGCCAGGTCGCGGCCGCGTCGAGGGCCGACCGGGACTACGAAGGGATCCTGAAGGACCTCGGCGTCTCCCTTCAGTAGGCGGCGTGGGAGAACGGCCTCCCCTCGGCCGCCCGCCTGGTCACCAGTCCCCGCAGGCCTAGCCCTCCCGGCGCTCATCCCCGAACGCCGCCCCTGCGCGCCCGGTGCCCGTTCGGCCCCCGCGGCTGCACGAACGGACGTCCCGACGTCCGTTGACCGCGTCCTGTGGCGCGCACATCGTCGGAGCGACGTCGAGAAGGAGGTATCGGACATGAGCGACAGCACCACCGGACTGTCCATCGCCGTAGGTTCTCCGGGATCGGTTCCCGAGCTCCAGCAGCCGAGCGGGATGACCTGCTGGGCTACCGTCGCGACGATGATGGTCTCCGCGCGGGAGAGCACGAGCTATCCGATCGAGGCGGTCATGGACCAGGCCGGCGAGGAGTACCGGCAGAAGTTCGACGCCGACCAGGGTCTCGCCGGGACCGAGAAGGACGCCTTCCTCGGCTCGCTCCGTCTTCAGGCGGAGCCGCCGCAGTGCTACGCGGTCGACGGGCTCGCGTCGCTGATCTCGTCGTACGGCCCCGTGTGGGTCACGACCGACGAGGACCCCAGCGAGGCCTTCGCAGTCCACGCGCGCGTGATCGAGGCGATGGAGGGCGACGGGACGCCGGACGGAACGTCCCTGACGATCGTCGACCCGGGAACCGGAACCCGGTACCAGGAGTCGTTCGCGGACTGCATGCGCAAGCTCGAGGAGGTTGCGATCGGCGACATGGCCGGCGGCGGCGACTTCAGGATCCAGGTGGTCCACTTCTAGACCGGTCGACAAGCGGGGCCCGGGCCGCATGGTCCGGGCCCTCGGCGCGCGGCGACGTGTCAACCACTGCAGAGCGCTTCCCACGTCCTCGGCCCCACGATCCCGTCCGCCTCCAGCCCGCCATGAACCTCCCCTTGGAAATGCCGGACCGCGACCGTGGTCTCGGGGCCGAAGAACCGGTCCCTCGCCTCTTGTTTCAGAGCCTCGAGAGCGTCGCCCTCCTGGGGGACGGATCCGCGTCTTTCCAGGAGCACGTGCAGCGCCCTCACGGCGTCCCCCTGGGCCCCCTCCGTGATGACACCGGGGATGCCCTCGGCGGGGCACTGGAAACCTTCGTCGACCACTTCGGGCGCGAACGAGACCGTTTCCCCTTCGACTTGCGGAGGACCGGTGCCGTCGTCCAGCGCGACGCTCACGCCGCCGAGACCCGCAACCACGGCGGCGATCGCGGCCGCCCACTTCGGGACCCGGGCCACCTGCGTCATCGTCCCCTGCAGAGCGACCGGGTCGGCGCCGGCGGGCATGACGAGGACGTCGAAGCGGTGCACGCGCGGCTTGCCCCACGTGAACGGCGTAAGCGGCCGGACGACGACGTTCGCCGACGCCTCACCGGCCGGCGCGACCGTGAGCGCCGGCGGATCGACGTCGATCGTCACCGCGTCGTGCGCGCCCGCCGCCGTCACGGCCGCCACCACGGGCAGCGCGGCCTTGTTGCGGACGACCACGCGGTGCTTCCCGGCAGTCGCGCCGCGCGACGCAACCGGCACGAGCTCCGCGCCGGCCTCCACCTTCACGTCGACGTCGACCTCGACGGTCCCCTCGCCGGTCGCCACCAGTCCGGGACGGGCGAGATCGGTGACCTTGACGAGGAAACGCACCGGCTCCGAAGCGACCTCGGTGGCAGGCGGGCGAAAGACGACCGCGGCCTTGCCCTCGTCGCCCCCCGCAACCGTCACCGGCGCGTCGCGCACGACCGCCCAGGCCGCGGCCGGTCCTTCGACCTCGACGCCGTAGCGCGCTTCCGCAGGACCGTCGTTGCGGATCCAGACCTCGCATGCCGCCTCGCCCCCGAGCGGGACCAACACCTCGCGGTCGCCCAGCGCGATCGTCGGGGGGCCCGGCTCGGCCGGCGGCTCCACGTGCTCGGCCGGCGGCTCCACGTGCTCGGCCGTGCTGGAATCGATGTAGACGAAGCACACGCGGCAGTAGGTCGCGCCCTCTTCGTTCTCGTGGCCGTTCTTGCACAGGATCATCTCGGCGCGACCTCCACCTCGTGCAGCACGTGCGCGGGCTTCGCGCTCGCCACGACCTTATCCAGCTCCACAGGATCGAGCACCGTCGGGTCGGGCGGGCGCACCTTCACGATCACACGGGCCTCGGGCGTCCCCGGGAGCGCCGCCCCGTGCGTCGACGACGCCGCCACGCCGCCGTTGTCGGCGACCTCGACGTCGGCCGGTTCGAGCCCCGTGAAGACCGCGACGTAGTCGCGGATCGCGTCGGCGGTCCCCCACCAGCGGAAGAGCTCCGCCGCACGGGCGATCCGCTCACGCCTCTTCTCGACCGGCCACGTCTCGTGTGGCCTCAAGCCGACCCACGAGCCGAGCCAGTCGAGGAAGCCCACGGGAGCGGTGCGCGGGTCCAGGTACGCGTGGACGTTGTCGAGTGCCTCGAAGACCGGCACGAGCGCGTCGTCGAACGCGGCGACGAACCGCTCGACGAAGCTCTGCCTCGACAGCGGACCCGACGTCAGCACGCTGCGGCGCCAGACGCTCGGGTCCGAGACGGGCTCGAGGGTGACCGAGCGGCGGCCGGTCGCCCACCGGTACCGACCCGGCGGCGATGCCTCGCCCGTCCCCGTCGTCACGAACGTAACCTGGTTCCCCTCGAGCTTCGCCTCACCCTTCGCCACGGACGAGCCGTCGTGGAAGAAAGACGCCGGCAGCACGTCCGGAGGCCGCCCTTCCGGCGGCGGCTCGAGCAGGAGGACCCAGTGCCCGTGGTAGCCGGGATCGTCCTCCGGCGACTCGCCGGAAAAAATCGACCTGAGGTAGGCGCCCGGCGCGACCCCGGTCGCGGGCTCTTCCTCGCGGAAGATCGCGGGGAGCGCGGCCGCGACGGAGCGCCGGTGCGGCAGAGGCGTCACGTCGCCGCCCCTTCCTCCAGCACGTCGATCGCGTGGCCGGTCGAGAACACGAGCGCGTTCGGCGCGAGCTCGAGCCGCTCGACCTCTCGGCCGCGCTGCTGCGTCAACGGGTTCGCGGCATAGAGTCGGGCGTCCTCGACGAACGCGACGCCGGGCAGCCGCTGCAGCACCCAGAAGACCTCGCCGCCGTGAACCGGCCGCCCGAACGGCCATCCGGTCCCGTCCGGTCCGCCGCGCAACGGGTGGAAGTACCGGTAGAGCGCCTCGAGCGCCGACTGCTCCAGGCGCTTCGGGTCGGTCCGGGGGGCCACGCGGATCTGCGCCTCGATCGAGATCCCCATGTACAGCGGCGGCTCCACGGTGACGCGCGTCCCGACGACGCGGCGGCGGTCGAGATGGCTGCCGATCTTCTCGACGAGAGAGCGCGGCAGCTCGGCGAGGTCGCCGAAGACGAGCCGCCCCATCGCGTCGTCACGCACCGCCGGGACGACGAGCACGCGCACGCCGCCCGCGTCCGCGCCGTCTCCTGCGGGGAGGCAGCGGACGCGCACGACCTCGTTCGGCGCGGCCAGGGTGGCCTGGTGCTCGAAGTCGCGCGCCGCGACCGCGCGCGTCCCGCGCAGGTGCATCGGCCCCCGCACCTTCGCGTTCGCCAGGTCCTCTCCGTCGACCCCGCCGGTCGCCCGGCGCCGGTTCTCGGCGCGCACGATGTAGGGGATCGACGACTTCAGCATCTTGATCGCGCCGGCCGCGACGTTGCCGCCCGCGCCGCCGCCGGTGCGGTACGCGGCGACCTTGATCTCGCTGCCGATCAGCGGGATGGCGCCGTATTGCGCGGGGTCGCCGGACGGCTGGCGGACGGCGGGGCCGAACACGATCTCGCCGGACGTGTGCTCGATCACGAAGTGACGGTCGGCCGACCCGCTGTCGGCGAAGGTGCTGACCTCGAGCCATTCCTCGACCCCGTCCGCCGTCGGGACCTCGATCCTCACCGGATCGTCCGACGCGATCACCGGACTGTTCCTCAACGGGAAGCGCTGCCCGGGCACGCCTTCGGACACTCCGACGACCTCGTCGACGACGACCTCGGCATTGACGGCCGTCGCCGTACCACCGCTCGTCATCGCGCTCGCCCTGACCACCCGCGGCGACGCGCCGTAGCGCGGCTGACCGGGTCTCGCCTCGACCACGCGGCAGCGAAGCCATCCGGCGGTCTTGCCGTCGAGGATCGACGCCTCGTGGGTCTCCGGGACGAGGAGGACGACGTCGCCCGACCGGTTCAACCCGCCGGTGTCGTCGCGCACGACGTCGCACGCCATCCACGCGGCACGGTCGCGCGCCTCCCACGCGAGCGGGGGGTCGAGCGGGTCGACCCCGCCGCCCCTGGCCTCCTCGCACTCGAACCGCAGCGTCACGGCACACGACGGCACCGCGTTCGACAGCCCGATCAGCAGCGCGTCGCCGGGCTTCGGCGGCTCGTCGAAGCACGTGACGCCCTCGCCGTAGGTGACGTCCTCGGTGTGGTCGCGGAGCACGTCGTCCTCGATCGACGAGGCGACGTGCGAGCGCGAGCACGGGACGATCGCGAGGTCCTCGACCGTGGTGAAGACGATCGCCGGCTCGCTCTCGGTACGGACCGTCGCCACCTTCGTCCCCGCAGGCACGTTCACCGCCTCGGGCTGCGACGCCGAAAGCCAGAAGGTCACGTCGGCGCGGGCCGCGACGGGTGGAAACAGGCGGACGCCGAGGAGCTCGAGGAACTTGACGTGGTTGCGGTCGGGGACCTGGTTCAGCCGGCGAAGCAGCTGGTCGGTCATCCACGCGAACGCTTCGATGATCGTGACGCCGGGGTCCGAGACGTTGTGGTCGGTCCACTCGGGGCAACGCTGCTGCACGAGGCGCTTCGCCTCGTCGACGAGGTCCTGGAACCGGCGGTCGTCGAGATTGGGGGCCGGGAGCGTCACGTTCGTCCACCTTCCGCGGACGGGCTCGAGTCCTCCGGCGGGAGGACGTAGAACGGGAAGACGAGGTTGCGCGGGTCGTTCGTCCCGCGCACCGAGTAGCTGACCTGCACGAGCAGCGTCGTCGCCCGGTCGGGATCGAGCGCGACGTCCACGTCGTGGAGGTCGACGCGCGGCTCCCAGCGAGCGAGTGACTCGCGCACCTCCTGCCGGATCCTCCCGATCGTCCCAGGACTCGCGGGCGAGAAGACGTAGTCGTGGATGCGGCAGCCGAAGTCGGGCCTCATCGGGCGCTCGCCGTGCGCCGTCGAGACGATGATCCGGATGCTCTCCTCGATCTCCCGGGCGCCCGCGCTGAGCGCGATGCCGCCGGTCGGGCTCGTCCGGACCGGGAACGCCCAGCCCGAACCGACGAAGTCGGCGGTGGCGCTCACTGGATCAGCACCGTGACGCCCGAGCCCGTCAGCTGCCCCGGCTCCTGGCAGCAAGTGCAGGTGGAGCCGGTCCGTGCCGCCGGCTTGCCGTCGAAGCTCACGGTGGCGCTCCCGCCGGTGACGCGGCCCTCCTGCAGCAGGGGCAGGAAGAACGGGTCGGTCCCGTGGAGCCCTACGTGCGGGGGCTGGTTGAGCCCCGACGACCCCACGACCGCCGCGGGCTTGCCGCCGATCAGCACGCTGGTCGACAGGCCCTTCGAGACCGGCGCGGAGAACGGCAACGGTGCGGGCGACGGTTGCGGATTGCCCGACGGCCCCGGGATCTGATGTATCGCGCACAGGCCGGTGATCCGGTCCCCCATCACGACGGCAGGTTGTCCCACGACGAGTCCTCCTAGTTGAGCTTGATCTGGGTGCCCTTGACGACGACGTCGCCGGCGCCGCCGTCGATCGAGACGCCGGACTTCGCCGCCAGCTCGATCTTGTTCCCGGTGACCGAAACCTCGTCCGCGGCCTCGATCGTGACCTTCCCGGAGCTGCTGACCTTCACGGTGGTGGACGACTTGTTCAGGGAGATGCGCAGCGACCGATCTCCCGTGAGCAGAGCCAGCCCGTCGTCGTCGTCCGCGTCGAAGAAGACGATCGAGTGCCCGCGCTTCGACACGAAGCCGCGGCGTCTCGCCTCACCGGTGCCGGAGTCGACGAAGCCGTCGCCGAGCCACGGTTTGTCCACGCCGTTGTAGAGACCGCCGAGCACGTAAGGACGGCGGATGTCGCCGTGCTCGAAAGCGACGATCACCTCGTCGTTGACCTCCGGGACCACGACCATCCCGCGCCGGTCGCCCGCGCCCGGCTGGACGAGCCGCACCCAGTCGGTCTCGTACGTGTCGGCGAGCCACGGGAACGAGAGCTTCACGCGCGCCTGCTCGTCGGGGTCGCTGATGCTCGTGACCTGTGCGACGACCACGCCGGCGAGCGGCGGTGCGCCCTCGCCGCGGCCCGGCTTCGACGCGGTCGCGAGCCCCAGCAGCGACTGGTCGTGCCGGCCGGTGACCACGAAGTGCGTCTTGTAGCCGTTGCGGTCGAAGACGTGCCGGCACGCGGTGATCGCGTACAGGCCGTCGAAGCTGCGGCCGGTCAACCCCACGCTGATCGCGCTGCCCGCCTTGAGGCGAGGGTTGCCGTGAGCGGTCCCCTCGGCCTCGGCGAACGAGCTCCCGATCTGGTCGGCTATCGCGCGGGCCGCGTCGTCGACCTCGGACTGCTGCGAGAACGGCCGGTCCGCGGAGACGTAGGTGGGCCCCCCGAACGCCGCGGCGAGGTCGGCCGGCACCGCCGCGAGCGAGGCGCCGGAGCTCCCGACGGGCGCGCGTCCGACGACCGCCTGCTTCTTCTCCGGGTCCCACCCCCGCACCTGGACCTCGTTCACCTGCTCCGCCGAAGAGAGGCGCGGCCGGAACGCGTCGAGGTTCGAGCCGAGGACGAGCTGGTGGACGTTCGTCGAGTTCAGGTCGCCCGGCTCGGGGGCCTCGGTCGCCTCGGCGGGCTTCCGGTACTCCAGCCGGCCGTCCTCGACCGACAGCTCGTACCCGATCTCGCGCGCCCGCGACGTCAACAGCTCCCAGTCCGTCACGTTCGCCTGCGAGACGTGCCGGTGGACCGTCGGCGTCTCGTCCACGCGGCCGAGCTGCAGCCCGGCACGTGCCGCGACGGCCCTGACGACGTCGGCGTCGGTGACGTTTCGGTACGTCTCGGTCCGGCGGCCGCGGTGGAGCCGGTGCGACGCGTCGTACCCGCGCACGACCGCGTGCGTCCCGCTCGCGTCGAAGTCCGCCTCGAGCCCGGTCACCTCGCCGTTGACGAGCAGCTCCGTCGCCTCCTCGCCCTGACGCCCCGCGAGCAGCCTCACCGTGGAGCCGATGCGGATGCGAGCGCGCTCGAAGACGTCCTTGTGGGGGTCGCGGAACTGGAGCTCGAACATGTCCGGGAGCAGGGCGTGGTCGTCCACGACCGCTCGCTCCAGCCGCAAGTCGACCTCGGTCTCGACCGCGCTTCCGTCGACCTCGACGAGGGGCTTCGCGGAGTACTCCGTCATCGCTCCACCTACGACAGCGCCGTGGCCTGCCTGGCAGGCGGAACGAGGATCTCCGTCCCCGGACGCAACGACAGAGAGTCGTCGATCCCGTTGGTCTCCGCGAGGCCGCGCCACAGGCGCGGGTCGCCGTACTCCTCGTACGCGATCGAGTGCAGGGACTCACCCGCAGCAACGACGCGCTTGCGACGGCCCGGCTCTCCGCCCGACGTGGGGTTCTGACGGGCCTGCTCGCTCGGGACCTCTTCGAACGTCACGGTCACGGACGCCCGCGCCGGCGCGCCGTCCGCGTAGAACATCGTGTAGCGCGCGCTGACGGATCGGATGTACGCGTTGAAGAGCGCCTTCGTCCCCCACTGGAAGAACACGATCGGTGGGTTCGGCTTGTTCGCGACGAGAGAATCCCGGGTCGGGTTCGTCCACTCCAGCAGCTTCTCGACCTGGGCGGAGACGTCGCCCGCCTCCGACTCCCAGTCGTCGAACAGCAGCTCCATCTGCAGCGTCCGCGGGTTCGTCCCGACGAACTCCGGCATCGCGGCGGTCTCGGCGCCCCTTACCGGCGTCCGCATCCACGTCGCGCTCTTCGCGATCGTGTACTCGCGCGGGTTGAACCTGCACACGAGCTCCTCGTTCAGGTCGCGGGCGACGATCACCGCCTTCGCGAGGCCGTTCCCGTTCACGCCAGGAACCCGTTGTGCGCGAGCTCGAGCGTCTCGATGGCGACGCCGGCGCCTTCGGCGGAGAACGCAGGGCCGGTCCAGCGAGCCGGGTAGAGGTCGACGAGGTTCCACTGCGCGATCTGGTTCCCGGCCGTGTCGAATGCCGTGATCGAACCCGTCTTCCGCTCGACCGACTGCTGGAGGCCGGAGAACCACGCCGCCAGCCGGCCGGAGCTCTCGTCGACCGGACGCGACAGCTGGACGGTCGAGTGCTTGAGCCTCCCGGGGAGGCGGTGGACGAACCCGTTCTGACCGCCCTCCTCGTACTCGTACACCTCGTACTCCGCGCCGAGGCCCTGACACGCGGTGAACGAGCCGACGTCGACGCCGTCGATGCGTACCTCGAACCGGAGGGAGGTTGCCGGATCGGCCACGTCATCTCACCCGGAGGTCTGTCAGCGTGCCGGCTCGCTCCCGGTCTATCAGCAGCTCGGCCCGGAGGCGCGAGCGGATGCGCTCGTAGAGATGCCGCACGAGCTCGTCGACCGGGACTCCCTCCGCGCCCGCCGCGTCGGCGGGCGGGGAGACGGCGCGCCGCACCGGATCGGCGCGAGACGGATCTGGAGACGGCGACGGGCCCGGCATCCGGGCGACGGGAGCCGGGGCCGCCGCGGGAGCCGCTGTGTGTCCGCGAGCGGCAGGGTGCGGTAGCGACGGCTCGTGGCGCGGCGCGGGCGTGCTCGGCGCCGCGTCCGGCGGCTCGTGGTGCGCCGCGGGCGTGCTCGGCGCCGCGTGCGGCGACTCGGTCTCCCGCCACGAGCGCTCGACCCACCGGGCCTCGCGCTCGAGCGTCGCTTCGGCGCGGGGGCCGGCGCCCCTTCGTTCGCGCCTGTGCTGTGCCGCGTGCGCGAGCTCGTGCGCGAGAAGGGCGCCGCCGCGCTCCGACTCGAGCCCCCCGTGCCGTGCCGGGACGTGGACCTCGTCCCGCACGGCGAACGCCTCCGCGCCGAGCTTCGTCGCGGCGCCGGAGGATCGCCCCGACCGATGCACCGGAACGTCGACGAGGTCGACGCCGAACGCGCGCTCGACGGCCGCACGGACCGCGGGGGGCGGCTTCTCGGTCGCGACGGGCGACCGCGCCCGCGCGCCGATCAGTGGACGGTGCGATGCCGTTGCGGCGCTACGAACGGACGTGCGTGCGCCCGTCGACGGACGGCTCACCGCGTCGAGAGCGGCGGGCGCAGGAGGAGTCGTCGCCGGCGTGCTCTTTCGCGCCGGCGGGGGCAGGGTCGTCGCGAGCGCCGTCGTGGGACGTTCGACCGGAGCGGGCGCCCTCCGGCCGCGCCGTCGCGGCTCTCCCACAACCACGTTGCCCTCCGCGGCAGAGGGCGCCGCCGGGGGTGGCGTCCGCACGGCCGGCGCGCGACCTGTCGCCGCCGCTGCGACGCGTGCAGGGAGGTCCCGGCGCGAGGCGGGGGCCGCGTCGGTCGCCTCCGTCGCCTGGGGAAGGTCCGCGTGGGTCGCCTCCGTCGCCTGGGGAAGGTCCGCGCGGGTCGCCTCCGTCGCCTGGGGAAGGTCCGCGTGGGTCGCCTCCGTCGCCTGGGGAAGGTCCGCGTCGGTCGCCTCCGTCGCCTGGGGAAGGTCCGCGTCGCCGCGGTCTTCCCGCGCCGGCGCGGCCGGGAGGCGTTCCAACGGCGCGGGTGCGTGCTCGCCGCGCCTGCGGCGGAGCAGTGCCAGCGGGCCCGAGCGCTTACGGGTGAAGACCGGGACGCCCGCGACCGTTCCGCGGGGCGCGTCGCGTCCGGTGGCGTGACCGAGCTCGCGACCGGCGACGCCCAGCAGTGAGCGCGCCGCGAGGCCGCTCACGAACGTCCGGCCGCCTTCGACGAGGTCGATCGCGCCCGTCGCCGTCCGCAACGGCGGGAGCTCCGGCCAATCCGGATCGCGCGACACGTGGGTCTCGCGGGGACCGCGGCCGAGCCACCTCTGCAGCATGCGGCGGAGCCCGGTCATCCGGACGCCTCCTCGGCGCGGACGAGGCGCCCGATCTCCTCGACGAACCGCAGGCGCACCGCGTGCTCGAGATCCAGGATCTCGGAGAGCGGCCAATGGAGGTGGTATGCCACGTACGTGATCTCCTCGAATAGCTCATCGCTCGGGTACACCGCTACCCCCCCAGGCGACCACCGCCCGGCTCCACCAGAAAGCGCTCCTTGCAGTGAGGGCACGCGACCTCGAGCTGCGTCTCGCCCTCCTGGTTCACCCGGCGGTAGAGGTCCTGCAGGAACGCGAGGTCGGACGCGAAGAGCTGCTCGACGACGCCGGGGGTCACCTCGGCCAGGCTCCCCAGCTCGGTGACGACACGCGACAGGAGCAGCACGCTCAGGTATGCCTCGTTGTCGCGCACCCTTGGGTCACGGAGCGGGAGGATCTCGTCGCGTGCGGTCGCGAGCCGCATTACGCCGCGGCGGTGGACGGCGCCGGCCGCGTCGACGTAGCCGCGCGGGAGCTCGAACGGGAACTCGGTCTGGAGGGCTTCGCCCGAGGTCTTCTTCACGGCCTCGACCGCGCTGAGCGCAGGAGCCGTCATGCCAGGCTCAGCCCTTCGTGGACGATCGTGCACTCCTCCAGGAGCACGTCGTTGCCGGCGGCCTGCAGCGGCCCCAGGCTGACGCGCGACGGCCACCCGGCCACGAAGTTGTAGCGGGCCACCTCGCCGCGCGCGTAGTCGTAGAGGACGACCGAACCGTTCTTGCGCGCGCCTTCCAGGTCGCCGTCCTGGACCTTCTTGTGCCACTCCCACAGCGACTTGTCGCTGGTCTTGCCCTTGCGCAGCGTGATGTCGCCGCTCGCGCTGCGGCCCGGAAGCTTCTTCATCACGTGAATGCCGCCCGGCTTGTTCTCGCGGTGCTCGATCACCTGGATCTCGCTCGAGACGCCCGTCAGCTCCTTGAACTGGGCGATCTGGACGCTGTCGATCTCCACCTGCCACGCATAACCGGCGACTGCATCGCCCTCGGGAAGCGCCACGGCTCTCTCCTTCCTACTCCGTCACCTGGGCGTCGCCACCCGCGACCTGAGCTATGCGGAACACCACGAACTCCGCGGGCTTGACCGGCGCGATCCCGATCTCGACCACGACCTGACCCGCGTTCACGACCTCGGGAGGGTTCGTCTCCTCGTCGCACTTGACGTAGAAGGCCTGGGCGGGCGTGGCGCCGAACAGGGCGCCGTCGCGCCAGCTGCGGAGCAGGAACTCGGTGACCGTCCTCCGGATGCGCTGCCAGAGGTCGAGGTCGTTCGGCTCGAAGACGACCCAGTCCGTGCCCTCCTGGATCGACTCCTCGATGTAGTTGAAGAGCCGGCGGACGTTGAGATAGCGCCACGACGAGTCGCTCGACAGCGTCCGCGCGCCCCAGATGCGGATGCCGCGCCCGGGGAACGACCGGATGACGTTGATCCCGTCCGGGTTGAGGAGGTCGTGCTCCGGCCTCGTGATCTGCGTCTCGAGGTCGAGCGCGCCGCGTACCACCTCGTTCGCCGGTGCCTTGTGGACGCCGCGCGTGTCGTCGTTGCGGCTCCAGATCCCGGCAACGTGCCCGCACGGCGGCACGCTGATGTTGCCGAGGGCGACGGGGTCGAAGACGTCGATCCACGGCCAGTAGAGCGCGGCGAACGGCGAGTCGTAGTTCGCGCTCGCGCGCCACTCCTTGACCTGCTGAGGGGTCGTTCCGGGCGGGGCGTCGAGGATCGCGATGCGGTCCTTGAGGCGCGCGCAGTGGTCGATCATCGCCTGCTGCACCGCCTGCACGGCCGCGAGGTCGATCGTCTCCTGCTGGTAGGCCGCCATCAGGTCCGGCACCGCCAGCATCGTGATGTCGTCGATCTCCTCGAGCCCGCCGAAGCCGGTCCTCGCCGCGGGGTCGCCGACGTAGTCGTCGGTGCCGATCTGTGCGGGCGCCGCGCTCGTGCCGCCGGCGAGCGTGTAGGTACCGGGCGCCGGACGCCGCTTCGCCACGGCAGCGCGCCCCGTCTCCTCGATCCGCACGAGCTTCGACCCCGCGTTCACGACCGTCGCGACGTTCTGGTCCGTACCCTTGACCGTGACGCCCTTGAACGACTCCTCGTCGGTCCCCCGTCGCACCACCAGGTCGAACGTGTCCTCGTCGCCCTCGGCGGGAGCCGAGATCTCGATCGAGATCTCGTTCCCGGGCGGGCCCTCCTCGCGCGCCGTGATCTGGTACGGATTCAGTCCCTCCTCCGTCGCGCTCGGCAGCGCGACCTGTGCCGCGGGCGAAGCGCCGTCGCCGCCGACGCGGACGACGTAGCAGCTCCCGCCGCCGTTGTTGAAGAACCCGTACACCGCGTGCGCGAGGTACGAGTCCTCTACGAACGAACCGAACGCCGTCTGGAACTGGGTCCAGTTCGTCACGAGCGTCGGCTTGTTCACCGGACCGCTCGCGGCAAGCCCGACGAAGGCCGCGACGGCGGTGCCGACGCCCTCGATCGGGCGCGATCCCGCCTGGACCTCGTCGATGTAGACACCGGGTGACAGGTACTGGGGCATGAGGCCTCCTCGCCACTACCGACAACTGCGACGAGCGTGGACCCGCGGGCCCCGCGACCGCAACGTCCGCGCGGGCGGGAGTGGGGGAACCACCCCGTGCCCCAAGAGGCAGACATCGCCGCCGAGGCAGCGCGCGCGGCGACGCGTGGGGAAGAATCGCCGCGTGGACGTCACGCCGAGCGTGTGGGAGCAGGTGGCTCCGGCGATGTTCGACCGCGCGCGCTGGGACCGCGGCGCGGAGGAGGTGGACGCCGTTCTCGCGCTGCTTCATCTGACGCCGCCGGCCGCGGTCCTGGACCTCGCATGCGGTCCGGGCCGGCACGTCGTCGAGCTCGGGCGCAGGGGCTACGACGTGACCGGCGTCGACGTCAGCGCGGCGTTCCTCGAGGTCGCCCGCGCGGCATGCGCCGCCGAGGCCCTGTCCCCCGACCTCGTGCGCGAGGACATGCGCGCGTTCCGGCGGGCCGAGGCCTTCGACGCCGTGGTGAGCATGTCGACGTCGTTCGGCTACTTCGACGACCCGGCGGACGACGCGCTGGTCCTGCGCAACGCTCACGCATCGTTGCGGGCCGGCGGGGCGATCCTGATAGAGCTCGTCGGCAAGGAGGTCGCCGCACTGAGCCACGACGGACGGAGATGGACCGAAGACGGGGACGCGCTGTTGTTGACGGAGCAGCGAGTGCGGCCGGGCTGGACGTGGATCGACAACCGGATGACGGTGATCTCGGGCGGCGAGCGCTCCGACGTGACGCTGTCGCACCGGCTCTACTCGGGGGCCGAGCTGGCGCGTCTGCTCGTCGAGTGCGGGTTTCGCGACGTGGAGCTCTTCGGCGGGTTCGGTGGGACCCCCTACGACCACACCGCCACGCGGCTCGTCGCGGTCGCGCTCAAGTGACCGCTCCCCGGCGGCGCCCGCGCCCCGTGTCGAGGCGGGGCCACAGCGAGTCTCTCGCAGCGTCGTCCGCGGCACGTTCGGCCGGGCTCTCGCGCTCGCCGATCTCGAGCCCCGCCCCCGCGGGTGGACCCGCGAGGCTGTCGAACCGCTGCTGGACCACGTGCGCCAGCTCGTGGGCGAGGACGCGGAGCCCGGCGTCCGTGTGAGGCGCGTACGCGCCCTTCTGGAACACGAGGTGGTTCCCGGCCGTGTACGCGTGCGCTCCGATCGCGGCGGCGGACTCGCTCGCTTCCTCGCCTGCGTGGACCCGGACGTCGGATAGGTCCGCGCGCAGACGCGCCTCCATCACGCGACGGACCGACGCGTCGAGCGGCACCGCGGGCGACCGGAGCGCGCGCCTGATCCGTTCGCCCGGCTCCCTCGCGGGCCGCAGCAACGAGCCGACGCCGGCGTTGCCCGCCGTCCGCTGCGCTTCGAGGACCGCGCGGGTCTCAGCAGGAAGACGCCGCGACGCGTCGCCGGTGGGGACCGCGGGCGCGCGGGCGGTACGCCCCCGAGCGCCCGCTGCTGCGCGCTCAGGGCCCTCGGAGACCACGAAGCCCCGCGGTGTCAGATCCCGCCGAGGAAACGGCTCGCCAGGCCCATCAGCCCCGGCTGCGCGGCGTTCAGCACGCCCATCCCCGCCTGCGCGACGTTGCCTCCGGAGATCACCGACGAAAGCCCCTCTCCGACCGACGATCCGAGACCGCCGACGAGGCTGCCGGCGCTTCCGCCGATCGCGTTGCCGAGCATGCCCATGGCGGTCTGCGCCGCCGGCCCGGCCGCCGCGGACCCGGTCGACTGCAGCGTGCTCAACGCCCCGGACACGTCACCACCGACGAAGCTGCTCGCGGCGCTCGACAGACCCGGCGCGGCCCCGCCGAGGATCTCTCCGAAGGGCCCGCCGATCGTCTGCGACAGCGACCCCAGCCCGGACTGCGCGGCGCTTCCCGCCAGCCCCGCGAGCTGCTGCTGGAGGCCTCCGCCTCCTGCGCCGCCGAAGAGGTTCCCGAGTGCGTCGAATAAGCCCCTCTGTACGACGCGGGGCTCGCCGCGGACGAGGGACGTGACCCCGCCGTTGCCGGCGGTCGACTGCAGGTGCAGCACCGCGGCGGGACCGACCCTTGCGGCGCCGCCTCCGGGAGCTCTGCCCTCCCGCCGGGGGGCAGCACTTCGCGCCCGCGCCTCGGACGCCTCTCCTGCCATCCGCGTAGTCAGCATGGCACCTCCCGCGCAACCGGACCCGTCGTATCGATGCTTGGGCGCGTCTCGGGCCGGGGGAAGGGCTCGCCGGGCTTCGTTGCGGGCAGGCCTAGCTGCCCGAAGGGGCAGCCGGCGCCGAGCCCGACAGCAGCGGGTGATACGGCCCGAACTCCGCCTCCACGCACAGCCTGCCGAGCTTGTGGTACTCGCGCTCGGTCGCCTGGATCAGCTGCGGCATCCCGACCACGCCCCCGTTCCCCGCCGCCAGGTACGCACCCTGCAGGGCGACGTTGCGGATGTTGCCTCCCGCGAGCCTGAACGCCCGCGCGAGGAAATCGACGTCGACGTCGGGTGCGAGCGGCAGCCGCCCGCCCAAATGGTGCTTCCACAACCTCAGACGCGCGGCCTCGTCCGGCAGCGGGAACTCCACGACCGCGTCGAGCCGGCGCGTGAAGGCGTCGTCGACGTTCGCGCGCAGGTTGGTCGCCAGGATCGCCATCCCGTCGAACAGCTCCATCCGCTGGAGCAGGTAGGCGACCTCGACGTTCGCCCACCGGTCGCGCGACTCCTTCACCTCGGACCGCTTGCCGAAGAGCGCGTCGGCTTCGTCGAAGAACAGGATGCCGTTGACGTGCTCGGCCTCGGCGAAAACCTTCTCGAGGTTCTTCTCGGTCTCGCCGACGTACTTGTCGACGATCGTCGACAGGTCGATCAGGTACAGGTCGAGGCCGAGGTCTGCGGCCACGACCTCGGCGGACATCGTCTTGCCCGTGCCGGACTCGCCGGTGAAGAGCGCGGTGATCCCGCGGCCGCGCGACGAGCGCCCGGACATCCCCCACACGTCGAGCACCCGCTCCCGGTGGCGCGCCCGCGCCGCGAGGTCTCGCAGCAGGCGAGCCACGCCGGCGGGCAGGACGAGGTCGTCCCACCGGACGCGCGGCTCGACGCGGCGCGCAAGCCGCTCGAGGCCCGATGCGTTCTGCGCCCTC
This sequence comes from Actinomycetota bacterium, assembly GCA_046263255.1. GTDB lineage: Bacteria > Actinomycetota > CADDZG01 > CADDZG01 > WHSQ01 > JALZEG01. Next base: position 39,574 of record JBHELD010000054.1, read on the forward strand.
GCGCCCGCGCAGAGGTCCGCGGCCGTGACGTCGCGTCCCGCGGCGGCAGCCCGGCGGACGGCGAACGCGGCCGAGCGGAGGGTTTGGTCCGGCGTCAGGCGGAACTGCGCGGTTGCGCCCGCAGGATCGAGCCCGGGCGCCGCGCGGCCGTCGACGGCGCGCGCCCACAGCTCCCGGCGCCGTTGGGGATCAGGCGCCTCCACGTCCGCCGTCAACGGCAGCTCCGACGCCCATTCCACGTCCCACGGGCGCGTTCCCGTCACGATCATCGTGCACGTCGCCTCGCACAGCGCGCGGACGGCGGCAGGACCGCGTGCGGCGAGCGCGTCGACGGGCCCGGCGACCACCGGCTTCGACGCCAGCCGCGCCTCCAGCGCGATCGCGCGCGCGAGCACCGGGACGTCGTCGTCCGGCGAGAGCCGGCGGAGGTCGACCGCGAGCGGCGAGAGACCGGCCAGACTCAGCGCCGCGCCCGCGAGCGAGAATGCGGCGCCGGCCGGACCCCGCAGGTAGAGGAGCCGTTCGCCGCCGGCCAATGCGCCCGCGACGAACGCAACGTCGCCGAGCGGGGCGTCGACCCATCGCGTCGACAGCGCGGCGACGCGCGGGACCGGCGTCTCGTCGCCGAGGAGAAAGGCGGTCACGCGGTCGGGCACCCGCAACGACCGCGTCAGGAAGGGCCGGTCGTCCTCTTCGACGAGGAGGAGGCCGTTCGCCACGAGTGGAGCAGCCGGTCCGACGCGCTGTCGCGCCGCGCCGGCCGCCCGAGAAGCGCCGCATAGCTCGAGCGCGAGGCCCGTGCTCGCGCGCCGCCGGGAGACGTCGTCGTGGAGGTACGCGAACAGTCGCTCGAAGCGCGGCTCCACGTCGGGAGCGAGCCCGACGAGGAGGACGGCGACGTCGAGGTCGGTCAGGCAGAACTCGCGCGCGAGCGCGTCCACGCGATCGCCGGCCGCCGCCGGCGGCGTCGTTCGTGCGGGAACGTACGGCGGCCGGTCGTCGAGCAGCCGGTCGACGTCCTCGTCCGTGATGTAGAGCCCTCGGAAGCGGTCGTCGGGCGCCGCGTCGGTCGCGCGTCTGCGCGCGACCGCCTTCCGGACGCCCTCTTCGACGATCTGGAGCCGCCGGAGGAGGTCGCTCTCGGCTCGTCCGGCGGAGGTCACGCGTCGCGGCGGGCGAGGCCGGCCATGTCGACGTGGAGCTCCTCGAGGACCGGTGGCCCTGCGGGGCTTGTCCGGGCGGTCTCGAACGGGACGGTCACCACGAGGTCGAGGGACGGCTTCAGCTCACCCCCGAGCGCGGTCCAGAGATCGGAGATCGCGCGCTCCTCCTTGGGCGGCATCGCGATCCTGAGCAGCAACGGGTGCCGCGCCGCGGCGAGTTCGCCCTGGAGGACGTCCTCGGGAAGCGCCTCGAGAGGGAGGAAGCACGACAGCATGGACGAGAGCAGCCGGTGCTCGTCCTCCGGCCGCTTCGTCCACGCCGTGATCAGATACGACAGCGCGAACCGGCGCGGCGGGGGCCCGCGGTGCGTCACGCGCCGCTCCTCGTCTCGGTGCGGCTCCCACGCGACGTCGCGGCGTTCGAGATCCTCGCGGATGTCGTAGAGGTAGAGGTCGACGACCGGCGAGTTGCGACGAGCCGCCCACTCCGTCGTCGGCGCGTCGAACGAGATCTCGGCCCCCGAGGCCCCCACCGCGTCGCGCGCGACGAGCGTGCGCAACGACTCGTCCACTGCTTCGATCATGAACCCGAGGTTCCCGCGGGCCCTCGCCGGCGCGACAGGGACACCCGGGTATCCCTCCGGGCGGCCTTCTCTGCCCGTTGGGGAAGGACCGCGCTCAGATCAGGCCCTCCCTCATCGCGTGCGCGACCGCATGCGAACGGTTCCGCACCTGCATGCGCGTCGTGACGTCGTGGATCACGTTCTTTATGGTCCGCTCGGAGTACGCCAGCCGCCGCGCGATCTCGCGCGTGCTCAGGCCGTCGGCGAGGAGCTTCAGGACCTCGACCTCGCGGTGCGACAGCCCCGAACGCGTCAGGCCCCTCGGCGCGAGGACGTCGCGCTGGAGCCGGCCCACGTGGACGAGGAGCCGCCCGAGGAGGTCCGGGGGGACCTTGCCGTCGCCTGCGGCAGCCGCCCCCAGCGCCGACACGAGGGCGTCGACGGTCGCCTCCGACCGCCGGAGCAGGGCGGACGCGCCCGCCTCGACGGCCGCGAGCAGCCCGCCGTCCTCCACCTGGGTCGCGACGACGACGACCCTGCAGTCGCTGCGGCGGACCGCCTTGACCAGGCGAACGGTCGCGTCGTCGATCTCGTCTGCGACGACGACGGCGACGCACCCGGCGGGGCGCGGGTCGCCGTCGCGGAGCAGGCGGAGCTCGGGCCGCGCCGTCAGCTCGACCATGATGCCCGTCCGCGATATCGGATCGCTTGCGTACACGAGAACCGGAATCCGCTCTGTCATGTCACTCCCGCCCTGTCGGACAACCGCGTCTACCCATCACTCCCATACCGGTGTTACCGAAGGGTCAACGCGCGCCTAACGCCCGGCCCGCCGGAGTGAGCCCTTTCGGGCAACGCGTGCCGTGGTCGGCGCGTTCGCGGGCCCTTTATCCGCCGCGGGCCAACCGCTATCGTCACGCGCCATGCCCGCACGGGTCTCGAACCTCACGGCGCCGTTGCACGTCGTCCCCGGCGACACCGTCACCGCGAGCGTCGAGGTGCGGAACACCGGCACGATCGTCGATCACTTCTCGTGCGCCCTCGCCGGGGAGCCCGCCGCGTGGACGACGGTGCGGCCTCCGACCCTCAACCTGCTCCCCGGAGCCTCTACCGCGGTCGAGCTGGAGTTCCGCCCGCCGCGCGCTCCGACGGTCCGCGCGGGAGCGACCTCGTTCACGCTGAGCGTGACGTCGAAGGAGGACCCCGCCTCGACGGCGACCGCCGAGGGGTCGATCGACGTGGCCCAGTTCCAGGAGACGGAGGCGAAACTGGTCCCGCAGACCGCCGTCGGATGGCGCTCGGGCCGTTACGGCCTCCTCGTGCACAACCGCGGGAACGTCCAGAGCGAGGTGCGGATCGCGGCGAGCGACCCCGACGAGAAGCTGCGGTTCGCCGTCCGCCCGCCGTCGCTCACGATCACGGCTGGCGCCGGCGCGCGCTGCCAGATCGTCGCACGGGCCCGCAACAAGCTGTTCTTCGGGCGCGAACGTGCTGCGCCCTTCCAGGTCGCGCTCGAGACGGGCGCCGAGGACGCTCCGGTCGCCGACGGCTCCCTGCTCCAGAGGCCGCTCTTCCCCCGATGGGTGCTGGTTCTGATGGCCCTGGTCGTGGCGGCGATGGCGTTCCTCTCGCAGACGGACGTGCTCGCCAGTCTCGGCATCCTCCTGCTCGTCGCCATGACGATCGGCCTGCTGATCGTCGTCGTGCTCCTCCTGGGCGTCGTTGCCGCCGCCCGCAACGTCTTCGGACGGCGCCGGGACGAGAGCCCGGGTCCGTGACCGCACTGGGGGTTCGCGCCCCACCGCGACGCGAGCGGCATTCGCCGGCTGCGACCGCGCGCCGGCTCGGCAGACTCCTGGAGGTGTGTGATGGCAGATATCGAACTGACGGTCCCGGCTCCGAACGAGGAGGCGGAGGAAGAGGCGAAGAAGATCGGGCGGGACGAGCGTGAGACGTTCTCGAAGATCACGGGGCAGCAGCCGCGCGACGAGAAAGCGCAGAAGGACTTCGTCGCAGCGAAGGTCCAGATGGCTCGCAGCCATCCGGGCCTGAGCAACGAGCATCGTCGCAAGGCGGTCGCGGACATCGCGGCGCGGTTGGGCGGCAAGCCGGACGAGCTCGAGAAGGACAACCCCCCGGTCCCCGGCGGCGTCGGGTACGGCATGTTCTTCGATGGCACGTTCCGCGCTGCGTTCGCCCAGGGGACGTCGATCAACTTCAAGATCGTCTGCCCGACGACGATCGGAGGGAACCTCAGCAACTGGTTCTACCTGACGTCGATGAACCGGGCGGGCCGCGGCATCGAGGCGTTCATCTCCTACTACGCGCAGCAGCAGATGCGCTTCAAGGTCTTCGACTGGGCGCGGACGGACCACTGGCAGATCGACATCCCGTTCTCGAACCTCGCGAGCTACCTGACCAACGTCAGCGCGCACAACGTCACCTACCAGACCGTGAACGTCTGGAACACGACCGTGCAGGTCGCGTCGGGGACGTGGAGGAACGAGGCGTTGCTCTGGAACCGGGCGCTGAGCCGGTGGGACCTGATCTACCGCTACGACTACCCGGCGACGCTCGCGCAGCAGAACTCGGGCTACACGGGCACGTGGGGGCCGATCGTCGAGACGTTCCAGGCGTCGCACACCGGGACGCAGCCCGTCGGGTTCCTCGGAACGCAGCTCCACGCGCGCAGCTCCAGCGGCGTGTGGAGCGGCTGGCAGCTCCTCGGGTCGTCGCAGAGCTACATCCGCAACGACAACCAGGGCTTCCGGGTCCGGTTCCTCGATCCCAACTACTCATACGTCGTCACGAGCTAGGCTCGCGTCGTCGCAAGGAGGCCGACGAGATGCAAGACGCCCCCCCGCCCTCGGACGCACCCGGGACGGCGGGTCCGCCCGAGATCGAGGACATGCGCGAGCACTTCTCCAAGGTGACCAAGGAGACGCCGCGTGACCCCGACGCCGAGCGGGCCTTCGTCGAAGGCAAGATCGAGATGATCCGGAGCGACCCAAACCTCTCCGACGAGGAGAAGGCCGCGGCGATCGAAGAGCTCCGGCGGAAGGTGAACGGGACGCAGAACCCCGGGCGCGTGGGATAACGAAGCCCGCTCGGCGCGGAGATACCACGCCCTCCGCGTCGAGACTTCCGTCACCGTCGCCTCGGTCGATGGAGGACGGGTCCAGGTCCTCCAGGTCGCCGGCGGAGATCGCCGCAACCAGCCGCGGTGGCCGTGCGGGTGGGGAAGCTCTTGGCGGAGGAGGATCCGGACGCCCCGATAGCACAATGCCGCGTCGCAGCCGTCTCGGTCGCAGAAGGCGCAGCTCTCGCTCTCGTGGCCGCACCCCTCGCAGCTCGACGACCCTCCCCGACGTCGTCCGTCACTGCGGCGCCTCGTCCGCATGCGCGTGTTGCTCGTGCGCCGCCTGAGCCGCGTCCTGCACGGTGAGCAACCCCACCAGGCGCCCGTCGGACGTGGTCACCGGCGCGGACGGGAGGTCATGGTCGACCATGTAGTGCGCCATCTCCTCGATCGGGACGTGCGGCCGGAACGTGCTCGGGCCGGGACGCATCACGTCACCCGCGAGCTTTCCCGCGTCCGACGCAAGCTGCTCGGCGCGTAGCAGACCGAAGACGACTCGTTCCTCGTCGACGACCACACACGCATCCCAACCCGCCCGCTCGACCCGTTCGCGCACGTCGTCGACCGATTCGCCGACCGTGCAAGTCGGCACGTCCCGGCGCGCGACGTCACCCGCGCGCGGACGATGCGCGTTCCGTCCTTCGACCGGCAGGCCCGCCGCCAGCCAGTCCAGCTTCCCGTCGGTGTAGTCGTAGACGTCGGTGAAGCCGAGGGTCTCGAGCCGCCACGCGGCCCGCGGGCTCAGGTCTCACGCCGAGTCCCAGCAGTAGACGACCACCGGCGCGCTGCTGTCGAGCGCCGTTCGGGCATCTCTGTCGATCCGGCGCAGTGGGATGTTGACGGCACCGGGGAGATGGTCGTCTTCGAACTGGTCCGGTGCCAGGACCTCCACCACCTGCGCACCGCGCGCCATCAGCTCTCGAAGACCTTCACGCTCGATCGGTCGCATCGCCCGTCCCTCCGAAGGTGTAGCTGCGTGGTCAGCCGGCTTGTGCGTGCTCGCTCCACGGCCGGCCACATCCCGGACAACGGTCGGGGCGTCGCGCCACCTCCGCCGCCTTCGAGTCGATCGGGTACCCCGCGTCGCGCCACGCCGCGTACCCGCCCGTGAGCGCCCACGCGCGATACCCGTTGTCTCGGAGCAGGAGCGCCACACTGGCGCTCGTCGCCTCGTCGTGTCAGGTGCAGTAGGCGATGACGTCGAGATCTCCGGGAAGCTCGTCGAGCCGTCCGGCGATCTCCTGGGGAGAGATGCGCAACGCGCCTTTGACCGCGCCGTCCAGGCGCTCCCATGCCCCCGGCTGAACCACGTCCAACGCGATCGCCTCGCCCGACTCGAGCTTGGCCTTCGCCGTGTCGACGTCGATCCGCACACCTCGTTCGGTTGCCATCGCTCCCCCGTTCGGCGTCCTCCTCGCCTGCTCCGCTCACGATAAGCCTTGCACGGTGCCGGGCGTCGCGCCGCACCCCAACGCAACACGTGCGCTCGCGGCGTCCGCCCGATCCCGGCGTCGCGAGCGCGACGGGGCTTCGCCGCTTCCGCAGGTCGTCGCCGCTGCCTTCCGCCCCGTCCCGAGGCCACGAAAGCCTCTCGGCGTCATTCCGTCGCTCGCGCAATCCGTGCCGGGGGTGTTCAAGCCGACCGCCCTCTGTCACAGTGACCGTTACGACAGCGGTGCGAGGGAGTTCAATTGGATTTCATGCCGGTCTACCAGCAGGGTGATCCCGGCAACGGCATCGGGGGCTACGACCTCGCCAGTCCCGGCGACCGCGCCTTCGCCTTCGACTACGACG
>JBHELD010000055.1:0-46023 GCA_046263255.1 Actinomycetota bacterium
GTGTAGATCTCGGAGTCGTCTCCGGCACCGAAAACGATCTTGCGACCGTCGGGCGACCACTCGACCCCGAAGATCCACCCCTGTCCTGTGAACTCGGTGATCCGGGTGAAGTCGGACCCGTCGGGCTCCATCGTATAGACGTTGTAGCCGTCATCCCACGCCACCACCGCGATTCGACCGGGATTGCCCGGAAAGGAGGCGACGCCCTGCGGCGTCGTCAGAGCGAGCGCTCCCGCAGCGAGCGCAAGTACGGTGATTGCCTTCGGGACAAGCCGGAACCGATCGTGGTCCATCGTCGATCTACCAATCAACCTGCGGCTTGCCCAGCCAGAGCTTCAGCGTCATCTCGTCGCCCTTGCTACGCGCGGCATCGGACCACACGCTGATGCCGTAACATCCCCTCACTTCGAGCCCGAGAACGGATTCGTAACCCATGCCGCCGTGCCCTCCCCAATAAGTAGGGTTGGCGGTCCCCCAAGCCTCGTCGACCACGGGATTGTTGAACCACTCCGACCAGGCCAGCATCTTTCCCGTCTCTCCATAGACGTAGAGGTCGATATCGCTTATAGAAGGAGTGGGCCACTCTATCCGCACGTACAAACCGACGAGCCGCTTTCTCGAGTCGACCAGAAAATTGAACAGGCGCCAGTCCCGTTGGACGGTCACCCCGGCCACGTCGAATGTCGGCCCGTGCTGGTACTCCACGGTCACCGGATTCTTCTCAGTGGCGGCGTCCGTCACGCGAAGCACCGGGATCTTCGAGACGTCCTGGTCCTCGACCGACCGGGGTCGGAACTTCTTGCATGCCTCGGCTCCCTGAGCCGTCCCCGAAGTTAAGGCGGAAGAACTCAGTATGGTGAGGATCAGTACCGCCAAGCCTGCCGTCGTCTGTCGCTTCATCTTGCCTCCCAGGCGCTAGAGCTCTGCCTCTGTCTTCAGACGTGCCACACCGGTCACGGTTGTGCACTTGGAGCTGCCTGGGAGCGGCCAGGTGGAGCAAGGGTTCTCCATCGCCGCCTCCTTTCCTCCCAGGTCACGGCTCACAGCAATCCCCAGTCCACCGCGTAGTCCTTGGCGGCGTCGCTCGTAACGTTCCTGGCGTTGGTGCCGTCGGCATCCATAACCCAGATGTCGGTTTGCCCGGTCACTTGGTCCGCGGCAACCCACGCGATCCTCTTGCCGTCCGGTGACCACGTCGGAGAAGTGTTGGCCACGGTTTGACTACTCGTAAGGGCGCGGCGCCCCGAGCCGTCCGTCTCCATAACGAATAGATCCGAAGGGGTTCCTGATGCGAACAGGATGTACCGGCCGTCGGGAGACCACGCGGGATCGGAGTCTCCAGCATCGGTGTCGGTGAGCTGAGTGACCGCCTGGCCCTTCCTCCCCATCACGTAGATATCGTGGTTGCGGACGAACGCGATGTGACGGCCGTCGGGCGCCCAAGAAGGGGTGAATCCCCCGGCCAGGGTCCTACCTCGGCGACCGGTCGGCGTGATCGTCCGAATCACGCCTCCGCCAAGGTCGAAACCAGTCGCGCTGTTCCACTCGGCCCAGGGATGGGCCTCATACACGATGAGACTTCGGTCCGGCGACCATTCCGGATTGATGTCGAAGTCTGTGTAGGAAGCCGTAAGTCGTGTCACCCGTCCACCGCGCGGATTGGACGTCATGAGATGCCGGTACTTCCCCCACCGGGAGGTTGCGAACACGAGACGTCTCCCACCGGGCGCGAGGTCCGGCGTGATGTCTTCGTGACTGTTACTGGTAACCGCCATCAGATCCCGGCCGTCGGGCCGCATCCTGAAGATCTCGTCCGTGCCCGAGATGCTCCGGGTAAAGAAGAGCCACTGGGTGGCGCCTTCGGCAACCTCTTCCTCGGTTGGTGACTGGTGGAAGAGACCGGATACGCGCTTTTTGGATGTGACTTCACTGGGCTGGTTCTCGCCCGAGCCGCCGACGGTCCTCGCTGCTGTCGGGTTGGACGACGATCTCTTGGGGTCGTCACGGGACGCCGACTCTTCCCTGAACTCATCCGGTCCGGTCTCGTCTGCGCTCGACTCGTCGAGCGCCTGGAACAACGGTCCGTAAGATGGCGCGATCAGAGATGAGGACCCGTCCCGCTGTAGGAGGAAGACCGTACCCATCAAGAGGATCGCCGCGGCCGCGGCCGCCCAACCTCTCCTGGATGCGGCGACACCCCGAGGACCTGCTGATTCGAACGTACGGCTGCGGTACACGGGACGGCTGCGGCGCGAGGTCCCCATTTGCCCTGGAGCCCATACGGACCGTCGGCGGCTCGCGCTGACCCCGAGTTCTTTCCGGAGTGCGCTCGCGAACTCTCCCGCCGTCAAGTAGCGCTCCTTGGGAGCCTTGGCCATCGCCTTAGATATGACGAGATCGACCCCTTCACCCAGCACTGGGACCCTCGTGGTCACGGAGGGGGGCGTCTCGTTCAAATGGGCAAAGAGAACGGCTACTTCGGTCTCCTTCTCGAATGGCACCGCTCCTGTAAGACACTCGTAGAGAACGCAGCCGAGCGCGTACACATCGGAACGGCCGTCGACCTCTTTTCCCTCGATCTGTTCCGGAGGCATGTACTGGACACTTCCGACCAGATAGGTGCTGTCGGTGAATGAACTCTGTGAGGCGACGCGCTTAACCAGACCGAAGTCGGACAGAAACACATGTTCCCCACCACCGTCATCGGAGCTCTCTAGGAGGATGTTTTGCGGCTTAACATCGCGGTGCACGATGCCCGACTCGTGCGCGGCGTCGAGCGCAGTCGCGGCCTGCCAGCAGACATCGGCGGTGCGGTTCGGGAGAAGCCGACCCTCTTTCAGTATGAGGGTCTTGAGATCGATTCCTTCTACAAGACGCATGGCGATGTACAGGAGGTCGCCGTCCTGACCCGCCTCATAAATCGGAACGATGTTGGGATGGTCGATCGCGGTCTGAGATTCCCTTATGAACCGCTCCTCGAAGGCAGGGCTTCGTGCGAGTTCCGGAGCCATGACCTTGAGCGCGACCAACCCGCCCAGGTCGTCCGTCGCCCGGTAAACAACTCCCATGCCGCCACGGCCGATCACCGAGCTGATCTTGTAGCCACCCAGCTCGGTGCCGACCAACGGATCCGCGCCCCGCCTGTCTGTAGTCAAAGGTCCTCGCGCTCCGAAGGTTCAACGACTAATACGTCAACTCGACGTGAAAACCTCCTGCACGGCCGTGCCCCCCTGGTCAGGACCGCCGCCACTAGCTTTTCGACTTCTCAGACCTGCCAGCTGATTGGAGACCGGGGGTCGGGCTTGTAGGAGCAGTAGGTCCCGGTCCTCACCGTGGCCTGGAGGTGTGTTCCCAACGACGGGTGGTTGGCCTCGACCTTCGTGAGAGTGTTCCTGATTCCCTTGGTCACGCTGAGACGCGCCTTTTCCGCCTGACTCGCCGCCTTGCGATCCCGTCCTCCCAGTCCCACGGCACCGGCAAGCTGCTGGACCAGAGCATCGATCTCCAGGCGGATACGACTGACCCGTTCTTGGTCGTTGTATTCGTCGGCTTCCTCGAGTTCCTCATTGAGGTCGTTTAGCCTTCGCTTGTACGCGTCCTTCGCGGTGGCGTCGAGGATCGCTCCTGCATCGCCCGCGGCGCCCACCTTCTCCAAACCCGGCTCGGTCCTGGATCGTGCGGGAAATACCTGCTGCACGATCGAAACGATCTCGAGCGCGTGGATTTCTCGGCCGGGGTTCTTGAGCAACTGGGAGAGATAGCGAAGGCCGTTTGAATCCCGAAGTCGGAACCTCGTCCCTTCGAAGTCGATCTCCCAGTAGTCGCCCTGCCGGAGGAAGCGCCCTTGCGTCTCGAGCGAAGGCGCTGCCGTTTGCGGTGTGGAATCCTCGAGGTGAGATCGAGCGGCCTCCAGCTGCTCTCTTACCTGCTCTCGTCGCGCGGACTTCATGCCGGTGCTCTCCGCGATCTTGAGTGCTCGGCCGTAGAGCCTGACCGCCTCCTCGTAGGCAGTCGCGGCATAGGCTCGATCAGCGGCGAGCAGCGAGAAACGCAGTGCTTTGGTTTTGTCTCCAGCTTGAGCAGCCTTGAAGTAGTGATGTGCCAGCTCGCTGGCATGCGACGCGAGATCAGCGCCCGATCGCTTCTCGATCGCCTGGGCGACGTGGTCGTGCAGTCGCATGCGGTCGGAGGGGGTCAGCTCCTCGTAAAGCGCCTCGCGAACGAGGATGTGCGCAAAGCTGTACGTGCCTTGCGATCCAACCTCTGTGATGATCCCCGCTTCAGCGGCATGTTCAAGTATCGTGAACACCGAACTCATCTCCATCTCCGCGACCTCGGCGAGAATGGACGCATCGAACTCACGACCGATAACGGCGGCTTGCGAAAGCAGCCAAACAACCTCGTCGGGCAGCGGCATTAACCGACGATCGATGACCCCTCGAGCCCCCCTGGGGACGCGAAAACCCAGCGAGTAGTCGGGCCGTCGCAGGTCACCTCGGGATGCCATCAATCGAATCGCCTCGTCGAGGAAGAAAGGATTTCCTTCCGTCGCCTCCAACAGAGCGCTCAGGACCCCGTCGGGGGGGCTGTGCCCGGTCTTAACCTCATAGAGCTCTGCCACGCTCTGCTCGTTCAGGCCTCGCAAGGGGAGGACTCGTCCCTCCCGAGCGAGACCCTGCAGGAGATGTGCGATGGGTTTCGCTTCGCCCTCAATATAAGTGCCGAGAATCAAGACCCGCGAGTGTTCGATCTCCCTGACTATGAAATGCAGGAGATGCAACGTCGACTCGTCCGCCGCGTGCAGGTCATCGAAGACGAGCAGGAGAGGCCGCTCACCCGACGTCGTCTTGAGGAGTGTTGCGGCAGCATCGAAGATGATGAAGCGGTCCCGCTCGTGGCGACCGAGGGCCGGAGCCGTCTCTGTGAGACCGGGGCCGAGCTCCGGAACGAGCTGGGCGATGTAGGGAGCTGCCGAGCCAATCTGGGTTAAGAGATCTTCGACCCCCACTTCGGCTGCGATCTTTCGCACCATCTGAATCCAGGGCCAGAACGCGGGGGCTCCTCCTCCCTCCCATCCGCGCCCCCAAGCAACGAGGAATCCCCGCTGCTCCGCTTCGGTAGAGATACGGCGCGCAAGTTCCGTCTTCCCGGCGCCGGCATCCCCCACCAAGAGGATCATCTGCCCGCGTCCGTCATGAGCGTCGGACAACGCCCTCTGCATCGTGTGCAGCTCTTCGTCTCTGCCGACGACTAGGGCACGCCCGGAGCGGCTGTGGGAGTCCATGTGATCCGTCCGCCTCACGTCATGGACTTGCCTACTTGCGATTGGGAGTCTAGCCCTCGCCTCGCTGGCCACCAAAGACTGGCCGTTCCTTGGAAGGCACGATCGTGCAGTCGCTTTCCACGCATCTCGAACAGCAGATGCCGTGGGGCGGGCAAGGGGAGGGCGAGCGGGCTCGAACCTTGCCTGCCCTCCACAGACGAGGACATGTCGACGGCGCCGTTTCGACAAGGAGGACGACCGATGAAAGCAGCGTTGGCAGGTCTCGTGATTGTGACCTTGGTGATGACTGGCACGTTCTCGGAGGCCGTCGCCCGGCCATGGATCGGTACCCAACACAAGGCGACGCTCGTCGAGGTCAGGGATAACTTGGACGACGTTCTGTTGAGTGATGGGGTTAGCAAGACCTACACGGAAGGTGAGGCCGGCTCGACCAGGGTCACCGACTTCTCAAATGACAACCCCAGCAACTTCACGGACGACACCTTGTCCGACCACTTTCAGTTCCAGCCGGGAGGGAAGCGGAGGGTGCGAATCAACAGCCCCTATGCGAACGACGGCGTGCCCTTTACATGTGAGTTCACCTACATCGTCTTCAAGACCAGCCAGCCATTGAACTACGACTGGTATAACGACGTGATTCCCGGCGGATCGACGGTGTCCGACGCGTTCTTCATCTGCAATCAGGACCAGCAACGACGCTGGGTCGTCACCTATCCGGACAGAGCAAGCGAGTGCGCGGTGATCGAGCATTTGGACGCAGCGACCTGGCGCTTCAGCATCCCCGGATACCACACCCTGACCGGCACAGGCTGCGCAGCGACGCTCACGACGTCCATCAAAGACAAGGGACAGACGATGGAGACCGAGAGCTCCCCGATCTCAGCTCCCCTGCAGATCACCGTGACAATCCCTTAGACCAATAGATCAACCGTGTTCCAGAGCGGGCGACCGGCTCGAACCGGCGATCCTCGCCTCGGCAAGGCCATATCGGCAATTGGAACTTCGCGTCCGCCACAGCTTCTTAGGGCGTTTTCGCAGGCAAATGCTCTTTTTGAGGTCTCATCGATAACCAGGGGTCGTCAACTTCTGTCTCGCTTGTAGGAGCGGAATGGGAGCGTGCGCGCAGAGGCGCTTGAATGCTTCTCCCGTGAACGGCGTCCTATGCGTACGGCCTGTACTTGATTAGTCGTTTCGGCCACGGCCACAAGAAACCAAGCATGCTTCCGCCCGATCCAGTTGGCTCCCACTACCGATCGCAGCTCGCTACTTGTCACAGCCGGCGCGGATACTCAGGGGGAGGTGATGTGAATGGGCTGGATCTCACGCAAGACCGAGAAGGGCAGCTACGTTGCCCGATATCGGGATCCTGCAGGACGGGAGCACTCGAAGTCGTTCCGCACGCGGACCGAAGCGAAAGCGTTCCTCAACTCGGTCGAGGACGCTAAGCAGCGCGGCGATTGGACGAACCCCTCGGGGGCTAAGGTCAAGTTCAAGGACTACGCCGATCAGTACGTCACTGGGCTCACCCACGTGCGGCCGGGCACGAGGCAGAAAATCGAGGGACACCTCAACAACCAGATCCTCCCCGTGTTCGGTGGGATGCCACTCGGCACGATCCGACCGACCGACGTCCGCGCCTGGGTGGCCCAGCTCGCCGAAGACGGACTCGCTTCGAGCACGATCGTCGGCGTCTACAGAACCTTCTCGAAGATCCTGAAGACCGCCGTCATCGACGGGCTCATCAGTCGTTCCCCTTGCATCGGCATCGACCTGCCGAAGCAGACGAGCCACGACGAGATGCGGTTCCTGGAACCTGCGCAGATCGAGGCGCTCGCCGATGCGATCGAGCCTCGCTATCGCGCGCTGATCTTCACCGCGGCGTACACCGGGATGCGTTGGGGTGAGCTCGCCGTGTTGCGGGTCGGCCGTTTGAACCTCCTCAAAGGAACGGTCGAGGTGAAGGAGTCGCTGTCGGAGATCAACGGCCACCTTCACGTTCAGCCACCCAAGACAGGCACACCTCGTACTTTGTCGCTGCCGCGAGCCCTCAGCGAGATGCTCGGTGAGCACATCGGCCATTACCCGAGCGACGAGGGCTTCGTCTTCAGCTCGCCAGAGGGCAAGCCACTACGCAGGAACTTCTACAAACGCCACTACTTGCCGGCGCTGGTTGCGTCGGGGCTTGACCCTGACCTCTGCCTCTGCACCGACAGGAGTTGCAAGCTTCGTCATCGCCCGCTCTATCGATTCCACGATCTTCGGCACACGTGCGCTGCGCTCCTGATAGCGCAAGGAGCACACCCCAAGGAGATTCAGGAGCGCCTGGGCCACTCGACGATCACGCTGACGTTCGACCGATACGGCCATTTGTTCCCGAGCCTCGACGAACGCCTGCGCGACGGCCTCGACAAGATGATCCGCACCGGCCGCTTCACCTAAGGCATCGATGGTCAGGGAGGTTCGGCGGAGGTGGCGAGACTACAGGACGGCGGCCGGGCGAAGGCCGGTCAAGGAATTCATCATGGGCCTCTCCGATGAAGATCGGGCAGAGGTCGTGGTCGCTATGGCCGAGGTAAGGCTTGAAGGACTGAGCGCAGCTCGCCACCTCAGAGGAGACATATACGAGGTGCGAGCCACGGGAGCGCAGGAAGAGTTCCGAATCCTGTTCGCGACTGAGGGCCAGCTCAGTCAGGTCTTGCTGTCGCTGGAAGCGTTCTCAAAGAAGACCCGCAAGACCCCACCCCCGAAGATCGAGCTCGCGGAGCGGAGGCTCGCCGACTGGAAGCGGCGGGGCCGGAAGGCCTAGACGGATATCTCACGAATGAGATATCCTCCAACCATGGCTAAGAAAGACTTCCTCGACGAGATCATCGACGAGAGCACCAAGAGGAACCCAAAGTTCCCCGAGATGCTCGAGGCAGCCCAGGAGCGCCGGCGCCTCCTTCGAGAGCTCGCCGCCCGACGTGAGAAGGCCGGCATCACCCAGAAGGACGTGGCTGCAGCGATGAAGACCTCGCAATCCGCCGTAGCCCGGATGGAGCGTGGGGAGATCGACGCGAAGCTCTCAACCGTCGACCGCTACGCGGCTGCGATTGGCCAGCGGCTCGAGTGGAGGGTCAAGAAAGCCTAGAAGTGCTCCGGATAAGCGGTAACGATTCTCAGCGAATCCTTCCCATCAATTACACCGAAGACGATTTCCTTACCGAGAGTCGCTGATTTCGCTGTCGCGAACTGACGAATCTGCTCCACCACAGACTCGTCTATCTCACGCCAATAGTGAACGATGAATATCTCGGCCTCGCTCTGAAACAGCCGCTGAATCTGATCGCCATTCGTGCCCATCTTCTTTGGCGTTAGCTTTCCTTCGGTACCTGGTCCCTTGAAAGCAAAGGCAGTGGGGCGTCGTCGTCCATCCAACTCGAGACGCGTGGTCCAAAGGTCGTTCTTTTCACCGCCCCAGTCGTTGAATTCGCCTGGTTCACCTACGATCGCCTGCACACCCTTCTTCATCTTCTTCTCAGGAATCTCGCATTTCGAGCCTTGTACTTCCACGTCGCGCACCTTGGCAAATGAGTCGATGTCATCAACAGTTACCTGTCGAACCTCGACAAGCGCCCTGGGTATCGCAATATTCACTGTCACGTTCGCTGCACCCTTACCAGCGCGAGGCTGCACCTTGGTGGGAACCCTTTCTCGGGCCTTTGAGTCGCGCGCCAACTTCAAGATCATCTTCTTGTGGGGGGCCAGCCCTGGATCCTTCTCGTAGGCAGTCTGCCCGTCCTTCTTTGTTTGCGTAATGAGGTGACGCGAAGCCAACTGCTTCCCGGCATTGAGGACCTGTTTCGAAGACAACTTCGTCGTGGCTGCTATCTCATCCCGGGTCTTGACTTTTTTCTTGCCGGAGCACACAGCGTCGAATACAAGTGCGCGGTTCTTCGATGCACCAATCATTCGGGCCGCGTAGACGATTTGATCGTTGAAGTTCGAACGCGTATCAGTGACGGAGACCGGCATGGAACACCTTTAAGATGTGGGCTTCTTCGCCGGCTTCTTCTTCGCCCGAACGAGCTCCGTGTTAACGGTCCCGGCGGTCGTTCCAAGAAGTTGAGCGATCCGAGTTTGCCCAAATCCAGCTCGGTTCAACTCCAGGATGGCCTCTCTTTGGTTTCCGATGGAGCGCCGAATTTGAATCGCCATCAGTCAGACTAGCTCCTCCTGAGTGTCCATGTCCTTGGACTTCTGTTTATCGGTAGCCATGACACTCCCCCTACTCCTGTTTCTCTGTCGGCTTGTCTGTCTTGCCCTTGCGCGGCGGTTTTCGGCTGGCTTCTCGCTGAAGTTGGATATGCACACCCCTCTCCGTCTTACCGAGGAGGGCGGCGATCTCCTTGGCGGTTAGCCCAGCGTCCGTCAGCAACCGATCGATCGAACGATCCTTTGGCCGAGCAATCTCGGTATCGCGTAGGTGCCGATCCACGAGGATCGCCAGGATCGCGTTCAACTTGCTCTCGAGCCGGGACTCCCCGTCACCCATATCGCCCTCCTATTGACCCGTCTCTGGTTTGCCTGGGACCTTCATGGCGCCTTTCTTGCGCATGTTCGAAAGAGCGACCCTGACGGTGTTTGGGGTCGTGCCGAGTAGGTCGGCGATCTCCTTGGGTTGAAAACCCGATTTGCTAAGCAGCGCTATCTGGTCCGCCTGCTTCTTGCCCTCAACCAAGCTGAGCGACATCAAGCGAACGAGTTGGTCGAGCTTCTTGAGGACGGCCTTTTCGTTTACCTCAACCATCCTGCCGCCCACCCTTCTCCCGCCTGCCCTTGTTCGAGAGCGTGGCCGTCACGTAATTGAGCGGCTTCCGAACGATCGAGGCGATCTCACTCGGGGTGAGCCCGTAGGAACTGAGGCGTCCCACACGGGAAGCCATCGTGGCCCCCTTTTCCGAGGCGGGTCGTTCCAGCGATAGCGCAATGAGTACATCCAGACGCTTAAGGAGCGCCTCCTGAAACTTGTCCTGGTCCACCTTGCCTCCGATTGCTGAGCTAACGTAATAACCGCGCGTGACCAGCCAGTATACCCGCTTTCATTAGGCACACAACAGGAGCGTAATTACAGATTCAAGCGAGAGCCGCGTTCGGGAAACTAAAGCGAGGCGGCAGGCGACCGAAACCGGGTGCGGGATTTCTGCGGGATTTCGGGCCGCGGGACCGGGCATCGAACACCCGTTTGTAAAGGAAAAGGCCCTGTTACCAGGGCCTTTGATCCGAGCGGGCGACCAGATTCGAACTGGCGACCCTCACCTTGGCAAGGTGATGCTCTACCACTGAGCCACGCCCGCAATGCCCCACGATTATACGCGGCTCCCGGGCGCCTACGGAGGCCTAGCAGACCAGGCCCCCGCGGCCCGCCTGCTTCTTCCAGAGCACGTCCAGGGTGCCGCTTTCGAGCGTGGCGGACTGGGCCCCGGGCGCGTCGGGGTCGAGGCGCCACTGGACCTCGAAGATCGATCCACCCTTGGTCGGGGTCCGGCCCACGAACGTGTAGCTCGACGCTCCCTCGCCGGCGAACTCGACCGCGCCGGGGTTCAAGAGCCCCTCGATCTCGCCCTCGGCGGAGGCGAGGTCGAGCGCGTCCATCACCACTCGCACCTCGACGGGATCCGACTGCGCCCCGAGCTCGAGCGACACCGTCGCGCTCGCCGAGTCGTTGCCCTGGCATCTGGTCCGCGCCGTCAGCCCGGGGAGGCCCGCCCAGTCGCCGGACGTGGTGGTCGCGGCGTCGTCGGTCCAAGCGTGGACGCGTGCGTCGACGTCACCCCTGCCGCGCGCGCCGGCTCCCCAGACGACGAGAGCCGAAGCACCCACCATCACGCCGGCCAGCGCGACCACCCAGAGCTTGCGCATCGTCGCCTCCTTCTCTCGCCACGACGTTCGCCGGACATTCTCCCTCGCGTCCCTCGGCGCCGGAACGACGGACGCGTCCGACGCAACCGTCTCCTATCGGCCCGTGCTCCCGAAGCCCCCCGGGCCCCGGTCGGTCGGGTCGAGGTCGTCTGCCTCCTCGAGCTCGGCGGCGGCGACCGGCTGGACGACGAGCTGCGCGATCTTGTCGCCGCGCTCGACGTGGATCGGCTCGTACGGGTCGAGGTTGACCACGATCACCTTTATCTCACCGCGGTAGCCCGCGTCGATGAGACCGGGCGCGTTGACGAGCGCGAGGCCCTCGCGCAGCGCACGGCCCGAGCGCGCGTGGACGAAGCCCGCGTAGCCGCGGGGGATCTCGACGGCCAGACCGGTGGGGACGGCGGCGCGCTCTCCCGGCTTCAGCAGCACGGGCTCGGCCGCCAGGAGATCCAGCCCCGCGTCGCCGGGGCGGGCGTACGACGGGAGCGGCAGCTCCGGGTCGAGCCTCCGGACGCGGATCCTCATCCGTTCCCGGGCGCCTTGGGAGGCGACTTCTTCAGCAGCCGGCCCAGCTCGCGCTCGAAGTCCGTGAGCTCCTGGAAGTCCTTGTAGACGGACGCGAAACGGAGGTAGGCGACCTCGTCGACGTTCCGCAGCCGCTCGAGCACCTCGCGTCCGATCGCGGACGTGGGAACCGGTCGTTCGCCGCTCGCCCTCATCGACTCCTCGACGTCGTCGACCAGGTCGTCGATCTCCCCGACGGAGACGGGACGGTTCTTGCAGGCCCGGCTGATGCCTTCGACGACCTTCGCGCGGTCGAACGGCTCCTCCGCGCCGTTGCGCTTGACGACGAGGAGCGGCACCTCCTCGGCGCGCTCGAACGTCGTGTAGCGGCGGCCGCACCCGAGGCACTCCCGCCGGCGGCGTATGACCCGCCCCTCCTCCGCGAGGCGGGAGTCGACCACCTTGTCCTCCTCGACCGCGCAGTAGGGGCAGCGCACGTCAGCGCCCGGTCCTCGCGACGTACGACGACCAGGGACACCACCGTTTGCCGCGCCACTCCTTCCTGTGGCGCTCGACGTAGCCGGGGCTCGCGTCGCACACCTCGACGAAGACCTCGCCGAGGACGATCGAGCCCGGCCCCATCGAGTAGGACCAGTCGGAGTTGTAGCGGCGCGCGCCGCGCACCTTGCCCGACACGATCAGAGTCTTGTCGTCGGCGGCGGCCTCGGCCTTCATCTGCCTGATGGGCTTGCGCTCGTTGACGAAGACGACGAACGTCGCGTCCCGCCCCTCGAAGCCGAGGGTGAAGAACCGCCCGATCTGGAAGCGCCGGCGCAGACGCCCCTCCCGCGTCTCGATCGTCACGACGTACCCTCCGGGGCCCGCGCGGGCGCCCTCCTGCGGAGGAGCCGGCTCGGTGCTGTGGGGGCCGGCGCGCTGGTCCCATTCCCACACCGCGCTCTCACCCGGCGGCAGCCGTCGCTCGGACCTCGACCAGTGGAACTGCGCCACGACCTCGTCCGTCTTCGCGCGCGTGATCGTCCACGGCGTGTGGAACCGCTGCGGGTCGGACGTGGGGTTCTGGAGCTTGATGGTCACGGGCCTGCCCGGCCGGCGGTAGGGATCCACCTGGAGCTCCAAGGGGTCCAGCGTCGCAGCCGCGGGAGGGGCGGCCAGCGCACACAGCGACAGGGCGACGAAGAAGATCGCAGCGAGTCTTCTCACGTCGCCAGTATCCGTCAGACGGCCTCCGCACCGTCACGCCGGATGCGGTGCAGCTCCTCCCGCAGCGACCGGACGTTGCTCTGGTAGTCGTCGAGGTCGATGTGCACGCGCTCCTTCGGGACGAACGGCGTCTCCCTGCCGCACAGCGGGCAGGAGGCGGGACGCAGCCTCAGCTCCGCCCCGCACTCGCTGCAGTGCCTGGTGTCCGCCATGGACGGCCTCTCAGGAACAGCCGCTCGTCGAGCCGCAGGACCGGCAGGCGAAGCAGGAGCCCGACGGGATCATCTGCACTCCGCACGTCCCGCAGAACGGGAGCGACCCCGCGTTCGCGGTCGCGACCGGCCCCAGCACGATCACGCCCTCCCCCTCCGCGTTGCTGCCGTTCCCGTTGCCGTGGCCGTGGGACGCCGCGTCGGCGACGGCCGCGTCGAGCTTCGTCTCGATCTCGGCCTGACGCTCGCCCGAGGTCCTGATCCCGAGGGCGTGCCGCTCATCGACCGACAGGTACTCGACCGCCAGCCGCTTGAAGACCCAGTCGAGGATCGACGTCGCGATGCGGAACTCGGGGTCGTCGGTCATCCCGGACGGCTCGAATCGGGTGTTGGCGAACTGCTTCACGTAAGCCGACAGGGGCACGCCGTACTGGAGCCCCATCGAGATCGAGATCGCGAAGGCGTCCATGATCCCGGCGAGAGTCGATCCCTGCTTCGCGACCCTCAGGAAGATCTCGCCGACGCCGCCCTCGGGGAACTCGCCGGCGGTGAGGTAGCCCTCGGTGTCGGCGACCCTGAACTTGAACGTGATCGAGCGCCGCGCCTGCGGGAGCCTGCGGCGCACCGGCTCGGGAAGGTCGGTGGTGAGCTTCGCCGGCGCGGCCTCTTCCGGCTTCTCCTTCTTGCTCACCGACAGCGGCTGCGCGGTCTTGCAGTTGTCGCGGTAGATCGCGAGCGCCTTCAGCCCCCGCCTCCAGCCCTCGAGGTACGCCTGCTCGACGCCCTCGACCGTGACGTCCTCCGGCATGTTCACGGTCTTGCTGATCGCGCCGCTGAGGAACGGCTGGACGGCGGACATCATCCGGATGTGGCCCATGTAATGGATCGAGCGCTCGCCCATCGCGGTGTCGAAGACGGTCATGTGCTCGTCACGAAGGTGCGGCGCATCGACGACGTGGGAGTTCTCGTCGATGTAGGCGACGATGTCGGCGATCTGCGACTCGCCGTAGCCCAGCTTGCGCAGAGCCCGGGGGACCGTCTGGTTGACGATCGACATCGTCCCGCCGCCGACGAGCTTCTTGACCTTCTTCAGAGCGAGATCGGGCTCGATCCCGGTCGTGTCGCAGTCCATCATCAGCCCGATCGTCCCCGTCGGCGCGAGGACCGTCGCCTGGGCGTTCCTGTACCCGTCGTCCTCGCCGAGGGCCACGGCCTCGTCCCACGCGCTGCGCGCCGCGTCGAGCACCGGGGCCGGAGCGAGCCCCTCGGGGATCTCGTACGCGGCGGAACGGTGCTTGTTCATCACCCGCAGCATCGGCTCGCGGTTCTCCGCGAAGGCCGCGAACGGCCCGACGCGCTGCGCGAGCCGCGCGGACGTGGCGTAGCAGTGCCCGGTCATCAGCGCCGTGATCGCGGCGGCCCACGCCCGGCCCTCCTCGGAGTCGTACGCGAGGCCCTGGCTCATCAGCAGCGCGCCGAGGTTCGCATAACCCTGGCCGAGCTGGCGGAAGCGGTAGGAGTTCTCGGCGATCTTGGGTGTGGGGTACGAGGCGAACCCGACCGAGATCTCCTGTGCGACGAACACGATCTCGACCGCGTGCGTGAAGCCCTCGACGTCGAAGTTGTCGTTCTCGTCGACGAACTTCATGAGGTTCAGCGAGGCCAGGTTGCAAGACGAGTTGTCGACGTGCACGTACTCCGAGCAAGGGTTCGACGCGTTGATCCGGCCCGAGCTCGGGCACGTGTGCCAGTCGTTGATCGTCGCGTCGTACTGCAGGCCGGGGTCGGCGCACTGCCATGCGGCCTCTGCGATCTGACGCAACAGGTCCTTGGCCGGCACCGTCTCGATCTTGTCGCCCGTCGTGACGGCCTTCAGCTCCCAGTCCTCGTCTCTCACCGCCGCGTTCATGAACTCGTCCGTCACGCGGACGGAGTTGTTGGCGTTCTGATACTGGATCGAGTGGGAGTCGCGGCCGTCGAGGTCCATGTCGAACCCCGCCTCGCGCAGCGCCCGGGCCTTGCGCTCCTCGAGCGCCTTGCACCAGATGAAGTCCTTGATGTCGGGGTGGTCGACGTTCAGCACGACCATCTTCGCGGCGCGCCTCGTGGCCCCCCCGGACTTGATCGTGCCGGCCGACGCGTCGGCGCCTCGCATGAACGAGACGGGGCCGGACGCGGTGCCGCCGGAGCGGAGCCGCTCCTTCGAGGACCGGATCGTCGAGAGGTTGATCCCCGACCCGGAGCCGCCCTTGAAGATCGTCCCCTCCTCGACGTACCAGTTGAGGATCGAGCTCATCTGGTCCTCGACCGCGAGGATGAAACACGCGGAGACCTGCTCGGCGCCCTTCGGCCGCCACCCGACGTTGAACCAGACCGGCGAGTTGAAAGCGGCCTTCTGGGTCACGAGGAGGTGCGTCAGCTCGTCGGCGAACGTCTTCGCCTCGGCCGCGTCGGAGAAGTAGCCGCGGGAGAGCCCCTCCTCCTCGTAGCGGCCGGCGACCCGGTCGATCATCTGCTTGACCGAGTGCTCGCGCCGCGGCGAGTCGAGGGCGCCGCGGAAGTACTTCTGGGCGACGATGTTGGTGGCGTTCTGCGACCACGTCTTCGGGAACTCGATCCCCTTCTGCTCGAAGGCGACCTCGCCCGTGCGGTAGTTCTGGATGACGGCGTCGCGCAGCTCCCACTCGACCTCGTCGTAGGGGTGGACGCCCTCGGTGGTGAAGTGGCGGCGGATCCCGAGTCCCCGACCGGTGCGCTTCGTGGTCGCTCCTGCCACGCCGACTGCCCCCTTCCGTGTGGCCAGACGGTGCCGTCGGCCACTGCCTATTCTCCCATGCCCAGACCCGGCCAACTGCCCGGAATCCACCACATCTAGGGCCTTGCCCCTGCGCCCACCACAATATATGGGGGCATCACAGAGTTGTAATTACGCGCCGGTGGAGGCCGGGAGTCAAGCGAAGTCGGGAAGAAAAACCGACTAATTCGGGAGCCGCAGACGCACCCCCGGCTGGAGCCCCCCCTCGAGCGCGTTCAACTCGATCAGCGCGTCTACGTAGGCGCGGATGTCGCTTCCCGCGGGGGCGAACCTGCCGGCGATCCCCCACAGGGTGTCGCCGGGCTGGACCCGCACGGCGCGGCGCGCCCGAGCCCCCGGCGACGTCTCGGCCACTCCCCCGCCCGCGAGCGTGGCGGCGACGACCGCCAGGGCGGTCGCTCCCAGCGTCATCCTGCGGCGGAGCATCATCCGGCGGCGCGCCCGCCGGCGAGCGGCCACCGGGAACGGGTACACGACCGCCCCGCGCCCGGGGACGAGGTCTTCCCTGCGAACCGCCATCGTGGATCCTCCTTCGACGACCCGTTCCTTCCGTTGTGGAACCTTCCGTGTGGAACCTCCCGTGTGGAACGGGATCGACGCTAGCGGCCGGGTGCGACACTTTTCGCGCCACTGCCGAACGTACGTTCCCTATGGTAGGCGAACGTGCGTTCGAGCGCAAGCGCCGCCTCGAACGTACGTTCTTGCACCGGCGCCCTGGATCGCGTACGCTGGGCGAACGTGCGTTCGGCCGAAGAGGTGGCCGGCGGGACCCGACAAGGGGGCTTCGCAATGGTCGAGGGACTGACGGACCGCCAGCGCCAGACGCTTGAGTACATCGCGGAGACGGTCTCCGACCGGGGCTATCCGCCCTCCGTGCGGGAGATCTGCGACGCGCTCGGCCTCGCGTCGAGCTCCACCGTGCACTCCCACATGCACGCGCTCCAGCGCAAGGGCTACCTCCGGATCGACCCGACGAAGCCGCGGGCGATCGAGCTGCTCTACGACGCGGAGACGGGGCTAGCGGCCGAGCGGAGCCCGGCCCGTTCGGTGCCGCTCCTCGGCCGGATCGCGGCGGGAACGCCGATCCTCGCCGAGGAGCACGTCGACGAGATCTACCCGATGCCGGCCGAGCTCGTGGGCGACGGCAACGTCTTCATGCTGCAGGTGCACGGCGACTCGATGATCGACGCGGGCATCCTCGACGGCGACTACGTCATCGTCCGGCAGCAGCCGACCGCGCACTCGGGCGAGATCGTCGCGGCGATGATGCCGAGCGACTTCGGCGACGCGCCGGAGGCGACGGTGAAGACGATCCGGCACCGGGGCTCCGCGGTGTGGTTCGAGCCGGCGAACCCCGCGCTACAGCCGTTCGAGGCGCCGCAGGGGACCGAGATCCTGGGCAAGGTGGTGGCGGTCTTCCGGAAGGTCTGACCCTCGAGCAGCCGAGGCCGCGAGCCGGGAGCTCCCGAAGGTTCCGACCGCGGCCGGTGGCCACGTGCCCGGTCGTCGCTCGACCTGCGGCCTCAGAAGTTGCGCGCCACGCCCTCGAGCGGGTAGCGCGCGACCAGCTCTTGCGGCCTCTGCCCCGCCCCCTTGACGATCGACAGGTTGTCCAGCTCCAGATCCCATGCCAGGTCCCGGCGCGCCAGCAGCTCGACCGCGGCCCCGACGTTCGCCGGCGTAGTGTCGCCGAACGCGAGCGACACGTGCGGGATCCACGACGCCGGGTGGTAGTGCTGGTCGATCTTCCCCGCGGCGACGCTCGCGGCGCTCCACACCGCGACCTGAAAGCGCGCCAGCTCGGGGCTCCGCACGATCGGGACGTGGAGCACCGGAGAGTCGCCCGTGAAGATCCCGAGCCCCGCGGTCTGCACGCGCAGCGCCCGCGCGCCCCGCGCGACCCGCTCCACTACCTCCTGCAGGACGTCGATGTCGTAGTCCCGCGCCACCTGGTAGCTGAAGTGCGGCAGCGGCGAGATCGTCGCGGCCCTCAGGCCGAGCTCCCGATCGAGCTCCGCCCACAGGTCGAGCACCCGCGCCGCCGCCTCCTCCGGGAGGACCGAGCAGACGGCGGCCAGGCTCCGCTTGCGTTCTCGGCCGCTCGCCGAGGCGACCGGTCTACGCTCTCGGCCGCTCGCCGAGGCGACCGGTCTGCGCGCCGCGCTCACTCCGGCGTCGACGCGAGATACGGCCCCAGGTCGCCGAGCGCGCCGCGGTTGACGCGCGCGACCAGATGCGTCCCCTCCGCCGAGTGCGACTCTTCGACGACCTCGCCCTCCGCGTGCACGCGCGCGACGACGTCGCCCCTGTCGAAGGGGACGTCGAGCACCACCTCGACCTTCATCCGCACGAGCTCGGCCCCCACCTTCGCGACCAGCTCTCCCATCCCCTCGTCGCGCGCGGCGGAGCACAGCACCGCGTCGGGGAAGCGCCCGCGCAGCTTGTCGCGCTCGGGGTCGGTCAACAGGTCGCTCTTGTTCAGCGCGAGGACGGTCGGCTTTCCCGCCGCGCCTATCTCGCGCAGCACCACGTCGACCGCCGCGATCTGCCGCTCGGGGTCGCGGCTCGCGTCGACGACGTGGAGCAGCATCGTCGCCTCGCGGACCTCCTCGAGCGTCGAGCGGAACGCCTCGACGAGCTGGTGCGGGAGCTTCCGCACGAAGCCGACCGTGTCGGTGAGAAGTGCCTCGCGCTCTCCCGCCAGAGCGAGGCGGCGCGTCGTCGGGTCGAGGGTCGAGAACAGCTGGTTCTGCACGAGCACGTCGGCCGAGGTCAGGCGCCGCAGCAGCGTCGACTTCCCGGCGTTCGTGTAGCCGACGAGCGCCACGACCGGGATGCCCGTACGCGTCCGCTGCTTGCGCTTGACGAGCCGCGTGCGCTCGAGGTCCTCGAGGTCCTTCTTCACGCGCTGCATCCGCCGCAGGATCGCCCGTCGCTCGGCCTCGAGCGCGGTCTCGCCCGGCCCCCTCGTCCCGATGCCGCCTCCGAGTCTCGAGAGCACGTCGCCCCAGCCGCGCAGCCGCGGGAGCCGGTAGTTCAGCTGCGCGAGCTCGACCTGCAGCTTGCCCTCGGCGCTGCGCGCGTGCTGGGCGAAGATGTCGAGGATGAGCCCGGTGCGATCGATGATCTTCAGCCCCCGCTCGGCAAGAGGGTTGACGCCCGCGATCTCCTCGAGGTTGCGGCCCTGCGCAGGAGTGAGCTCGTCGTCGAAGATCAGCATGTCCGCGTCGAGCGCGTTCGCGGTCTGGACGACCTCCTGCACCTTGCCGCGCCCCAGGTAGGTCGCCGGGTGCGGATGGTCGCGCCGCTGCACGACCCGGTCGAGCGACTCTGCCCCTGCGGTGTCGGCGAGCGCCTCGAGCTCCTCGAGCGACCACTCCGCCTCGTCGCTCGACTCTTCGCCGAACACCGCGCCGACGAGGATCGCCTTCTCGCGCTCGGGCCGCGTCGCGTACGTCAGGTGACCACCTTCCGGAGCCGCTCGACGCCCTCCTCCAGCCTGTCGTCCGCCAGCGTGAGCGAGAAGCGGACGAAGCCCTGGCCCGACGGGCCGTAGCCGTTCCCGGGCGCGACGACGACCGCGGCCTCGTCGAGCAGCAGCTTCGTGAAGCTCTCGGACGTATGGCCCCCGGGAACCGGGACCCAGACGTAGATCGACCCCCGCGGCGGCTCCACGACGACGCCCATCGACTTCAGCCCGTCACACAGCAGGTCGCGCCTGCGCCGGTAGGTGTCGACGCAGGCCTCGAGGTAGTCCTGCGGCCCCTCGAGCGCGGCGATCCCCGCGTGCTGCACCGCGTCGAAGATCCCGGAGTCGATGTTCGTCTTCAGGCGCTTGATCGCCTCGACCGCGGCGGGGGCGCCGGCGACCCAGCCGATGCGCCAGCCGGTCATGTTGTAGGTCTTGCTCAGCGAGTGGAACTCGACGACGCACTCGTCCGCGCCGTCCGCCTGCAGCGCGCTCGGCGCGACGTAGCCGTCGAACGTGACCTCGGTGTACGCGCCGTCGTGCGCGAGCAGCAGGTCGTGCGCGCGGCAGAAGTCGACCGCCCGCTGGAACACGTCGAGGTCGACGCACGCGGCGGTGGGGTTCGACGGGTAGTTCAGCCACAGCACGCGCGCTCGTTCGAGGGCCTCTCCGGGCAGGGAGCCGAGGTCGGGCACGAAGCCGTTCTCCGGCGTCAGGGGCAGGAGCACGGGTTCGCCGTGCGCCAGGATCGTCCCGGTCTCGTAGACGGGATATCCCGGGTCGGGGACCAGCGCGACGTCGCCGGGATCCACGAACGCGACCGGCAGGTGGAAGATCCCCTCCTTCGAGCCGACCAGCGGCTGCACCCCCTCGTGCGGGTCGAGCGCGACGCCGAAGCGCCGCTCGTACCACCGCGCGATCGACTCGCGGAGGGCCGGCATCCCCGTGTAGGACGGGTAGCGGTGCGTCGCCGGGTCGGCCGCCGCCCGCGCGAGCGCCTCGACGACGTGCGGCGGCGTCGGAAGGTCGGGATCGCCGACGCCGAACGAGATGATGTCGGCGCCGCGCGCCCTCGCCTCGGCGACCTTCCTGTCGATCTCCGCGAACAGGTAGGGCGGCAGCTTCTCGATGCGCTTCGCCGACCTCACGGAAGGTCTACGTCCCCCTCGAAGACCTTGACCGCGGGCCCCGTCATGCAAACGGGCTCGACGTCGTCGATTCTTCCTCCGGCGGGTCGCCGAGCCGATCCGTCGACCGAGCCCGGCCACTCGACGGTCAGCTCGCCGCCGGGCATCGCGACCGTCACGCGCTCGGCGGTGCCGCGCAGCAGGCGGGCGGCCACCGCGGCCGCGCACGCCCCGGTCCCGCACGCCATCGTCTCGCCCGAGCCCCTCTCCCAGACGCTCAGCGCGATCCGCCGAGGCGACTCCACCACGACGAACTCGACGTTGGTCCCCGCGGGGAACATCGGGTGCGTCTCGATGCGGGGGCCGAGGTCGCGCAGCGGCACCGCCGCGAGGTCGTCCACGAACAGGACCGCGTGCGCGTTGCCCATGCTGAGGCAGGCGGCTTCGAGGATGCCCTCGTCCAGCTCGATCTTCGCGTGCAGCGCGTCGTCGCCCTCCCATGCGACCGGGACGTCCTCCGGGCGGAACCGAGGCGGCCCCATGTCGACCCGGATCCCGTCGCCGGCCTTCGTGATCGTCTTCAGCCCCGCCCTCGTCTCGACCTTGAGCTCGGGGGCCTGCGTGAGCCCCTCCGCCGCGGCGAAGACGGCGAGGCACCGGATGCCGTTGCCGCACATCTCGCCGAGCGACCCGTCAGAGTTCACGTAGTCCATGAAGAAGTCGCCCCCGCCCCGCGCGGGCGCGACGCGGATGACGCCGTCGGCGCCGATGCCGAAGCGGCGGTCGCAGAGCGCGCGGACGGTCTCCGGCGACAGCCGCAGCCGGTCCTCGGGGTCGGCGAACATCACGAAGTCGTTCCCGACGCCGTGGTACTTCGCGAATCGCATGGTCACAAGGGTAAGGCCAACGCGCTCCGGAAGAACGCAACGAGCCGGGGGCCGAGATCGTCTGCCGCGGCGTCGAACCATCTGACCCGCGGGTCGGCCTTGAACCACGACAGCTGCCGCCGGGCATACCGGCGCGTCGCCTTCGAGATCGTGTCCTGCAGGTCGGCGGCTCCCTCGAACACCTGCCGGTAGCCGAGCGCCTGCGCCGCGGTGCGGCTCGCGCCGGCGGAACGGACCCGCCCGGCCTCGTCGACCAGACCGCTCTCGAGCATCGCCGCGACCCTGTCGTCGATCCGCCGGTGGAGGTCCGCCCGGTCCCGTTCCAGTCCCGCGACCGCGAGCTGGTACCTGCTCTCGTACGACTCCCACGTCGCGTTGTCGGAGAAGCGCGCTCCGGTCAGCTCGATCACCTCGAGCGCGCGCACCGTTCGCCGCGCGTTGCGCGGCTGGATGCGGGCCGCGGCGACCGGGTCGAGGCGGCGCAGCCGTGCGTGCAGCGCCTCGGCCCCCAGCTCCCCGGCCTCCGCCTCGAGCTCGCGGCGGACCTCCGCGGAGCGGGGAGGAAAGTAGAGGTCGTCGACGAGCGCGCGGAAGTACAGGCCGCTGCCGCCCACGAGCTGGGGGAGCTTCCCGCGGCCCGCTATCTCCGAGACGGCCGCCCGCCCGAGCTCCTGGAACTCCGCCACGGTCAGCTCGTGCGACGGATCGCGCAGGTCGACGAGGTGGTGGGGAACGCGGCGCATCTCGCCGGCGGACGGCTTCGCCGTTCCCACGTCCATCCCGCGGTAGATCTGCATGCTGTCGACGGAAACGATCTCGCCTCCGAGGGCCTCGGCGACCTCCAGCGAGGCCGCGGTCTTTCCGACCGCCGTCGGCCCGACGACCGCGGCGACCTTCATCGCGTCGCCGCCACCGCGTAGCCGACGCCGGCGGGATGCTCGTACGCGCGGACGTCGCACGGCCGGTCGCCCAGGAGGAGCGCCAGCGCCGCCAGCGGCCCGACGGCGCACGAGCCCGCCGCCGCGAGGTCCGGCAAGAGGGGCACGAGCAGCCGCGGGTCCCGGCGCAGCGCGTCGAGCGCCGCGGCATCGGCCGCGGCGGCGGCGGGCAGAGACGGGAGCGGAGCCGCGTCGCCGAGCCCGGCCGAGGTGTTCGCGCTCGCCACGAACGCAACGGGACCGCGGACGCCGTCGAGCCCCGCCACGAGCGCCTTCGCCTCGTCGACCACGGCTGCGGCGTCGAGCCCCTCCTCGAACGCGACCGCGACGACCGGCGCGTCCCCCGTATCGAGCAGCCGCAGCGGGACGACGATCCCGTGGTCGGCAGGCTCGTCCAGGAGTGGACGCTCCCACGCACCGGCCAGATCGCGGGCGAACGAGCGATCGGCGGTCGCGGCGACGGAGATCCCCCGCGGGCCGAACCCGTCGAGGTCGCCGCGCGGCGCGGCGTAGACGCCCGTCCCGGCCCCGTGCGGCGACGCCAGGAGGATCCGCGCGTCCTGAGGGAACCTCAGCCCCCGTGCGGCCGCGCTCACGGCGGGGGCGGCCGCGCGGCCCGCGACCTCCTCCAGGAGCAACGGCGCGTGCGGGACGACGGCGCCGGCGACTAGTTGCAGCTAGCGCACCCTTGCGCCGAGGCGACCAGCGGCAGCGACAGCGGCGTCCCCCGGCGAGCGTTGGCCGGCGCGCCGGCCGGCGCTCCGCCCCTGAGCTCGCCGCTCAGGAAGTGCGGGTGCGCGGCCGTGACGACGACGCTACGCAGGCTGCCCTCCTCCGCGCCGTCGGACGGGAAGTGCACGAGCTTGTTCGTCCGCGTGCGCCCGGAGAGCTTGCCGGAGTCCTTCTTCGAGGGCCCCTCGACGAGCACCTCCTCGACGCGGCCGACGTGCGCGCGGTTCCTCTCCAGCGAGATGCGGTCCTGGAGCTCGACGAGCCGGTCGTACCGCTCCTGCACGACGTCCTTCGGGCGCTGGTCGGGGAACGACGCGGCCGCCGTCATCGGGCGGGGCGAGTACTGGAACGTGTACGCGCTGTCGTACTGCGACGCCTCGACGACCTCCAGCGTCTGCTCGAAGTCCTCCTCGGTCTCGCCGGGAAAGCCGACGATGATGTCGGTCGTGATCGCGACCTGCGGGATCGCGGCGCGGACCATCTCGACCTTCTCGAGATAGCGGCGGCGCGTGTAGGCGCGCTTCATCGCCTTCAGCACGCGGTCCGACCCCGACTGCAACGGGAGGTGGATGTGCTCGCAGACCGTCCGGCAGCGCGCCATGGCCTCGACGGTGTCGGCGCGGAAGTCCTTAGGGTGCGGGCTCGTGAAGCGCACCCGCTGCAGGCCCTCGATCTCGTCCAGGGCGAACAGCAGCTTCGAGAACAGCGGCGTCCCGTCGAGGTCGCGGCCGTAGGAGTTCACGTTCTGCCCGAGCAGCGTCACCTCCGCCACGCCGTCGCCGACGAGACGCTCGACCTCCGCGACGATGTCACCCATCCGCCGGGAGACCTCGGCGCCTCGCACCGCCGGGACGATGCAGAACGTGCACGAGTTGTTGCACCCGATCGAGATCGAGACCCACGCGTGCCACGGCGACAGCCGCCGCGCCGGCAGCGCCGACGGGAACGTCTCCGTCTGCTCGAGGATCTCGAACGCCGGCCCCTTCGCCGAGTCCGCCAGCAGCCGCGGGAGGCTCGCGAGGTTGTGCGTCCCGAGCACGACGTCGACGTACGGCGCGCGCTCCTGGATCGTCGTGCGGTCCTTCTGCGCGAGGCAGCCGCCGACGACGATCCGGAGGTCGGGGCGGCGGTCCTTGAGCGCCTTCATGTGGCCGAGGTTCCCGTAGAGGCGCGTGTCGGCGTTCTCCCTGATGCAGCAGGTGTTGAAGACGACGACGCCGGCGTCCTCCGGGCTGGACACCTCGCGGTAGCCCTCGGCCTCGAGCAGGCCGGCCATCCGCTCGGAGTCGTGCTCGTTCATCTGGCACCCGAACGTGCGGATGTAGTAGGTCGCGCTGCTCGACGCCCCGTTCGTCATGACGATGAGCGTAGCCCCACGGCTCCTACTTCGCGTACGCGGAGGAGCGCGTCTCGCGGATCACCGTGATGCGGATCTGCCCGGGGTACTGGAGCTCCTCCTCGATCTTCTTCGCGATGTCGCGCGCGACGACCTCGGCCTGCAGGTCGTCGACGTCGTTCGGCTTCACCATCACGCGCACCTCGCGTCCCGCCTGCATCGCGTAGACCTTGTCGACCCCGGAGAACTCCAGCGCGATCTGCTCGAGCCGTTCGAGCCGCTTGACGTAGGTCTCGAGCGTCTCGCGGCGGGCGCCCGGCCGCGCGCCCGAGATCGCGTCGGCAGTCTGCGTGATCACGGCCTCGATCGTGCGCTGCTCGACCTCGCCGTGGTGCGCCTCGATCGCATGGCATACCGCGGGCGACTCCTTCAGCCGGCGCGCGATCTCCGCGCCGATGATCGCGTGGCTTCCTTCGACCTCGTGCGTGACGGCCTTGCCGATGTCGTGCAACAGGGTGCACCGCTTCGCCAGCGCCACGTCGGTACCGAGCTCCGCGGCGAGCATCCCCGCGACGTGCGCCGCCTCGACCGAGTGCTTGAGCACGTTCTGCCCGTAGGACGTCCGGAACTTGAGACGTCCGACCACGCGGACGAGCTCGGGGTGCATGTCGGTGATCCCGGTCTCGAGCACCGCCCATTCGCCGCCCTCGCGGATCTCACGTTCGACCTCGGCGCGCGACTTCTCGTGGATGTCCTCGATGCGCGCGGGCTGGATGCGGCCGTCGCTGATGAGCTTCTCGAGCGTGAGCCGCGCCATCTCGCGCCGGATGGGATCGAAGCACGACAGGACGACCGCCTCGGGCGTGTCGTCGATGATGAGGTTCGTGCCGGTGGCGGCCTCGAAGGCCCGGATGTTGCGGCCCTCGCGGCCGATGATCCGGCCCTTCATGTCCTCGTTCGGCAGCGTCACCGTGGTGACGGTGGCCTCGGTCGTGAGCTCGGAGGCGACCCGCTGCATTGAGATCGCGATGATCTTGCGCGCCCGCTTGTCGGCCTCCTCGCGCGCCTTCGCCTCGACGTCGCGGACGATCACCATCGCCTCCCGCTTCGCCTCGTCCTCGATCTGCTCGATCAGGGCCTGCTTCGCGTCGCCCTGGGTCATCCCCGCCGCCCGCTCGAGCTCCGCCCGGGCCCGGTCGGCGAGCCGGTCGAGCTCCTGCCGGGCCGCCTTCAGCTCGTTCTCCCGGGCCTCGATCGCCCGCTCCTTGCGGTCGAGGGAGTCGCTGCGGGAATCGAGGTTCGCCTCGCGCTGGGCGAGGCGGTCCTCCTTGCGGTCGACCTCCGCGGTGCGGCGTTTCACCTCCTGCTCGGCCTCCGTCCGCATCCGGAAGACCTCGTCCTTGGCCTCTACTAGAGCTTCACGCTTTGCCGCCTCGGCCTCCCGCTCGGCGTCCGCAAGCACCGTGCGGGCCCGCGCCTCGGCGGAGGTGACTTCCTTTTGCGCGACCGACTGGCGGTAGGCGTAGCCGGCGCCGGCTCCTATCAGCAGGCCGAGGAAGAGACCGATCACGATCTCCATGCCTCGCTCCTTTCGTGTCCAAGGGCGCCGGCACGGCGAAGAGCCGGGCGGGCACCCGGCACGAGCGAACTACGAAAGCCTCAGGCGGCTAATGGATACGAGGATGCATTCGGCCGGGTGGAGCAGCCCCACCCGCGCCGGTGCGTTCGATCTCTCGTTCGGTCGTCGTCATGAAAAGTGGCAAAGGGACTCTCGTGGGTTCGTTCGTACCTTGGGTCTGGGTTTGTGAAT
The DNA here is from genome assembly GCA_046263255.1 of Actinomycetota bacterium. Lineage (GTDB taxonomy): Bacteria > Actinomycetota > CADDZG01 > CADDZG01 > WHSQ01 > JALZEG01. The sequence goes on from JBHELD010000055.1 coordinate 26,240, forward strand.
AGCTCATCCACTATGGTACGCCCGGCCGCGGGCTGGTGTCACCCATCCAGCCATTTGCACGGGGGCCTATCGCGCCGCAGTACCTATGATGCGCTCATGCGGTCGAGGCTGGGCGTGCTGAGCCTCCTCGCGATCTGCTTGGTCGCGTGCGAAGGCGGCATCGGTGGGGGCTCGGCCGACGGAGCCGGTGGGGGCTCGGGCAGCGGAAGCGGTGCGAGCTCCCTGATGTATTCGTGTGGAGGGGCGCGTTTTTCGATCGAGAGGCTGGAGTCGCCGATTCCCGACGAGGAGATCCCCCAGGACGCGTGGGATGCGCTCGACAAGGAAGCAGCGCGTCTCCAACCCGACCTGGGCCTGACCGGACGGGACGACTGGGGAGCGGTCCGGTACTCGCGCTCGCAGGTGACGTTCCTCACGGAGAAGCCCAGCCGCCGGTTCCCCTATTCGTCCTTCACGCTGGAGAGGGCTCGCGGGGACTGGTCGTTCGCGGGGGCAGGTGACTGCCGGCCGTCCGCAGTGGCACGCGACGGGAAGGACGCGGCCGAATGGCGGGTGGTCGTCGAGCCCGGCGAGTCGGACGACGAGCTGCGTCTCTCCGCCAGCGAGATGAACTGCTCCAGCGGACGCAAGCTCGCCCCCGAGGACTTCGAGCCCCGGGTGGTCTACGAGCCGGACCGCATCCTGATCGCCCTGTTGACGGAGCCCCCAGAGGGCGCCCAAACCTGCATCGGCAACCCGTGGACCCGGCTAACCCTCGAGCTCGACGAGCCCGTCGGCGACCGGGACATCTACGACGCCGGCTTCTACCCCTTCCGCCGGAGATGACGAAGCGCGGCCCGAGGGACGTCTGGTCGACCCGTGTGAGCCGTCAGTCCCAGCCCTCGGGCGGCAGCACCGCGCGGGCCGCGGCCTCCGCCACGTCGTAGCCGTAGCCACGGCGCGCCAGCATCTGCCGGATCCGCGCGAACTGCTCCGCCAGGGGCCTCGCCGCCACCCTCCGCACGTACCGTGCCGCGAGCTCGACCGCCTGGGTCTCCTCGTCGACCCCGGCCTTCACCAGCGCGGCCTCGGCGACGTCGGACGCGACTCCCCTGGCGCACAGCTCGTGCAACAGCGCCCGGCGCGAGAGCTTCTTGCGCGCCGAGCGCTCCTCGATCCACTGCATCGCAAAGTCCTCGTCGTCGAGGAGGCCCAGGGTCCGCAGCCGGTCGATCGCGGCGGCCACGAGGTCGGCGTCGAAGCCGGCATCGCTGAGCTTTTCCGCGAGCTCCTTCTCCGTGCGCGGCCGCGCCGCGAGCAGCCGCCCCGCGCGGCCCATCGCCTCGCGCCGGGCGCCGTCCAGGAGAGCGACCGAGCTCGCATCGGGCGCCGTGCCCCTGGCGAGTCCCGGCATCGCCTCCTGGACAGAACCCATCGGCTACGGGGCCGTCTCGGGGATCGCGATCACGGCTTCCTCCTCGGGGTCGTCGCTCCCGAGGAGCCCGAGCTTGTCCTTGATCTTGAGCTCGATCTCGGTCGCGATGTCGGCGTTCCCGGCAAGGAACGACTTCGCGTTCTCGCGTCCCTGGCCGAGCTGGTCGTCGTCGTAGATGAACCAGGCGCCGGACTTGCGCACGATGCCGTGGTCGATCGCGACGTCGAGGAGGCTGCCCTCCTTCGAGATCCCGTACCCGTACTGGATGTCGAACTCGGCTTTCTTGAACGGCGCGCTCACCTTGTTCTTCACGACCTTCACGCGCACGCGCGAGCCGACGACCTCGGCCCCGTCCTTCAGCGAGTCGATGCGGCGCACGTCCATGCGGACCGACGAGTAGAACTTCAGCGCGCGGCCCCCGGGCGTGGTCTCGTTGGAGCCGAACATCACGCCGATCTTCTCCCTGATCTGGTTGATGAAGATCAGGATCGTCTTCGAGCGGTTGACGCTGCCGGCGAGCTTGCGCAGCGCCTGCGACATCAAGCGCGCCTGGAGCCCGACGTGGCTGTCGCCCATCTCGCCCTCGATCTCGGCGCGGGGCACGAGCGCCGCGACGGAGTCGACGACGATCACGTCCATCGCACCGGAGCGAACGAGCGTGTCCGCGATCTCGAGCGCCTGCTCGCCGGTGTCGGGCTGGGAGCACAGCAGATTGTCGATGTCGACCCCGAGCGCCTTCGCGTACGTCGGGTCGAGCGCGTGCTCGGCGTCGATGAACGCGACGAGCCCGCCCGCCTTCTGCGCCTCGGCGATCACGTGGAGGCTGACGGTCGTCTTACCGGAGCCCTCGGGGCCGTAGATCTCGACGATCCGCCCCCGCGGCAGCCCGCCGATGCCGAGAGCCAGGTCGAGCGCGAGCGACCCGGTCGGGACGGCCTCGATCCCGGCGCCGTGCCCCGCGTCGCCGAGCCGCATGATCGAGCCCTTGCCGTGCTGCTTCTCGATCTGGGCGAGGGCCATGTCCAGCGCGGCGTCGCGCCCCTTCTGGTCGCGGCTCGTGTCGGTGACGGCCGCTCTCGACTCCCTGATACCTGCCACCCGCGTGCCTCCTTGTGCCGTGGGGCCCGCCTCGGGCCCTGCGGAGGCAGAACCTAGAGATGGGGTACGACAAAAATAGGCCGAACACACGTTCGGGGGCCGGATTTCCCGGGAATCACCCCGGCGTAGTTACCCGGGTGTCATTCTACGCCCGCGAGGGGGCGAAGGCCATAGCTTGCTTGCGGAAGAGCAGGCGCTCGAAGGACCCGATCCGGCGACGAAGCGGGAAGCCGGCGGACGACCTCCCCGACGCGCGCGGTCTCGACGCGGCGGGGCTCAACGGCGCGGGGGCGCGACTATGCCCGCGTACACCCTTCCTCCCGCGGCCCCGATCAGCACGCAGAGCACCAGCGCCATGAACACGGCGCCGAGGGGCAGGTCCCACGCGGCGGGCCCGGGGTCGGGCGCCCGGTCGCCGGTGTTCTCGAGGGTCACCGTCTCGTTGCGGGCTCCCGGGGCGCGGGGGCCTCCGCCGTCGCGGCCCGGCCGCGCGTCGCCGGTCTCCTTGCGGTGCTGGGCGTGCCGCCCGCCCGCAGCCCCGCCGGACGCCGGCCCCGCTCCGCCGCCCGGCGCCGACGGTGATCCCGAACCGCCACCCGCGGCTCCTCCTCCGCCGGCAGAGCCTGCGCCCGCGCCCCCACCGCCTCCGGTACCGGTCTCGGCGGGCTCCTCCCCGGGACAGGGCTCCCCGCCGGAGGACGTGAACGAGAAGCTGCCGTACGTGACGTGCGTGTCGATCGACTGCGCGGCGAACTCGACGACGTACTCCCCGGCCCTGGCGGCAGACATCGAGATCGACATGTTGTAGCCGCTCACCTGCGAGTCGCCGCCGTCGACGCGCTGGCCGCACGGGTCGTAGACCTCGAGGTACGAGCTGTCGGTGATGGGCTCGGTGAACTCGGCGGTGACCTGCGCCGGCGGGCTCGACACCGTCTCGCCGTCGCCGGGCGTCGAGTCCTTGTACGCGGCGTGCGCCGAGGCGGTAGGGGCGGTCGCGACGACGAGGGCCGCGGCGAAGAAAGCCGCTAGCCCGGCCGCTCTGAGTGGTCTCGTCATGACGTCCATGCCCCTGCCCAGGTTACGTGCGCGATCCGGCGGAGGCCACACGGCCGTCCGTTCACGCCGCCCTTCATACTGTTGGTACTCCGCGGACCCGCCGGGGCCTGCCGGCGCCGGAACGCCTAGACGACGAGCGGCTGGGCAAGGAGCCACAGCGTCGCGATCGTGTAGACGCTCATCAGCGCCGTCAGCGCCCACTGGCTCCGGACCGCGCCCGCGTGCGTGCCCGCGGTCCGGGCCGCCGTGCGGTGGGCGACGAGCACTCCGAGCACGTGGCCCCCGACGATCACGGCGATCTCGAGGTACCAGACGAGCTGCGGCGACGGCACGAACCCGCTCCAGAGGTCGCGCGCCCCCAGCAGGTCCCAGTCGAGCGCGAACGGGTCGGCCAGCTCGCGGATCAGCTGCGGCACCCCGGTGAGCAGCAGCGGCGCGTTGTGCGCGATCACGTACGCGACGCCGACCGGCACGAGCGACCACCCGAACGAGCGCGCCGCCGCCGCGACGCCGGAACGCCCGCCCGGACGAGCCGCCCCCGCCGCCACCGCGACCAGGAACGGCGTGAGGAACAGAAGCCCGAACGCGACGAACGCGAGCGACTCGACGACCTCCCGGGGGAGCGCGTCCAACCCGGTCGACGTCAGGAAGGTCGACCATCCAACCGTCTCGGTGACGTTGTCGAGCGTGGTGGACGCGAGCAGCACGAAGACGCTCGCGAACAGAGCACGCGGCATCGGATCGCGCCGGTCGATCCCGCCGAGCCCGCGGTAGTAGACGCCGTCGTCGCGCAGCACGAGCGGCGACGTCGCGGACGCGAAGCCGAACAGGATCGACAGCGGGTCGACGAGTCTCCATCTATCGCCGATCCGGTGCCGCACGGTGAAGACGACCACCGAGTAGACGACGACCGCGCCGAGCACTCCGGCCCGCTCGAACCCGACGCCGGAGACGAGCTCGAACCAGAAGAGCGCGTACACCAGCAGGGGGCCGGTCCACCACGGCGGGTCGAGGCGATCGCGCTCCGGCTCGTCGAGCCGGTAGAAGGACTCGATCGTCCCCCACGGGTCCGCGGCGTCCCACGCGCCGCCGACGGCGAGGCAGAGAGCCGTCGTGCCGACGACGAGCCCGACCCAGAACAGCAGGGGCGCGAGCGTGAGACCCCGCTGCTGCTCGAGGACCGCGGATGCGACGAGGAGCACGAGCGCGACGACGCCCGCGACGCGCAGCACCGCCGACAGGGCGCGCACGGCGCGGGATCCTGTCACGCGCCGGTTCCTCTCCGGCGCGTCCCGGTCGCCCGCCAGAGCGCGCAGCAGGAACGAGAGCATCACCGTCACCCCGGCGCCGACCGCGTAGAGGTAAGCGGGGATCGGCGACTCGTAGACGCGCCCGACCCCGTGGGCGAGGACGAGGTCGATCAAGCCGCCCCGGACCGCCGCACGATGAACGCGAGCACCACGACCGCGATCGCGCCCAACGCGATCGGGATCACGGGCGCGCCGGCACCCGCCGGGTCCTCTCCTTCGGGAGTCGGCGCGGCGGCGGCGTCGTCCGGAGCCCCGGTCGCCGGAGGCTCGTCCGGGGTGCAGTCGCGCCGGCCGGCGACCGTGAACGTGTAGAGCCCCCTGCTCTCGTGGCCGTCGAGCGCGGAGATCACGCGGTACGAGACGCGCCACCGCCCCGGCTGGCCCACGGCGACGCGCGCGGTCGCGGTCGCGTCGGCGACGTCGACCCCCTGCGTCACGTCGCGCCGGCACCCGTCGCGCACCTTCAGCACCGCCTGCGCGGTCGGGGCCTCGGTGAAAGTGACCGCGACCGACCGCGGGGGCCTGCGAACCCTCGCCAGCCGGTCGGGATCCGTCGCCTGGATGTCGCCGTGCGCCGCGGCCGGGCCCGCCAGCGCGGCGACCGCGCACGCGGCCGACGCCACCACGGTCTTGATCACGTCGCTCCTCTTCTCCGGGAACACCTACGGGATAGCAGAACCCGGTCGCTACCGGGACACGCCGGGGCCGCCCGCCCCGAGATACGCCTCGTGGACGACTTCGTAACGGGAGCCCGACGGGCTGAGCCGGCTCCGGAACAAGGTCACGCGGTCGATCGTGAACGGGTCCGGGGGCGCGGGAAGCGCGGGGAGGCGGCCCTCGAGCGCGCGCGGCGTCTTGAAGCGAGCGAGCGTGAGGTGCGCCGTGTAGGGACGGTCCTCCGGCTCGTATCCCACGGCGCGCAGCCCCTCGCCCAGATCGCGCGCCAGCGCCGCGAGCAGGCCCGACGGGTCGTCGATCCCCGCCCACAGGACGCGCGCCCGCCGCTCGCGGGGAAACGCGCCGAGCCCCGAGAGGAGCGCGGCCGCGGCAGGGTGCCGCGGCGCGACCGCGTCGACCGCGCCGACGACGTGCGGGAGCAGGGCGGACTCGATCCATCCGATGAAGTTGAGCGTCACGTGCTGCCTGTCGAGAGGAGCCCAGCGCGCGCCGGGCAGCGACTTCAGGTCCGCGACGGCGTCGTCGAGCCACGCCAGCTGCTCCTCCGGCACGCGCACCGCCGTGAACAGACGGAGCTTCTCGCCGCTCATGTGTCGCGCAGCAGGCGCCGTCCGAGGTCGAGGGCCCACGTCGCGGCGATCTCGCGGACGTGCTCGCGGTCGCCGTACGCGCGCGGCCTGCGGACCTCGCTGCGCCCGCGGAGCCACGCGCCCACGAACACCGTGCCGGGCGGCTTGCCCTCGTGCTCGCCGGGGCCGGCGACGCCGGTGGCGGAGATGCCGAGGTCGGCGCCGAAGCGTTCGGCGGCGGCGCGTGCGAGCGCCGCGGCGACGGGCCCGCTCACGGCGCCGTGCTCACGGATCAGCGAGGCGTCGATCCCGCCCGCGCCGGTCTTCGCCCGATCGGAGTACGCGACGAGAGAGCCGAGGAAGTAGTCGCTCGCGCCGGGAATCCGCGTGACCTCCGCTCCGATGCCCCCTCCCGTCAGCGACTCCGCGAGCGCGAGCGTCGCGCCGCGCTCACGCAGGAGCGCACCGAGCTCGGCGGCGACGGAGTCGTAGCCCCGTCCCACCGCGTCGACGCCGAGCCGTTCCCGCAGGCTCTCCTCGACCGGGACGATGAGCGCCGCCGCCTCCGCCTCCGTCGCGGCCTTCGCGGTCACGCGCACGCGGACACGTCCTCCGCCCGCGAGGAACGCGATCGTCGGGTTCGTCTGCGCCTCGACGACGTCGGCTATCGCCTCGCTCACGTGCGACTCGCCCCGCCCCACCACGAGGATCTCGCTGCTCAGGATCGTTCCGCCACCGGACGCGGCGCGCAGGTGCGGCAGCACGGTCTTGTGGAGCATCGCCCGCATCTCCCACGGGACCCCGGGAAGGGCGAAGATCGTCGTCCCACCGTGGCGCAGCACGAACCCGGGAGCCGTGCCCTCCGGCTCGATCGGCGTCGCGCCCTCCGGGAGGTCCGCCTGCCTCAGGTTCGCCTCGGGCATCGGGCGCCCGAGCCTCTCGAAGAGCGCGCGGATGACGCCGGCGAGCCGCTCGTCCCGCACGAGCACGCGGCCGGTGGCGGCGGCGACACCCTCCCGGGTGACGTCGTCGGGAGTCGGCCCGAGCCCGCCCGTGACCACGACCGCGTCCGACCGCGCCGCCGCGGTGGCGACGACGTCGGTCATCCGGGCGAAGTTGTCGCCCACGGTCGTGTGGAAGTAGACGTCGACGCCGGAGAGGGCGAGGGCCTCGGAGATCGTCTGCGCGTTCGTGTTCGCGATCTGGCCGAGCAGCAGCTCGGTCCCCACCGCGACTATCTCGGCTCTCACGTCCTCGCCTGCATCGGGGCGGGGCTGCGTGCGAAATACTCCCACCCCGACGCGACCGTGGTCACGAGCGCGGCCGCGAGCCACATCCAGTGACCCGGGTTCGTCGACTCCCAGGGCAGGAGCCACCACGAGACCATGCCGATCTGCGTAGCGGTCTTGGCCTTCGCGAACGCGGAGGCAGGCATCGTGCGGCCCCCGGTCGTGCGCCGGATCCTGAGGACCTGCACGGCGAGCTCGCGGACCGCGATCACGAGCGCGGCCCACAGCGGGAAGCCCTCGTCGCCCACGAGGACCACCAGCGCGGCCCCCACCAGGATCTTGTCCGCGAGCGGGTCCACGAACTGACCGAAGCGCGTGATGGTCCCGTTCCTGCGGGCGAGGTACCCGTCGAGGGAGTCCGAGAGGGAGGCGACGAGGAAGACCGCCCAGGCGGCCACCTCCGCGGAGCCGGAGTCGCGGTACGCGAACGCAAGGAACACCGGCACGAGAGCGACACGCGCCACGGTGATGGCGTTGGGAAGGTTCACCGCGCTCAGCTCTGCGTTCCGACCAGGTCCGCGCCGTCGCTCCCGGTGATCAGCACGTCGACGTAGTCGCCCACCCGCACCGGCCTCCGGGCGGCGAACGTGATCTCGCCGTCGACCTCGGGGGCCTCGCGGTGCGACCGCCCCGTCCACCTCCCCGTCGACACGTCGAGCCTCTCGGCCAGGACGTCGAGGCGGCTGCCGGCGAGCGACCGCGCCCGCTCCTCCATGGTCGCGTCGGCGACCGTCGCGACGCGCTCCGCGCGCTCGCGCGCGACCGCGTCGGGCACGCGTTCGGGAAGGTCGAACGACCGCGTCCCCTCCTCCGGCGAGTACGTGAACGTCCCGACCCAGTCGAGCGGCGTGCCGGCCACGAACGCCGCGACCTCGCCGGCGTCCTCGTCCGTCTCGCCGGGGAACCCGAGGATGAAGGTTGCGCGGACCGCCGCCATGGGGTCGAGCGACCTGATCCTCTCGATCATCGCGTCGAAGCGCGCGCGGTTCCCCCACCTCCCCATCGCCCTCAGGACGCGCGGCGACACGTGCTGCAGCGAGAGGTCGAAGTACGGAGCGACGACGCCGGACGCGAGCATCGCGTCGACGAGCTCCTCGGTGACGCCCTGGGGATGCAGGTACATCAGACGCACCCGCCGCAGCCCGTCCACGGTGCGCTCCAGCTCCCGCAGCAGGTCCACGAACGACCCCTCGCCGGTGTCGCGGCCCCACATGACCGAGTCCTGGCTCACGAGCGAGAGCTCGGTCACGCCCGCGGCGACGAGGCCCCGGGCCTCGCTCACGATCGTCTCGATCGAACGGGACCGGAACTTCCCCCGCATCAGGGGGATCGCGCAGAAGGTGCACCCGCGGTCGCATCCCTCCGCGATCTTCACGTACGCCCACGGGGCGCGGCCGAAGCGCAGGCGCGGCCCCCCGGCGATCGTCGCGTCCCAGTAGGCGGGGTCGAACCTCGCCCCCGGGGCGCCGAACACGCGCTGGGACAGCGATCCCGAGGCCGCGCCGGCGACGATCTCGGGAATGCGTGGGTATGCGGCGAAGTCGACGAGCGCGTCGACCTCCGGAAGCGCCTCCGCCAGGTCGTCCGCCGCGCGGGCCACCAGACATCCCGTCAGCACGAGGCCCTTCAGCGTGCCTCCCTCCTTCAGCTCCGCGAGGTCGAGGACCTCCTGGACCGTCTCGCGGCGCGCGGGGTCGATGAACCCGCAGGTGTTCACGAGCACGACGTCGGCGGAGGAGGGGTCGTCGGAGATCGAATGGCCGGCCGCGTCGAGCATGCCGCCGAGGCCCTCGGAGTCGATCGAGTTCTTCGGGCAGCCGAGCGTGACGATCGCTACGCGGGACATCCCCTAGATGAGGCCGTCGAGGTCGTCGGGGAACGTCAGCTCGATCACCTCGGATCCGCCCGGCGAGCCGACGTTGGTCCCGTTGACGGTTAGCTCCACGTTCCCGGGGAAGCCGAGCCGGACGAACATACGGTTGTTCGCTTCGAACGTCATGCTCGAGCCGTGGGCGAGGGTGTCGTAGTAGAGCGGGACGGACTTGCCGTCGGCGTACACCTCGAGCCACGAGTCGCCCGCCGACGCGTCGACGACCAGCTCGACCCCCTTCGTGGCGACGGCGTCCCCTGGTTCCTCGGTGGGAGCGGGGGCCCCGGTCGACGCGACGGAAGGCGACGCGTCCGGCGTCGGGGTCGCGGCGCTGAGCGAGGTATCGCGGGGCTCCCGCGGCTCGGGCGCGGTCGCGACGCCGATCATCGCGAGGACCACCAGGATCACCGCGGCGGCACTGCCGGCCACCGCCCAGCTGTTCAACCGGCGGCGCTCGCGCGGCACGGCCTTCTCGCGCCGGTGCAGGGCGATCATCTGCGACGTGTCCGCGCGGCTCCCGCCGTAGCGGTTCTCGAACTCTTCCAGCAACGGCTCGGGGTCGACCCGCAGGTAGCGCGCGTACGACTTGAGGAACCCGCGCACGTACGCGGGCGCGAGGAAGTCGAACTCGTCCGACTCCATCCGCATGAGGAATGCGGCTCTGATCTTCGTCTCGTCGGCGGCCCGCTCGATGCTTACCCGGCGGCGGCGCCGGATCGCACGGAGATAGGCCCCGATGGTGGTTGGCTCGGTCACCGCGCTCCCGCGTCGTCTGCGGCTGGTGGGCCGCCATTATAGGAGCGGGGTTCGTTCAGGCAGACTCGGCGCGCGCCTCCAGCTCCTCGACGGTCATCAGCACGTCGCGCGGCTTCGATCCCTGTGAGGGTCCGACGACGCCGCGTCGTTCGAGCAGGTCCATGATGCGCCCCGCGCGGGCGAACCCGACCTGGAGCTTGCGTTGCAGCATCGACGTCGATCCGAGCTGCGAGCGGACGACGAGATCGAGAGCCTCCTCCAGCAGCTCGTCGCCGCCTCCGGCTCCGGCCGCGACCGCGCCGGTCCCGGGCTCGTCCGCCGTGATCCCCTCGAGATACTCCGGGTCCCCCTGCCTCCGCGCGTGGCCGACGACGGCGGCGATCTCCTTCTCGGTCACCCACGACCCCTGGATGCGGCGCGGCTTCGACGAGTTCGCGTGCAGGTAGAGCATGTCGCCCCGCCCGATCAGCTTGTCGGCGCCGCCCTGGTCGAGGATCACGCGGGAGTCCTGCTGCGACGCGACGCTGAACGCGATGCGCGACGGGATGTTGGCCTTGATCACGCCGGTCACGACGTCCACGGACGGACGCTGTGTGGCGACGACGAGGTGGATCCCGACAGCGCGCGCCATCTGAGCGATGCGGCAGATCGCGCTCTCGACGTCGCGGGGCGCGACCATCATGAGGTCCGACAGCTCGTCGACGACGACGAGGACGTAAGGGAGCGGCGCCGGGTCGGGCTCGTCGTCGGTGCGTTTGACGACCGCGCCGCGCGCGACGGCCTCGTTGTAGAAGTCGAGGTTCCTCATGCCGGAGTGCGCGAGCGTCTCGTAGCGCATCTCCATCTCGCGCACCACCCATCCCAGAGCGGACGCGGCCTTCTTCGGTACAGTCACGACCGGCGTGAGGAGGTGTGGCACCCCCGAGAAGTGCGTCAGCTCGACGCGCTTCGGATCGATCAGGATCATCCGCACCTGGTCGGGCCGCGAGCGCATGAGTATCGACGTGATCATGGAGTTGATGCACGACGACTTCCCGGAGTTCGTCGCGCCGGCGATCAGCACGTGCGGCATGTCCGTCACGTTCGCGAGCACGGTCTCGCCGGAGATGTCCTGTCCGAGCGCGACCGCGAGCGGATGCCGGTCCCGCTGCGCCTCCTTGGACCGGAGCACGTCCCCGAGCGTCACGAGCTGACGGCTGCGGTTGGGGACCTCGACGCCGATCGCGGAGCGGCCGGGGATCGGTGCGAGGAACCTGAGCTCGCCCGACGCGAGCGCGTACTTGATCTCGTTGCTCAGGCTGAGCACGCGGTTGACCTTGACGCCGGCCCCGAGCTCGATCTCGAAGCGCGTGACCGTCGGGCCCGCCGTGAAGCCGGTCACGGAGGCGTCGACGTTGAACTGCTCGAGCGTCCCCTCGAGGAGCCGGGTCGTGTCCTCGATCGAGCGGGCCGAGATCTCCCGCGCCCCGCCCTTCGCGAGGAGCTCGATTGGCGGCAGGCGGTACGCCCTCGTGTCGCCGACGGGGATCGCCAGCTGCGTCGGGTGGCCCGCCTGTGGGAGCGCGGCCGTCGCGGGGGGCTCCCGGGACTCTTCCCCTTCGGCGACCTCGTCCTCCAGGACGCCGGCGTCGAGGTCGTCCGCGTCGTCCCGCGCCGTGATGCCGTCCACCTCGCGGTCTTCCCCGGGGGCCGCGCCGGAGGCGAGCCCGCGCACGAACCCGGCGGCGCTCCCGGCGCCGGCGGCGATCCAGCGCCCGACCCGGCTCAGCGGAGTGCGCGTCACGACCAGAAGCCCGACGAACAGCAGCAGGAGGAGGAGCACCCAGGTCCCCCAGACGCCGACGAGGCCGGAGACGGGCCGGGCGATGAGAGCGCCGAGGATCCCGCCCATCCTCTGGAGGGTCTCGAGCGGCGCCGACACCGACCGGTTGCCCCTGAGAAGGTGCGTTACCCCGGCGAGCGCGACGTTCAGCAAGCCCAGGCCGATCAGGACGCGGGCCGCGTGGTCGCGAAACCGCGGGAGCGCGATCAGGACGCCGCCGATGGCCAGGATCCCCGGGACGAGGATCACGAGGCGCCCGACCAGGAGCTTCCCGAGATAGTCGAACGCGGCCCCCGCGGGCCCCGCGGCCCCGGAGTAGATGCCGAGCCCGGCGAGGGCGGCCGCGAAGAGGACGACGATGCCCCAGGCCTCGGCGGGCGCGTCGCGGACGTGCCGGGCGCTCCACGTCACTGCAGTCTTCGTCGCGGCGAGGACGGGCGACGCGGTGCGGCGCCGGGCCGGCGCCCTGCGCGCCGCCGGGCGGCGCGCCGGCTTCCGGCCGCGGGCCCTGCCGCGGGCGGCGCGGGAGCGAGACGATCGGGTCCGCGCGGAGCCGCGGGGGCGGCCCGAACTACGGGTAGAGGTAGCCAACGAACCCCTCCTGAATCAGCATCATGCAAAAGTACACAATAATTAACATCAATAACAGCATTGCTGGGGGCCCCGGGCGCCTGGCGGTGGGCCTTTGTCCGCCGGCCTTCGGAAGCGATGGGGTGACGGGGGCGGCCGGAACCATCACCCCCACCGAGCCGGCCGGTGACGACGCGGTAGACGCGGGGACCGGACGCACGACTTCTCCGACAGCTCGCAGTGATGGTGGCCGAGGGTCGGAAGCAACGGTTCGGGCGGGGTAAGCGCGGCTCCGTGACGCGGGCGGCGCGGCCCGGGCGGCCCCTATACCTCCATCACGATCGGGAGGATCATCGGGCGCCTGCGGGTCTCCCTCCAGACGAACTCGCCGAGGGCGTGCCGGCAGGCCTTCTTGATCGTGGACCAGTCGGTGACGCGGTCGCGCTCCAGCCCCTCGAGCGCCGCGGCCACGCGGTCGGCGGCCTCGTCGAGGAAACCCCTCGACTCGTCCTCGTAGATGAAGCCGCGGCTCACGAGATCCGGCCCCGCCAGGACCTCGCCGTTCCCACCGTCGATCGTGACCACGCAGATGATCACGCCGTCGCCGGCGAGGACCCGCCGGTCGCGCAGCACGACGGGGCCCACGTCGCCGACGCCGAGGCCGTCGACGAGGATCATCCCGGAGCGCACCCGGTCACCGCGCCGGACGGCGCCGCCGCGGAGCTCGATCGTGTCGCCGTCCTCGACGATCGTGACGCAGTCGTCGGGCACGCCGTTCGAGCGGGCGATCTTCGCGTGCAGGGCGAGCTGGCGGTACTCGCCGTGGACGGGGACGAAGTGGCGCGGCCGGACGGTTCGCACCATCTCGGCGAGCTCGTCCGACGCCGCATGACCCGAGACGTGGACGCGTGCGCTCCCGGAGTGGTACACGTCGGCCCCCGCCTTGTAGATGCCGTTCAGCACGCGGTGCACCGCGGACTCGTTGCCGGGGATTGGGCTCGCCGACAGGATGACGGTGTCGCCCGCGTCCAGGCTCACCATCTTGTGCTCGCCCGCCGCGATCAGCGACAGGGCCGAGAGCGGTTCCCCCTGCGAGCCGGTGCAGAGCACCACCGCACGCTCGCGCGGGAGCCTGTCCACCTCGTCGATGTCTACGATGGTGTCGCCCCGGACGCGCAGATGCCCGAGCTCTCGTCCCACCTCCGCGTTCGCGATCATCGACCTGCCGACGAACGCGACCTTCCGGTCGAACTCCTCCGCGGTCTCGCACACCTGCTGGATCCGGTGGAGGTTCGACGCGAAGCAGGCGACGACGATGCGGCCGCTGGCGGCGCCGAAGATCTCGCGCAGCACCGGCCGGACCACGGCTTCGGAGGGAGTGCGGCCGGGGGTCTCCGCGTTCGTCGAGTCCGACAGCATCAGGTCGACGCCCTCGTCGCCGAGCCGGCGGAGTGCCCCGAGGTCGGTCCTGCGTCCGTCGATCGGGGTCTCGTCGAGCTTGAAGTCGCTCGTATAGAGGATCCTGCCGTCGGGGGTGTCGAGAGCGACCGAGACCGCGTCCGGGATCGAGTGCGACATCGCGAGGAACGTGCACCGGAAGGGACCGATCCCGCGCCGGCCCTCCGAGATCTCGACGAGCTCGGCCTCGACGTCGAACTCGTCGAGGCGCCGCCGTGCCATCCCGAGCGTCAGGGGGGTCCCGTAGACCGGGACGGGCACCTCGCGCAGGAACCAGGAGAGCGCACCCACGTGGTCCTCGTGGCCGTGCGTGAGGATCACCCCGTCGCACGACCCGGCGCGTTCGGCTATCCAGGTGAAGTCCGGCAGAACGAGGTCGACGCCGAGCATCTCCTCGTTCGGGAACGAGAGCCCGCAGTCGACGACGACCATCCGCCCGGAGGACTCGACGGCGAACATGTTGCGTCCGACCTCGCCGAGCCCGCCGAGGAAGACGACGCGCGTCACAGCAGCCCCTGCGCCTCCAGCGCCCGGCGCACCAGCTCGGAGTCGTCGGCGTTCAGGGGCACGAGCGGGAGACGCGGCTCGCCCGCCTCGAGCCCCAGCATGTTCACGGCGGCCTTCACGGGGATCGGGCTCGCCGTCACGGTCATGATCGTCTTCAGCAACGGGAGCAGGCGCGTGTAGATCGCGCGCGCCTCGTCGACGCGCCCCGCCTCCCAGTGGTCGAAGAGCTCGGCCAGCCGGTCGCCGACGAGGTGCGAGCACACCGAGACGATGCCGACCGCCCCGGCCGCGAGGTGCGGAAGCAACAGCGGGTCGTCGCCGGAATAGATCTCGAAGTCCGTGTGGCCCGCGAGGTCCAGCCGGGCCCGCAGGTGCGCGGTCTCCCCCGCGTCGCCCACCGCGTCCTTCACGGCGACGATCCGTTCGTGCTCCGCCAGAGCCACCATCGTCGAGGGTTCGATCCGTCGCCCCGTGCGGCCCGGGATGTCGTAGAGCATCAGGGGCTTCGACGACGCGTCGGCGATCGTCCGGAAGTGAGCGAGCAGCCCGTCCTGCGGGGGCTTGGAGTAGTACGGCGTCACGACGAGGCACGCGTGCGCGCCGAGGTCGCACGCCTCTCTGGTGAGAGTCACCGAGGCACGCGTGTCGTACGTGCCGGTCCCGGCGATCACGGTCGCGCGCTCGCCGACCTCGCCGAGGACGGCCTCGAACAGCTCGAGCTTCTCGGCATGCGACAGCGTCGGCGACTCGCCGGTCGTGCCGCACACGAGGAGCCCCTCGGATCCGTGATCCACGAGGTGTCCCGCCACCCGGCGCGCGGCCTTGACGTCGAGGGAGCCGTCGGCGGCGAAAGGCGTGACCATGGCCGTGATCAGGCGGCCGAAGCGCGGGCGTGGCATGTCGGGGCCTCCTCGTTCGGGACTCGTCGCGGCCACGCTAACCCGTCACCTCCGTCTGCAGCCGCAACCCCCGGATTCGCTCGATGTCGTTGCCGTCGTAGATGCTCACGGAGCTCGCGGCCGAGCCGGGCTCCTCGGGGGCCACGATCTCGAACGCGATCTCGAGCGTCTCGCCCTCGGGCAGAGCGCCGAAGTAGTAGACGACCCCGTCCGGGGAGACGCGGCTCGGCTGCGGCTCGACCGAGCGGACCGCGGGGTTCTCGGAAGACGCGGTGATCGGGACGAGGTCGACCGGCAGCGGCCCGGAGGCCGCGGGGGCGCCGACGCCGGCGAACGCGACGGTGACGGTCCCGATGTCGCCGGGGCCGGGGTTCTCCACGGTCAGTTTCGCCGTCGCGACCGACCCCGCGTCGACCCGCTCGGGGAACTCGGCGCTGACGACGGGCTTCCCCTTGCCGCTCTCGGTGAGGTTCGGGTCGGGACCGAAGCACGCGGTCGCCGCGACCAGCACGGCAACCGCCGCCAGGACCCGCGCTCGCTTCACAGGTCGAGCAGGTGCTCGAGCCCCACCACGAGCCCGTCGAGACCCGACACCCTCTTCACGGCGAGCAGCACGCCCGGCATGAACGACGTGCGGTCGATCGTGTCGTGGCGGATCGTCAGCGTCTCACCCTCCGAGCCGAAGAGGACCTCCTGGTGGGCGACCGATCCGGGGAGCCGCACCGAGTGGATCCGGACGCCGCCCTCGTCGCGGCCCCTGCTGGGATCGTCGCCGCCGGTCGCCGCCCGCGCCCCGCGCGCCTCGTTCACGAGCCGCGCCGTCCGCAGCGACGTCCCCGAAGGCGCGTCGGCCTTGCGCGCGTGGTGCCGCTCGACGATCTCGACGGAGTCGAAATGGGGCGCGGCCTGCCGCGCGAAGACCATCATCAGCACCGCGCCGAGGGCGAAGTTGGGGGCGACGAACGCGTTCGCGCCGCCCTCGCGGCACCAGCGGCGCACGTCCTCGAGGTCGTCGTCGGTCATGCCGGTCGTCCCCACGACGCAGTGGATCCCGTGGGTCAGGCAGAAGCGCACGTTGTCGACGACCGAGTCCGGCGTCGTGAGCTCGACCGCCACGTCGGCCCCCGCCTCCGACAGCGCGGCCAGCGGTTCGCCGCGGCCCACCCGCGCCACGAGCTCGAGCTCGGGGTCGCGCTCGATCACACGGCAGGCCTCGGTCCCCATGCGCCCTGCGGCGCCGAGCACGCCAACGCGGATCACGGGCTCAGGCGGCGTACCGGTCGAACGCGTCCTCTTCGAAGGGGCCCACGACCGTTATCGAGAAACGAGCGTTGTCGAGGACCTGCGTCGCGACGCGGCGCACGTCGTCCATCGTGAGCGCGTCGAAGCGCGCGATCATCTCGTCGATCGACAGGATCTCGCCGGTCGTGATCTGCTGCCGCCCGAGCCGGTTCATGCGGCTGCCGGGATCCTCCGCCGACAGCACGAGCGATCCCTTGACGTTGCCCTTCGCGCGCGCCAGCTCGGCTTCGGTTATCCCGTCGCGCGCGACGGAGCCGATCTCGTTCGAGACGATCTCCATCACGGTCTCGGCGTTCTGCGGAAGCGTTCCCGCGTACACGGAGAACGCACCGGTGTCGGCGAACATCGACCGGTACGAGTAGACCGAGTACGCGAGGCCGCGCTTCTCGCGCACCTCCTGGAAGAGCCGCGACGACATCCCGCTCCCGAGCACGCTGTCGAGCAGCGCCAGCGCATGCCGGTCCGGATGGCCGCGTCGCAGCGCCTCCGTCCCGATCATGATGTGCGCCTGCTCGGTCGGCCGCTTGAACACGTTCACGCCGTCGCGGGCCGCGGGCGCGGATCCCGTGCGCGTCGTCTGGAGGCCGCCGGTCTCCGAGAAGATCGCCTCCGTACGGCGGACGAGGTCGTCGTGGTCGACGCGGCCGGCCGCGGCGACGACCAGGTTCTTCGGCACGTATCGCTCGCGCCAGTACCCCGCGACCTGGTCGCGCGCGACGCGGCCGATCGTCTCGTTGTGCCCCAGCACAGGGCGTCCCAGTGGGTGACCGTCCCACATCGAACGGTAGAACAGGTCGTGGACCAGCTCGTCGGGAGCGTCCTCGTGCATCGCGATCTCCTCGAGGATCACCTTGCGCTCGGATTCGAGCTCCTCCGCGTCGATGACCGAGTTCCGGATCATGTCGGTCAGCACGTCGATCGCCATCGGCACGTCGTCGTCGAGGACGCGGGCGTAGTAGCACGTGTACTCCTTGCCGGTGAACGCGTTGACGTCGCCGCCGACCGCATCGAACGCCTCCGCGATCTCGCGCGCCGACCGCGATCCCGTGCCCTTGAAGAGCAGGTGCTCGAGGAAGTGCGACGTCCCCGCGAGGTCCTCCGGCTCGTCGCGCGATCCCACGTCGAACCAGTAGCCGACCGACACCGACCTCACCTCGGACATCGCTTCGGTGACGACCGTGATCCCCGAGTCGAGCTCGGTGCGGGCGAACACCGTCATCTAGAAGGAGTCACCTTCCTCCCGGCGCGGCGCCCGCTCCCGGCGCGGCCGGTCGCCGCCGTTGCGTCCGCCCCTCCCGCGGTCGCGGTCGCCCCCGCGGCCGCGATCCCGGTCCCGGTCGCGGCCCCCTTCACGCCTCGGCCCGCGGTCGCCTCCGCCACCGCCGCCCTGCGTGGCGAGGGCCCGGGCTTCCTCGATCGTCTTGCCCGCGGCGACCTGGCGCTCGAGCCACGCGACGGGGGTCAGGTTGATGCGGCCCTGCCGGTCGATGTCGGTGATCTCCACCTCGATCTGGTCGCCGACGTTTGCCGCGTCCTCCACCCGCTCGATCCGGGCCTCGCCGAGCTTCGAGATGTGGACGAGGCCGTCGCGTCCCGGGGCGATGTTCACGAAGGCGCCGAACGTGGTCGTCTTCACGACCGTGCCGGCGATGCGCTCGCCCACCTCCGGCATGCGCGGGTTCACGATCTCCTCGATGAGGCGCGCGGCCCGCTCCGCCGACTCCTGGTCGCTCGAGCCGATGCGGATCGTGCCGTCGTCGTCGATGTCGACGTCGACCCCGGTGGTCGTCGTGATCATGTTGATGTTCTTGCCCTTGGGCCCGATGACCTCGCCGATCTTGTCCACGGGTACCTTGAGCGCCAGCACCCGGGGCGCGTGAGGCGCGAGCTCCGACCGCGGTTCCGAGATCGAGCCGTTCATCTCTCCGATGATGTGGAGCCGCGCCCGCTTCGCAGCCAGGAGCGCCTCGCGCAGCACATCGGCGGGAACGCCCGAGATCTTGGTGTCCAGCTGCAGCGCCGTCACCATCTCCTCGGTGCCGGCAACCTTGAAGTCCATGTCGCCGAACGCGTCCTCGTCGCCGAGGATGTCGGTCAGCGGAAGGAACTTCCCGCCCTCGGCGATCAGGCCCATCGCGACGCCGCCGCAGTGCTTGCCGCCGCGCAGCGGCACGCCGGCGTCCATCAGCGAGAGCGACGAGCCGCAGACGCTCGCCATCGACGTCGAGCCGTTCGAGGACATGATCTCCGACACGACGCGGATCGCGTACGGGAAGTCGTCCTTGCTCGGGACCAACGGGAGCAGCGCCTTCTCGGCGAGCGCGCCGTGGCCGATCTCACGCCGCTTCGGCCCCCGCATGAACCCCGCCTCGCCCGTCGAGTACGGGGGGAAGTTGTAGTGGTGCATGTAGCGCTTGCGCTCCTCGGGCGAGAGGTCGTCGATCATCTGCTCCATGCGCTGCATGCCGAGCGTGGTGATCGAGAGCGCCTGCGTCTCGCCGCGCGTGAAGAGGCCGGAGCCGTGGACGCGCGGGATCACCCCGACCTGCGTCCAGATCGGACGGACCTGGTCGATCGTGCGACCGTCGAGGCGGACGTTGTCGTCGACGATGCGCCGGCGCACGAGCTTCTTCGTGAGCGAGCGCATCGCCGCGGAGATCGCCTTCTCCTGCTCCGGGTATTCCTCCGCGAGCTCGGCCGCGACCGCGTCCGAGACGTCCGCGATCGCCGCCCGGCGCCGCGCCTTGTCCGTGATCGAGATCGCCTCGCGGATGCGGTCGGCCGCGACCTGCTCGACCCGCGCGTGGACCTCGTCGGGGTAGTCGACGAACAGCGGGTAGTCCGGGGCGTCACCGGTCGTCGAGCCCTTGGGCACCCCGACCTTCTCGACGAGCTCGTTCTGGAGCGCGATGGCCTCGGCGATGAACTGCTTCGAGTACTCGATGCCCGACGCCATCAGCTCCTCGTCGGGAGCCTGCGCGCCGGCGTCGACGAGCTCGAACACGCGGTCGGACGCGCCGGCCTCGATCATCATGATGTCGACCTCGCCGGCGGGGTTGACGCGGCCGGCGACGACGAGCTCGACCGTCGCCTCCTCCTGCTCCTCCCACGTCGGGTTCGCGACCCACTCGCCGTTGACGTGGCTGACGCGCACCGCGCCGACAGGGCCCTCGAAGGGGATATCGG
>JBHELD010000056.1:0-42918 GCA_046263255.1 Actinomycetota bacterium
GACGAACACCGTCCGGACGGCGCGCGACAGCCCCTCGTCCATCGTGAAGCGCTCGCGCTCCCAGTCACACGACTCGCCGAGCTGCCGCATCTGCTGAGTGATCTGCGACCCGTACCGGTGCTTCCACTCCCAGACCTTCTCGACGAAGGCGTCGCGGCCCAGGTCGTGCCGGTCGACCCCCTCGTTACGCAGGTCTCGTTCGACGACGTTCTGCGTCGCGATCCCGGCGTGGTCCGTTCCCGGAACCCACAGCGTCTCGTAGCCGAGCATCCGCGCGCGGCGGATCAGCGCGTCCTGCAGCGAGTGGTTCAGCGCGTGGCCCATGTGGAGCGCGCCTGTGACGTTGGGTGGCGGGAGCACGATCGAGTACGGCTCGCGCGCCGACTGCGTGTCCGCGCGGAACACGCCGTCGCGCTCCCACGTCTCGTACCAGCGGCGCTCGATGTCCTCCGGCTGGTACGCCTTCGGCAACGTCACTCGACGCCGACCACGAGCCTCGACACGACGGTGTCGCCCACCTTCTTAGCGCCCGCCGCGACGTGCGTGAACACGTCGACGACCGGCTTGACGTCCTCGATGTACCCCTCGTCGGGCGCGCCGCCGAACGTCGCGATCGCCTCGCCGAAGGCCTGGGCGGCGTCCACGTCGACGAAGAGCCAGATGTTGAAGTCGTCGCCCATCTCGTCCTGCGCCGCCTGGAACGAGTCGGACTGCGCCAGCGTGTCCCCGCCCGCCAGCGCGTCTGCCGCGTCGCTCCCGTACGTGATGGCGAGGCGGTCACCGCCGGTGACGTTGATCGGCGCGGGCGCGCCCGGCACCTGCAGGCTGAAGCCCTCGAGGCCTCCCTGAGAGAGCGGCTTCGGCCCCAGCCCCTGCTGGAGGAGGAGCTGCTCGATCTTCTCGACGAGCGCGGACGTCTTCGCCGGGTCCGTCGACTCGACCACGAGGCCGCCGCCGATCTCCTGGATGTTGGCGCCCTGGACGAAGAGGCCTGCATCGCTCATCCACGACAGGACGTCCTGCCGGAGGCGCAGGCCCGTCTGGGCGAAGAAGACGTTCTCGAGCTGCACCGCGTCGAGCCCCGGCAGGTCGGCGAACGTGTCGATGATGCCGCCGATCATGTCGCCGAACCCGGGCAGCCCGAAGGCGAACCACGCGTCGCCCGGCAGCTCCGAGACGACGCTCCCCTGGGCGATCGCCTCGGCAAACGACGCGAACTGCCCCGTCGCGAACGAGCCCGAGGACTCGAACACGGCCGAGTCCGCCGTCGCGTAGAGGATCCCCGCCTGCGGTTGCGGGTCCTCTCCGATGAAAGCCTCGAACGCGTCGCTCTGCTCCGGCGGCAGGCCCGCGTTGAGCCCGATCTCGTCGAAGAGCCTCTTGGTGTCGATGTAGTAGAGCCCGACCCAGTCGTCCCTCAGCGGGTCGGTCGCGGCCGTGAAGTCCTCCGCCGTCTCGAGCGTCTCGTCGCCCGCGAGCGTGTCGATCGAGTCCTTGATCGCGTCCTCGGTTCCGAGGACCATGAAGCCCTCGAGGAACGCGAGCGCCGTCGGCCCCGCCTTCTCGACCTGGTACTCCGTGTCCTCGTAGGTCTTGGGCTCGAGGTCGTCGAGCTCGCCGTCGGCGATCTTCCTCACGAACCGCTCCGCCGCCTCGTCGTCACTGCTCTCGACGAGGACGGCTCCGTTCGGAGCGTCGGCCGTCCCGCCTGGGCTTGCATAGGCGGCGAGCTGGTCTCCGAGCCAGGGCTCGACGTCCTGCGCGTACGACACGCCCTGGTCCTCGAGCGACTCGTCGACGCGATCCGTGAGCCACTCGATGACGTCCTCCGTGCTCTCGATGCCGGGGAACTTCTTGAAGAAGTCGTCCACGGCCTGCTTCTGGCCGTTCGACGGCTCGATGAAGAAGTTCGTGTAGAAGAACGCGTCCGGCGGCACGAAGGCCAGCGCGTCGTCCTCCGCCGGCGCGAGGAAGCGGGTCAGCGCGAACGCGCCTCCGCCTACGACGAGAACGGCGGCGATGACGATTGCAAGGACTTTTGGTTTCACGGGGAACCTCCCAGGTTCACGAGACGCACGGATGCCGGAAGAACGTTGCTGCCGAGATCAAAGGCTATGGGTGCGGAAGGCGACGGATCAAGCCGTACGTTCACCGCGGGCGGGGCGCTCGGCCCGCTCCTTCGTCCTCGGTACGAGCGTCGGGTTGACCCTCTCGAGGACGACCTCGCGGTTGATCACGCACTTGCCGACGTCCTCGCGGCTCGGCAGGTCGTACATGACGTTCAGCAGCACCTCTTCGAGGATCGCACGGAGGCCGCGGGCGCCGGTACCGCGCAGCATCGACTGCTCGGCGACGGCTTCGAGAGCGTCGTCGGTGAAGTCGAGCTCGACCCCGTCGAACTCGAAGAACTTCTTGTACTGGCGGATCAGAGCGTTCTTCGGCTCGGTCAGGATCTTGACCAGCGCGTCCTTGTCGAGGTTGTGGACGTTCGTGATCACCGGCAGACGGCCGATGAACTCGGGGATCAACCCGTACTTCAGCAGGTCCTCGGGAAGAACGTGCTCGAGGATGTCGCCGAGGTTCTTCTCCTCCATCTTGCGGACGTCCGCGCCGAAGCCGATGCCCTTGCGCCCGATGCGGCTCTCGATGATCTTCTCGAGCCCCGCGAACGCGCCGCCGCAGATGAACAGCACGTTCGTCGTGTCGATCTGGATGAACTCCTGATGGGGGTGCTTGCGGCCTCCCTGGGGCGGGACGCTTGCCGTCGTGCCCTCGAGGATCTTCAGCAGGGCCTGCTGGACGCCCTCCCCGGAGACGTCGCGGGTGATCGAGGGGTTCTCGCTCTTGCGCGCGATCTTGTCGACCTCGTCTATGTAGATGATCCCGGTCTCCGCGCGCTTGACGTCGTAGTCGGCGGCCTGGATCAGCTTCAGCAAGATGTTCTCGACGTCCTCGCCGACGTATCCCGCCTCGGTCAGCGCGGTCGCGTCGGCGATCGCGAACGGGACGTTGAGCATCCGCGCGAGAGTCTGCGCCAGCAGGGTCTTGCCGCAGCCCGTCGGCCCGAGGAGCACGATGTTCGATTTCGCGAGCTCGACGTCGCCGTCGACGTGCGCGCCGACCTGGATGCGCTTGTAGTGGTTGTAGACCGCGACGGAGAGGACCTTCTTCGCCTGCTCCTGCCCGACGATGTAGTCGTTCAGGAACTCGTAGATCTCCTTGGGCTTGGGGAGGTCCTCGAGCTTCAGCTCGGGAGTGTCGGCGAGCTCCTCCTCGATGATCTCGTTACAGAGGTCGATGCACTCGTCGCAGATGTAGACGCCCGGTCCGGCGATGAGCTTCTTGACCTGCTTCTGCGACTTGCCGCAGAAGGAGCACTTCAGCAGGTCTCCGCCGTCACCGAACTTAGGCACCATCCCGCTCCCTTGCTACGCCTCTGGGCTCTTGACCGGAGCACCCTCGGCTTCGGCGTTGGCGATGCGCGCCGGCTCCCCCTGGAGAAGCGCACCCCCGCGCTTCTCTGCGACCGTCCGGCTCGCGATCACCTCGTCGATAATACCGTAGGCCTCTGCCTCCTCGGCGCTCATGAACCGGTCGCGGTCGAGGTCCTTGCGGACCTGATCGGTGGACTGTCCGGTGTGCTCCGAGATGATCTCGATCATCCTGCGGTTGACGTCGAGGATCTCGCGGGCGTGGATCTCGATGTCCGCGGCGGTGCCCTGATAGCCCGCGGAGCCCTGGTGGATCATGATCTTCGCGTTCGGGAGCGAGAAGCGCTTTCCCTTCGCGCCGCCGCAAAGGAGGATCGCCCCCATCGACATCGCCATGCCGACGCAGATCGTGGAGACGTCGGGCTTGATGTACTGAATCGTGTCGTAGATGGCCATGCCGGCGTACACCTGGCCCCCGGGCGAGTTGATGTACAGGCTGATGTCCTTGTCGGGATCCTCGGACTCGAGGTGGAGGAGCTGCGCCACGATGACGTTCGCGACCTGGTCGTCGACCGGCGTCCCGAGGAAGATGATCCGCTCCTTCAGAAGGCGCGAGTAGATGTCGAACGCACGCTCGCCCCGGCTCGTCTGCTCGACGACCATGGGGACGAGGTAGTTGTGAGGCTGGTTGGTCATGAGGGATGTGCCTCCACTTCTTGCTCGGGCGGTCCGCCGGAGCGGCTCGCCGGCTCCTCGAAGGGTTCTTCGGTCGGGCGACCGGCCACATTTATGGCCTCGACCACGTGCTCCAAGGCCTTTCGACGCATGATATCGGCCGCCAGAGAACCCAAACGTCCTGCGTTCACCACCTGTTCCGCGACCTCTTTCGGATCGCGCCCGCTGCGGTGCGCGAGCAGCGCGACCTCCCGGCCGATGTCCTCCTCGGTGACGTCGAAGCGCTCCTCGCGGGCGATCTCCTCCAGCAGGAGCTCGGCCTTCACCGACCGCTCGACCTGGCCGCGCACGTCCCGGCGGACCTCCAGCTCGGTGATGCCGGCGCGCCGGGTGTAGTCGTCCATCGTGAGGCCGGCGCGCTTCAGGTCCTCCTCGAAGTGCTCCAGACGGTGCGCCAGCTCGGCCTCCACGAGCTTCTCCGGCGGCCGGAGGTCGGACGCGTCGACGAGCGCGGCGAGCGCGCGGTTGGCGATCTCGTCACCGACCATCCCCTGCTTCACTCCTCCGAGGCGCTCGCGCAGGTCGTCTCTGAGCTCGTCCAGCGTGTCGAACTCGCCCATCGTCTTGGCGAGCTCGTCGTCGAGGGGCGGCAGCTTCTTGACCTTCACCTCTTTGACCAGGACGGTGAACGAGATCTCCTGCCCGGCGAGGTCGCCGCTGCCCTCGGGCATCGTGTCGTTGAACTTCAGGATGGCGCCGGGGCGCGTGCCCTCGAGCTCCTCGTCGAGCTTCGGGGGCCCCGTGCGGGATCCGACCTCGTAGAGGAGGTCGGGCGCGCCGGCGCCCTCGACGAGCTCGTCGTGCCGGTAGCCCTTCAGGTCGACCAGGACGAAGTCCCCGCGGCGGGCCTCTCGCCCCACGGGCTCGAGCTCGGCGAAGCGGTCGCGCAGCCGGTCGAGCTGCTCGTCGAGCTCCTCGTCGGTGACCTCCGACGGGGGTGCCTCGATCGAGATCGCCGCCAGGTCCGGGATCCGGACGTCGGGCCTCACGTCGACGATCGCCTCGAACAGCAGCGGCCGCCCCGGGTCGAACTCGAGCACCTCGATGTCGGGGGGAGCGATCGCCTCGAGGTCCTCCCGCGCGAGCGCCTCTCGGTAGAGGTCGGGCAGGGCGTCTCTCAGCGCCTCCTCGCGGATCACCTCCGGACCGACGCGGGCGTCGATCAGCTGGCGGGGGACCTTGCCCTTCCGGAAGCCCGGCACCTTGATGTCCGCGGCCCATCTTCTGTACGCCGCGTCCAGGGCGGGTTTGAGAGAATCCTCGGGCGCCTCCACCCGCAGCTTCACGCGGTCCTCGTCCAGTCGCTCGGAGGAGATCTGGAGGTCGGGGGGCATGGGCTCGCCATAGTAGCCCCGGGCCGATGCCTGGGAGCCGCGACGGTTGGGTCGTAAACCCCGAAGGAGCGCGGCGGCTCGTGACGAACGCGCGCCGGGAATTAGTTAAGGGTGAAGTTTAGAGAGTCCTGGTTGAGGACCAGGGGCCGCGCTAGGCGGACGAAAGTGGGGATGACGACCCCTGGCCCTCAAGCAGAACCCTTTGACTCACCGGTCAAACGATGTCGTTACGCTGCGTTACCTTTCGCCGCGTCCGGGGGCGCTCTCGACTAGACAATACGCCTTGCGGGGGCATCGGGTAACCAACTTGCGCTCACCCAGCGTAGTTGCCCGCCAGGCATTATGCACCGACCCGGCTGCCGTCAAACATACGTATTTCTATAGAGACTGCACGCGATCCGGGCGCTCCCGAGCTCGCTCGCGGGATCCCGTTCGGGAGCCGGACGGCGCCGGATGGGAAGATGAGCCGGACGGGGCGTAGCGCAGCTTGGTCCAGCGCGCCTGCTTTGGGAGCAGGAGGTCGCCGGTTCGAATCCGGCCGCCCCGACGTAGGTCGTCGCAGGGCGATCCGGGAACGGGAGGTGCAGGGTGAAGATGTCGGCGGGCTCGGTGGTCCTCGGGGTGTGCCTTGCGGCCGGCGCGCTTGCAGCGTGCGACGGGGACTCTTCCGGCGAAGGTCTGTCCAAGGCGGAGTACGTCGAGCGGGGCGACGCGATCTGCCGGAGGCTCGAGACGGAAGGGGAGAGCGTCGCCGTACCCCCCCAGGAGGCCCCGCTGGAGGCGCACGTCGCGTTCGTCGAGGACGTGCTCGCGCTCATGCATCCCGCCCGCGACGATTTCGAGGCCCTGGCCGCGCCCGAGGGTGACACGGCCGCGAAGGAGCGGTTCGACGGCTATTGGGAGCGGGTGACGTCCACGCTCGAGCGGGCCCGGGACGCCGCCGCCGGCGGCGAGCGGCAGGAGTACGAGGACGCGATCGCGGCGCTGCAGGAGGACGAGTCGCTCGCCGAGGACTTCAGGGACTACGGGTTCGAGGTCTGCGGGAACACCTAGGCACCGGGTAAGCGACATGGACGAGCAGCTCCGCTACTGGATGTCCTCCACGATCGCGGCCGTCCAGCCGTTCTGCGACGAGGTCGTCTTTGCCGCGGGCACGTTCCAGGGCGCCGGGGGCTGGGCCTGGGGCATCGGTAACGGCCTCCTCTTCAGCGGGCTCTTCCGGCGGCCGTCCAAGGCCGTCCGGGCGCGGACGGGCGGTCTGCCCGACGCGGTGATCCTCGCGATCGGCCCGACCAACGTGTACGTCTTCGCCTACAGGACCAGGCGCATGGCGCTGGACCTGCAGCCGCCCGTCCGGGTGTGGAGGCGCGACGACCTCGACGTGCGCACGGACGTGAGGCGCGTCGCCAGCAAGCTGACGATCGACGTGAGGTCGACCGGGGACCACCACGAGCTCGAGTCCACGTCGATGACCGGGCGGCTCGGCAAGATCACCCGCGCGATCTTCCGTCTGCTCGAGGACCCGCGCATCGGCGCGCCCACTGCGTCGCGCTTCGAGGTGGGCGGCAAGTCCACGACGGGTGATCCCGGCACGAGGCGGCGCGCGGCCGAGCTCGCCGACTCGATCGAGGCGGAGCTCAAGCGGCTGAACATGTGGATGACCGACCCGCCCTCGGAGGAGCACGTGCTCGCGGGAGGCGCGTTCGGACAGGGCACGGTCGCGTTCGTGACCTGGCTGCAGGTCGTCTTCGTCAGGCGCCTGCGCGAGGTCGCGGCGGGAGAGATGGAGATGCCCGCGTCGAGCTCGGTCGGCGCGATGGCGGTGCGGGAGTTCGACGGCGAGGTCCAGGACATGGAGCCCCTGATGGGGCTCATCCACGAGGTGGACCGCCTCGCCAAGCGGGGGCCGGGCTAGGCGCCGCCGAGTCTCGATATCCTCGGAGACGCAAGACCTGCGGGTGTAGCTCAATGGCAGAGCTCCAGCCTTCCAAGCTGGTCATGAGGGTTCGATTCCCTTCACCCGCTCCAGACCGGGCCGAGCAAGGAGCCGCCTTGAACCCACGCGAGCACGTCCGCGACAACGCCGAGAGGTACCTGGGGTGGTACGAGCAGGCGTGCTCGATCGCGTCGCTGGCGGAGCAGCCGGACGAGCTGGCCCGGATGGCGGCGTGGCTGGAGGAACGCTTCGCAGAGCTCGGCGGCACCACCGAGCGGCTGACGTACCCGGGCGCGCCGGACGCGCTCCTGTGCAACCTCGGCGACGGCCGGCGGACGGTCCTCGTCTACGACCACTACGACGTCCAGCCCGTGGACCCGATCGAGCTGTGGGACTCGAAGCCGTTCGCGCCCGAGATCCGGGACGGCGTCTTCTACGCACGCGGCGCCGCCGACAACAAGGGCGACCTCGTCGCGCGGCTCGCGGGAGTCGATGCCTACCGCGCCGTCCACGGCGACCTGCCCGTGTGCTTGAAGCTCCTCGTCGAAGGCGAAGAGGAGACGGGCTCGAAGTCGTTCCGGTCGATCGTCACTCGCTACGGCGACAAGCTGAAGGCCGACGGCTGCATCTGGGAGGGGATGGGCATCGACCACGCCGGCCGCCCCGAGTTCGTCTTCGGCGCGAAGGGCCTCGCGTACGTCGAGCTCGTCTGCCGCGGGCTGGCGGAGGACCAGCACTCGTCTCTTGCGGTGATCGCGCCGAGCCCGGTGTGGCATCTCGTGGAGGCGCTGGCCACCCTTCGCAGCCCCGACGGCAGGGTGCTGATCGACGGCTTCTACGAAGACGTGGTCCCTCCGACCGAGGAGGACGAGGCGATCCTGCGCGCGCTCCCGTTCGAGGAGGAGGCGGAGCGGATACGGCTCGGAGTTGAGGAGTTCGTCGGCGGGGACACCGGCATCGATCTCCTGCGGCGGTACTACTTCGAGCCGACGTGCAACATCGCTGGGATCGTCGCCGGGTTCACCGTGCCCGGCGCGTCGAAGACGGTGCTCCCGAAGGAAGCCATGGCAAAGGTCGACATGCGCCTGGTCCCCGACCAGGACCCCGACGACGTCGTGGCGAAGCTGCGCCGGCACCTCGACGCCCGCGGGTTCGGCGACATCGAGTTCAACCGCTTCTCGAACGAGCACCCCGTGCGATCGCCGTCGGACTCGTTGGTCGGTCGCGCGGCTCTCGCCGCGGCGAAGTACGTCTATCGCGAGGGCCCCGCGGTCTCGCCGATGATGATCGGGACCGGGCCGATGTATCTGATCGCCGGCGTGCTCGGGATCCCGACCGTGTCGCCCGCCGGGGTCTGCCGGCCGGAGTCCAACATCCATGCGCCGAACGAGAACGTGCGCGTCGAGGATTTCCTGCGGACGATCGAGTACACGGTCGCGTGGATAGAGGCGCTCGCCGAGCAGCGATCCTGACGGGCGTCGAGCTGCGTCTCGACCCGCCGCTCGACGACGCCACCGTGCGGCGTCTGGTCGAGGTGTGGGTCGACGTCTCGAACGCGGGAGGAGCCGTCGGGTTCCCTCCGCCGCCGCCGACCGTGGCTGCGGACGACGTGGGACCGGTGGCCGAGGCCGCGTTCGCCGCCGTACGCGGGGGCCGCGACCACATCGTCGTGGCCTACGAGTCCGGAACGATCGCCGGCTTCGCGTTCCTCGAGCACCGCCCCGGCCCGCTCTTCCGCCACTGGGCGACGGTCAAGCGGCTGCAGGTGCACCCGTCCGCGCAGGGCCGCGGTATCGGAACCGAGCTGCTGCGCGCGTGCGCCGGCTTCGGGCGCGAGCTGGGGCTCGAGCACCTCCACCTGACGGTGCGAGGGGGCACGGGGACCGAAGCCTTCTACGAGGCCGAGGGCTACGAGCCGATCGCGACGATCCCGGACGCGATCCGCCTGGCGCCCGGCGACACGAGGCCGGAGCTGTACATGGTGAAGCGGCTGTAGCTACGGGATCAGCAGCAGCTTGCCCTTCGTCTTCCGCGACTGCAGCTCCCGGTGCGCACGCGCTGCGTCGGCCAGCGGGTACCGCTCGTGCACGTGCACGTCCAGCGCGCCTCTCTCCACCGCGCCCAGCACCGCGTTCGCTCCCTCCAGCAGGTCCTCCCTCGTCGCCGTGTAGTCGGCGAGCGCCGCGCGGGTGAGAAAGAGCGACCCGTTGCCGAGTCGCCGCGGGTCGAAGGGGAGCGGCGGCCCGCTCGCCTGCCCGTAGAGGACCATGTAGCCGCGCGGGCCGAGGCACTCGATGCTCTCGTCGAAGGTGTCCTTGCCGACCGCGTCGAACACGGCCCTGACCCCGCGGCCGTCCGTCGTCTCCCCGGCGACCGCGACGAAGTCGCGTTGGGTGTAGACGACGGCGACCTCGGCCCCCGCTTTCCGTGCAAGCTCGGCCTTCTCCGGCGTCGACGCGGTGCCGATGACCCTGAGGCCGCGGCGCGACGCCATCTGCGTCAGCAGCAGGCCGACTCCCCCGGCCCCCGCGTGGACGACGCACCAATCCCCCTCGCGCAGCGGCCCCGCGGCGTCCAGGAGAGAGTGCGCGGTCATCCCCTGCAGGAGCACGGCGGCGGCGAGCTCTGGTCCGATCGTCGGCGGGAGCGGGACGAGGCGATCGACGGGCACCGCGACCTCCTCGGCGTACGCGCCCATCACGCGCGCGAACCCGACGCGGTCGCCGGCTCGCACCCCGTCCTCCCCGGCGACCGCGGTCACCACTCCCGCGCCCTCGACCCCGGGCGTGAACGGCAGCGGCATCTCGTACGCGCCGGAGCGATGGTTCACGTCGATGAAGTTGACGCCGATCGCGTCGAGCCGGACGACGGCCTCGCCGGGCCGCGGCTCCGGAGAAGGCAGGTCCTCGAGCGTCAGCACCTCGGGGCCGCCCGTGTGATGGACGCGGATCGCTCTCATCGAGCGGACGACGCTAACCGAAAGGGACGCGAGCGGAGACTAGAACGGCGGGACGTGCGGGCACGCGCTCTCGATGAGCGACCGCAGCGGCCAGGCCGGCGCGGCCCCCGGGAGGTCCGTCTTCCCCTCCACGTAATAGCCGCCGCGCCAGGCGCCCCACAGGTGCTGCCGGCAGAACGAGTCGACGATCATCCAGTCGCGCTCGCCGTCGGGACGCTCGATCGTCTCCGCGCGACCCAGCATGGGGTCGACGACGCGCGCGATCTCCTCGAGCCACGTCTTGCGGCCGTCGAGGAGGCCGAGATAGGTACCGTGCCCTTCGTTCAGGAACTCGTCCTCGCCTATCGGAGGTGTCGCGAGCGTTCCGGTCACGCCCGGCGTCATCCCGGCGGCCGTGTGCTGCGCGCCGTGGAACAGGCGCGTGCGCAGCTCGGCTCCCGTCAGGATCCCGTCGCCGAGCTCGCAGCTCGGGCGCGCCTTGCCGCACGCGACCCGGAGCCCGCGGGCGACGATGCCCTTGGATTGGACGCGGCTCGGCCCCGCGAGCGCGACGCGTGCCTCGTACAGAGCCCTCCCGTAGATCCCGGTGACGACCGGCGTCGCGTTCGACGTGCCGGAGAAGTCGCCCTCGCCTCCCACGCTCGGCGAGTTGTACGCCGAGGGATAGGAGAGCCCGACGCCCGAGACGTCCGCGGGCTTGCCGTGGCCGGTGTAGGACGCGTGGTTGACCGGGTCGACGGCCCCGACCGTCACGATCCAGTCGGGCCCCGGCTGCGACGAGAGCAGCGTGTTGTTGGGGACGAAGAACGCCCTGTCGTGACCGTTGTGGGCGGCGAAGAAGACGGTTTGCCCGCGTTCGGTCGCGCGCCGCTGCGCCTCGGTGTCGGAGCCGGTGTAGACGTTGTCGGTGAAGACCGTGCTGTGGCCGTAGGAGTTCGAGACCGCGTCGATCCACGGCTGGCTCTCGGCCCACTCGAGCGCCTGCTCCGACGCCTTCGCGGAGAAGCTCCCGGTGTCGATGAAGACCAGGAGGCATTCGGGGCACGATCCGTGGATGTTCCCCACGGCGACGCTCGAAGCGCCGGTCCCGTGCGAGCTCGTCGGCCCGTAGATGCCGTCGTTGCCGAAGTCGACGGCTCCGACGATCTTCGTCCCCGGGATCCAGTAGTAGTTGACCGCGTCCGGCGACGACCCCTTGACCGTCTGCCATTCGGCCGCGTCCTGCTGCGCCAGCGATTGGTACGGGACGTTCGGATCCTTCTCCTCGAGGGTCAGGTCGAGCGACTCGTAGCCGGCGAAGCCGCGCGGCGGCGGGAAGCCCCGGAGCCACTCGTGCGGGGGCCGGTCGAGCGGCACCGACGCCGGCTTCGGCATCTTCGACGCGAGGTAGTCCCAGTGGTAGGGAGTGATGCCGGAGTCGATCACGGCGATGACGGTAACGTCGTCGCCGGGGCGCGCCGCAGGTGGGGACGTTGCGGCGGCGGGAGCGGGCGCTGCTATGCCGGCCGCGACCAAGAGGGCCGCGCCGACGCCCGCGAGATGTCTGCGCATGGGCTGAGGTTTCGCCGGGACGCCTCGTCTTCCTGTCACCGGCGTGGGAGTACCGTGGCATCGCCGATGGAAGCTCGCTCGACCATCCCGCCCCCGGCAGCCGATCGCACGTCCGGTCGCGACCTCGTCATCGACCTGCGCGATCCGCGCGACCCCCGGCTCCTCGATCCCGCCGAGCCCCGGCCGGACGACCGGCGCCGCGGCTTGACGCTCCTCGTCGTCCTCAACGGGCTCAACCTCCTCGACGCGGTCCTCACGGTCGCGCTGGTGCAGGCCGGCCTCGCGTACGAGGGCAACCCGATCGTCGGGTGGCTGACGCTGCCGGGGAAGCTGGCGCTCGTCGGCGTGCTCTCGTTCGTCTTGTGGCGGCTCAGGCCGAGGGCGTCGATCGTGCCGGTCGTCGCGTACGCGCTCGTCGTCTGCTACACGCTCGCCGCAGCGCTCTTCTTCTCGTAGCTCACTGCGCGCCCGCTTGTCGGACCGGCGCCGCTCCTAGGCCAGGCCTACCTTTCCCGAGAGCCGTCAGACACGGCTGACGACGATCTCTCCCCGCATCCCGTAGTCGTAGTGCGTCGGCAGATGGCATCCGATCAACAGCGTGCCCGGCTCGTCGAACGTGTACGTGGTCTCGCGGGTCGCCCCCGCCGGCACCGAGATCTCTCCGGGCTTCGCGCCGTGGTGCGCCTCCGTGCCTTTCTCGTGAGCCTGCTGCACGTCCTGGTCCCCGATGATGAACTCGTGGTCGATCGGGTCGCGGTTCTCGACCACGAACGTCACCGTCGTGCCCTCCTCGAACTCGAAGTGGTCCGGCACGAAGCGGGAGAAACGAAGCGCCACGTGCACCTCGCGCGACCCGTCGCGTCCGTCGCCCGAGCAGCCTCCGAGGAGGAAGAGGGCCGCCAGGGCGGCCCCCGCTCTCACCGCCGTCTGCGAGACCGCACCGCCTGCAGCACTCCGAGCCCCGTCACCGGCAGGGCTATCCAGCCGAGGTCCCCATCGCCGTCGTCCGCCGGCTCCTCCTCTTCCTGGACGCCGTACGCGTCCTCGTGCGACGGCGTGCCGGCGCCGCTGGCGTCGATCGCGAGGTCGTAGGTGAGGTTGCGCGCGTTGATCTGGAGACGCAGGTACGTCAACCACATCTCCTCGGGGACCCACTTCATCCCCTTGTCGGAGCGCAGGTCGTCGAGCAACGAGTCCGACGCCTCCTCGCTGCGCTCGAGAACCACGCCGCGGCTCGTGCCCGCGGGCGCCGGAGCGGGAAGCAGCGCGGGCTCGTCGTCGGTGAGCAGGTAGACGTCCGCGTTCACGTCCGCGTACGGCCTCTTGCCGAGGGCGAGGATGCGCAGCGGCACCCACGGGTTGTCGGTCGGGATGCGGAGGTGGATCGGGATCCCGTCGCCCTCCTGCAGCTTCTCCTCGTCGGCCTTCTCGGGGATGAACCGCGCCGCCATGAAGATCTTGCTCCGCTGCGCGTAGAAACGCAGCACCTCGGGCGCGTCCGGGGTGAGGCTGAAGCCCTCGTCCTTGGCCCACCGCCCCACGGCGCGGCTCCCGCCCTTCAGGATCGTTATCAGCAGCCCGTCGATCTCGGTCTCGTACAGCTCCTCGGCCGAGGCGTCTCCGTCTCCTTCGGGCGCGGCCGCCGGCCGCGGCTCCGGCGGCTGCGTCTCCCGCTGGAGCCTCTGCAGCGTCCAGTCGCCGCCGCGCGTGACCTTCGAGGGCACGTCCGGCAGCGGCACGATCGAGCCGAACTTCGCCCCGCCGCCGCGGAACTGGAACGACGTCACGTAGTGCTCGATCCCGTCGTGGTAGCCGGCCAGCGTCGCCGTCCGCGTCAGCCGCACCGAGCCGTTCGGCGCGACGAGCCCCGCGCAGGCGAGCGCCGGGGCGGCAGCCGCGAAGACGAGAAGGAGCGGGAGAGCGAGGGCAACGAGAGTCCGTCGCATGGCGAGGCCTTTCATCCGGGACCGGGGACGACCAGCGTACGGCCGAGGTCGCTGCTATGCCAGGCCTAGGAAGGAGCGGTCGTGCGGTACTTCCCCTCGGCCTCCGTCCGCCTCGCCTCGAGGGTCCTGTGGATGTGCTCCTCGAGCTTCGGGTTCGACGCGAGCAGGTTCGCAAACGACGTCTTCGACAGCACGAGCAGCTCGGTGTCCTCGACGGCCTCCACGTTCTTCGTGTGGGTCGTGTCGAGCAGCAGCGAGTGCTCGCCGAAGAAGTCGCCCGGGCCCGTTCGAGCGATCTCGACGTCCCTCCCGTCGACCTCGTCGTAGATCCGGACCGCGCCCGAGAGCACGATGTAGAGGGCCTCGCCGGGGTTCCCCTTGCGGAACACGCAGCTTCCCTCGCGCCAGACGAGGTTCACCGACGCTCCCGCGATCTCGACGAGGTCGGCCTCGTCGAGGAGGTCGAACCCCGGGACCTTGCGCAGGGCCTTTATCAGGCTGTGGCTGATGGGATGCCGCACCGCCGCCTCCTATGATCGGCGCCAGACTAATCCCGCCGGAGGAGACCATGCCGATCTCGAAGATCCCCGTGCGCATCGCGCAGATCAGCGACATCCACTGCGGCGAGAACAGCTTCGACCCGGAGGCGATGCAGGCGACGATCGACCGGATCCGCCGGATGGAGCCGGACCTCGTCGTGATCGTCGGTGATCTCACGGCCGCCGGATACCAGTGGGAGTTCGACGAGGCCGCGCGCTGGATCGAGCAGATCGACTTCCCGAAGGTGATCGTCCCCGGCAACCACGACTCGCGCAACGTCGGCTACATCCACTTCGAGAAGCTGTTCGGCGACCGCTTCTCGCGCTATCGCGTCGCGTTCGACGCCGAGCGCGCGGAGCGGTTGGGGGCGACGGGGCTTACGGTCGTCGCAGTCGACTCGTCCGAGCCCGACCTCAACGACGGCCGCGTCGGGCGCGAGCACTACCCGTGGATCCGCGATCAGTTCGAGGAGCCCGACGACATCACGGTCTTCGTGATCCACCACCACCTCGTGCCGATCCCCGGCACGGGACGCGAGCGCAACATCATCCTCGACGCCGGCGACGTGCTGGCGGAGCTGACGCAGCTCGACATCGACGTCGTCCTGTCCGGGCACAAGCACGTCCCCTACTTCTGGGGCGTGAACGGGATGCTGATCTGCAACTCGAGCACCGCGACGACGAAGAGGCTGCGCGGGCTGACGCCGCCGTCGTGGAACGAGCTGCAGATCGACGCGTCGACGATCAAGTGCTACACGCACTACGCCGATCGGAGGGAGCTGTCGCTGATCTTCAGCCTGAGGACGCGCACGATGACGCGCGAGGCGTTCTACCTGACGGAGAAGTTCCTCTCCTCGAACCAGCTGTTCATCGACCAGCGGAGCCCCGTTGGCTGACGGTTCACGCGTCCGGGAAGCGGGGAAGATGCCGCACGTGAGCTACAGGAGCCGCGCGCTCGCATACACCGTCGCGACCGCCGTCGTCGCGGGGATGTGGGCAGGACCCACTCGCGCGCAGGACGCCCCGGCGGTCACGCTGAAGGCGGGCCGGCAGTCGATCGAGCTCGGGCAGAGCGTGCTCCTGAGCGGCCGGGTCGATCCTCCTTCGGAGGGCGAGACGATCTCGATCGTCGACGAGCGGGGGCGGGAGCGCGCGACGGCGACGACCGACGCCGAAGGCAAGTACCGCGTGCGCGTGTCGCCTCGCCGCACGACGCAGTTCCAGGCGCGCTGGGTGGCGCTCCTGAGCGAGCCCGTGGGCGTGAAGGTGCGGCCGCGCGTGACGATCGCGCTGAGGGCGGTGCGCCTGTTCGGCAGGGCGCGCATCTCCGGCACGATCGCCCCCCGGCAGGAGGCCGGACGCGTGACGGTCGGCCTCCGCCGCGCCGGGAAGCGTCTGTGGCAACGGAAGCTCCCGTTGCGCGACGGCCGCCGCTTCGGCACCTACTTCGAGGTCGGGACGCCCGGACGCTTCGTGGCCGGCGCCTCGTTCACCGACGCGACGGGAACGCGCGGCGGCGACCGGTCGGCGCGCAAGGCGACGCCGCTGCCGTTCCTCGGCGAGGGGTCGCGCGGCGTCTACGTGAGGCTGCTGGAGTCCCGGCTCTGCCGGCTCGCGTACTACATGGGCGGCTGCGACCGCCGGTACACCGAGAGAACCGCCGACGCCGTCCGCGCCTTCAACAAGGTGGAGGGACGGGAGCGGCTGGGGACCGTCGACTCGTCCACCTGGCACGCGCTCGCCGGCGCTCGCCGGGCGACACCGCGGTATCGCTCGAAGGGCCTCCACATGGAGGTCGACCAGACGCGGCAGGTGCTGCTGATCGTGAAGGACGGGCGCGTCGCCGCGGTGCTGCACGTCTCCACCGGGGCGAACGGGTACACCCGCGACGGGACGTTCCACGTCTACCGGAAGCTCGCGGGATACAGCCCGGGCCGCCTCTACTACCCGAGCTACTTCGACGGGCGGCGCGCCCTCCACGGATGGCCGGAGGTGCCGACCTACGCCGCGAGCCACGGCTGCGTGCGGCTGCCGATGTGGTCGGCCACGTGGGTCTACGGGAAGGCCGGCATCGGGACGGCGATCCACATCTATCACTGAGGCTGCTCCAGGCGCGCGCCCGCCATGGCGCCGGCGACCGTCGCGAGCGAGTTCACGGTGGCGTGGGCGGCGAACGGCGCGAGGAGCGAGCCGGTGTCGATCCGCAGCCACAGGAGAGCGGCCCCCGCGAGGGCCGTGACGGCGACGGTCGCCGCGGTCGCGCCGGCGGCCGTCGCCGCCGGCGCCGAGGGAGCGTTGACCCGCACCATGGTCCGGGACGGGGCGACGTGCCACAGCCCGAAGACGCCGCACGAGACGGCCGCCGCGGCGACGCCCCCCGCCTCGCGCCATGCCGCGAACAGCACACCGCGGAACGCCAGCTCCTCCAGCAGCGCCGTCCCCGCCGGCACGCGGATCAGCGCCTGGTACGCGAGCGCAGGGCCGCGCAGGTGCCGGACCCGCCGGTCGGCGACGACCCGGGCCCACCTCCGGCTGCGCGCAAGGAGGAAGAGCGGCGAGACGACGGCGGCACCGGCCGCGGCTCCCGTCAGCAGCGCGGTGACGGATGGGCGCGCGATCCCGAGGTCGCCGGCCGAGAGGCCCAGCACGGTCGTCGCGACGTACAGCAGCAGGGCGGCTCCGGCGACGTTTGCCGGGACGTAGAGCTTCCCGTTGAATGGGGGCCAGAGATTGGCGACGTTGTTGTAGAGCGCGAGCGCGACCGTGACGAGGGTGCGGGCCATCGGCGACCGAGGTTATCCAGACGTGACCTCGCGCTGCGCATGCGACCTCGGCGCGCGGCCGCTAGCGCCGGATCCGCACCTCGACGGTCGCGACGTCGGCCCCGCCGTTGCCGTCGGAGATCCGGTAGCTGAAACGGTCGTACCGCCCGGCGGTCCCGCTCCGGGGCCGGTACGCGACCGTGCCGGTGGCGGCGTCGACAGTAGCGGTCCCGTAATACGGCGCTCGGATGATCGCCCGCAGCCGCAGCGCATCGCCGTCGACGTCCCGGTCGCCGACGAGCACCGGCACCACCACCGTGCGGCGGGGCCGGGTCTCCGTCTGGTCCCGGTCGGCGACGGGAGCGTCGTTGCGCGGCTCGACGGTCACCCGAACGGTCGCCGTCGACTGAAGCTCGGCAACTCCGTACGTGAAGGAGTCGGTCCCGTTGAAATCGCGGTCGGGAGCGTAGACGACCTCGTCTCCGTCGAT
Source organism: Actinomycetota bacterium (assembly GCA_046263255.1). Classification (GTDB taxonomy): domain Bacteria; phylum Actinomycetota; class CADDZG01; order CADDZG01; family WHSQ01; genus JALZEG01. The sequence continues at coordinate 17,684 of JBHELD010000056.1, forward strand.
CCGGAGCGTGCCGTGCGCGGCATCGCCGACGTACGACAACCGTCCGGCGCCGCCGTCGTTCGCGAGGGGAGCGACCCGCAGGCTTGCGTCTTCTGCGACGGCGACGACATCGTCCCTCAGCGACGGCGCCGGGCCCGAGTCTCCCGGAGGAGGCTCGGCGACGACCGGCGGCGGCGCCTCGGGAAGCGCGCTGCCGTCGCCGGCCTGGACGCGCGTGCCGAAGATCTGGGCCCAGTAGGGCGTGCCGCTCCCCGCGACCGCGGCCCCCAGACCGATCACCTTGTAGGTCGGGTTCTCGATGTTGCGCCGGTGGCCGGCGGAATCGAGCCATCCCTGGAAGACGGCCTCCGGGCTCCTGTACCCGTACGCGATGTTCTCGCCGGCGCCGCTCGCGTAGCCGCAGTCGCGGATCCGCTGGTCCCACGTGCGCGCTAGCGGCGGCGCGGGATCGTCGTGCGACATGTAGCCGTAGCGCGCCATGTGCGCGGCCTTCCATCCCGCCGCATCGGTCAGCGACGCAGACGGCTGCAGCGCCCCCAGCCCGAGCGAGGCGCGGTGGGCGTTCGTGAGCGCGACGACCTCCGCCTCCCAGGCAGGTCTCATCTCCGCCCAGGAGGCGTCGCGGTTGCACCCGGCGACGGCCGCCGCCGGTGAGACGGCGGAGGCGATGACGAGCGAGCCGATTGTGAGCAGAGCCGCGCGGCGGGCACGGCCCGAGCGAGTCGGGGGCGTCAACTGTCGGTCCTTTTGGGGGCGTCTGAGGCCGTATCGGCATCTGCGCCTCCCAACTGGAGATGCCCCCCTACTATCGCCCGATGCGTTCCGTCGTCGTGGTTCAGCACGAGCCGTCGGTCCCGCCGGGGTCGATCGCGGGCGTCCTCGCGGAAGAGGGCGTCCCGTACCGTGTCGTGGAGGCGTGGCACGCCGCGGAGTGGCCCGCCGGCGGCGAAGTAGGTGCCCTGATCGTGATGGGCGGCACGATGAACGTCGACGAGCTGGAGCGGTACCCGTTCCTGCGCGCGAGCAGGCGCTTGACGGCCGACGCTCTCGAACGCGGCACCCCCACGCTCGGCGTCTGCCTCGGATCGCAGATGATGGCCCGCGTCCTCGGAGGCGACGTCTACCGCACGCGGCCCCGCAACGCCTTCTTCTCCTCCCTCGAGGTGCTGGCGCCCGACCCGGTCCTCGAGCCGTTTGCCGGCGGGACGCCGGTCCTGCAGTTCCACGAGGACACCTTCACGCTGCCGTCCGGCGCGACCGCGCTCGCACGCAGCGCGCGGTCGGGATTGCTGCAGGCTTTCCGCTACGGAGACAACGCGTACGCCGTCCAGTTCCACTTCGAGGTCGACGACGGGATCGTCGGTCGGTGGTGCGACAACATCGGCGGCGACGCGCTCGATCGGGAGTGGGCCACGTCACGGAAGGGCCTGCTCGCAGAGGGCTCGCGGCTCCTCGCCGCGCAGCACGCTGCGGGCCGCGCGCTCGTGCGAAGGTTCCTCGACGCCGCCGGCGGACGCGCAGCGGCCGGACCCGAAGGTCCGGCCGCAGGAGAGATGAGTGAGCTTGAGACCGGATCTACTTGACGCCGGCTCCCGCGGAGTACGTGAACGCTGCGTTCTGGCCCGTCTTCATGCACACGATCGCCTTCGTCATGTCGGCGGGAACGACGCCGGACTCGCCCTCGTTGTCCCGCTCCTCGAACCCCATGTTGGCGGGGGCGTAGGCGGGGTCGGTCGCCTGCTCGACCGAACCGAACTCGGTGTAGAAGGTGATGTCGATGTCGACCGCGCTGCCGGGCGTGAGGCGGAACTTCTTCCCCCAGGTTGCGGGGTCGACGTCGAAGTGGAACCCGACGACGCCGTTCACCTGCTCCTGCGAGACGATGGCGATCCGGCGGTGGACGCCCGAGTAGCACCCGTTCGGGTTGCTGGTCGCGTCCGAAGGCGGCGCCTGCATCGCGATCGTCCCCGACACGTCCTGCCGGACGCCCTTCTTCTTCCCGGCGACGGCCGCGCCGGAGAGCGCCGTCGAAGCGACGAGACCCAGCGCTACGAGCGTTGTGAGCTTCTTCACGATCAAACCCCCTGTCGGATGTTCGTTGGAGCCGCGAGTTCGCCGCCCGCAGATCCGCTCCTGCTCGCTCGTTCGAATCTCGCAGGAGATCGCCGTCTCGGAAGGACGCTTCGTCCTTAAACGACCGGTTCGTCCTCCGACTCGCTCTCCGGCTCGTCGACGCTCCACTTCAGCTGGAACTCGACCTCTTCCTCGTCGTCGCCGCGTTCGTGCTCGACGCTGAGCTCCGCGCTCACCGGAACGTGGATGCGCTCGCCGGCGACCTGGATGCGAAACGGCGACCCCCTCTCGAGCGCGTCCGCCAGCCGGCGCAGCTTCGCCACCATCTCCGCCGTCGAGTACCCGCGTTCTACGTCTCGTTGTCCCTTCGCCACCGCGTCCTCCTCGGTCGACGGGCTCGGCTCCACGCCCCCACTACCCGGAACAACCCCACGCCGAACCCGATCGCGTAGACGACGAGCAGAGGCGCGCCCGGACGCGCCCCCACAGAGGCCGCGGCCCGCGGCCCGCGAGCGCCCCACGAGGGCAATCGCGAGGAACCGGGAGCCGCGCGCGAGCGCGCAGAGCAAGACGAGCTCGCCGGCGCCCACGCCGGCCGGCGCGGGCTGGCACGAGAAGACCTTTATCCCGGCGAGCGGCTGCGACAGCAACGCCGCCGCGCCGTCCGCGTGCAGGCGCTGCCCCGCGACGATCGTCATCTGCTCGGTCACGAGCGGAGCGTGCGAGAACGGCGCGGCCGGTCTCCGTCGCCCCTGCGGCGCAACCCGCTCCGTTCCGCCGCGCCACGGCGCCGTCGAGAGCGTTGAGGGCGAGCCGGACGAGACCGAGCGGAGGCACGAGGAGCCACCACAGCGGCTCCGCAAGCACGCCGCCCGCCGTCAGCGCAGCCCCCGCGGCCGCGCTCACGCCGACGGATGCCGCGGTGAGCGTGGCCGGGGAGACGCGCCGCTCGACGAGCAGGTCCTCGATCCGTCGCAGACGGCGGAGGAACCAGGGCTTGATCGAGCAGAGGCCGTTCATCCCCACTGCGCCCCCGAGAAGGCGAACAGGAAAAGGACGACGACTACTGCGACGTAGAGAAGGACGAGGCCTCCGAAGACGGCCAGGACGAGGACGATCCCTCTCGAGATCCCCCTGCCGGTGTCGCTCAGGTCCTGGTTGGTCACAACCGCTCCTTCCTTCGACGGAACCAACGGGTTCATCGTCGGGAAGGAAAGGGCGGCGCGACAGACGAGGAACTACCCGAATGGGTCCCGGAAAGGCCCAATTCGGGAGTGGGCACTTGCGGAAGATGCGCTACTCGGGGGCCTGGTCGAGCCCGCGCTGGAGCGCGTACCGCATGAGCTCGTAGCGCTTGCGGAGCTGGAGCTTCGTCAGGATGTTCTGGACGTGGTTCTGCACGGTCTTGGTCGAGATGAAGAGCTTCTCGCCGATCTCCCGGTACGTGTAGCCCTTGGCGACGTACTTCAGCACCTCGTTCTCGCGCGCCGTCAGCTCCGGCTCACCCGTGTCCTTCTTTGCGATGCGGCGGAACTCGTCGAGCACCAGCCCCGCCAGCGAGGGAGTGAAGACCGGCTCGCCGTCCCGGACCCGGGCGACCGCGTCGACGAGCTCGTCGGACGTCGCGCTCTTGAGCACGTATCCGGCGGCGCCGGCCTTGACCGCTTCGAGCACGTCCTTCTCCTCCGCCGAGGCCGACAGCACGAGGACCTTCACGTGCGGCGACTCGTCGACGATCCGTCGCGTCGCCTCGACGCCGGAGACGTGCGGCAGCTGCAGGTCCATCAGGACCACGTCGGGCATGACCTCGCGTGCGAGCGCGATCGCCTCGCGCCCGTCGGACGCCTCGCCCACGACGGAGTGACCGGCCGTCTCGAGATCGGCATGCACCCCGTCGCGCCAGACGGGGTGGTCGTCGACGACGAGGACCTTGACGGCGTCGCTCATCCACGGCCGCGGACCGGCACCGCTAGCTCCACCTCCGTTCCCTGCCCGGCGACGCTCGTCACCGTCATCGACCCGCCGAGATCCTCCACGCGCCCCTTCATGCTCTTCAACATCCCGGCCTTCCCGTCCGCCCGCAGAGCCTCCTCGTCGAAGACGAAACCTATGCCGTCGTCGCGGACCGACACGAGGAGCCTTCCCCCCTCCTCCTCCGCGAACACGGTCGCGCGCGTCGCATGCGCGTGCTCGACGACGTTCGCGAGCGCCTGTCGCACCGCGGCGGCGACCTCGGTTGCGACGCCCGCGTCCACCCATAGCGGACCGACGCAGCTCACCGACACCTGCACGTCGGCCACGGCGTGCGCGAGCGCCTCGAGCTCGCCCCGCAACGACGTCGTTCCCCGCGGCGCCTCCTCGGGCTCACGCAGGATGAGGCTTCGCAATCCCGCCTCCTCCTTCTCCGCGAGCTCTCCCAGGCGGGCCACCTCTCCGGGCGGCACCGCGTCGAGCCTTGCCAGCTCCCGCCCCCTCTTGTGGATCAGCGCCAGGACCTGGAGGACCGAGTCGTGGATCTCGCGGGCGAGCGACTCCCGCTCCGCCAGGCGCGCGGCGCGCTCGCGCTCCCGCACGAGCTCGTCCGTCGCCTCCTCCAACGCCTGCGCCGAGCGCACGAGCAGATCCGACACGAACCCGACGGCGCCTCCTGCGACCAGGTAGTTGATGATCCCGCTGACGAGGTCGCGCACGTCGCCGTCGGAGAGCTCGTCGAGGGGGACGCCGTTCAGCGGCCGCGTCAGCACCAGGAGGGTCCCGAGCGCGGCCCCCACGGCGAGACCGGCCTTAGGGCCACGGCGAACCCCCCACGCGAGGGCCGCGGTGATGGGATAGCCGGTGGCGAAGAACGGCCGTCCGCCGACGACCTCGCCCTCGAAGACGACGAAGGCCGACACGACGATCAGGGATCCGCAGAGGACGAGATCGCCCCACAGGGTCGCCCGGTCCCAGCGCCGCGACGACACCGTCACCCACACCGTCCAGGCGCCGGCGAGCCCGATCGAAGCCCACGCCAGACCCTCGTTGCGGAAGTCGCCGGATTCCACCAGCGCCACGAACGACATCCACCCGAGCCACACCCACCGGAACACGAGGACCCCTCGGATCAGCGTGCGGCGCGAGCGCTCCGGCGCGCTCTGCCGGGATCGCTTCGGAGCCGCTGCTCGGGGGGCGGTTGCCGACATGCGGGCCAGGGTTACACAAGGGTGGGTGCGTCGTGAGGATCACCGGAGGGAGTGCCGGAAGTACCCAGAGAGCTCTCGGTACTTCTGCCGCCGGAATGAGGCGAATGCCGTCTACCGCCGCAGCGGCGCGGCTCGGATCATGGACTCGGTAGCCCCGACAACTGGAGCCGCAGACATGCGCGCACCCTCGAACGCACCGACGCTTGCCGAGCTCGCCGCCGCCACCCCGCCGACGCGCGACCGCTACGTCGACTTCCTCCGGGCGTTCAGCATCGCCGTCGTCGTGCTGGGGCACTGGTTGGTCGCGATCGTCTACCTCGAGCGCGGCGAGCTGAGCGGAGCGAGCGCGCTCGACCAGATACCCGCGGCTCGCATCCTCACCTGGGTCCTCCAGGTGATGCCGCTGTTCTTCTTCGTCGGGGGGTTCTCGAACCTGACCTCGTGGCGCGCGACCGGGCGCGAGGGCGGCGACTACTTCGCCTTCGTGAGCGGCCGGGTCGATCGGCTGATGAGGCCGTGCGCCGCGTTCATCGGGATCTGGGTCGCCCTGGCGGTCGCGTTGCACCTCGCCGCGCCGTCGCTTGCCGGACAGCTCCGGCCCGCCCTCGCGATCATCGCCAAGCCTCTGTGGTTCGTCGCGGTCTACCTGATCGTGATCGCGCTCGCGCCGGCGATGCTCCGGCTACACGACCGCTTCGGACTCGGCGTGCCGGTCGCGATGGCCGCCGCCGCAGCGACGGTCGACTTCCTGCGGCTCGCGCTGGACGTTCCCCTGATCGGGTACCTGAACTTCGCCTTCGTATGGCTGTTCGCGCACCAGCTCGGGTTCTTCTACTGCGACGGGCGGTTCGGCACCGTCCCGGCGCGCCGGCTGGCCGTCTTCGCCGCCGCCGGACTGCTCGCGCTCGTTACGCTCACGCAGCTCGGCCCCTACTCGACGAGCATGGTCGGCGTCGACGACGGCCGCGTCTCGAACAACGACCCGCCCAGCGTCTGCATCGTCGCGCACGGCATGTGGCTGATCTCGGCCGCGATGCTCGCCCGGCGACCGGTGACGAGGTGGCTGCAGGGCGCCGCGGCATGGCGAGCGGTGATCGCCGCGAACGCGTCGATCATGACGGTCTTCCTCTGGCATCTCACGGCTCTGCTCGCGGGAGTCCTTGTCCTGTACCCGCTCGGGTTCCCGCAGCCGGACGGCGGCACGGCCGAATGGTGGCTGCTGCGGCCGGTGTGGCTCGCGCTCATCGCGGTCCTGCTCGTCCCCTTCGTCGTGGCGTTCGGGCGGTTCGAGCGGGGGCGGACGCCGCGGCGCAGCGCGGCGCGCGGCTCTGTCCTCCGAGCTGCCGCCGGGATCGGCGTGCTGACCGGCGGCATGGCGGGCTTCGCCACCGCGGGGTTCGGCAACGTCGCCGCAGCGGGCGGAGCGCTAACGAACGCCGCCTTCGTCGGAACGGGGATCCTGCTGCTCGGCGGGACGCGGCAGCGCTGAGGCCGCTTGCGGCCACAGGAACCCTCGCGTTTCGGGCGTATCTTTCCTTTCATGGGCGTGCGCGAGCTGGGGGTCGCTGTTCTGGCGGTGTGCTGCCTCGCCGGACCCTCTGCGGCCGGGAGATCGGCCGACGACGCCGCCGACATCTCGTTCGTGGGGGTGTTTGCCGTGGGCGGCCCCATCCAGGGGGCCGCGCTGGAAAACGGGTTCCTCTACGTCGCGACCCCGTACTCGCTGTCGATCTACGACGTGAGTGAGCCCGTGACGCCGGAGCTGCTGGCAACCCGGCCGTCGCGACGGTTCGTCCACGGCGAGCTCATCTCGACCGGCGGCGACCTCCTCCTGCTCAACGGCGGACTCGTGTTCGGGGGGCTCGACGTGTGGAACGTCGAGGACAAGTCGAACCCGGTCCTGGCGGGCACGGTCGACGGGATGCCCGACGAGCACTTCTCCTGTCTTCTGCAGTGCCGGTGGGCCTACGGGTCCGAGGGGACGATCGTCGACCTGCGCGTCCCCCAGGAGCCGGAAGTGCACCACCTGAACTGGAAGGTCCTCGCCGGCGTCCGCGACAGGCACGTGCACCGGCTCGACGAGTACCGGCCGGGATTCATGGCGACGGGGCCGCGCCGGGCTGCACCGAAGATCCTCGACGTCCGCCGTCCGCTGCAGCCGCGCGTGGTCGCGACGACCCGCGTCCCTGCGTCCTCGCCGAGCATGTTCCTCTACACCGCCTGGCTTCGCGGGGGCGAAGACCGGTTCGTGATCGCGTCGGCCGAGAACGGGGGCTGCAACGACGAGCACCAGGGGGCGCTGATCACGTTCGACACCGAGGGCTGGCCCGACGATCGGAGATTCGAGGTCGCCGGCAGGTACCGGTACGAGGGGCGCACCGACGACGACACGTGCCTCGCGTATTACTTCTCGCCGCACCCGCGCTTCGACGACGGGGGCCTGGTGCTGTTGCCGAACGGGTTCGAGGGGACGCGGATAATCGAGGTGCGGCGGGACGGGACGATGGAGGAGCTCGACTCTTTCGTGCTGCCGACGTCGGACGTCTGGCACGCGTTCTGGGCCGACGAGGAGATCTTCTACGCGCTGAACGCGACCGGCGAGGTTTACATCCTCCGCTACGAGTAGGCCTCTAGACTGAGGAAGTGGCGACAGTCACGTGCGCCCGTAGCTCAGCCGGACAGAGCGTCGGACTTCTAATCCGAGGGTCGGGGGTTCGAATCCCTCCGGGCGCGCTATATAACCGCAGGTCAGAGGCCATTTCGGGAAATCGGCCCGAAGTGGGCTATCGTAAAAACCCACAAAAAACCCACGCGCTTGGGAGGCCGGGTTGGCGAGCGTCAAGAAGATCCAGCGCAAGAACGACGGCAACAAGCAGGTGTTCTCGTACGAAGTGCGCTACAGGGACCCCAATAAGAGGGATAGATCGAAGCGCTTCCGTACCCTCAAAGAGGCCGAGAAGTTTGCCCAATCGGTCGAGACCGACATCGCCCGCGGAGAGTTCCTCGACCCCCGGCTAGGAAAGAAACCCTTCGGCGACTTCGCCGCCGACTGGCTCGCGTCACGCGAAGACGACGTGAAGCCGACCACGTTCATTGGCTACGAAGGTCTCTTGAACAGGCACATCCTTCCCGTGCTCGGTGACATGCCGATCGCCCGCATCCGCCCCCTCGACGTGCAGCGGCTCCTCGGCACCATGAGGAAGAAGAGCTTGTCGCGCTCCAGGCTGCGCCAGGCGAAGGTGCTTCTGTCGATGATCATGAACTCAGCGATCGACAACGGGTACATCGCTCGGAACCCCGTCCCCCGAGAGAAGCTCGGCGGGATGGAACCGCGCCGCGATCAGCACCCCCTCACCTTCGAGGAGGTCCATGCGGTCGCCGCCGAGGTCCCCGATCGATACCAGGCCCTCGTCTATGTGCTGGCTTACGGCGGACTGAGATGGGGCGAAGCCGCTGCCCTGCGTCGGGGCCGTTGCAACCTTCTCCGCAACCGCATCGAGGTAAAGGAGTCGGTCTCAGAGGTGAACTCGGGCCTCGTCTACGGGCTTCCGAAAACGCACCAGCAGAGAACGGTCGTGATCCCCGAGCCGGTCAAGGAGATCCTCGCCCAGCACCTTGCTGAGTACGTCCCGCGCGCCTCGGACTCGCTCGTTTTCACGACCGAGGTCGGAGGTCACGTGTGGATAGGCAACTTCCGGCGAGACGTGTGGTGGCCGGCCCTCGAGGCAGCCGGCATATCGGACGAGGTCACGATCAAGGACCTTCGTCACACGTGCGCGAGCCTGATGCACGCGGCGGGTCGCTCACCCAAGGAAGTGAAGGAGCAGCTCGGTCACTCGACGATCGCAATGACGTTAGACACCTACACGCACCTCTTCGACGAGGGAAGGGATGAGGCAGCAGAAGCGATGGCTGAGCAATTCACTCGTTCCCTCAAGGTCTGAAGGGGCTACGTTGAGTGGTCCCGGTCATCCTTCTGATTTGACTCCTGCCTACCATCTTCAACATGACGAATAAGACACACCCTCGCCTTCGAAAGCTTGTGCTGAAAGATCCGCAGCACGAGCGCAACACGCATTACCTCTTTCGTTTTCCAGCAAAGTTCCACCCTCCCGTTGTCAAGACGCTTCTAGAGACTTGGACCTCGGAGAACGAGACGGTTCTCGACCCCTTCTGCGGCAGTGGGACATTGATGGTCGAGGCTGCCCTGTCGAGCCGCGCGGCGATCGGGGTGGACGTCGACCCCCTGGCCGTACTTGTGAGCCAGGTAAAGAGCCAACCCCTGAAATCGACGACTCTTAGGAAAACCCAAAAAGCCCTCCTTGAGAAGCTGGAGCGCTTGGAGCGGCCCGATGCAGATTATGAGCGATTCATGTATGCGGATATTAGTGAGAAGCAGGTGTGGGTTCGAAATCTCTCGTCACGACGTCGCCCCCAGACGAGTGAGCACCTCGAGGATCTTGGGCGTCGTCCACGGAAGGATGCGGATGCCTTGCCCCCGGAGGATCGCTTGCAGGCCTTCGTCCCGCCGTTCTAGCTCCTGGAGCCGTTCGTAGTCGGCCTTCGAGATGAGTGCTGCCAGCGGCCGGCCTCGGCGTGAGATGACGACTGGCTCGCCGTCGACTACCTGGTCGACCAGCGCGGGCAACTCCCGGATTGCCCGGCGTATCCCGATGGGTGCTGAGTCCGAGGGGTCCATGTCCGTCCTTTCGAGCATCTTCTCGGACCCACATATGCGCACACATCGGGACGAACTTGTATTTGAGAAGTCTTTGAGAAAACTTTGAGAAGACTTGGACGGCCCCGATTGGGCCTAAAAAACCCCTCCGACCCGCCGATTCGGTAGGAATTCCCAGGCCGACGCCTAATGCTCCCTATAAGGAGACGGAGAGCCGAACCGGACCCGAGCGGGCGGGTTCGCTGGTCATCGAGCTAGCGGCACGCACCGTCATAGTCGACGGCACAAGGGTGGAACTTCCCCCCATGGAGTTCTCGATACTTGCCGTCTTAGCGGCGCGACCCGGCGAGGTCGTCTCCCACAAGGAGCTCCTCACCGAAGCCTTCGGCGACAGCGCCTATATGGATGCGCAAGACCTCCACTGGCGCATCTGGAACATCCGTCAGCTGATCGGCGACGGCGACAAGACGCTGGTCCGCAACCGGCGCGGCCAGGGCTTCGTTATCGACGCGGGCAGGGTCGAGGTCGTCGAGGGGCTGGTCGAGCCAGAGCCCGTCGATGAAACCCCCGTTCCGCAGGGGCCGATCGTCATCCGGCTCGAGGAACCTGAACCGACTGAAGCAACGCCGCCCAACGAGCTCCCCGCCGAACCGAAGGAAGTAGACAAGAGATCCCGACCTTTCGTATTCAGTCCCCTGGCGTTGGTGATCGTGGGACTGGTGGCAGGACTCGCGCTGGGTGGCTCGTGGCTAGCTGGCTACACACTCTCTCAACGCGGAACACCTGCTGGCGTGGAGCCGCCCTCCCCACCGCGCGACTCGGAACGCACGAGCGAGGAGCCGCGCTCCCGTGAGGACAACAAGAAGCAGAGCCCGCGTCGATCGAACACGAGGGACAACCGAGGAAACACCAATACCAACGTCGCGGCGGGTCCAGTTGCCGACGGCCTCGGCACCGGAGACATCACGAGCGGGAACACGACTACCGGCGACAGCAACTCTGGCGAGACCGCCACAGGATCGGGGCCAGGAGGAAAGGAAGAAAAGCCGGCGCCACCACCTCCTCCGCAGCCGGACGCCCAGCTCTACCACCTGCACAACCCCGAGACCGGCGATCACATCATGACGATGAGCTCGTCGATCGCGAACCAGAAGCAGGCGCAGGGTTACGACTCGACCCTCGAAGGCGGCGTCTTCACAACCCAAGAGAAAGGGACGGTCGCGATCTCACTCGACAGCGGCAGCGCGTTCGTCTACTCCAACTCGTCCTCCGCACCTGACGGAGTCAGCGTGACTGCGCTCTACCGCCTCTCCTCGGATGGAGACTTTTTCTATACGACGAGTTCGTCACTGGCCAACCAAGCTCAGGCACAAGGGTGGAGCCGTTCGACCTCGGGATACGTTTCGTCATGACCGCCCGAGCCGCAAACAACGTAGTCGTCGGTGCGCTGCTGGTAGCGCTCACCGTATGGGGAAGCCCGGCGTGGGCGGGCGCCAGCTGTCAGGGACTCGCCGCAACCATCACCGGCACCAACGAGGGCGAAACGCTCGGGGGCACCGCTGGTGACGACGTGATCGTTGCTCGAGGTGGTGACGACGTGATCGACGCCAAGGGTGGCAACGATGTCATCTGCGCCGGTGACGGGAACGACATCGTCAGCGGACGGACGGGTTCCGATCGCATCCTCGGCGGACTCGGAAGCGACACCCTCACCGGTCACGCGGGCGAGGACGTGGTCGTTGGCAACGACGGAGACGACCAGCTCTTCGGCGGCGACTCCGGAGACACCCTGACTGGAAGCGTCGGAAACGACGAGCTCTACGGAGGCACTGGAACCGACTTCGTGCGCTACGCGACCTCGGCCGCAGCCGTCGTCGTCGACCTTCCGGCCCAAACTGCGACCGGCGAAGGCACGGACACGCTTTCGAGCATCGAAGGCGTCTTCGGCTCTGCGAAAGCAGACCGCTTGATCGGAGACGGCGCCAACAACTTCTTCGTCGGCAACGCAGGAGACGACACCGTCATCGGCGCGGCAGGCAACGACTCGATCAACGGCGGCGACGGGAACGACACCGCCGACTACTCGACGTCTCCCCGGGCGGTCGTCGCCGACCTGCTCGCCAAGACGGCTAACGGTGACGGATCCGACACGTTCGTGAGCGTCGAGACCGTCGTCGGTTCTCAGTTCAACGACGCGCTGCGCGGGACCGATGGCGCGGACACGCTCAAGGGCGGAACCGGCAACGACCGAGTGACGGGCCGTAACGGCAACGACTCGCTCGACGGAGGCACGGGCGTCGATACCGTCGACTACTCGCAAGCGGCCACCGCGGTGACCGTCAACCTCGCCAACCGCACTGCCACCGGGCAGGGAATCGACCAGGTCGTCGCTTTCGAGCGTGTGACCGGATCGGCGCGCTCCGACACTCTCGCCGGGGGCGGCTCTGCGAACACGCTTCTTGGAGGAGCCGGCAACGACACGATCCTGGGAGCGGGAGGAAACGACACGCTCGAAGGTGGCTCCGGCAGAGACACGATGCGCGGGGGCGATGGCGCAGACGTCCTGCGCGGTAGCGACTCCGCCGACAAGCTCTACGGATACGCGGGGCGAGACACCCTTCGTGGAGGCGACGGGGACGACTCGCTCAACGGCGGCAGCGAGAGCGACCTCTGCCGTCAGGACGCCGGATCCGGTACCAAGACCTCCTGCGAGCGCTAGCACTACAGCTCGCGCGAGCGCTCGATCGCGGGTGGCTCCCGGTCCTTGGCACGTGCCTTCTCACCCTGTCCCGACAGCAAGCGCTCGACCTCGGAACGGTCCCGCTTCTGGTCTCGGCGCGTCGGCTTGCTACCGAGTGCGGAGTCGACATCCGTGACGCCCCAGCGGCTGCGGTAGGTCTCGACCGCGTCGACGGCCTGTCGCCAGGCACCGCGCTCGCTCGGGGCTTCGGGTCGCTCCCCGATAGCGCGCGTCAGGTAGTTCGGCATCGCGACCTCGGCAGCCAGTGCGCTCTGGTGTTCCCGCCACCACAGCTCACGTTCGAGCGCGAACCGTCGGCGGATCGAAGGAGCATGTTCGATCATCCAGTCTTCGCGCCTCACTGCGCGCGCCCCAAGTTCGCGCTCCTTGACGTCGATTCCGTCTAGCTCTCTTTCGAGACGCCCGACCGCTCGGTCGGCGTCACTCGCGCGACGTCGCAGCCGATCGACAAGGACGTGGTGGCGGCGGCGCTCGATGAAGCTCATGTCTGCGATGCGCCAGCGGGCCTTGCGGGCGGCTTCGGCCTCACGGTTCATGGCGTATCGGATGTCCCCTCTGCGCTCGGACAAGTCCACGAGGTCGCGACGCACATCAGGCGGCACGTTCGCGAGCTCGTCACCGAGCCGCTCCCACTCGCCTCGCAGGTCCCGGTAGCTGAGGTTCTTGATCTCGTCTTGTTCGTAGACGTCGAGCGCGAGGTCTTTGGCGCGGCTGCGACCCACCGCGCGGATCAGCTCCTTGGTCGGGTCGGCGACCCGCTCTACCTGACCACCGGTCGCCTCTCGTTCGGGATCCACTCCTGCGACGACGTAGAGGGAGTTGTTCTCGCGCCCGCGCGACATGGCGACGTAGGCCCACTCCCGGTACAGCGTCTGGTCGCCTAGAACGAACGCCTTCTGGGTCGTCATCCCTTGTGCTTTGTGACCGGTGATCGCGTAGGCGTGCGTCACGTATCCGGCGTCGAGATAGCTCGACGGCAACGTCACGACGGACCCGTCCTCGCGCCGGATCGTCATCTCGCAGAGGCCTGCATCGATCCCTACGACCGTGGCGCGGGTGCCGTTTATGACCCCGAGACGCCGCGTGTTCTTGAGCGTCATCACGCGATCCCCGACGGAGAAGCCTTGACCCGCGACCTCGATCTCGGACTCGTTGAGATGACCAGCCGCTCGCATGAGGGCACGGGCGCGCGCGTTGAGGTCTGCGACGTCCGAGCGGCGCGCCGCGATCATCACGCCCGGCTCCGCCTCGTCTTGCGTCGCCCACCAGTCGGAGACCAGTTGGGTGCGCGTCTCCTCCGCCGAGGTCGCGACGTGGACGCGGCCGCGTTCGGTGTAGGCGGCGACCGCCTCCCTGGCGCGGCCCTCGCGGATGAGGTCGAGCGTGTCTCGCTGCCACCCATCGGGTTGTCTCCGCACCTCGGACAGTTCGATGGCGGGGAGCCGGTTCTTGATACCGCGGAACGCTCCCCCGGCTTGGATCTCGGGGAGCTGGCGGTCGTCACCGACGAGGACGACCTTGGCGTTCGCTCTCTCCGCGTGGTGAAAGACGCGTGCGAGTTTGCGCGTGCCGACCATGCCGGCCTCGTCGACGACCAAGATCGAGCCTGGTGGCAAGCCCCTGCTCTCGGGGTTGTCGAGGTCCATGAGCAGGCTATCGATCGTGTAACTCTGGATGCCCGAGCCACCCTGCAGCTCCTGCGCGGCGCGCGCCGCGAGCGCGCAGCCGATCACGGGTTGCCCCGAGAGCTCCCACGCTTCGCGCGCGGCGTCGAGCGCGAACGTCTTGCCTGCTCCCGCTTTACCGACAACTACCTCGACCCCGAGTCCCGACGTCGCGAGGCGGGTCACCATCGCTTGCTGGTCGGGATAAAGCGTCGGGCGCCGCGCCAGCGCGCTCTGGATCGCGAACGGCTCTGCCATCCCTGCTCCGTCGAGCCGTCGCTCCAAGGCGCGTTCGACGACATGGCGCTCGACCGACAGCATGTCGGCGGTCGAATAGACCCGCTCACCGGTCGACGATGCGATCCTCCCTTCCGATACGCGGCGGCTCTCGCTGTCCGTGACCCCGCCCTCGCGCGCTGCGAGCGGAACCACGAGATCGGACCCCAAGAAGCTGTCCGTGACGCCTTCGATCTCCGCCACGTCTGCTCCCCACTGGAGCTGAGAACAGAACCCCTGGATCGCGTCCCGGCGCGTGAACGCGCTTTGCTGCTCGGTCAGACCTTCCGAAGACGCGAGCGTGTGGTTCATCGCGGTGACCTCGGCCTGCGTCGGTGCACGGTCGGTGGTCCGCTCGAGCGTCCTCTCGAGGGCCTCGTGGGTGAGTCCCAGTCGGTCGGCCTTGTCGCGCCACTGCGGCAGCAATAGTTGCGGCGACACGCTGTAGTCCTTGGCTTTCCGAGTCGTGACCGCGGCCATCTCCCGTTCTCGCCCGGTAGCCGTTCCCCGCTCGGCCAGCACCGCTTCGACCTCGGCTCGGCGCTTCGAGAACGCCCGGATCACGGACCGCTCGATCCCTTCGATGTCGGCCGCGCCCTTGCGGACCTGCGTCCACTGCACCCCGAGGCGCCGGGTTAGCTCCTTGCGCAGCTGTGCCTGGTAGAGGAAACCGGCCGTCTTGGCGTGCCGGTAGAGGTGCTTTGCATCCAGGGCTCCCCACTTGCCGTCCTCGCCCCGGATCGCGTTGGCGACCAGCACGTGGGTGTGGAGCAGCGGGTCGCCGGCCCGAGATGTTCTGTGACGGAAGGCCGCGGCGATGAAGCCCTTGGACGCAATCGAGATCTTGCCGCCCTTGCCGCGCCGCGCTCCCGAAGCTTGTCGTTCGAGGTAGCCGAGCGCGGCGGCTACGGCCGCGTCGTGGGCGCTCACGACCTCGTTGGAAGCCTCCTTGGACCCGAGCTCGTGCAGCAGCGCGACCGACTTGGGAGCCAGAAACGTGAGATCGAAGCCCGGAACCCGCTCGCCCCTCGACGCCTTGACCAGGCCACGGCCCGAGTCGGGATCGGCCCCTCGCAGGATGTTGCGGAGCTCGGTCTCACCGACCTCGCCCTCGAGCCCGAGGTCGGCGGCTCCCGATGCGAGCCAGTAGCCGGGGGCCTCGCCGGAGCCGAGGTAGTAGTCCTCGACCCCCCGCGCGACCGAGTTCAGGTAGTAGTTCTCGCCGCCGCGCCGGAGCTTGCCGATGTTGAGCACGAACCCCAATCAAGCACGGCGGCGCGGGCAGTTCCATTTGAGAAAACTTTGAGAAAACTTGGCCGGGCGCACCAAGGGTGCAAGTGTCTGCTTCGTTCGGCGCTCCGCGCAGATCGGAGGAACCTCGAGCCTGTGATGTCTGCCACAGAAAGATGTCCTAGGGGGTCTCTAGCCTTCCTTCGAAGAGTCTCTTCCTGGGAGGTGAGTGGTGAGCGCAGAGCAGTATGGGCCTACGGTCTTCCTGGTCGGGTATGCGGTGATGTTCCTTCTCGCGATCAAGGCCTTTGGGCTCCGACGGGTCCTGTGGGGAGTGGCGCTGGTGGCCTTCCTGGCGGTAGCGGTCGCCTTCAAGACCCTCGGCGTCATCGCCGGTGGCCGGCGCTACTAGGGCGCTTCGCTGCTCGCGCCGAGAGCGGCTGCGAACGATCCACGTCGACATGCTCGACCGTCCGATGGCCGAAGCCCGAGCGATCGGCCGAGCCGTGGCCGGCGGGGCCCGATGGGCCAGGGTCCGCAGCTGCGAGCGGATCGTGGATCCCGACACCCGTCGCAGCGTGTGGCAGGTGGTCGTGGCGGTCCCCCGCAGGCGCAGCTAGGGCTCCCAAGTTTTCTTCAAGTTTTCTCAAAGACTTCTACAATTGAGTTCCCCCTTCCCGGATGCCTAGATGTGTGACACGGGTGCCGGCGGCGGCACCGGAAAGGAGAACAGCTGTGGATCCTCGCAACGTTGTGATGCTCGTGGGGCATCTGACCGCGGACCCCGACCTGCGCTACACCCCGCAAGGGACCCCGATCGCGGTCTTCGGGCTCGCGGTCAACAGCCGGAGCCACAAGGGAGGGGGCGAGTTCGAAGACGTCCTCGACGGATTCTTCGACTGCAGCCTCATCGGTGGCACCGCGCTTACCTTCGTCGAGGGGTTCAAGAAGGGCGCCGGGGTCCAGATCACCGGCTCGCTGCATCAGAGCAAGTTCACCCCCAAGGGCACCGACCGCAAGATCTCCAAGATCGAGGTCCGCGCCCGGACGGTCGCCCCGATCCTCGCCCCGGTGCGCAAAGAGGATTGGGGGACGCGGCCACAGAGCGCTCAGTCCGAGCCCGCCACAGAGCAGGTTCCCCAGCCAGCCTAGGTCCGCCCTCGCTGCGGGCGGGTCACCCGCGAGGCTCGCCCGCAGCTTCCCCATCGACAGCGCGCGGGATGGCACTCTGTTGCGATGGGCGTGACCGACGAGCTGGTGGGCAACAACGCTGCGTTCGCGCAGAGCTTCCAAGCTGCCTCACTCGGGCCGGAACCGGTCAAGAAGGTCACCGTCGTGTCCTGCATGGATGCCCGCATCGACGTGCATGCGGTCCTCGGGCTGAGGCCCGGGGATGCCCACGTGATCCGCAACGCCGGCGGGGTCGTCACCGACGACGTCGTCCGGTCGCTCGTTCTCTCGCAGCGACTCCTCGGCACCGAGGAGATCGTCGTGATGCAGCACACAGAGTGTGGACTGCAAGAGCTCCCCGAGGATGAAGTGCGCGTCGAGATCGCGCGCGACACCGGCATTGAGCCCGACTTCCCGCTGCTCGGCTTCGACGACCTCGAGGGCAGTGTGCGGCGCTCGATCGGGCGACTTTCGAGCGACCCGCTCCTGCCGCATCGGTCTTCTGTCCGGGGCTTTGTCTACGATGTCCGATCGGGGCGCGTGACGGAGGTCGCCTAGGTCCAGCCGGATTCTGTCGTACCGCCCCGTCACACTGGTCGACATGAAGGACACCAACCACCACCCGACCGTAGAACTCGAACACCACGGGGAGACGGTCGAGATCGATGAGGAGCTAGCGCCGCTCATCACGGAGATCTGGGCTGCCGGGATCGACACCATTACCTCTTGCCAAGACGTCGGTGAGGCACTGGCGGACCTCATCAAGATCCGGCCGCACCTTGATCGCGACCTCCAGGGTCGGGCTGCCATCGACTTTGTATCGCCTGACGGTCTACTGGATTTCTTCGAGGCCATAGCGAACTCCGGCCCTCGTGGTGCCCTCTACGTTCGGATGGTCCACTGGGCGGCTCCCGATGCCTGGTACGTCAGGTGGCAACCCGATGATCTCGGGATCGAGGAGACCAGGGATGACGGTGGCGTCCAGCCCTCGTCGCAGTTTGGGTTGAGCCCATGGGTGCACCTCGAGTTCCCGCGCAGCGACGTACCGGAGCTGACTAGACGCATGAAGGTCTTCAACAGCGGGGAACTGCCGCCTCTGGGAGAAATCGACTGGTCGACGATTGAGATCGACGACTCCGAACTCCAGTAGCCCTACTTCACGCGGTGCGGAGCAACGCGCGGCCGCGCGAGGCCCGCATCGAAGGCGCTGTCGATCGTCTGGCGTGACTCGGCGTCGTCGAGCCCGATCGCGCGTGCGGTGGCGAGCAACGAACTCCGCACCGCGACCTCGAGCAGCTCTCCCCCGGCCACGAGCTGGGCGAGGACGAACGCCGCACGGTTCAGCATGTG
The DNA here is from genome assembly GCA_046263255.1 of Actinomycetota bacterium. Taxonomy (GTDB): domain Bacteria; phylum Actinomycetota; class CADDZG01; order CADDZG01; family WHSQ01; genus JALZEG01. The sequence continues at coordinate 36,068 of JBHELD010000056.1, forward strand.
GTTGCGGGTGCCGACCTGCGCGGCGCGCAGCCGATCGAGCTCGTCGCGCATGACCGCGAGTCCGTATGGCGATCCGTCGCCGTCGAAGTCGAACGCGGCGACGTCGGCGAGCTCGACGTACGTCCGGGGAGGCTGCTTCAACCAGTGCGGTGCCGGAGCCACCTCTGCGTTCCGGTTCAGCCACTCGTAGGTGCCGCCGCTGCGATGCGCGCTAGGCGGAGCCACCACGTAGCCGCCATTGCCGCGCAGGTCTAGACCCGGCAGTTCGCCCTCGACACCGGGGAGCCGGCTCGCGCTGTTGCCGAGCTCGATATCCGCGCACCTATAAATAAGGTGTAGTCCGCCGCCCCCGGTGATTCCCGTGAGGGTGAGACCGGGCTGCAGCTCCACGAGGCGGTCTAGAGACTCGAACGCGGTCGGGAGATCGATGTCGATGACCACGATCCCCGACTCTGCCCCGGTGGCGACGCCGACGTTGGCGCTGCGCCACCGCCGCCACCACTCCCTTATTACGTGCGTATCGGTCGCCGCCTCGTACAGACCCCGGCGCACGAGTGGGTGCTTGCCGGCGCTGCCGCAGTCACCCCGTCCACAGGTACAGGCGCCGTTCACGATCCCGTGGAGCGGGAACACGCGCCAGCCGCGGTCGGCGTAGCCGAGCGCTGCATCGCGGAGAAGGCTCACGATGCCTCCTGCTCGTGGTTGCTTCCGTACAGCGATGACGGATGAACACCTAGGGATGAACAGATCCGGTCCACGACCGCCTCACTGAGGAGCTCCCGGGTAGCCAGGTAATTCATGTTGATGCCATTGTCCGAGTAGAAGTTTCGCTTGCTCGCTGCGTAACGGGCTCGGCGGCGGACCAGCTCGAGGAGCGGTGCCGCAGGAAGCATCCGGCCGCAGCTGAATCCCTCCCCGAAGACAAGCCCAGCCACCGTGTCGCCAAACGCACGGCAGAACGCGGGGCTCGGTCGCGTGACACCACACAACACGTTGTTCACGTACCTACGCTCGTAGCCGAGGCGTTCGGCGAACTCGTCACGGTTCATATCGCACAGGGCCAGGATCACCTTGATCGCGCGCCGGTCGATGTCGGCCATCACGCGACCTTCTCTACGTAACGGTCACAACGACTGGTCAAGTCGGACACCAACTCCGATGCCGTCTCGAAGCCATCGGCTTGCAGTCGATACCGCAGGCCGGCCAGCGTCCCTGCGAGCAGAACGATCACGAGATCACCGAGGTCCGGTTCCGGCTTCCTCATCGGTCCACGCTCGACTTCTCCACCAGCGTGGCGACGAAGGCCTCGTGCAGCCGTGCGATCGCGTGAGCTTCCTCACTGCTGTCGGCGGCACCGATGTAATCGCACACATCGCACTCGAGCTCGAGGCGCTCTTCGTTTCCTTCGTACTGGCCCGGCGGGCTCGCCACGAAGACGCTGTGCTTCGTCTCTGAGGTCCCCTCCTTCGGAGAACCCCAGTCGTCCGGACCGGACCACTCACCCGACATGAGCGCGTCCCACTCCTCGGCGGAGAAGAGAGCCTCGTAGCCGATGGTTTCTTCCACGTCTGCTCCTTGTTGGTCGACGGCTGCGTCGTCCGGAGGAGCGCCGGCCATCAGTGGAGGGGTCAAGGGTGGCGAAGCCATCACGAAGTGGCGCGAGTACCGGAGCGCAGCGAGGAACGGAGCGCCCTTGACGCCGGAGCGGCCGGTGCTAGACGCAAGAGCCAGCCGTCGACTAGGAGGCTGTGGATGGTCGGTTACGTGGCGGTCGCAAGAGTGGATCTACCTACGTACCAGGTCAGGTTCACTAAATCTGGCTGGTGCTCTTGGCCTTGCCTCAATCAGAAGAGCGAGTTCTGATTGCGTGGACGGAACAGCCCTGCGATCTCGCCCCAGGAGATGACACCACCCAGCATCTGCCCCGGGTTGTAGACGGTTACCCCTCGCACGGCTCCTTTCCCGTTTCGGTTGTAGCCCAGCGCGTCGTAGTACCAGTCGGGCTCCGGGAAACCCACCCAGTGGTCGCAGGGACCGGAGCTGCGAGGGAGTTTCTCTGCGACCCAACGTTCGGCGGACTTGTCGTCGGTCAGCTCGACAAGCTGAGGCAACGGGTCGTGATCCCCAGATCCTCCGCACAACGCGCAGCCTTCGACGCTGTTGCGCGCGTCGTAGTCATCGACCTCCTCGTCCCCACCGAACGAATGTGTCTCGTAGCCCTGAAAGCCATAGTCCGCGTCATACAGACACGGGCAGCGACGAGAGAACCCTGCTGCCTTGATGCGATCGAGAACGAAGCTCCTGATCTCGCGAGGGATCGAGTCGATCGAACCATCGGCGATGCCCGTACGGAGCTCCTCAATACGCCGGTTCGTCTCGTCGCGCTCGTCGCGGCACGCGTCGTGGATGTAGTGGTTGATCTCGTCGACGTAGCTCGCGTCCTCCGGCAAAGGAGGAAGCGGATGGTGGCACCAGTAGCAGAGCTTGGTCTCGGTCATTCGAAGTCGACCCCCTCCTCCGGCAGCGCCCATTCCTGGGAGCAGTCGCCACACCACAGGCGAGGCCGCATGCCGTCGTCATCGAAGGAATCCGTGAAGCCGTCGAAGACGAGCACGCCGTCCGAACGCACATGCCGTAAGTGCCGGCGAGCCACGACGTCTTCGTGGTGCTCGATGCGTTCCGACCCGCACGACGGGCAGCGGGCGTCAGTCGCAGCCGAATGCGCTGTGACGGAGACGAGCTCGTTGTCGAGCCTCCCTGCGAGGTCGCGCTCGACGATCAAGCCCGCTTCGCCTGCATCGACTGCGTCGACGAAGACGGTCGTCGTGACACCGAATCGTTTGGCCTCCATTCAGACCACCGCCTGCGCGAAGCGATCCGACAAGATGCAGCGACGTGCCGGAGGACTCGACTCGTTCTCCTGCGCCAGGTCGAACGACACCCGAAGCCCGAGCTCCATGAGTTCCAGGCGGAAGTTGTCGTCCCGGTCGATCGGGAGCTGATAGCGCTCACCCTCGAAGTCGTGGCTGTAGGTGGCGTTCATCACGCCACCTCCTCGAGGGCTGCGAGCGACACACACTGCCGGTGGTCGACCAGCGCGCCGATGAAGTCCCAGTAGTCGCAGTGCGACGCGATCTCGTAATCGAGGTCGAAGCGGTGGTCGTGGACGACGAGCCAGAAACCGTGAGGGCCCCAGCCGCCGATGTCTGCCACCGAAACGTGCTCGTAGTCATCGAGTGACCTGGCGAAGCGGATCGCTTCCTTCTCCAGTAGTGCCATTGCGCCCTCCTTCTGGTCGACGGCTTTCGTCGCCTTGGAGCGCGCGGCATCAGCGAAGGGGTCAAGGGAACCGGCGAAGCCGGCGGCGAGGATAAGGAGCGCAGCGGTACCGGAGCCGCCTTGACCCCGAAGCGCCGGGCGCTAAACGAAAAGCCGCCGTCGACCGGAAGGGCGCAACGGACCAGCCGGGAACGTATAACCGCCCCGCTTCTTTTGCCCAAAGAATTGGCGACAAGGCCCGACACCCGCCGCTATTCCAGGCTACTCCTACCTAAGAAGGAGATTCAAAAGAATCGTTCCAACGACTGACAGGAAGATTGAGATAAGGATCATTCCGAGGCATCCAAGTCCGCCTCCTAGCGGACGAACCTCGACGTTCCCGAATCTCACAGCGGCCCCGACTTTGTGGCGGGGGCCCGCGAGGTACGTACTGCTGCTTTCCCGCCGCCTCCTTGTCCGACCTCGGACCGGGCGCCACTTGCGAGCCTCACGAGGCGGGCCCGACCCCTCCGCGACTAGTGGCTGCGCGGCCCAGCAACTGCAGGCCGGAACCGATGAGCACGACTATAAAGAGGACGAAGCCGAGGACGCCGAGGAGGCCGATGAAGTCGGACTCCGTGAACGGCGCAAGCGTGCTAACCAGGCCCAGGATCGTGACCAGCAAAGGACAGGCGACGCCCAACTCGGGAGATAGCCGGTGCCGCGCGCCGCGTACGCGAGGCCGAGGGCGAACAGAGCGAAGAGCGCACCAACGGCGGCTCCCAGCCCATTGTAGAGATCGAAGAGCGCTGTGACCGTGGCGTCGTTGCCGCCGAGCTCATCCTCGATGCCCTGCGCCAGAGCCGTGGCAACGCCGGTCTGAACGGCGGAAACGGCTCCGGTCGCGATGAAGCCCGCGAGCGCGATCGTGGCCCAGGTCCCCGAATCATCGTCGGACCTCGCGTCCGAGGTCCCGGTAGAGCCGCCGGCCCAGGCACGGTCCCGGATCCATCGATAGAGCGGGATGAACCACAGCGGGATCACGAAGAGCGTGATGAAACCGATCACGCCGTTCAGCTGCAGCATGCTGCTGTTGTCGCGGTAATACGACGAGACCTCGCGGGCCGATTCGTCCAGAGCCGGAGGTCGCCCGGCCGAGAACGTGAGGACGATCGTTAGCAAGAACAACCCCGCGCTGATGAGCCCGGCGGCGCCAGCTATGCGTCGCAGATTCATATCCCCTCCCATCGGTTCGAAGCTCGGGTCTCTATCGGCCTCCCCATGGAGTCGTAGCTCAACCTCAACCTAGGAGGGATACCCAGGGTGGATTCTGGGAAAACGGTGTGCTGTCGGCCCGCATCGCAGCGCGGCCGAGACCGTCACACTGGATTCGGATTGCAATACAAGGGGAATGACACCAACAAGTGGCTCAACCTCAACATGGAGGCCAGCATGGAAACCGGGACTGATCTCTTCATTCACGAGTTGAAAGACATCTACGACGCGGAACTCAAACTCGTGAACGCCCTCGAGACGATGGCGAACAAGGTCGAAAATCCCGACCTCAGCGGCGCATTTGAGGAGCACCGCAAGGTGACGCAAGGCCAAGCGGAGAGGTTGGAGAAGGTCTTCTCCCTGGTGGATCGGAAGCCCAGCCGCGAGCCTTGCAAGGGGATAAACGGTTTGATCGAGGAGTTCTCGACTTTCGTTCAAGAAAACCCATCCGACGCAGTCCTCAACGTATTCGCAACGGGCGCAGCCCTAAAGGTAGAGCACTACGAGATAACCGCTTATCAATCTCTGATCAAACTCGCCGACCAATTGGGGCTTAGCGAAGCTGCAGAACTCTTTGAGAAGACACTCACGGAGGAGCAAGAGACCGCGACCGAGCTCGAGGCGATGTCCGACAAACTCGGCCAGGAACTCCCCAGCAGTTAAGGCTCTCTATACAAGGAACCGTGGCCCGAACAGCTTGAAGGGGACCTCGGGCACGACGAGTACCGAATAGGGTTCTTTGACCTCCTCGGCTCTCACGATCCCAAGGTCGTCCCACAAGTCAAATCTCGCGTCCGCATCGGACAACTTGCCGGCCAAAGGGCTCATTCGTGGATGGCTGACCGGCATATGACCCTGGGCGCCCATCACATCGGTGTAGAAACCGTGCAGTCGGTAGGTCAGGAACTGTGCTAATTCGTCACCGGATGCGAACGGGTGCTGGGCTTCCGGGCTCCGCGAGGCCTCTAACGAAAAGCTCGTATCGCCGGCACGCGATTGGACGCTGCACCTGTACGACGGGTAGCGCTCGTTTACGTTTTCGGCACTGACATCGAAATCAGCGTTGTAGGTATGGCGTGCGATCGGCCGCTGCGACAACCACGCGCGTCTGGTCCCCAGGTAGCGTCCGAAGAAATAGATACCCCTCCGCTCCTTGTGGGTGGCGTACGTCCGGTAAGTGCTCTCGTTGAAGGTATGACGCGGATATCCGACGCCAGCCAGTCGGAAATCTCGATTGCAGAAGCAGGTCGTGGAAACGAACGCGGTAATGCCGTGCGCGCCGTCGAACGTGTCCAATTCGTATGCATCAGGCAAATGGATCCGGACCCGCTCCGCAGGAACCGCGTACGTGACGATGGCGAAGTTGGTCACCATGACCGAAAAGATCGGGGGGCCCTTCACATTCAGGTATTACCCCCTTATCAGCTCTACCTGCGCTAGCGGCGGGTGCCTGGCTAGCGCCCACTCTTTTGATGCGGCCATTCAAGGCTCGTGGGGTAGGAAGGAGTCATGGGAAGGACGTTCTCCGAGCGTGATCTCGCCAAAGCACAAGGCCTCTTCAATGTGCTCGGAGGCTTGTGGCCGATTGTGAGTCTGCGCAGCTTCGAGTGGGTCTACGGGAAGAAAAATGACATCTTCTTGCAGAAGACCGTTGGAGGTTTGCTGTTCTCGATCGGGGTCACCCAGCTCGCAGCAGCCGATTCGCCCAAAGAGATGCCCGCGGTCCGCCGGCTGGGATTGGCGACGGCCGCCACACTCTTGGCGATCGACCTCGTCTATATCCCTCGAGGTGAGATGCGATGGACCTACTGGCAGGACGCGCTGTGCGAGCTCGGGTGGATCGCGGCGTGGATGCGCGCCGACGCGTGACGCGGGGGGTGCGTCTAGTCAGGGGCAACCTGCCTGATCGCCCAGCGCGTGAGCACGGATGGCCGACGCCCGTTCGGGCGCTGGGAGCGATGTCGGCAGGGGCATTCGCAGCGCTGTCGGCGCTACGGCGAAACCGCATTTTCCATCCCGTGGGCGAGGCCTACACCGCGACCTTGGAGATATTCGCGCTCAATGGGCTGCGCCGTTTGAACGGCACGCATCGCGTGATCGTCCGGTTCTCACGCGGCGCCGGCGTTCCTGAGCCTCTGCCCGACGTGCTGGGCCTTGCGATCAAGATCCCACTGCGGCAGGCGGAGGCGGGCGAACAGGATCTCCTCCTGGCGAGCTCGGGGTCGGCAGCCTTAACCCGAAACATGCTGCTTCCGGCGAGAAGCTTCCTTTCATGCACGTACACCAGCGTGCTGCCGTACCGCGTGGGAGGCGAACGC
>JBHELD010000057.1:0-92244 GCA_046263255.1 Actinomycetota bacterium
CGAGCGCTCCGGTCGCGGGAAGCATCTTCGCGAACGCCTCCGTCAGGCGCGCCGCGGCCTCCTCCTCGGTGGAGGCCGCCCCGCGGATCGGGTCGCGGACGAACCTCACGAAGAGGTCGACGGCGCGCTCGGCCACGGGACGCATGGCGGCGTCGTGCTCGCGCGCGAGAGCAAGGAGCTCACCCAGCGGCAGCCCCGCCTCGAGCAGCTGCAGCCCCGCAGTGACCGCGGCGGCGTCGTCCTGGGTGTACGCGGGTCCGTCGTCCGTCGCGCGCGGGACGAGCAGACCCTCGCGCTCGATCGCCCGGAGCAGCGCGGGCGACACGCCGGTTCGCGTCGCCAGCTCGTCGAGCGACAGGAACCGACCGGACGGCGCGTCGGGTGGCGGCGTCTCGAGCGCGGCGACCAGCGCCTGGTCCGCGGCGTCGAGGTCGCCCGCCAGCAGGCGGCCGATCGACGCGAGCGTGAAGCCCTTCTCCTTCAGGTCGCGGATGCGCTGCAGGGTCCGAAGGTGCGACTCGCCGTACCAGGCGACGCGCCCGGTCCGCTCGGGCTGCGGGAGCAGCCCGCGGGCCTGGTAGAAGCGGACGGTGTCCACGCTGACGCCGGCCCCGGCAGCCAGCTCGTCGACCCGATATCTCATGAGCAACCACTCTACGAGTGATCGCTGCGAACCTGGGCGTCCGCCCTGGAACGAACCCGCACACCCTTCGTCCCGAGGGGGGTCAGACGTGACAGACATGACAGTCGTGTCTGACGTGTCCGACACATCTGGCGAGAGAACCACCGCGCGGCGGCCTAACATCGTCTTGATGAACCGCGGTCGGGCTCGGGCCCGGAACGAGTGGCTCCAGGCGCACGCCGCCGAGGCCACGCGGCTCGCCGCGCTCCTGACCGCCGACCGCGAACGGGCGCCCGAGGTCGCGGAGGACGCCCTCGCCGCGGCGCTGCAGGGGCCCGCGGCGCGCCCGGGGGGAACCGCCCTGGGCGATGCCGTGCTGGCGCAGCTCGTGAGGCGCTCCCACGCCGGTGCCGGGACACCCGGCCATGGGGCCGACCAGCTCGCGCCGCTGCGCGCCCTCCCCCGCCGGCAGCGCGCCGCGCTCGTCCTCCGGCACTACGCCGAGCTGTCGGACGAGCGCGCCGCGGTGTTCCTCGGCTGCTCCCCGAAGGCCGTCGCCGATCTCGTCGCCAGGGGCGTCGCCGCGCTCCCCCCGGAGGCGCGCACGGACGTACGCGAGTGGCTGGAGTCGTCCCCGTCGCCGCACGCTGCGGTGGGGGCGGCGCGGGTGCTTCGCCGCGCGCGGCGGGGACGGATGCTGCGCGCCGCCGGGAGCGCCGCGATGGTTGCCGCGGTGGCGCTCGCGGGGCTTCAGGTGCCCGGGCTGATGCGTCCGGAGGAGCCTCAGACGCGCGAGGAGATCCTCAGGCGCATCCGCCGCGAGACCGACCGGCGTCAGGCCTCCCTCCCGTTCGACCCCGACGACGCGGGCGCCGGCGCGACACGGCTCTTCCACGTCGACACCGGCGTGGTCGGCGGGTCGGTGTGGTCGGTCCACGGTTACCGCGACGCAGGGGACAACGCCTGCCTGCAGCTCGTGGTCGGTTACGACTTCGGCAGCCGCCGCTGCATGACCGCGACCACGTCGCCGCTCCAGGCGATCGTCGAGACCGACCCGAAGCACCGCGTGACGTTCGTCTCGGGGATGGTCGGACCGGAGGTCGATTCGCTGCAGTTCGTCGGGCCGGGCGTCCCGTTCATGGACGTCCCGATCGGGTACGAGGACGAGTCGGCCGGCCGCGCCCGCGGGTTCTTCGGGATCGCGCTCGCGGACTACCTCCTGCCGATCGAGCTCGCAGAGGGCGGGCGCGAGACGTACAAGCTGCTGCGCGCGAAGCTCACGGCGCTCGACGCGCGTCGGCACGAGATCGCGGAGGTCGACCTCGTCCTAGCGAAGCGGCGCTAGCGCTTTCTCGTAGAGCTGCTCCACGCGCGGCGCCAGACGCCCCCAGTCGAACCGCGCCGCGACCTCCGCCCCCGCGGCGCGCATGCGCGCGGCGGCCGCGGGATCGTCGAGCACCCGCCGCAGCGCCTGCGCGAGCCCCTGCGCGTCCCCGGGCGGCACGAGCGCCGCGGCCTCACCTGCGACGGCTCTGAACCCCGGCAGGTCGGAGCAGACGACGGCGGCTCCGGCGGCCATGGCCTCGACCAGGACGATCCCGAACGACTCCCCGCCGAGGGCCGGCGCGCAGTAGACGCCGGCGCCGCGGTAGAGGGGCGCGACGTCCTCGTCCGCGATCCGCCCGAGCCAGACCGCGTCCACGCCCAGCCGCGCCGCCAGCGCCTTCACCCTTCGCTCCTCCGGACCGGCGCCGGCGACGACGAGCGCCACGTCGTCCTCCCGCAGAGCGGCGACCGCGCGGACGAGCACCTCGAGCCCCTTGCGGCGTTCGAGCCGCGAGAGGAACACGACGCTGCGACCCGGCGCGTACGCGCGCGGCGCGGCTCGCTCGAACGAGGCGGCGTCGATCCCGTTCGGCGTGAGCGCGTACTCGCCCGGGAAGTACCGCGCGACGAGGGCCCGCGCCGACTCGGACACGACCGTCCGCACCGCGAGCTTCCTCATCATCGGGGCCAGCGCGCCCCGTGCGACGCCGTAGCCGAAGCTCCATTCCGCCGCCGCGTGAAACGTGCCGACCGCGGGCACGTCGGACGACCTCAACGCGAGGAACGACACGCTGGGTATCAAGGGCTCGTGCAGGTGGAGGACGTCCGGATCGAAGTCGCGCAGCGCCCGGCGCGCGGCCGCGGCGACCGCGGGTCCGAACGCGAGCGCCGCCACGGATCCGTTGGCGGGCACCGGCACCGCTTTTCCGACGTACGCGACGCCCGGCGGCGGCGCCGACGCGTCCGGCCCGGCGTGCGGTGCGAGCACCAGCACGTCGTGGCCGCGCCGCCGCAGCGCCCCGGCCAGCGACCTCAGGTGGGACTGGACCCCGCCGAAGCGGTCCCACGCGTACGGGCAGACGAGGGCGATCCTCACCGGGGGCGCGGCTTGCGGTCCGCGATCCAGAAGGGCTGGAACACGTGCCACTGCTCGGGATGGCGCGCGACGCAGTCCTCGAGGCCCGCGGCGATCGTGCGCGTCAGCTCCTCGACCGCGTCGGCGGCGGCGGGATCCGGAAGCGGAACCGGCTCCGAGATCTCCGCAACCCACCCGCGGCGTCCGTCGGGGAGCGGGCGCTCGTACACGCCGCCGATCAGCACCGGCACCCCTGCACGCAGCGCGATGCTCGCGGCGCCGCGCGGGAACGTCGCAGGCTCGCCGAAGAAGTCCGCCACGACCCCGTTCCCCTTGAGGTCGCGGTCTCCCAGGATCGCCAGCACCGCGCCCCTCCGGACCTCGTCGACTAGCTTCGCGGTGACGCCCGGCTCCGCGCCGTAGATCGTCATGCCGAGCCGCGCCCGGTGCTCGGCGAAGAACTCGAACATCCGGCGCGGCCGCAGCACCTCCGCGACCGTCACGAGGCGGTTCCCGCGCGCGCCGACCCATGCCCCCGCGGCGTCCCAGTTCCCGAGATGGCCGACGACGACGATGACGCCCGTGCCCTCCGCGAGCGCCTTGTCGATGTTCTCGTCGCCGATCCCGCGGAAGCGCTCGACGAAGAACTCGCGGCCTTCGCGGACCAGGCGGAACGTCTCGAGCCAGTAGCGGGCGTAGGAGCGGTAGGCCTCGGCGACGAGCGCCCGGACGGCCCCGGAGTCCGGCGGCTGCCCGACGATGCGCGCGAGGTTGCGCGCCACCTGCGCGGCTCCCTTCGAGCGCCTCGCGGCGGCGGTCCCGGCGGCGTGTGCCAGCGCGTAGACCCATCGCTCCGGTAGAGCGCGCGCGAGGGCGGAGCCGCCGACGTAGGCGTAGTAGACGACCTGGAGGAGCCGTCCTTCGCCGGGTGGCCGCTTACGCGGCACGCGCTTGTGCCGACACGTGCACCATCCTCTGCACGAACGTGAACGCGCTCACCGCCGTCAACGCGACGACCATCACGGGCACGATGCCGAAGACCAGCCCGGCGATCATGAGGACGAGGCGCTCGAACCGCTCGGCGAACCCGACGTTGCACTCGAACCCGAGGCTCTCCGCCCGCGCCTTCACGTACGACACGAGGAAGGTGAACACGAGCGCGGCGAGCGAGACCGCCGCCACCCACGGCTCGTCGTGCGCGGGAACGTCCGGATCGACGCCGTACAGCCACGCGACGGGGACGAAGAACAGCGCGTCGGAGAAGCGGTCCGTCGTCGAGTCGAGCAGCGCCCCGAACGGCCGGGGCTCGCCGTGCGCCTTCGCGACCGCGCCGTCGAGCAGGTCGGCCACGCCGGCGGCGATCGACACGAGGCCGGCCGCGAGGAGGCTGCCTTGCACGATCAGGTATGCGGCTCCGGCCTGGACGAGGACCCCGAGAACGGTGATGGCGTCGGCGCTCAGCCCGGCACGGGAGACCGCTCTCCCGATCGGGCGCGCGAACTGGTCCCAGGCGCCCCTGATCCTCTGATTGAGCACTGGCGGCATCCTAGCCACCGGCGCCCGATGCTCTCCAGCGGCGGCCCCGGCGGGCGCGGATAGCATGGCGGCCTCCACGACATTCCGACAACTCCCGGGGGGACAGACGCGTGAAGAGCTACGCCACCGAGAACATCCGGAACATCGTCCTGGTGGGCCATGGAGGCGCCGGGAAGACGTCGCTCGCCGAGAGCCTGCTCTTCCTTTCCGGCGCCACGACCAGGCTCGGCAAGATCGGCGAGGGCAACACCGTCTGCGACTTCGACGAGGAGGAGATCCGCAAGGGCATCTCGATCTCCACGGCGCTCGCGCCCATCGAATGGGGCGACTGCAAGATCAACATCCTCGACGCGCCGGGCTACGCGGATTTCGTCGGCGACATGCGCGCGGCGATGCGCGCCGCCGACCTGGCGGTCTTCGTCGTGTCCGCGGTCGAAGGGCTCGAGGTGCAGACCGAGGTCGCGTGGCGCCACGCGGACGAGCTCGAGCTCCCGCGCCTCGTGATCGTCAACAAGGTCGACCGCGAGAACTCCTCGTTCCGCAACACCCTCGAGCAGCTGCGGGAGGCGTTCGGGATGGGGATCGCGCCGGTCTCGCTGCCGCTCGGGCGCGAGCACGACTTCAAGGGCGTGATCTCCTTGATCGACGTCTGCGCGTTCGAGTACGACGAGACCGGCAAGTCGAAGGAGGTCTCGATCCCGCCGGAGCGCCAGGCGCGCGTCGACGAGGTCCGTACGGCGCTGCTGGATTCGGTCGCGGAGACGAGCGACGAGCTGCTCGAGCGCCATCTGGAGGGCGGCGAGATCACGCGCGACGAGGTCGTCCACGCGTTTCACGAGGGCATCGACGATGCCACGTTCTTCCCCGTCGTCGTCGGGTCGGCGACGAAGCTGATCGGGATCGACCGGCTCGCCGACCTCATCGTCGCCGCCGGGCCCTCGCCGCTCGACCGCCCACCGGTCGAAGGGACGAACGGCGAGGCGCGCGAGGCGAAGCCGGACGCGCCCCTGTCCGCGTTCGCGTTCAAGACGATGACCGACCCCTACGTCGGCCGGGTCAGCTACTTCCGCGTGTGCTCCGGCGTCCTGAAGGGCGACACGACCCTGCACAACAGCTCCCGAAACGTCGACGAGCGCGTCGGCCACCTGTTCACGATGCGCGGCAAGACGCAGATCCCGGTGACCGAGCTCGTCGCAGGCGACATCGGCGCGGCCGCGAAGCTCGCCCACACCGTCACCGGGGACACCGTCGCCGACAAGGCGAACCCGATCGTCCTGCCGCCGATCGAGCCGCCCGAGCCCCTGCTGCCGAAGGCGATCGTCCCCCGGACGAAGGGCGACGAGGACAAGCTTATGATCGGGCTCAACAAGCTCATCGAGGAGGACCCGGCGCTGCGGCTCGAGCGCAACGACGAGACCCATCAGACGATCCTGTGGGGCATGGGAGACGCGCACCTCGACGTGACTATGGAGCGCCTCAAGCGCAAGTTCGGCGTCGAGGTGGACGAGGAGCCGTTCAAGGTCCCGTACCGGTCCACGATCAAGGGCAAGGCCGACGCCCTCGGACGCCACGTGAAGCAGTCCGGCGGCCACGGCCAGTACGGCATCTGCAACGTCAGGGTCGAGCCCCTGCCGCGGGGCGAGGGGTTCGTGTTCGAGGACAAGATCTTCGGCGGTTCCATCCCCAACCAGTTCATCCCGTCGGTCGAGAAGGGCGTCAAGGCCGCGATGGAACGCGGCGCCGGGACGGGGTTCCGGATGATCGACGTCAAGGTCGAGCTCTACGACGGCAAGTACCACACCGTCGACAGCTCCGACATGGCGTTCCAGCTCGCGGGCAGCCACGCGATGAAGGACGCGATCGAGAAGGCGGGGGTGACGCTGCTCGAGCCGATCTGGTCGCTCGAGGTGATGGTCCCAGAGCAGTTCACCGGCGACATCATGGGCGACCTGCAGAAGCGCCGCGGCATTCCCGAGGGGATCGACATAGTCGGCGGGTCCCGCCAGATCGTCAAGGCGAAGGTCCCCTTCGGAGAGGTCACGCACTACGCGACGGATCTGCGCTCGATGACCGGCGGCAAGGGGACGTTCTCGTGGTCGTTCTCGCACTACCAGGAGGTCCCGGGCGACGTCGCCAGGAAGATCCTCGAGGCCGTCAAGGAAGAAGCCCACGCCTGACGCCGCCCCAGGCGCGATCCGGCTGACGTCGCTCGGCGCGGGCGACGCGCAGGAGATGGTCGCGGTGCTGCAGCGCAACCGCGCCTTCCTCGCGCCCTTCGAGCCCGTCCGGCCCGAGGCCGACTTCACGCTCGCGGGACAGCGGGCCGCCCTGCGCGCGCTGGAGGACGCGCGTGCCGCGGGCACCACCTACGGCTTCGCCATCCGGACCGCGTCGGGCGAGCTGGTCGGAATGATCACGCTCTCGCAGGTCTTCCGGAAGAGCTTCCAGAGCTGCTACCTGGGGTATTGGGTCGCGGAGGAGCACAACGGCCGCGGATTCGCCACGCGGGCGGTGGAGCTCGCGGTGGACCACGCGTTCGACGACCTGGCGCTCCATCGCGTCCAGGCGAACGTGATGACGAAGAACCCCCGGTCGGCGCGGGTGCTGCAGAAGGCCGGGTTCCGCAGGGAGGGCCTCGCGCTGCGCTACCTGCAGATCGCCGGCCGCTGGGAGGACCACGACATGTACGCGGTCACGGCGGAAGATAGGGCCCGCGGGTAGCGCGGCGATCGCCGGACGGCCTCAGGCGGGCGTGGAAGGGCGGCCCCCCTTGCGCCGCGCCCGTGACGTCAGGCCTCGGGCAGCGGCCGCCGCGCTCGCGACGAGACACGCGACCGGGAGCCAGTCGCCCGTACGTGCGTAGAGGGTGACGTCCTCCGCGAACCGCACGCGCCGCACGAGGAGCTCCGGCTCCCACAGCTCCGAGCGCTCGACCACGCGTCCGGAGGGGTCGACGAACGCGGAGATCCCGGTGAGGGCGGCGTGGGCGACCCACACCCCCGTCTCGGCCGCGCGGACCTGGCTCATCGCCACGTGCTGCGCCGAGGCCCACGAGCGCCTCCACGTCGACGTGTTCGTTAGCACCACGAGCAGACGTCCGCCCGCGCCTATGCGCCGCCCGACGAGCGACCCGAAATCCCCCTCGAAAGAGATCACCGGTGCGACGCGCCCTCCGGCGACGTCGAACACGACGGGATCCTTCCCCGGCACCGCGTCGAGCGGCACCTGCTCGAGCGCGGGGATCCAGTCGAGGAAGCGGCGCGCCGGCACGTACTCGCCGAAGGGCACGAGGTGCGTCTTCTGGTACTGGTCGACGATGGCGCCTTCGGGCGAGACGAGGTACGCCATCACCTGGTAGTCGCCGTCGTCCCGTTCGAGGTTGCCGCCGACGATCAGCGGCCGCCGGATCCCCGCTGCCGCCGCGGCGATCTCGCCGGCCGCGGCCGGATCGCGGAACGGGTCGATCCCGACGGAGCTCTCCGGCCACGCCACGAGATCGGCCTCCGGGGGGACCGTCGCCGTCAGCCGTGAGTGGTTGCGGAGGATCGCGCGGTCCTTCTCGTACGACGCCGGCTGTCTCTCGGGGATGTTCCCCTGCACGACGGCGACGTCGACGGGCGCGCCGGTGGCTCGCGACGCGGGGAACGGCGCCGCCACGAGCAGCGCCGCCGCGGCGGCGACGAGCGCCGCGGCCGCGCGGCGCGGATCGCGGTGCACGACGGCCCCTGCCGCCGCGGCAACCAGCGCGTTCACGACCACGAGGACGAACGCGACCGTCCAGCCCCCGCCCCACGCGGCCGACCTCAGCACGAACGCGACGTCGTGCTGGCTCTGCGCGAGCCCGCCCCACGTGAAACCGACGACGGGGGTGACCGCCCGCAGGTACTCGACGACCGCGACCCACAGCACCGCGGGACCGAGGACGCGGGTCACCGGGCCCAGCCGGGCGGAGATCGCGCCCCACAGGGCGCCGAAGACGCCGACGTAGGCCGCCTGCAGCAGCACGAGGATCGCCCAACCGAGGTAGCCGACGATGCTGACCCAGTACAGCAGCGTCCCGAAGAACGCGACGCCGAACGCGCCGCCGAGGAGGAGACCGCGGCGGGCGCCCGCTCCGTTCAGCGCCCCGAGCAGCGGCGCGAGCGCGACCCATGCCAGGGGCGCCAGGTCCGGTTCGGGAAACGCGAGCG
Organism: Actinomycetota bacterium; assembly: GCA_046263255.1. Lineage (GTDB taxonomy): Bacteria > Actinomycetota > CADDZG01 > CADDZG01 > WHSQ01 > JALZEG01. Next base: position 8,750 of record JBHELD010000057.1, read on the forward strand.
TGAGCGCCGCGCCGCCAAGCAAGACGGCCGCGACCGCACGCCGCCCGTTCGGCGCATGCCGGCCCGCTCCGGGTCGCAGCCGCTCCGCCGCCGCGCTTGGTTCGTTCGCTGCGTGCACCTCGCTCGACCTCTACTTCCCCCGGGTCACGGGACGTTCCCGCCCGGGCAGAGTCGCGCAGGACCAGCCGCTCGGCGAGCCGGATCGCACGCCTAGAGCTTCTCGAACAGCGGGCGGAGCTTCGCGGCGGTGTCGGCGAGCATCTCCGGCAGCACCTTCGTGCCGGCGACGGTCGTCATGAAGTTCGTGTCCCCGCCCCAGCGCGGCACGACGTGCATGTGGAGGTGACCCGGGATGCCGGCCCCCGCGACGGTCCCGAGGTTCATGCCGAGGTTGAACCCGTGCGCGCCCATGGCCTCGCCGACGATCCGCACCGACTCCGCACAGAGGTCCATGAGCTCGTGGCGCTCGACCGCCTCGAGGTCCTCGAGGTCACCCGCGTGCCGCTGCGGCGCCACCATGAGGTGCCCGGTGTTGTACGGGAACGCGTTCAGCAGCACGAACGCGGTCGGCCCCTTGTAGAGGATCCCGTCGCCCTTCACGAGGTGCTCGCAGAAGACACAGCCGTCGCCGGAGCCCGACACGCTCACGTACTGCATCCTCCAGGGGCTCCAGAGACGTTCCACTACAGCGACTGCTCGACGCGGCGCTCCCGGATCTCCCGGGTGATCCCGTCGACGAGCTGCGCGACCGGCACGCCGCGCGTCTCCTCGCCGCTCCTCCGGCGCAGCGACACCGTCTCGCCGGAGGCCTCGTCGTCGCCCACCACGAGCATGTACGGCACCTTCTGCAGCTGCTGCCGGCGGATCTTCGCGCCGATGGTGTCGGTCGAGTCGTCGACCTCCGCTCGCACGCCGGCGGCGCGCAGCCGCTGCTCCACCGTCCGCGCGTACGCCACGTGCCGGTCCGCGATCGGGATCAGCACCGCCTGGACGGGCGAGAGCCACGTCGGGAAGGCTCCGGCGAAGTGCTCGACGAGCACCCCGACGAACCGCTCGACCGAGCCGAACAGCGCGCGGTGGATCATCACCGGCCGGATGCGGTCGCCGTGCTCGTCGACGTACTCGAGGCCGAACCGCTCCGGCAGGTTGAGGTCGACCTGGACGGTGCAGACCTGCCACCAGCGCCCGATCGCGTCGCGTACGTCGATGTCGATCTTCGGCCCGTAGAACGCCCCGTCGCCCTCGTCGACCGTGTAGTCGAGACCGGCCTTCTCGAGCGCCTGCGGGATCGCGCTCTCCGCGAGGTCCCACAGCTCCTGCGAGCCCACGGCCTTCGGCGGCTTCGTCGAGAACCGCACCCCGTCGGGCCCCAGCCCGACGGTCCCGTAGAGCGCGCGGAAGAAGTCGATGGCGGCGACCATCTCGTCCACGACCTGGTCGGGCCGGCAGAAGATGTGCGCGTCGTCCTGCGTCAGGCCGCGCGCCCGCATCAAGCCGTGCAGCGCCCCGGAGCGCTCGTAGCGGTAGACGGTGCCGAGCTCGGAGAGGCGGATCGGCAGCTCGCGATAGGACCGGGTCTTCGACCGGAACACGAGGATGTGGAACGGGCAGTTCATGGGCTTCGCGACGTAGTCGGAGCCCTCGAGCTCCATCATCGGGAACATGCTCTCCCGATAGAAGCTCAGGTGCCCGCTGATCTCCCATAGCGTCGACTTGCCGACGTGCGGCGTGAACACCGGCTGGTACCCGCGCTCCAGGTGCATCTCGCGCGACAGGTCCTCCAGCGTCTTGCGGACGATCGCCCCCTTCGGGTGCCACACCGCGAGCCCGGGACCGACCTCGTCCGGCCACGAGAACAGCTCGAGCTCGCGGCCGAGCTTGCGGTGGTCGCGCTTCTCGGCCTCCTCGAGCCGGTGGAGGTAGTCGCTCAGCGCGTCCTTGGACTCCCACGCGGTGCCGTAGATGCGCTGCAGCATCGGCTTCGTCTCGTCCCCGCGCCAGTACGCGCCGGCGCTGCGGAGAAGCTTGAAGGCCTTGATCCGGCCGGTCCCGGGGGCGTGGGGGCCGCGGCAGAGGTCGACGAAGGCGGGACCGTCCGCGCCCGGCCGGGTGTTCCTGTAGATCGAGATGACCTCGCCCTCGGCGGCCTCCTGCTGCGTGGGGTCGTCTACTCCTCCGCCGCCGACGCCCTCGATGATCTCCACCTTGTAGGGCTGGTCGGCGAACAGCTCGAGGGCGCTGTCGCGGTCGAGCTCCTCACGCTCGAACCGCTGGTTCTCCTTGACGATCGCCCGCATCTCGGCCTCGATCCGCTCGAGGTCGTCCGGCGTGAACGGCGTGTCGACGTCGAAGTCGTAGTAGAAGCCGTCCTCGATCGGGGGGCCGATGGAATACTTCGCGCCCGGGTAGAGGCGCAGCACCGCCTGGGCGAGGACGTGGGCGGTCGAATGCCGCAGGATGTACCGGCCGTCGTCCTCGGTCGCAACGATCACGCGCGCCTCGGCCCCCTCGGGCACCACGTACGCGAGGTCGCGCTGGGCGCCGTCGACGACGAGCGCCAGCGGGGCCGGAGCGCCCGCCTCCTTCGCGAGCGCGAACCCGTCCCTGGCGCCGTCTCCCGTGGCCACGAAGCTCATGGCGCCGATGGTATCGGGGCGGCGCGTCCTACCCGGACGCGCCGCCGTCGGTCGTCGGGCGCAGACGACGTTCCAGCGGCACAGCGCGTTGCAGATGTCCGCCGGCGACGACCGGCGACTCAGGCGATGGATGCCTCGTAGATGCTCGCGATCGACGCGTCGAGAGCCGCGTCGAACTCCTCGTCGCTCTGGTCGGCCGACAGACCCTCGGTGAGGCCACGCGAGAAGCTCGCGACGACTCCCCTGTTGCGGGCGAGCCTCCGGTTTGCCTCCTCGCGGCTGTAGCCGCCGGAGAGCGCTACGACGCGCAGGACGTTCGGGTGCTCCGTCAGCTTCAGGTAGAAGTTGTCCTCCTCCGGGAGCGTCAGCTTGAACATGAGCTGCTCGCCCGGTCGCAAGCGGTCGAGCGACGCGAAGACCTCGTCTCGAAGCATCGCCTCCGCCTGTGCCTTCTCCGGGCTCTCGATGTCGATCTCGGGCTCGAGGATCGGGATCAGGCCGCGGCCGAGGATGCGGCGGCCGATCTCGAATTGCTGCTCCACGATCGACTCGATCCCGGCGTCGTCGGCGAGCTTGACGACCGACCGCATCTTGGTCCCGAAGACCCCCTTGGCGAGCGCCCGACCGAGGAGGTCGTCGAGCCCGGGGATCGGCTTCATCAGCTGAACCCCGTCGCTCTCCTCGGCGAGCCCCTTGTCCACCTTCAGGAACGGGACGACGCCCTTCACGCTCCAGAGGTAGTCGACGGAGTCGCGGCCGTCGATCGTGCGATCCATCGTGTCCTCGAAGAGGATCGCCCCGATGATGCGATCTCCGTTGAAGCTCCGGCTGGTGATGATGCGGCTCCGCATCTCGTGCATCAGCGAGAACATCTCCTCGTCGTTCGAGAAGGCGTCCCGGCCGACGCCGTAGCGCTCGAGCGCCTTGGGAGTGCTCCCTCCGCTCTGGTCGAGGGCCGCGATGAAGCCGTTGCCGGTTCGGATCCTCTGGAGCTGCCGGTCGTTCACGTAGATCACCCCTAATACGTGGACCGCTCGCCGAGGCGACCGGTGCCGTGTCGATGTCGGGCTGCCAGAATCCCATACCAGGCCGGGGGCTCGCCATCCCGGCAGCTCCGGCCGGCCCCGATCGTTGTGGTTCGATTGACGCCGTGGAGGCCTCGGACGCGAACGTCAACGTCGACATGGTCAAGAGGTTCCTGCGGGGGCAGAACCTCGAGCAGGTCGCCCGCGTCGACGAGGCGATCGAGCTCTACGAGAGCATGCTCGCCGGCGGCTTCGATTCCGTCGGCCCCTACGACAGGCTCATCGAGATCTACTCCGCCAGGGCGCTGCACGCCGACGTCGTGCGGGTTGCCGACGTCGCGCTCGTCAACGTCCACACCTATCCGGAGAAGCGGCGCTGGTACGAGGAGATGCGTGCCGCGGCCGCGCGGACCGCGTCTTCGGTCCCGCAGGCCGCGCCCAAGCGTCCGGCGGATTGACCGAGCTGGAGCGGGTCCTCCACGAGAGGATCGCCCGGCACGGCCCGATGCCGTTCGGGGCCTTCATGCAGCTCGCGCTCTACCACCCGCGCCACGGCTACTACTCGGGCGGCCCTGAGCGGGCCGGCCGGCGGGGCCACTTCCTGACGTCTCCGGAGCTGTCGCCCCTGTTCGGCGCGCTGTGGGCGCGGGGGTTCGAGAAGCTGTGGCGCGCCTGCGGCTCCCCCGGCGAGTTCGCGCTCGTCGAGGTCGGGCCCGGGGAGGGAGGGTTCGCCGCGGCGGTGCTGGACGCCGCGTCCGGCGACTTCGCCCGGTCGCTCCGCTACCGGCTGGTCGAGCGCTCGCCGGCGTTGCAGGAGCGCCAGCAGAAGGTGCTCGAGGGCCGCGACGTCTCGTGGAGCGCGGCGGTGGCGGAGGTGCCGCGGGCGGCGCACGGGGTGGTGTTCGCGAACGAGGTGCTGGACAACCTCCCCGTCCACGTCGTCGAGAGGCGCGACGGCCTTCTCCTGGAGGTCTGCGTCGACTCGATCGACGGCCGCCTGGTGGAGACGCTGCGTCCCGCTGCCGGCGACGAGCTCGCGCGGTGGCTGACGCGCGCGGGGGCGGAGGTGCCCGAGGGCCACCGGTTCGAGGTCGGGATGGCGGCGGAGTCGTTCGTCCGCCGGTGCGCGGCGGCATTCGACCGGGGAGCGCTGGTGCTGGTGGACTACGGCGCGGAGTCGGCGGAGCTGGCGGCGCGGCCGCGGGGGACTCTGGTCGCGTACTCCGCCGCCGGCGTCTCGGCGGACGTGCTCGCGCGGCCCGGCGAGCAGGACGTCACCGCGCACGCGAACTGGACGATCGTCCGCCGGACGTGCGAGCCGCTCGGCATCGCCGTCAGGGGGCCGCTCGCGCAGAGGGACGTCTTGCTGGCGCTCGGGGCGCGGGAGCTCGGAGGAGACCTGCGGGCCGAGCACTCCCGCGCGGCCGGCGAAGGCCGCGGCGCCGACGCCGTCCGGGCGCTGTCGCGCCGCAGCTCGCTGGGGATCCTGCTCGATCCGGGCGGCCTCGGCGGGCTGGACGTGATGATCGGGAGCCGCGGGATCGAGGCGGAGGCGCTCCCCTAGCCCCGCCGCGCGTCGGCCCAGGCGCGCGGGGGGCCGAACCCGTCCGCGCCGTCACGGGGCTGCGGTCGCTCGGGCCGGACCCGTCGGTCCCGCGTGCGGAATCCGGGACCGGGACCGACCGGTTCGGAGGCCTCCCACAGGGGGCGCCCATACGAGTCCCCCTGTGAGAAACGGTCGAGCCCGGCGCAGGCGGGCCGGGCAGGCGCAGGCGGGCCGGCAGGGTGTCGAGCCGGGCCCGGCGCAGGCCGGGTGGCCGGCCCCCGGCGCAGGCCGGGTGGCCGGGCGCGGCGCAGGCCGGCCGGCGGGGTCGAGCCGGGCGCGAGAGGAGGCCGCCGGCGGCGGCCTCCTCCCTATCTGCTTCGGTCCTGAGAGCCTTAGCTCGTCAGCGCCTTGTTGCTCGTCGTGTCGATCGCGACCTTCCGCGGCTGGACCTCGGCCGCGTACGGGATCGCGACCTCGAGCACGCCGTTGTCGAACCGGGCGTTGATCTGCTCGACGTCCAGGCCCTTGCCGAGCTGCACCCTCTGGGTGAAGTCGCCGTAGAACGTCCCGCGGCGGGTGAAGCGAACCTTGTCCGCGTCGAACGGGAACTTCCGGCGGCCGTTGATCAGGAGGGTGCTCTCCTGGACCGTGACCTCCACGTCGTCGGGGTCGACACCCGGAAGGTCCATCCGGATCACCAGGCGGTCCTCGGTGTGGAACACGTCCGTCGGGACGCTGTAACCACCCGTCGGCCACACGGGGCCGGAGGGGTCGCTGCTGCCGAAGAAGCGCGACACGATCTCGTCGCAGTCGGAACGGCCGTTCGTGAAACCACGCATCTGTTGCACCTCCTGCTGCTGATTCCGCCACCTCAAAGCTTGCGCTGTCTTTATAGCATTTTCGGCCCCTGTTGTCAACAGATTCCTTGAGTGCTAGCGACTCAACTCTCGCAGACGGCCCAGGGCCTTCCGCTCCCACCTCTCGGCGAACTTCTCCCCCCGGCCCCCGGGAAAGCAATGGGCCAGCTCGTGGGCCGTGATCGCCCCCCAGAACTGGCGCGGAGTCGGCGGTGGATCGGCCTTCAGGCCCTGCGAGTAGTAGAGGCGCCAGCGCTCGAGGTCCTGCTTGATCGCGTTCGGGTAGAACCTGATGTCGCAGAAGCGGCCCTGCGCCTCGGGGTCGAACACGCCGGTGAGGTGGACGTCCGCCAGGTGCCGGTCCTCGGGGATGTTCGCGGCGCCCAGGCGGGACCCGAACTTGATCTTGTACAGGTGCTTCGTGAGCCGGAGCCACAGGTCGACGTCCTTGAGATCCGCGATCGCGACCTCGACCTTCCGGCGGCTCTCGCCGAACGCCTCGTTCATCACGATCACGCCGGGGGGGTTGATCACCGGCGTGGGCGCCGGCGTGGGAGTCGGCGGCGGCGTGGCGGCGGGAGCGGCCTGGGGCGTCGAGCGGCAACCGCCGAGGACCAGGGCCGCCGCGACAAGGAGGGTCGTGGGCCGCATCAATACCCCAGAGCGGGATCGACGACGCCCTCCAGGGGTTCGCCGTCGCCGAACCGCGCGACGTTGCGCCGCACGATCGCGGCGAGCTCCGGAACCGCCATCGGCCACGTGTTCGCGACGTGCGGCGTCACGAGCGCGTTCGGCAGCTGCCACAAGGGGTGGCCGGCCGGCAGCGGCTCCGGCTCGGTCACGTCGAGAGCCGCTCCCCCGATCGAGCGATCCCGCAGCGCGCGCACGAGGGCGTCGGTGTCGACGAGCCCGCCGCGGGCGACGTTCACGAGCCATGCGCCGCGGTGCATCGCCGCCAGCGCGCGCCCGTCGATCAGGTGGCGAGTCTCCGGCGTGAGCGCCGCGGCGAGGACGACGAAGTCGGCGACGGACAGCAGCTTGCGAAGCTCGGCGACGCGGTGGGTCGCAGCGGCGCCGTCGAGCGCGCGGCCCGACCGGTTGACGGCGACGACCTCGGCGCCGAGGGGGCCGAGCACCTCCACGAGCGCGCGCCCGGTGCCCCCGGTCCCGACCAGCAGGACGGCCGCCCCGCGCAGCGTCCGCTCCGGACGATCGAACGGGCTCGACGTCTCCTCCCATTCGGCCGCGCGTGCGTGCACGTGCAGGCGCCGCGCGGCCGCCAGCATCAGCGCGAGCGCGTGCTCTCCGGTCGTCCGGCCGTAGACGCCCTTCGTGCACGTCCAGGTGCGGGCGCCGTCCACGACGCCGGCCGCGACGAACGCCTCTATGCCGGCGAACGGCAGCTGGACCCACGCCGCCGGCGACCGCTTCAGCACGTCGCGCAGGCCTTCGGGGTCGTGTGGATCCGTCCACACGAGCGCGTCGGCTTCCTCGACGGGAGCGAGCGTTCCCCCACCGTTCGTCACCGCCTCCTCCAGGACGGGGAGCCCCGCCGGGCACAGCGCGACGCGAACCGTCACAACAGCGGCTCGCTCGCCGGGACGACCCGGCCGCTGCCGCAGGTGGGGCAGGTCGCCGCGACGACGTCACCGAGCGACGGGAACGTGTCGCCGCAGTCCTCGCACCGCAGGACGTGGAAGCTGTCCTCGTTCATGCCCCGAGGCTAGCGCGGCACGCTAGGCGGTGAAGGTCAGGCCCCCGGCGCCGGCGTCGACCGTGATCGCGTCGCCGTCGCGAAACGTCCCGTCCAGCAGACGCAGCGCCAGCTCGTTCTCGATCTCGCGCTGGATCAGCCGCTTCAGCGGCCGTGCTCCGTACGCCGGGTCGTATCCCTTCTCCGCGAGGTAGTCCCGCGCCCTCTGCGTGAGCCGCAGCTCGACGTTGCGCTCCGCGAGACGCCGCTCGAGGTGCGTGAGCTCGAAGTCGACGATCTGCGCGAGGTGGCTGCGGTCGAGCCGGTGGAAGACGATGATCTCGTCCACCCGGTTCAGGAACTCGGGCTTGAAGTGGTCGCGCACGGTCGCGAGCACCTTCTCCGTCATGGTCTCCTCGCTCTCGTCCGCGGAGAGGATCCACTGCGACCCGAGGTTCGACGTCATGATGATCACCGTGTTCTTGAAGTCGACGGTCCGGCCCTGCCCGTCGGTCAGGCGCCCGTCGTCCAGGATCTGCAGCAGCACGTTGAACACGTCCGGGTGCGCCTTCTCGATCTCGTCGAGAAGCACCACCGAGTACGGGCGCCGGCGCACGGCCTCGGTAAGCTGCCCGCCCTCGTCGTATCCGACGTAGCCGGGCGGCGCTCCGACGAGACGCGACACCGTGTGCTTCTCCATGTACTCGCTCATGTCGAGCCGCACCATCGCGCGCTCGTCGTCGAACAGGAACTCCGCCAGCGCGCGGGCGAGCTCGGTCTTGCCGACGCCGGTGGGCCCGAGGAAGATGAACGAGCCGACGGGACGGTTGGGGTCCCCCAGGCCCGACCGCGCGCGCCGGATCGCGTTCGAGACCGCGGCGACGGCCTCGTCCTGGCCGACCACCCGCGCGTGGAGGTTCTCCTCCATCGCGACGAGCTTCGCGACCTCGCCCTCCATCAGCTTCGCGACGGGGACGCCGGTCCAGCGCGAGACGACCTCGGCGATGTCCTCCTCGTCGACCTCCTCCTTCAGGAACTTGCGGTCTGCCTGGAGCCCGGCGAGACGCTCGTTCGACTCCGCGAGCTGCCGCTCGAGCTCGACCAGACGCCCGTACCGGAGCTCGGCCGCTCGTCCGAGGTCGCCGTCGCGCTCCGCCCTCTCGGCCTCGCCGCGCACCTGCTCGATCTCGGCCTTCAGCGCGCGGATGCCGTCGATCGCCTGCTTCTCCCGGCTCCAGTGCGCCTTCATCGCGTCCATCTCCTCGTGGAGCGACGCGAGCTCCTCCTCTATCCGCGCGAGCCGCTCGCGCGACGGCTCGTCGGTCTCCTTGGCCATGGCGGCCTTCTCGATCTCGAGCTGCTTCGCGCGCCGGTCGAGCACGTCGATCTCGATCGGCATCGAGTCGATCTCGATCCGGAGACGCGACGCGGCCTCGTCGACGAGGTCGATCGCCTTGTCGGGGAGGAAGCGGCCGGTGACGTAACGGTCGGACAGCACCGCCGCGGCGACCAGCGCCGAGTCCTGGATCCGCACGCCGTGGTGCACCTCGTAGCGCTCCTTCAGCCCCCGCAGGATCGCGATCGTGTCGGGGACGCTGGGCTGCCCCACGAGCACGGGCTGGAAGCGCCGCTCCAGCGCGGCGTCCTTCTCGACGTGCTTGCGGTACTCGTCGAGCGTCGTCGCGCCGACCATCCGCAGCTCGCCCCGCGCGAGCATCGGCTTGATCATGTTGCCGGCGTCGACGGCTCCCTCGGCCGCGCCGGCGCCCACGACCGTGTGCAGCTCGTCGACGAACGTCACGATCTCGCCCTCGGAGCCGGCGATCTCCTTCAGCACCGCCTTCAGGCGCTCCTCGAACTCGCCGCGGTACTTAGACCCCGCCACCATCGACCCGATGTCGAGCGCGACCAGCCGCTTGTCCTTGAGCGACTCCGGGACGTCGCCGGCGACGATCCGGTTGGCGAGCCCTTCGACGATCGCGGTCTTGCCGACGCCCGGCTCGCCGATAAGCACGGGGTTGTTCTTCGTGCGGCGCGACAGGACCTGGATCACGCGCCGGATCTCGTCGTCACGGCCTATGACCGGGTCGAGCTTCCCGCGGCGCGCGGCCTCGGTGAGATCGCGGCCGAAACGCTCCAGCGCCTGGTACTTCTCCTCGGGATTCTGGTCGGTGACGCGCTGGGAGCCGCGGATCTCCTTGAGGCTTGCGAGCACCTTGTCCCGGTCCACGCCCGCCTGCGTGAGAGCGCGACCGGCCTCGTCCGCGGACCCCACGAACGCCAGCAGCACGTGCTCGGTCGAGACGTAGGCGTCGCCGAGCGCCTCCGCCTCCTCCGCGGCCCGGTCGAGCAGGCCGGCCAGCTCCTGGGACAGGAACGGCTGCGACCCGCCGTAGACCCGCGGGAGCTTGTCGAGGACGGCGTCGAGGCGCGCCGCGATCGAACGGGGCGACACGCCCAGCTTGTGGAGCAGCGGGTACACCACGCCCTCCGCGTCGGCGAGCAGCGCCGCCAGCACGTGGACGGGGGCGACCTGCGGGTGGCTTGCCTCGGCGGCGAGCTTCCGCGCCGCCACGAGGGCCTGGTGGGTCTTGATAGTGAGCTTGTCCTGGTCCATCTAGAGCGGCCTCCGTGGGAGATGATTCCGGGGGGATTATAAAAGTTGAGTGCAACAGATTCAACTTTGGTGGCGGCTGGAGGATTCCGGAAGCCGCCCGCTAGGGGAGCGGGTGGCGGGGGGCGTCGAGCTCGACGGTCGTCTCGGCCGGCGCGTCCCGCAGCTCGATCGGGCGGGCCGGCGAGAAGTGTGCGTCCAGGTCCCGGCGGTCGAGGCTCTCCTTCTCCAGCAGGACCTCCGCCAGCACGTCCAGGTCGTGCCGGTGCTCCGAGAGGATCTCGCGAGCCCTGTCGCGGCCTTCGAACAGGATCGCCTTGACCTCGCGGTCGATCGCGACCTCGGTCTCGTTCGAGACGTCCTCGGACCTGCGGAAGGCGGGCGAGAGGAACCGGGCGCCGTCGCCGGCGAGGTTGACCGGCCCCACCTTCTCCGACATCCCGAACTCCATGACCATCCGGCGGGCGATCTCCGTCGCCTTCTTCAGGTCGTCCTGGGCCCCTGTGGTCGCGTAGCCGAAGACCAGCTCCTCCGCCGAACGCCCGCCCAGCAGGACGGCGATGCGGTCCCGCAGCTCGGGTTCCGACATGAGATACCGCTCCTCGTCGGGGAGCTGCTGTGTGTACCCGAGCGCGCCGATTCCCCGGGGGATGATCGACACGCGGTGCACGGGATCGGCGTGCTCGACGAAGCGCGCGACCAGCGCGTGCCCGAGCTCGTGGTAGGCGACCAGCCGGCGCTCGTTGTCGGTCAGGACCTGCGAACGCCGCTCGAGCCCCGCCACGACGCGGTCGACCGCCTCCTCCAGGTCCCGCATGCCGACGAGGTCGTGCCCACGGCGGGCGGCAAGCAGCGCGCCCTCGTTGATCACGTTCGCGAGCTGCGCGCCGGAGAAGCCGGGGGTCCGGCGGGCGAGGACCCGCAGGTCGGCATCCGTGGCGAGCCGTACCCTCCTGGCGTGGATCTCCAGGATCTCGCGGCGGCCGCCGATGTCGGGCAGGTTCACCTGGATCTGGCGGTCGAACCGCCCGGGCCGGAGCAGCGCCTGGTCGAGCACCTCGGGACGGTTGGACGCGGCGACGATGATCACCCCGCTGTTGGGCTCGAACCCGTCCATCTCGGTGAGCAGCTGCTGGAGCGTCTGCTCCTGCTCCTGGTGCGCCCCGACCTGGTATCCCGCGGCCCCCGAGCGCGACTGGCCGATCGCGTCGATCTCGTCGATGAAGATGATCGCGGGAGCCCGCTGCCGCGCCTGTTCGAACAGGTCGCGCACCCGCGCCGCGCCGAGGCCGACGAACATCTCGATGAACTCCGACGCGGAGATGTAGAAGAACGGAACCCCGGCCTCGCCGGCGACCGCGCGGGCGAGCAGCGTCTTGCCGGTGCCGGGGGGACCGACGAGCAGGACGCCTTTCGGTATGCGGGCGCCTATCTTCTCGTAACGGCCCGGGTTCTTCAGGTAGTCGACGAGCTCCACGAGCTCGGTCTCGACCTCGTCGACGCCGGCGACGTCCGAGAACGTCGTCTTGAGGTCGGTGCGGTCGTAGAGCTTCGCCTTGTTCTTGCCGAGCGAGAGCGGGCCGCCGGGTCCGCCCATCTGACGGCGCAGCCGGCGCATGAACAGGTAGTAGAGACCCGCGATCAGAGCGAACGGCACGATCCACGCGAAGAAGAACGCGGTCCAGGGGCTGGGCTGCGATCCGGTGATGTCGACGCCCGCGCGCTCCAGCGGGCCGTAGATCTTCGTCGTGTCGAAGTTCGGCGGGATCGTGGTCGTGAAGGCGACCTCCTCTTGCTTCTCGTCCTCGCCCGTCTCCTTCATGGTTCCGGTGACGGAGCTCTCGGAGATGTTCGCCTCGACGATGTCGCCCCGCTCCGCGAGCTCGAACAAGCGGTTGAACGTGATCTCCTCCGTGCGGGGGGCGAACACGCTCTGGAAGAGCGTGAGGAGGACCAGGCCGCCGACGACCCAGGCGACGGTGACCCACCGCTGCTGCTCGGGGGCCGGCTCGCCGCCGCGCGGGGGCACGGGCTTGGAGCCGCCCGCCCCGCCCGGCGACAGGCGCGTGCGCCGCATGCGCTCGCGAGCCTTCTCCATCACGTGGGGGAGCCTAATCCCGGCCGCTCGCGGGCGACACGCGACGCCCGTCGCTCGCGGTAGATCGGCTCGTGAGGCGAGATCGTCGCCGCGAGGCTCAGGCCCCCGGGACGAACGAATCCTTCAGCGCCTCCAGCAGCGCCCGGGAACCCTCCCAGTCCTCGGCACGCGTCTGGAAGTTGAACGCGTAGCCGAGGTCGCCGGTCACGATCCCGATGTTGATCGCGTGCAGGCCGGCGCCGCCCTCGCTGTAGGCGTACTCCCACACCGCCGCGGGGTGCCCGCGAAACGTCGTCTCCTCGATCCTGATCTCGCGGTAGCCCTCGTGGTCCGCGCCGAAGCTCGCCGACGCCGTCTGCCACGCCGCCACCGCGTCGTCCCCCGGCGTCCTCGTCCAGTCCACCCTGAGGTAGGTCCCGGTGGCGGGGTCGCGGAAGTCGATCGCCGTCTCGTTCACCGGCCGGATCGTCCACTCGGGCGGGTACGAGACCTCGTAGCGCGCCTCCGGATGCTCGTAGGTCTCCCACTCCGTCGTGTCGACGGCCGCGCCCTGCATTCCGTCCTGCGCGGCCCCGCCGTCGCGGCGCTCCCGGCCCGGACGCGGGGACGTGTCGCCGCCCGTCAACGACGCGAGCAAGACGGCCGCGGCCACGGCCAGCGCGCCCATCGCCAGGACGACGCCGGCCGCGACGCGGGGGCGGCGCGCCCCCGGCGCCGGACGCGCCGCGGGCTGGGGCGAACGACGTTCCCCCGGCGACTCCTCCGTCACCGTCACCGGCGCAGCCGCGGGAGACCCGGCCCCGGTCTGCGCCGCGTGGCTCCCGCCTGCCGCCGCTCGTTCGAGCAGGCGTCGCAAGACCCCGGGACCCGGGCGCCGCGACGGCTCCTTTACGAGCAGCGCGTCGAGGACGGGCGCCAGCGCGCCGGCTCGTTCCGGCGGACGCGGCTCCTCGCCGACGACCGCCGTCAACGTCGGGAGCGCGAGCCCGCGGTCGAACGGCGGAACCCCCTCGACCGCGAAGTACAGGGTCGCTCCCAGCGACCAGAGGTCCGAAGCCGCGGCGATCACGTCCTCTTTTGCCTGCTCCGGCGCCATGTAGGAGGGCGACCCCAGCACGAGCCCGGTCGCCGTCAGCCTCGGGTCGCCCGTGACCGAAGCGATGCCGAAGTCGGCGAGCTTGGCGTGGCCCCGGGCCGGGAGCATGACGTTGGCCGGCTTGACGTCGCGGTGGACGATTCCCTGAGAGTGCGCGGCCTCGAGCGCGCCCAGGACCTCGAGGCCCAGGCGCGCGGCACGTGCGACGTCGAGCGGCCCGTCGCGCCGGACGACGTCCTGAAGCGTCGGAGCCTCCACGAGCTCCATCACGATGAACGGACGTCCCGCCTCCTCGACGACGTCGAACACCGTCACCGCGCCGGGGTGCGAGATCCGCGCCGCGGCCCGCGCCTCGCGCAGGACGCGGGCGCGCGTGACCTCCCGCTCGGCCTCGGGGACCGTAAGCGGGATCTGCACCTCCTTCACCGCAACCGGGCGCCGGAGGAGCGTGTCGGTCGCGCGCCACACGCTGCCCATGCCGCCGCTGCCGAGCGGTTGCTCGAGGACGTAGCGGGACGCGATCAGTCGCTCCGCCTGCCGCGGACGCATGAGCGCATCCTTACCCGCGGGCACGGGGTGTATTCGCTCTGCCCCGCGGGATGGCAAGCGATCCGACCCCATGCCGATCCCTCGTCGCTCGACCTCGGCGCCTGCGGCGACGGTGGGATCGGTGTCGGGTCAAACCGCCTGGCGCGTCCTCAGCTCTGCGTCGAGGAACCTCACCAGCTCCCGGGCCTCGGACTCGGGGATCGAGATCACGCAGCGCGCCCGGTCGTCGACCCAGACGCTGAACCGGACGTGGCTCCCGGCGACCTCGACCGAGCCCTCGGGGGCCTCGATGAGGTCGCGGCGCCGGTAGCTCGTGACGCGCAGGAACGCGTTCTCCGGATCCTCACCGTCGACCCGCACGCCCGCGAAGAAGCGCGCGCTCTTGACGGGGTCGAGCTCTAGGAGCTCGACCGGAAGCGTCGTCCCGCAACGCACGCAGAAGTGGTGCTCGACCGGCTGCTCGAGCCGGCACCCCGGACAGTAGATAGACACGACGCCCCCTTTCGGATCCGTCTTCCCTAGACCTTGGCCAGCGCCCGGCGCACGCGCGTGAGGTCGTCGATCAGCCCCCTCATCTCCGTCTCGCGCTCGTCGGCGGCGCGCAGGATCGCCGACGGGTGGATCGTCGCGGTGACGAGCGGCGCCAGGTCCGACTCCACGAACTCGCCGCGGTGCCGGGTGACGCGGAACGAGCGGCCGAGCAGCGCCTGGGCCGCGGTCGCCCCCAGGCATACCAGCGCCTTCGGCTGCACGACCTCGATCTCGGCGTCGAGCCACGGGCGGCACGCGCCGATCTCGGAGGTGTTCGGCTTCTTGTGTACGCGCCGCTTGCCGCGCTGCTCGAACTTGAAGTGCTTCACGACGTTCGTCACGTACGCGCTGTCGCGGTCGATGCCGGCGGCCTCGAGCGCCTCGTCCAGGAGGCGGCCCGCCGGTCCGACGAAGGGCTCGCCGGCGCGGTCCTCTTTGTCGCCCGGCTGCTCGCCGACGAGCATCACCTTGGAGCCGATCAGGCCCTTTCCGAACACGGTCTGGGTCGCGTCGCGGAAGAGAGGGCACGCGGTGCAGGCCGCCGCGGTGGACCGCAGCTCGTCGAGATCGGGATCGACCGGGACCATCGCCATGTCCCAACAGTGCCACGCAGCGGCCGCCGAGGCGAGCGACGTCGCACGGGGTTCTAGCGGACTTCCTCCAGCGCGGCCGGCGCCCCCCACTTCGCCGGGGACCGGTCCGCCACGACGTGCTCGCGCATCTCCTCGGGCTCGAGCGGGACGCTGAGGTAGAAGCCCTGGCCCTCGTGACACCCGAGCCGCCGCACCTCGAGGAGTTGCTCGGGCGTCTCTATCCCTTCGGCCACGATCCGCAGGTTGAGGTTCTCGCCGATCTGCACGATCGCCCGCGCGAGCGCCGCGTCCTCGACGCCCCGGTCGATCCCGTCGATGAACGAACGGTCGATCTTCAGGATGTCGATCGGGAACCGGCGCAGGTAGCTGAGCGACGAGTAGCCCGTGCCGAAGTCGTCGATCGCGATCAGGACACCGAGCTCCTTCAGCCCCCGGAGCGTCTCGATCGTCGGCTCCGAGTCGGTCAAAAAGACGCTCTCGGTGATCTCGAGGACGAGGCAGTCCGCGGGGAACCCGGTCGCGGCGAGCACCTCGGCGACCTGCTGCACGAGGTCGGGCTCCTGGAACTGCCTGACGGACAGGTTGACGCTCACCTTCAGCGCCGCGGCCGCGGGATGCCCCGCCTTCCACGCCGCTCCCGCCCGGCACGCCTCGCGCAGCACCCACCGCCCGAGCGGGACGATCAGACCGGTCTCCTCCGCGAGCTCGACGAAGTCCGAGGGCGGGACCAGTCCCTTGACGGGGTGAGACCACCTCAGCAGCGCCTCGGCCCCGGACGTGCGACCGGTGGACATGTCGACGATCGGCTGGTACTGCACGACGAACTCGCGCCGCGCGACGGCCGTCTGGAGGTCGAGCTCCTGGCGGATCCGCGCGTTGCGCGCCAGCCTCAGCTCGGGGCGGTAGACCTCGTAGCACCCGCGCCCGCGCGCCTTCGCCGCGTACATCGCCACGTCGGCGTTGCCGAGCAGCTCCTCGGTCCCCTCCTTCCCGTCCTTCAGCGCGAGCCCGATGCTGGCGCCGATCGAGACCGGGTGGCCCTCGAGCTCGAACGGGATCGTGAACGTCCTGATGATGCGCTCTGCGACGCGCGGCGCCTCCGACGCGCTGAGCATGCCCTCCAGCAGGATCGCGAACTCGTCTCCGCCGAGGCGCGCGATCGTGTCGGCCGGACGCACCGACTCGCGCAGCCGCCCCGCCACCGCCTTCAGCAGCTCGTCGCCCGCGTCGTGACCCATCGAGTCGTTGACGGCCTTGAACTCGTCGAGGTCGATGAACATGACCGCGAGCGGCTCGCGCGAGCGGGCGACGCGCGCGAGCGCGTGCTGCAGCCTCTCGCGCAGCAGCGCGCGGTTCGCGAGGCCGGTGAGCGGGTCGTGGAACGCCTGGTGCGCGAGCTGCTCCTGGAGCGCCTCGTTATCTCGCTCGGCGAGCTTGCGCTGGGAGATGTCCCGCGCGTTCAGGACGATCCCGGCGACGTTCGCGTCCTCCAGGAGGTTAGTCGCCGTCACCTCGAGGTCTTTGAAGGCGCCGCTGCCGTGGCGGACGCGGCATTCGAGCTTCGCCGCGGTGCGGGGGCTGCGTGCGAGGACCTCGAGCGCCTCCCGCACGCCCGGCCGCTCCTCCGCGTGCACGAGCTCGAGCAGGTCGACGCCGCGCGCTTCCTCCGCCGTGAGTCCGAACACCTCGGCTACCGCGGGGCTGGTGTAGAGGGCTCGGCGGCGGTCGTCGATGATGCAGATGACGTCGCCGGAGTTCTGCACGAGCGACCTGAAGCGCGCCTCGCTCTCCTCGAGCACCGCCCTCTGCGCCTCCACCATCGCCGCGGACCGGCGGGCTCGGTCGAACTGCAGGAACGCGAGGAGGATCAGCGCGAACCCGAGGATCCCGAGCGTTCCGAAGTCGGCGATGCGCCCGGCGTCGTCGGTCAGCGCGATGTAGCGGGCCTCCTGCTCGCCGAGCTCGTCGGACAGATTCCGATAGGCGTGGTCGAGACGCGACCTCTGGTAACCGAAGCTCTCGTCGAAGCGGCGGTCCGTGAGGAGGTCGACCTGCGCGTCCAGCGTCGCGCCGTACCGGCTGACGGCTTCGTGCAACGCGTCCGTCTGAGCGTCGTCGCCGGTGAGCGCGTCGAGCTTTGCGAACGCGTCGCCCACGTCGAGCCCGAGGCGGTCGATCTCGGACGGGAGCCGGGCGAGCTCGCGGTCCAGGGTCGCGTTCGCCCGCCCCTCGGCGACGAGGCCGAGCTCGAGCGCGTTCGACTCGAGGACTCTCTGCCGGTTCGTCGCCGCCTCGACACGGCCGAGCATGACCTGCCCGACGCGGCGCTCGTCCGCCCGCTGACGGATCGCGATGATGCCGAACCCCGCCGTGAGGACGACGAGCACCGGAAGGATCACGCCGATCCCGGCCGCGACGCGCTGGCCGGGTCGCACCCGGACAGCATCGGAGGCCGTCCTCCCGAAGAGGCGGCCGGCGTTTGCGGCCATGCTCCTCCACCCACTGCGAGTTCTGACGAGTCGCTACGGCTCTATCGGCCCTCGCGCGGGTCTCCTGAACGGCCCAATCGGCGCGATCGCGACGCACGGGGCGCCGCACCGCCCGTGCGAACATGCGGCCCATGGCGATCGTCCTGGGACTCGCCGCGGCCCTGACCTACGGCGCGGCCGACTTCGCCGGTGGGCTGGCGAGCCGCAAGGCGCCCCTGCTCTCGGTCGTCCTGCTATCCCAGATGGCGGGAACGGCGCTTCTGGTGGCCGCGCTCCCGTTCTTCCTCGACCCCGGCCCGAACGTGCCCGCCCTCGCCTGGGGCGCCGGCAGCGGGGCGGCGGGCGCGACCGGAGTGCTGTTCCTCTACAAGGGGCTGGCGGCCGGGAGCATGAGCGTCGTGGCGCCGATCACCGCCGTGGAGGCTGCGGGCGTCCCGGTCCTCTGGGGCCTGGCGACCGGGGAGCGTCCCGCCCCGGTCGCTCTGGCGGGCGTCGTCGTGGCGCTGCTCGCGGTGGTCCTGGTCTCGGGATACGAGCCGCTCGCGAGCGCCGGGAGGGTCCCGCTCCTCCGCCGCCCGGGCGTCGCCGACGCGCTCCTCGCGGGGGCTTCCTTCGGGCTCTTCTTCATCCTGCTCGACAGGACCGGCGACGGCGCGGGGTTGTGGCCGCTCGTCGGGGCGCGGGCCGCGAGCCTCACGCTGCTGACGGCCCTCGTCGTGTCGCGCCGGCACGGCCTCACCGCGACTGCCGGCGCGCGCTCCGCCATCGTCGCCGCCGGCCTGCTCGACGTCGCCGCCAACCTCCTGTACCTGCTCTCTACACGCGAGGGCCTGCTGTCGATCGTTGCGGTCCTGACGTCGCTGTATCCCGCCAGCACGGTCCTGCTGGCCCGTGTCTTCCTGGGCGAACGAATCGGGCGTCTGCAGCTGGCCGGGCTGGCGGCCGCGGTGGCCGGCGTCGTGATGATGGCCGCGGCTTAGCCCGCTCTCTCCCACGGCGGCGTCAGCGCCTCTTCGACGACGCCGTCCTCGCGGAACACGAGGAACCTGTCGAACACGCGCATGAACCACCGGTCGTGCGTCATCGCGACGACGCTGCCGGTGTAGCCGTCGAGGCCGCTCTCCAGCGCCTCCGCCGACGCGATGTCGAGGTTGTCCGTCGGCTCGTCGAGCAGCAGCATCGTCGGGCTCGCGATCTCCAGCGTCAGTATCTGGAGCCGCGCCTGCTGGCCGCCGGACAGCGTGTCGAACGTCTGCTGCGCGTCGGCCGCGAGCTCGTAGCGCCTCAGCGCGGACATCGCCGCGGTGCGTTCGAGCCCCGCCGACATGACGACGTCGAGGACCGGCCTGCCTCGCCACTCGGGGTGCTCGTGCACCTGCGAGAAATAGCCCGGGTCGACGCGCGCCCCCAGCATCCACTCCCCCTCGTGTCCCACGTCGTCGCCCGCGAGCAGCCGCAGGAAATGGCTCTTGCCGGTCCCGTTGCGCCCGACGATTCCGACCCTCTCGCCGAAGTGGATCTCCGCGTCGAAAGGCCGGACCAGATCCGGCAGCTCCAGCCGCCGCGCCCGGAACGCGATCTTGCCCGTGCGACCGCCGGCGACGCGGACGCGGACGTTCTGTTGCACGGGACGCGGCGGCGGCGCGTTCTCCTTCTCGTACCGCCTCAGGCGCGCCTCCATCGCCTCGGCGCGCGAGGCCCAGTCCGAGTTGTACGCGGCCTTCCTCTTGAACTCCTTCACGAGCTGGGTCAGCCTCTCGCGCTCCTGCCGGAAGTGGCGGTGCCGCTCCTCCATCCGTTCGAGGCGCTGCGCGCGTGCGGCGGCATAGGTGTCGAACCCGCCGCCGTGCGTCCAGACGCGCGTGCCCTCGATCGTGACGATGCGGTGCGCCGTCGCGGCCAGCAGCGCGCGGTCGTGGCTCACGTACAGCATCGTCTTGCGCGAGGAGTTCATCTGCCGCTCGAGCCATGCCTTTCCCTGGAGATCGAGGAAGTTGTCCGGCTCGTCGAGCACGAGGACGCTCGCGTCCGACCGGAAGATGACCTCGAGCGCGAGGCGCTTCTGCTCGCCTCCCGAGAAGGTGGAGACGGGACGCCCTTCGACCTCGTCGTAGGGACGCTGGACCGCGATCGTCGTGCACGTGTCCCACAGGACCTCGGCGGCGTAGCCGCCGGCCGACTCCCACCGCTCTAGCGCGGCCGCGTACCGCAGCTGCGACTGCGCGCCGGCGGCGGCGGCGATCTCCTTCTCGGCGGCCGCGAGCTCGGCGGCCGCGGCTCGCAGCGGCGCCGGCGACAGCTGCAACAGCAGGTCGCGGACCGTGAGGCTCTCGCCCGGGAGGCCGACGAGCTGCCGCATCACCGCGAGGAGGCCGTCGACGTGGACCGAGCCGCCCTGAGCGCTCTCGTCGCCGGCGATCAGGCGCAGCAGCGTCGTCTTGCCGGTGCCGTTCGCGCCCACGAGAGCGACGTGGTCGCCGTCGCCGACGCGGAACGTCGCGTCCTCCAAAAGGGTCCGGCCCCCCGGTACCCTGTGCGACAGGTTGTTGACCTCGATGCTTGCCATCTCTCGCGCGGCTCCCTCCGATGCGTCGCGGAAGGGTACCGGCCGCGGGCGGCTGACGACCGTCGCCGCGGGACTCGCGCTGTCCGCGCTCGCGTGCGACGCGGCGCGGCTGGACCGCGTGGAGGGGAGCTCTCTCCGGGCCGGTGGGGGGATCCCCCGGTGCGACGAGCCGCGCCGGGCCGCTCCGCCGGACGAGCGGCCGCGCTACGAGATGTCGATCGCGGTCGATCCGGCTAGTAGGTCGGTCGCCGGCACCTCCGAGGTGACGTTCGTCGCCGATCGCGCCACTCGCCGGCTCGTGTTCCGCCTCTGGCCCAACGGGCCGCGTCTGTCGGCGCAGGGAGCCCGGCTCGACGTCGACCGGGTGAGGCTCGACCGGCCCGCGGCGGTCGACAGACCCGATCCGACGACGCTGGTCTACGAGCTGGACGCGCGGCTTGCCGCAGGCGCCGCGGCGACGGCGACGATGCGCTGGCGTCTGGAGGTCCCCGAGGGGATCCTGGACCGGATCTCGCAGAACGGGACCGCGGTCCGCCTCGGCTCGTTCTTCCCGATCCTGGCGTGGGAGGGCGAGCGAGGATGGGCGACGGATCCTCCGACCACCTCGCTCGCGGAGTCATCGACGAGCCCCGCGGCCGACTTCGAGGTGACGATCTCCGCGCCGCCGGAGCTGGACGTCGTCGCGACGGGCGCCGAGGCGAGCCCTGGAGTGTGGCGCGCGCGTGCGGTGCGCGACTTCGCGGTGGCCGTGGCCGACTTCGACGTCGTGCGCGAGGTCGTCGACGCGCCGCGTCCGGTGCGCGTGACGGTCGGCGTGGTGGCGGGCCTCGACTCGAGTCCGCGGGAGTTCGCCGAGGCGGTAGAACGCGCGCTGGTCGATCTCTCGCGCCGGTACGGGGCGTACGCGTGGCGAACCTTCTCGATGGCAGTCATGCCCGACCTCGGCTCGGCCGGGATCGAGTACCCGACGATGGTCTTCCAGGGCGACGACAGCCTCCGCAACGCGACCACGCACGAGGTCGCGCATTCCTGGTTCTACGCGCTCGTCGGCAACAACCAGGCGCGCGACCCGTGGCTGGACGAGGGGGTCACGTCGTGGGCGCAGGCGCGGAGCGACGGAAGCATGGGGTTCTTCCGCGGGTACGAGGTCCCGGACGACGCGCGCGGCCGCCTCGGCGCGCGGATGCGGTACTGGGACGCCCACGAGAGCAGCTACTACGGTGGGGCATACGTCCAGGGCGTCCAGGCGCTCGCGGCCCTCGGCACGGGGCGCCGGGTCGACTGCGCGCTGGCGCGGTACGTCGCGGAGAACGCATACGACGTCGCGACGACCGACGACCTCGTCGATGCCCTCGACGACGACTTCCCGCGCGCGGCGCGCGTCCTGAGACGCTACGGGGCCCGGACGTGAGGGGGCGCGGCTAGAGCGCGCGCATCCGCAGGTACTCGAGCACCCGTCGGAGTTCCGGGGGCTGAGAGCGCGGCCGACGGCGGCGCGCTCGCGCCTCGTCTTAGTCACGATGAGGCTGAGGAACGCGGGATCGGCGGCCGAGTACGCTAGCCGGCGCTCGTCGCACGCGTCACAGAGGACGACGAGGTTCGAGAGCTCCTCCTCGCCGACGGCGGGGGCGAACGTGCGTGCGCTGCCTCCCGCGCTCCCGCACGACATGCACTTGTGCCCGACGGCGCTCTCGTACAGGTCCCGAAGCTCCTGCACGCCGGGTGCGGCGCGGCGGCTCCGTCTGTCGCGGTCCTCGGACATGCACGCTCCCAGTAGCTCCCCGAGCTTGCTCTTCCAACAACAACGCCGGACGCCCCCGAAGGTCGCGCCGCCCCGGAGCCGGTCCTTTGCCGGATCGAGGTCGTGTGTTAGCGTCCGTATCTTCAGTCGGGGGTAGTGATTGGCAAGGTCGCTTGTCGGCCCCCGACCGGCAGAAAAGGAGTGTGGAGTGGCACAGGGCACCGTGAAGTGGTTCAGCAACGAGAAGGGCTTCGGGTTCATCTCGCAGCCGGACGGGGAGGACGTTTTCGTACACTTCTCCGCGATCCAGGCCGAGGGCTACAAGTCTCTCGAGGAGGGCCAGGCCGTCGAGTTCGAGGTGACGCAGGGCGCGAAGGGCAAGCAGGCGGCGAACGTTCGCCCCGTCTAGGACCCGCTAACTAACGATCAAGGAGAACGGCTCCCGGAAGATCCGGGAGCCGTTTCCTATGTCCGTGCGTGCCGGGGCGAACTCTTCTGCCACAAAACACGCCGAACCCGTCACGGTGCCCGGTACCGTGGACAACGCGGGACCGGCAGGGTTCGGGAATGGAAAGCAGGGAGGCGTCGACGCGGGTGGAACGGCAGCGATCCGGCTCGTCGCCGTTCACCTCCGCGGCCTCGGGGGCTCCCGCTCCTTCGGCTCGAGATCGCGACCCCCGGCGGCGGCTTGGAGCCTTCTACACCCCGCGCACTACTGCAGAGGTCATGACCGAGTGGGTGCTGCGGTCTTCTTCTGATCGAATCCTCGAGCCGAGCTTCGGCGACGGATCGTTCCTCGCGGCCTTGTCAAGACTCGCCCTGGCTCGCGGGTGGCGCGACGTCGAGGCGCTCGGTGTCGAGATCGACGAGAAGCCGTACGAGGAGGCGCTATCCAGGGCCCTCATCCCAAGAGATCGCGCAATTCGAGCGGACTTCTTGGCGCTCGAGCCGTTCCCCGTCGACGCCGTCTTGGGCAACCCCCCGTACGTCAGGCTCCGCCACCTCCCGCGCGACCAGAGGGAACGTGCGCTCCGGATCACGAAGGAAGTCCTGGGCATTCCCATGCAGTCGAGCGGCAGCGTCTGGATGCCGTTCGTGCTCCACGCGTCGCGCTTCCTGCGCCCCGGTGGGCGGTTTGCTCTCGTCCTCCCCTACGAGCTGACCTACGTTCGCTACGCGCGCGCCTTGTGGGAATACCTCGGCGCAACCTTCGGGGGTCTCACCGTCCTGCGCGCACATGGGCGGCTCTTCCCGAAGATCCTCCAGGAAACGGTGGTGGTGCTCGCAGACGGCAGGGGGCGCGGCACGTCGGTCGTCGACCTGAAAGCGTTCGACACCGCCGCCGACCTCGCCGCCGAGCGGCCGGTCGCGCAAACGTCGATATCGCTGGATCGCATCGTCACGGGCGAACGAGTCTTCCTGGAGGGTCTCCTCTCACGGCCGCTGCAGGATCTCCTCCGCGACAAGGTTCCCGATGTCACGTCTGCGGCAGAAGAGGTTGTCGACTTCCGCATCGGCTACGTCGCAGGACACAAGGATTTCTTCCATCCCGACGCGCCCACCGTCTTGGAACACGGTCTTCCGGCCCGTACTCTCGTCCCGGCCGTGACGTCGACGCGTAGGCTGAAAGGGGCCGGCCTGTTTACTTCCGGGTTGGCGGAAGACGGCTTCGAGCGACTGTTCCTCCCGCCATCGTCCCGCGATCTGTCCGTCCAGGAGGCCGCGTACATCGCGCTCGGCGAGCGGCGCGGAATCCACCGGCGCTACAAGTGCAGCGTGAGACGTCCCTGGTTCGTGGTTCCTCTCGTCGAGTTTCCGGACGTGATCCTGTCGGTCTTCTGCGAGCTGCCGCTGCTGATGCTGAACGACGACCGCTTCGCTGCGTCCAACAGCTTGCTGTGCGGATACCTGCGGCCGGGGCGCGATCCATCGGCGTTCGCGGCCTCGTGGTACACGAGCTTGACCGCCCTACAGTGCGAACTACACGTGCATTCGCTCGGCGGCGGCGTCCTCGTGCTCGTTCCGAACGAGGCCCGGAAGGTGCGCATCGCACCGCTTGACGAGACGTCATCGGACCACTTGCCTCACGTGGACCGCCTTCTAAGGGCACGGCGGCTCAAGGATTCTTACTCCGCGGGGAACAAGCCGGTCCTTCAGCGCAGGTGCGGCCTCACGAGAACGGAGGTATCCCTGATCGAAGAGGGAGTGGACACGCTGCGGCGCTGGAGGTCCGGGCGCCGACCCGTGGTTAGCCGAAGTTAGGCCGTCCGCTCTTCCAGCTCGACGATCGCGTCGCGCAGAAGCTCGATCTGCGACAAGCGCTCTTTGATTAGAGGGATGTAGGCCGGCTCCACCTCGTACGTGACCGAGGACCGGCCGGCTCGCAGCGCTGCAAGCGCCGTCGTTCCCGTCCCCCCGAATGGGTCGACGACTACGTCGCCGACGAACGAGAACATTCGGATGAGGCGCGCGGCAAGTTCAAGCGGAAAGGGGGCTGGGTGGTCTTTGAGGGAGGCCCCCCGGATGTCGTCCCAGACCGACCGGAACATGGACGCGTAATCCGTCGTCGGGATGAAACTTTTCTCCTCCATCTCGGCCGACGGCGAGCGGTACCCTGGTTTCCTCAGGAAGATGATGTGCTCTATGTCGTTCTTGACGATGCCGTTCGGCAGGTTGGGCTTGCCGAGATAGCGGCTCGATCTCGACGCCTCGAGCTTGATGTTCGCCACCTTGTACCAAATGATTCCTTGGAGATGATCGAATCCAAGGCGGCGCCCCCGCACGCGCACGTCGGCGGCGAGCGGGAGCACGTGGTGACGGCCGCCTTTAGACCGCGCGACGTTGACGTCGCCGACGACGCAGCACACGCGACCTCCCGGGACGAGGATGCGCATGCATTCCCTCCATACGCGATCGAGCTCATGCAGGAACACCTCGTAGTCGTCGATGTGTCCCATCTGGCTCGGGTTTCCAGGCACGTATTGCTTGAGGTTGGCGTAAGGGGGGGAGGTCACGACAAGGTGGACGGACTCGTCGTTGATCTCCGGCATCGTTCGGCTGTCCCCCAGGATGATCCGATGAACCGTCGAACCTGATTGGAGCTGCTCCCTGGGGTTCTTCGCGGGCTTGGGCGGCATTGGACCTCCGTGATCGAACCTCTGCGCCGATCAGACTAGCGGCCGGCTGTGACACAAACGCGGCTTTGACCCACTGCGCTTCAGGGAAGGTCGGGAAAACGAGCATCCCAGAACGAGCACACCCTCCGAACATAGGTCTCGTACTCGTCGGGGTCTCCGGGCTGGGGCGCGGGCGGATCCGTCGACAGCGTGACGGGCCCCCGGTTGTCGCAGTCGATCACGATCGTCGAGTACGCCTCGAATCCCACGGAGCGGGTGTCATCGCGGAAGCTGAGTCCGCGAAGGTGCTCGATCATCGCTGCTGCTGCGGCGGGCTGCTTGTGGACGGACACGACCGGGGGCCGTCCTGGGCGTTGGCGAAGGGAAGAGACGAAGCTCGAAGCGACGTTCACGACCGCTATCCCAGTCGCGATGGCAGTCGGCCATCCTTGGTGCACGATCTCGTGTGAAGAGCTGAGCTCGTCGTAGAGCCTCGGTTTTGACCCCACATGCTGCGTCATGCACGATTTCGCCTCGCACGAGAACAAGAGGTCGCCGATCGGCGCGCGAGCGATCGGCTCCGCACCGAATTCTGGCGCGGCGGAAGGGGTGCCGATCGCGAGATCGAGCTTCTTCTTCTTCCCCGGAGACGTCCGCACCTCGACATTGATCCCGTAGACGATGCTCCTGCGCTCTGCCTGGTCTCGCAGGAGTGCGCAATTCTCCAGAAGGTCCTCCAGAACGTTCAGGCAAAGCTGCTTCGAGTGGGCATCGCTACGCGGGTGATAGCGATACGCCCCGAACGCGTCGCGGTGGATGTGAGAGCTCATCCACATCGCGAACTTCTCGGGGGCGCGCACCGCCCGAGCGTAGCGGCGACGGCACGCGGCTGCGGCCTCGCCGCGACGCTGAACGGTTACGCTGGTCGCGGAAGATCACCTCCAAACGAAGGGGAGCCGCTTATGCGAACGTCGCTCGTCGCCCTCGCCACCGCCGCCGTCCTCCTCGCGCCTCTTCCCGCCACGGCGGGGCACCGCCCGCAGGAGTACTGCAGCGAGTCCGGCGACGTGTGCCAGTCCACCCGCCGCGTCGACGGGGTCCGCAAGCTGCGGATCACGCTGGCGGCGAAGTACTTCAAGCGCTACAGGCTCTGCGTGAAGGCCCCCGACGGCTCGACGACGTGCAAGCGGTTCCGCATCCAGAAGCAGGGCGCTCAGTTCGGCGACTCGGTCCGGTGGCGCAAGCACTTCCCGGACGCCGGGGAGGGCGCGTACACGGTCACGTGGAGGAGCGGCGGGAGCCGCGTCGGGGCGCGGTTGGGCTTCCACGTGAAGTGACGCCGCGGTGGTGAGCGGCGCCTCGGAACGGCCGTGGGCCGGCGTCCCGGCCACGCGGGCGTTCGTCGCGCGGGTTGCTTCCCAGGCGATCGCCGGCAACGTCGGCGCGGCTCTCGTCGTCTACCTCTTCCTCGCGCTGATCTCTCCCCCCACGTCGTCCACGGACGAGAGCGCCGCGCTCGAGCTTGCTACCTTCGGCACGTACGTGGCCGCCGGTGCGTTCGTCGCCTTCCGCGTCGGACGCCGCACGTTCGAGCCTGTGGCGCGCTGGCTCGACGCGGCCCGCGCTCCGTCCGAGGAAGAGGTCGAGCTCACGCTCGACCAGCCCCGGCGCCAGGCGGCGTGGGTGCTGCTGTTCTGGTTCGGCGGCGCCGCGCTCTTCGCGGCCATTCACATCGTGCCGGGGAACCCCATCCACCACGACCCGAGCTACGGCCTTCTGATCGGCGCGATCGGGGTCCTCGGCGGGCTCGCCGCCGCCATGCTCACGTACCTGCTCGTCGACCAGAGCCTGAGGCCCGTGTTCGCCCTCGCGCTCGCGCAGACGACCCCTCTGCGCCCTCACACGCTCGGCGTCAAGCAGCGCATCCTCGCGTCGTGGGCCCTCGGCTCCGCCGTCGTCTTCGTCGCGATCGCGCTGACCCCGCTCGGGTCGCCGCGCGTCGAGCTCGCGCTGTGGTTCCTCGTGCCCGTCGGGCTGATCGGCGGCGGGCTGATCATCACCGTAGCCGCGCGGGCCGTGGCGCGGCCGATCGGCGCGATGCGCGGTGCGCTCGCGCTCATCGAGGAGGGCGACTTCGACGCCCGCGTCGCGGTCGACGACGGCAGCGAGGTGGGTCTCCTGCAAGCCGGCTTCAACCGGATGGCCGCGGGCCTCGCCGAGAGGGAGCGGCTGCGCGACATCTTCGGCACCTACGTCGACCGCGAGATCGCGGAGCACATCCTGCGCGAGGGGACGTCGCTCGCCGGTGAAGAGGTCGAGGTGACGATCATGTTCCTGGACGTCCGGGGCTTCACGAGCTTCGCCGAACGCGCGCCCGCGCACGAGGTCGTCGCCACGATCAACCGCCTGTTCGGACGCGTCGTCCCGATCGTGCACGAGCACGGCGGGCACGTCGACAAGTTCGTCGGCGACGGCGTCCTGGCCGTCTTCGGCGCGCCGCGCCGGAGAGCCGATCACGCAGACCTCGCGCTCGCCGCCGCGCTCGAGATCGAGCGGGCGGTCGCCGACGAGTTCGGCGACGAGCTCTCCGTCGGGATCGGCCTGAACTCCGGCACCGTCGTGGCCGGCAACGTCGGAGGTGCCGGGCGCCTCGAGTTCAGCGTCATCGGGGACGCGGTCAACGTCGCGGCGCGGATCGAGACCGCCACACGCGTCACGGGCGACACGGTGCTGCTGTCGGACCGTACGAAACAGCTGTTGACCAAGCCCCCTTCGCTCGCGGAGCGCACCGACGTCGCGCTGAAGGGGAAGAGCGAGCGCGTGTGCCTCTACGCGGTCCAGCCGCCACAGGAGACCTGACGCGAGGAGGCGCCCCCGACGGGGGCGCCTCGCAACGCTCGGTGGATCGGCGCGCCCGCAGGGCGCACGGCTAGTGCTGGTGCGCCGCCGGTGCCAGCAGGACGTACTGGACGACGGTGAGGTCGCCCTCCTCCCACACCCTGATCGTCGAGCCGCAGCTCCCGCCGCGGCAGTCGCCGGACTCCTTGTGCCCGCCGCCCTTGGGGCCGCCCTTCGGCTTCGCTCCGCCCCCGGTGCCGTCCAGGTGGGCGTAGATCGCGTCGAGCTGCTGGTAGTCGTGGGGGCCGGGGCTGACGAAGGCCGGGTCGAAGAGCCCGTTGGTGTCGTCCATGCACGTCGGCTCCGTGTACGTGTGGTCGAGCCCGAAGTCGTGCCCGATCTCCTGGCACAGGACGTGCCGCTTCGCGTTCGGGTCGTTATAGAAGTCGGTGTCGAACCACGTGTCGTTCACCTGGGCCGTCGCCTGCACGATGTGGTCGCCGTTCAGCCACACCGTCGCGAGCCCCAGCCACGTGGGGTCGGCGTACTTCGCGTTGCAGACGCGCACCTTCCCGCTGATCGGCAGGCACGCGGTGCGCTCGACCAGCGAATCGGCTCCCGGGACCGCCGCGAGCTCGATCACCGACGAGCGGTTCCAGTCCGCGATCGCGGGGCCGAGGTACGAATCCCACTCCCCCACGAGGCTGTCGACTACCTGGAGGTTCAGCGGGTTGGTGGAGCGGCTCCAGTGGAAGTTCTCCCAGCTGTGGCTGGCACCGGCGAGGTTGGCGGTCGAGAACAGGGCGACCGCGCCCAGGAGCGCGACGAGCAGACGGACCTTGCGCATGTTAATCCCCCTCAGGATCGAGCGCCCGAAGGCGCTGTGGCACGAAATGTCCTGGAATGTCTTATTCGTCGGGGGAGCCGGAAGTCCTCCATCGCGGCGGAGGGCCGTCGTGAGTGGTGACGAAGGGGCTAGAACCCCCGGGAGATCACGACTTCACGAGGCGCTCGATGGCCGCGGTCGCCTCAGCCACCATGTCCTTGTCCTCCGCCTGCCCGCTCGCGACGCAGTGCCTGATGTGGTCGTCGAGCAGAGCGACCGCGGTCTTCTTCAACGCGTTGCTCGCGGCGGTGACCTGCGTGAGGATGTCGATGCAGTAGGCGTCCTCCTGGACCATCCGCTGCAGGCCGCGCACCTGGCCCTCGACCCGCCGCAGGCGCGCCAGGACGTCGGCCTTGTGGTCGTAGTACCCGCGCTCCACGTGGTCTCCTTTCACGATGCCGATCGCTTGCCGAAGCGACGAAGGCGCAGCGAGTTCGACACGACGCTGACGCTGGAGAACGCCATCGCCGCGCCGGCGACGACGGGGCTCAGTAGCCCGAGGGCCGCCAGCGGGATCGCCGCGCCGTTGTAGCCGAACGCCCAGAAGAGGTTCTGCACGATCGTCCGGTAGGTACGCCGCGCCAGGGCGATCGCGACGGAGACCTTGCGCGGGTCGCCGCTCATGATCGTGAGGTCGCCCGCCTCGATCGCGACGTCGGTCCCCGTTCCGATCGCGATGCCGAGGTCGGACTGGACGAGAGCGGGAGCGTCGTTGACGCCGTCCCCGACCATCGCGACGGCGTCGCCCCCTCGTTGCAGTCGGACCACCTCGGCGACCTTCTCTTGGGGCAGCACCTCGGCGAGGACGGAGCCCAGCCCGAGCGCGGCCCCCACCGCCTCGGCGGTGCGCGCGTTGTCGCCGGTGATCATCACGACGCGAAGCCCCATCGCGCGAAGGGACCGAACCGCGTCCCGAGCCGCGTCCCTGATCGTGTCCGCCACCGCGACGACCCCCCTCGCCTCGCCGCGCCAGCCGACGAAGGCCGCGGTCTTGCCGGCGTCCTCCAGCCGCCGCGCGCTGTCCTCCAGGGCCTCCGGGATCAAGAGCCCTGCCTCGGCCATGAGCTTGCGACGCCCGACCCATACGTCGATGGCGCCGTCCGGGAGATGCACCCGGCCACGCACGCCGTACCCCGCGACCCCCTCGAAACCCTCTGCGTGCGGGAGCGGCCCCGCTTCGGCGGCGGCCGCGGCGATCGCGGCGCCGATCGGATGCTCGCTGCTCGATTCGACTGCACCGGCGATCCCGAGCAGCTCGTCCGGGTCACGGCCAGGCGCGTCCACGTCCGTCAGGGACATCTCGCCGCGCGTTAGCGTCCCCGTCTTGTCGAACACGACGGCCGTGATCGTCCGCGTCCTCTCGAGGACGTCGGCGCTCTTGATGAGGATCCCGAGGTCGGCGCCGCGTCCGGTCCCGACCATGATCGCGGTGGGCGTGGCGAGCCCGAGAGCGCACGGGCAGGCGATGATCAAGACCGCGACGGCCGCAAGCAGACCCGCAGAGGGGTCGTCCGCGACGGTCGCCCATCCGGCGAACGTGAGGGTCGCGAGGACGATCACGGTGGGGACGAACACTGCCGAGATGCGGTCGGCGAGCCGCTGCACCTCGCCCTTGCCGGTCTGGGCCTCCTCGACGAGCCGCACGATCTGCGCGAGCGCGGTATCCGCCCCGACGGCGGACGTCCGGATCGTGAGGGCGCCCGATGCGTTGACGGTCGCGCCGACGACGCGATCCCCGGGAACCTTCTCCACCGGCACGCTCTCGCCCGTCAACATGGACTCGTCCACCGCGCTTGCGCCCTCGGCGACCTCGCCGTCGACCGGGACCTTCTCACCCGGCCGCACCCGCACCAGATCTCCGACGACGACCTCCGCGACGGGCTTCATGACCTCGCGCCCGTCGACCAGCACGCGCGCCTCCTTCGCACCGAGCTCGAGCAGCGCGCGGATCGCCCTCCCGGCTCGCGCCTTCGCGCGCGCCTCCAGGAACCGGCCCAGCGAGAGGAAGGCGATGATCAGCACGCCCGTCTCGAAGTAGAGGTCCATTGCGCCGGCGGTGAGCTGGTAGACGCTGAACCCGTAGGCGGCGAGCGTGCCGACGGCGATGAGCGTGTCCATGTTCGCGGTGCGGCGCCGCGCGCGCCGGGCGGCCTCGCGCAGGAAGGGCCAACCGATCCAGAACTGCACCGGGGTCGCGACGGCCAGCATCGCCCACCGGAGCGCGTCGTCCTCCATCGCGGCGGGGCCCATCAGCATCGTCACGAGCATGAAGGCCGCCGGAGGAAGGACCGCAAGGACACGCCCGCGCCACTCGCGAGCGTGCGCCGCGTCGGCATCCTCTGCCGGAGCGGTCGGGCCCTCGATCGCGACGGTCGACGACGCGATCGCCCGCTGCGACTGCTCGACCGCGGACAGGCCGTAACCGATCGCGTCCGCCGCATCCATCAGCGCCCCGGGGTCGAGATCCGGATCGGCGAGCGTGACCCTCGCCTGATGCGTCGCGAGGTTGACTTCGGCGCGGGCCACGCCGGGAACCTTCTCGAGCGAACGCTGGACGCGGGCCGCGCACGATCCGCACGTCATACCCTCGACCGCGAAATCGATCGTTCGTGGATCGGCCGTCGTCAAGCTCGCTCCTCCCGGAGGGATCGGGAGCGTACTCTACCCCCCCAGGGTATACGGGGTCAAGCCGGTTCTCGGGAAGCCGCATCGGCGGTCTGCTGCTTCCGCCACCCGTATCTCGTAAGCCCCCGCGGCTTGTGCACGTTCAGCACCAGCACGACTAGCAGCAGGACGAGCCCGGCCGCAGGATGGGGCAGATCGCCGCCGAGACCGTCGAGCGCGGCTCCTCTTGCGTACGCCGCCGCGGCGGCGGTGGACGTCACGGACGGCATGTGCAGCACCAGGACGGCGACACAGACGACGGTGATCAAGAACGAGATCACCACCCAGTAGTGGCGAAACAATCCCCATTTCGTCCCCAGCGCCATCACGATGCCGGTCACGAGCGACGCCCCCGCCAGCGGCACGATGGCGTACCAGCCGACGATCTCCATCGCGGCCCAGGCGGCGCGAACCGTCGCGGCCTCGTCACTCAGGATCGCAGCGCCTCCGAGGACCAGGTACGCGACGATGCCCCCGATCCAACCGACGGAAAACGCGAGGTGCGCGCTGAGCGCGAGCTTGCGCACCGTCGGTGCCATGGCCATCGCGCTAGCCGCCGTGGTCGATCGGCGTGTGCTCTACGGGCGCTTGGCCGCCCGGCAGGTGCCGCGCCGGTCCGTGCTCGGCGCCGCCGAGCAACATGATCAGCACGACGACCGTGGCGGCGACCGCGGCGGCGATCGCCGATCTCTTCACCCATCGCGGGATCGAGTGGCGTTCTTCGTTCGAGCTGTGTGCCGGATCCTCCACGACTCGCCTCCCCCGTCGACGACGAAGCGGCCTTCCAATACACTGTGTCTCGTAACAATACACCTTGTATCATCGGGGCGTGCCGAGGCTGTGGAACCAGACGATCGAAGCGCACCGCCGCGACGTCCGCGCCGCCATCATGGACACGACCGCGGCATTGATCGTCGAACGCGGCCTTCTGGCGGTGACGATGTCCGACATCGCGCAGGAGTCGGGAATAGGCCGCGCGACGCTCTACAAGTACTTCCCCGACGTGGAGTCGATCCTGCGGGCGTGGCACGAGCGCCGCATGGCCGCACACCTGGACGAGCTGATCCGGGCGCGCGACGCCGCGGCGGACCCGTCCGCGAAGCTCGAGGCCGTGCTCGAAACCTACGCGCTCCTCGTGCACGGCAGTCACGGCTACCGCGATCCCGAGCTCGTCTCGTTCCTGCACCGCGACCCACAGGTCGCGAGGGCCGAGCACCGGCTCCGGCAGATCGTCCGTGACCTGATCGCGGCCGCCACAGAGGCGGGGCGGGTTCGGGACGACGTCGCTTCCGGGGAGCTCGCCGCGTTTTGCGTGCAGGCCCTGGCGGCAGCCCGAGACGCTCGCACCAGAGCCGCGGCGAGGCGGCTGGTCCGAGTGACGATGGACGCCCTGCGCCCGGAGAGGTAGCGCTCGAGCGCCCCCCACTCATCGGCGCCGTCGTGCCCTCGGCCGCGAGGATGGCCATAATCACGATCCTGGAGAACATGGAACCCGCACCCGAACAGGACGTCCGCTTCGGAGACCCGCACGCGCCGCCTACGCCGTGGCGCGACGTCGTGCGCGTGCTCGAGACCTCTGAGCTGTTCTGGATCTCGACCGTGCGTGGCGACGGGCGCCCGCACGTCACACCACTGCCGGCCGTCTGGTACCACGACCGGCTCCATTTTTGCACCGGCCCGGTCGAGCAGAAGGCCGTCAACATCGCGCGGAACCCGCGTGTCGCCCTCACGACAGGCCGCAACCTGTGGAAGGAGGGACTCGACGTCGTGGTCGAGGGGAGCGCGATCCGGGTGACCGACGAGACCGTGCTGAGCGAGCTCGCCGATCTGTGGCGCGGCAAGTATCACGGCGACTGGGACTTCACCGTTCGCGATGGGATGTTCCACGAAGACGGCGGTTCCGCGCTGGTCTTCGAAGTCACCCCCGTGAAGGTGCTTGCGTTCGCGAAAGGTCTTTTCGCGCAGACGCGATATCGCTTCTCCACCGCGGCGTCGCGGCGCGACGACGTCCCCGGGGGCCGGAGCACAGAACGCGGCGCCGAGGAGGGATGATGAAGCAGAGCGTCCGTGTCGTCAATCCGGACGGTCACCTCTGGGACGTCGCGACGGAACGTTGATCTTCACGTCGCCGGAACCTGGTGGCGCTGCCCGGAAGGATCCGGTGTGATGACGAGCGGGAAATGGGGACGGAAATAGGAGGCGGACATGCCCATCCACGCGGTCTGGGTTCACGGAAACGCGGTTCGAGCGCAGTGGGTGGGCGACCCGCCTCTTCCTGAGGCGCAGGGGACGAGGCTCGACGGAACCACCGGCGGAGTCCCCCACTCCAACATCGTGGGCCTGCCCGAGGGGCCGGGTGCGACCTATCGCGGGCGGACTCCGGTCGGCTTCGGCGGCGCGCGCGCCGTCCCGGTGCGCTCGGCCTTCTTCCACTTCTCGATTCCGACGCCGGTCCTCCTGAACAACGCTCGAGCGAGACTGGTCCGGGCATTCGTCCTCTACAGGACCGACGTCGACTTCGGCGTCCAGGAGGTGCATCTCTTCGACGGGCCGAACTACATCTTGGGCCCTCCGATGGCGGGGCGCCCGCGGCGAGACACGAGCGGGACGAACGGGCTCAGCGACCTCATCGCCGGCGTCACGAGCTTCGAAGTCCCGGGGCGGCCCCCGATGATCTGGGGGCTCGGTATCTCCGTCGGGGTGGCATTCCCAGGGATCCGGGACAGATCACGTTCACGGCGGCAGGAGCAGACTTCGAGACCTGATCCGCACAGAAAGCCGGCGATCTCGGCCGGGTAGACGGCGTGGTGCGGGGGCAAACTTGACGGCCCCCTTTGCCGCGCTTGAGAAAAGCCGGCTGCCCGGGTTAGGCCGTTCGCCCAGAGATCACCGTCGAAGGTTCGTCGGTTTGAGTGACGACCGCGATGATCCGTCGCGGCCGATATCGTCGACTACCTCCGGCGCCAGGGCCGTCCCCCCGTCAGGATCTCGATCTCGACGCGTAGGCCCTCGACACCGGCGGCCGCTACGCGGCCCCTTCCCACACTCCACCGGGTCTACCTATCCTGGTCGACCGATCCCCTATTGCCGGAGCGCTCCCGACGACGGCGACCGCGGTCGTCGCACGGCACGTGACGAGAGGGAACCCGCGTTATCGGTCGGCGACCGGCCTTGGCTACGACGAGCTGTGGGCCAGAACAAAGCCGCTTCGGCGCGATGGCCTTTTGGAAGGACGCGCGGTGGATCGATCGGGCGCTGCTACGCCTCTGGGACCGAGAAGCCGGCGACCAGCGTGACGGTCCCGCCCACGTACATAACGCCAGATACCACCAGGGAGATCCAGACGAAGACGTCGGCGAAGCCGAATCTCCCGAACAGAACGACGAATGCCCAGATGGCGAATCCGACGAACCCGACCATGACGGGTAGTACGCGCACGAACGTGAAGACGTCGAGCCACTTCCTGAGACGCGACTCCGGAGGAAGGCTGTAAAAGAACCGGGCGGGGAACTCGAGCGTCCTGTTGCCGGGGAACAGCGCGGTCTCCAGGTTCTTCTCGTAGAGGGTCGGCCACCTGCTCGCTACGACCGCCTGGTGCGTCTCGTGGAGCAAGCTGCTCTCGACGATCAGCAAACATACGGTCCAAGACAGGTACGCGATCACCATCGGCAAGGCCTTCATGACGATCGTCGCGTCCTTCAAGCTGACGAACGGGAAAGACACGGTCTGCGCGCCACCCTGAGTCAGGAGGAGGAACAACGCTCCTACAAGGATCGCGGTGAGGATCGTCCGACTCAACGACCGTTCGGCTTCGCGCCAGTTCGCCCTCAGCTCTTCGAGATACGGTTCGGCATACGATCGCACGTCCTCGTCGTCGAACACGGTCTCGATGCTCGCCCGCGCATCCGTTACGCCGCTCGAGAGCTCCGCCGGATCTCCGCCCATTTCTTCCCTCCCGGTCGCTCGATGTCCTCAGGGGATCGACCCGATCATCCCGCAGGGGCGGCGACGGGGTCACGGACACAGGCTCGAGGAAAGGCCGCGGAGGGAGGTGTGCATATCGCGGCGGGAGCTCCCCAGAGCGGGACCACAAGGCTCTCTCGGAACTTTCCGGCGATCGGGCCGGTCTGCTCAACGCGCTCAATTGGAAGAGCGTGTTCCCATGTTCTCCGGACGAACTGGCGACGCTCGTCTTGATCACAGGCAGTTCGACGAGCGCGACGGGCAGAGAGGCGCGTCCGCGACCGCCTCCGAGACCGCCTGTGCCTACGTCGAAGTCAGACCGATTACCTGCCGGGGCTCGACGAGGGTGTCGGGCAGCTGCGGCGGCGGCCGGCGCGCGGAATGACGCGCCGTGGGCGGTACTGGGATCGAACCAGTGGCCTCTGCCGTGTGAAGGCAGCGCTCTCCCGCTGAGCTAACCGCCCGGGAGCCCCGCATTGTAGCGGCGCTCACTCGAGCCCTAGGGGCACTCGTACTCCAGCCGGACGCCGTCCTCGATCGAGACGCCGGTGACGCGGCAGGTGTGGCAGGTCTGCGGCTTCTGCGGATAGCACGAAGCGCTCGCGGGGGCCGCAGAGGCGACCACGGGAACGGCGGCCAGGGCGGCGACAAGCAACAGGCGGGTCCGCACGGTTCGGGTCCTTTCTCGTCGACTACGTCGTCGCCAGAGCCTTCGACCGCGACTTCGGAAACCCTCTCAAACCGTAGATCGCCGGCGAGGCGCGCTCGACGGCGAGTCAGCCCGTGTCCGGGCAGGTGCCGATCACCTTCTCCGCCAGGTCGGAGAGGCTGATCCCCTTCTCGCAGTAGAGGTCGGCGCCGAGGGACAGGGCACGCTCCGACATCAGGCCCGTGTCGAACCCAGACAGCACGATGATCTTCGTGCCGGGAGCGTGACGGCGGACCTCGCGGATCGCCTGGAAGCCGTCCATCACCGGCATCGCCAGGTCGAGCACCAGCGCGTCGGGCTGCAGCTCCCGCACGATCTTCACCGCCTCGGCGCCGTCGCTCGCCTCCCCCCCCACCTCGATCTCGTCCCGATCCTCGAGCGTGAGCCGGAGCAGCGTCCTGATCTCGGGGGTGTCGTCGGCAAGCACGACGGTGCACTTGCCCGGCGTCACGACCGCTTCACCGCCGCAGGACGTTCCCTTACGAGGGCCTCCGGAAAACCCTCCGCGGAGACGTCCTCGCCGAGCAGGTCCGAGACCAACTGCTTCGCTCGCTTGAGCGTAGCCTCGACGGCGCGTCTTCCACCGTCGTCGTCGCCGAGCTCGAACGACGCCTTGGCGACGACGAGACCCTGCACCACGTGGTCGTTCAGCTCGAGCGCCTCCTTCCGGCGCACCGCGTCCCTGCCGATCTGCGCCGCGTACTCCTCGCTGCGCTTCCACGCGACGAGGCACGCGACGGAGGCGGCGAGGATGAACGCCGCGTGGATCGCGGCCCATCTCCACGGGTTGGCGACCGCCTCCGGCGTGCCGTAGACGGCCCCGGGCTCGATCGTCCCCATGACGCCGTGGTGCAACAGGACATAGGCGATGCCGACGAGGAACGGGAACCATTCCTGGTAGAGGGTCACGACGACGACCATCACGAAGAAGTGGAAGTGCATCTCGGTGACGCCGCCGGAGAAATGGACGAGGAGCGCCGAGCACGTGAACAAGCCGGCGGTCGCGACGATCGCGCGGAAGTTTCTGCCGAGCCTCGACCACATGGCGACCCACGCCGCCACGGCGACGATGCCCACCTCCGCCACGGCGTGCAGAGGGTCGAAGCCGCGGAGAAGCGCCATCACGAACAGGGCCGGCACGTGAATCCACAGCAGAGCGACGATCGCCCTGTGCCGGCTCGTCCAGAGCGACGCGGGAAGCGCGCCCCCGCGCGGAAGCATCGCGCGCAGGCGCGGCAGCGTCCTCGGCAGCGATGGACCCCTCATGCTCCGACTATGGGATAAAGGACATAAGGGCGGAATACGTAGCTTCCGCATGTGGGGCCACGCCTATCCCGCGCGCCGGGCGGTCCCGACGCGGCGCCCCTCTAGGCCCGCGGCCGCGGCGCGGCGCGGCCGCCTGCGACGGGCGAGCAGGGGCTGGAGATAGCGGCCGGTGTAGGAGGAGGGGCAGGATGCCACCTCCTCCGGTGTCCCGGCGACGACGACCGACCCCCCGCCGGCGCCGCCCTCGGGGCCGAGGTCGATGATGTGGTCCGCGGTCTTGATCACGTCGAGGTTGTGCTCGATGACGACCACCGAGTTGCCTGCGTCCACCAGCCGGTGCAGCACTCCGAGCAGCTTCGCGACGTCGTCGAAGTGGAGACCGGTCGTCGGCTCGTCCAGGATGTAGAGGGTCTTCCCGGTGGATCGCTTCGCGAGCTCGCTCGCCAGCTTCACCCGCTGCGCCTCGCCTCCGGAGAGCGTCGGGGCCGGCTGGCCCAGCCTGACGTAGCCGAGCCCGACGTCGCGCAGCGTGTCCATGTGCCGCGCGATCGGCGGGATGGCGGAGAAGAACTCGGCGGCCTCGGCGACGCTCATCTCGAGGACGTCGGCGATGTTCTTGCCCTTGAACCGGACCTCGAGCGTCTCCCGGTTGTACCGCTTGCCCTTGCACACCTCGCACGGCACGTAGACGTCCGGCAGGAAGTGCATCTCGATCTTGATCGTGCCGTCCCCCGCACAGGCCTCGCAGCGCCCCCCGCGGACGTTGAACGAGAAGCGCCCCGGTTGATAGCCCTTCCGCCGCGCGTCGTGCGGCTTCGCGAACAGCTTCCGGATGTGGGCGAACACGCCGGTGTACGTCGGCGGGTTCGACCGCGGCGTCCGCCCGATGGGCGACTGGTCGATGTCGATGACCTTGTCGACCTGGTCGAGGCCCTCGATCGCCTTGTGCCGGCCGGCGACCAGCCGCGCGTTGCGGTTGAGCCTCTGGTGCAGGGCCCGGTACAGGACCTCGTTCACCAGGGTCGACTTCCCCGACCCCGACACGCCGGTGACGCCGACGAAGCAGCCGAGGGGGAACGCGACGTCGATGTCACGGAGGTTGTGCTGGCGCGCGCCGCGGACGACGATCGCGCCCGTGCCCGGCCGGCGCCGCTCCGGCACCGGGATCGTCTTCCGTCCGGCGAGGTAGTCGCCGGTCATCGACTGACGGTTCCGCACCAATCCGTCGACTGCACCGCTGTAGACGATTGCGCCGCCGTGCTCGCCGGCGCCGGGGCCGATGTCCACGACGTGGTCGGCAACCCGGATCGTCTCCTCGTCGTGCTCGACCACGATGAGCGTGTTGCCGAGGTCGCGCAGCCGTACGAGCGTGTCGATGAGCCGCCGGTTGTCGCGCTGGTGCAGCCCGATGGAGGGCTCGTCCAGTATGTAGAGGACCCCCACGAGGCCCGACCCGATCTGCGTCGCGAGCCGGATCCTCTGCGCCTCGCCGCCGGCCAGCGTCGCCGCGCCGCGCGCGAGCGTGAGGTAGTCCAGCCCGACGTCGAGGAGGAACCCGAGCCGCGCGTGGATCTCCTTCAGCACGCGCTCCGCGATCGTCGTCTCCCGGTCGTCGAGCTCGATCTTGCGCAGGAACGCGTCGACGTCGCCGATGCAGATGTCGCAGACCTCGTGGATGTTCTTGCCGCCGATCGTGACCGCGAGCGACTCGGGCCGCAGCCGCGCGCCCTTGCACGCGGGACACGGGACCTCGCGGAAGTACTGCTCGTACCGCTCCCGGGCGTACTCGGAGTCGGTCTCGGCCCGGCGGCGCTCGAGCCAGGGGATCACGCCCTCGAAGCTCGTCCAGTACGAGCGGATCCGGTTGAACCGGTTGCGGTAGCGGACGTGCACCTGCTCGTCCTCCGACCCGTAGAGGATCACGTCGCGCGCGCGCTTCGAGAGCCGCCGGAACGGGACGTCGGTCTTGAACCGGAACGTCTTCGCGGCGGAGTCGAGCAGCCGGTCGAAGTACTCGAGCGTCCGGCCGGACCACGGCGCGATCGCGCCTTCGTCCAGGGTCAGGTCGGGGTTCGGGATCACGAGGTCGGCATCGACCTCGAGGTGCGTGCCGAGGCCGTCACAGCGATCGCACGCGCCGTAGGGCGAGTTGAACGAGAAGTTCCTCGGCGCGAGCTCGTCGAACGACAGCCCGCAGAACGTGCACGCGAAATGCTGGCTGAAGAGGACGTCCTCGCTCGCGTCGTCGACGAGGTCGATGGCGGCCGTTCCCTCGGCGAGCTGCAGCGCGGTCTCGACCGAGTCCGTCAGGCGGCTGCCGATCCCCTCCCTCAGCACGAGGCGGTCGACGACGACGTCGATGTCGTGCTGGAAGTAGCGGTCGAGGCGGATCTTCTCCGACAGCTCCCGCACCTCGCCGTCGACCCGGGCGCGGGCGAACCCGCGTCGCGCCAGGTCGTCGAACAGCGTCGTGAACTCGCCCTTGCGGCTGCGGACGACGGGCGCGAGGACCTGGAACCGTGTGCCCTCGGGAAGCTCGAGGATCTGGTCGACGATCTGCTCGGGGGTCTGCCGGGCGACGGGGCGGCCGCAGTTGTGGCAGTGGGGACGGCCGATCCGCGCGAACAGCAGCCGCAGGTAGTCGTAGACCTCGGTGATCGTGCCCACGGTCGACCGCGGGTTCCGGGACGCCGACTTCTGGTCGATCGAGATCGCCGGCGAGAGCCCCTCGATGAAGTCGACGTCGGGCTTGTCCATCTGGCCGAGGAACTGCCGGGCGTACGACGAGAGCGACTCCACGTACCGCCGTTGCCCCTCCGCGTAGATCGTGTCGAAGGCGAGCGACGACTTCCCCGAGCCGGAGATCCCCGTGAAGACGATCAGGGACTCCCGGGGGAGCTCGAGGTGGACGTTCTTCAGGTTGTGCTCGCG
This sequence comes from Actinomycetota bacterium, assembly GCA_046263255.1. Classification (GTDB taxonomy): domain Bacteria; phylum Actinomycetota; class CADDZG01; order CADDZG01; family WHSQ01; genus JALZEG01. Next base: position 49,157 of record JBHELD010000057.1, read on the forward strand.
GGCCCCCCGGATGACGAGGTAACCCGATGAGGCTTTCGTCGGCACCAGGGCATGGTAAACGACGCCCTTGTAACTCTGAGTTCCGATTTCGCGCCCGCCGCGGGCGGGGCGCTGGGGACCCCCCTCGAGGGAGCCGTTCGCCGGCTCGCGGCTCCCGATACGCTGGCCGCGTGACCGACTTCGCCGCGTACCGCGCCGAGTTCCCGGTCCTCGAGGACCGGACCTACCTCATCTCGGCGTCGCTCGGCCCCCTCTCCCGCGCCGCCCGCCGGGCCGCCGAGGAGCACCTCGACCTCTGGGCGAGGCTGGGCCCCGAGGAGCTCTGGTTCGACCACGGCCTCCCCAAGCTGAGCGAGTGCCGCACCCTGTTCGCCCGCCTGATCGGCGCCTCGCCGCACGAGACCGCGGTGATCCCGTCGGTCTCGGTCGGCCTCTCTTCGGTTGCGACGTGCCTCGATCTCACGCGGCGCCCCAAGATAGTGCTTACCGACATGGACTTCCCGACCAACCACTACGTATGGCGCGCCTCGGAAAAGGCGGGTGCCAAGCTCGACGTCGTGCGGTCGCCGGACGGGGTCACGGTTCCGGCCGAGGACGTGATCGCGCGGATCGACGAGCAGACGGCGGCCGTCAACCTGAACCGCGTCCTCTTCGAGTCGTCGTGGATCATGGAGGCCCCGGCCATCGTCGAGGCGGCGCACGCTCACGGCGCGCTCGTGGTGGTCGACGACTTCCACGGCTCGGGCATCCTGCCGGTCGACGTCCACGAGCTCGGCGCGGACGTGCTGCTGACCGGCGCGTTGAAGTGGCTGTGCGGCGGCCAGGGCATCGCGTTCCTCTACTGCAGGGAAGACCTGATCCCGCGGATGGAGCCGCTCGTCGTCGGCTGGTTCGGGACGAAGGACTTCTTCGAGTTCGACCGCTCCGACCTGAGGCTCCGCGACGACGCCCGCCGGTTCGAGACCGGGACGTTCGCGCTGGCCCAGGCGTGGACCGCCGCGGCGGCGCTCGGGATGATCCTCGACGTCGGCGTCGAGGCGATCCGGCAGCGCAACGCCGAGCTCACGCAGGGCATCGTCGAGCGCGCGGACGCCGCGGGGATCGCGGTCGCGTCGCCCCGCGACGGGAGCCGGCGCGGGGGCCTCGTCCGCCTGCTCGTGGAGGGCGGTCCCGGCGAGGCGAAGAGGATCCTCCACGCCCTCTTCGAGCGCGACGTCGTGCTCGACAAGCGGGGGGCGTCGCTGCGCGTCTCGCCGCACTTCTTCAACGACGAGCGCGACCTCGATCGGTGCTTTGCCGCTCTGCGCGAAGTGCTCTAAGCCGCCGATACCGACACCGCACTAGTCCTTCAATTCCGCGCTAATCCGGACAGATCGCGCGCGGTGACTAGTCCGTTCGCAGCGCGCGATAGATGAGCGCAAAGGACCATCAGGAAAACTCGATCGGGTGCCGATCTTCCGACTGCGGGGGCAGAGGAAACACCGGGAGGGTGGATTTAGTCGTGCCGGTGGAACGCCCGAGGAGGGGATAAGCGTATGAAGATAGCTTTCGGAATCAGCTGGAACGATTCCAAGAAGGGCCAGTACCTCGCCGCCGTAGGCCTCAGTCTGGGCCTTCTTTTCGCGTCCATGCCCGGTATGGGGCAGTCGATGGCGCAGGCGACGTCAGAGATGGTCAAGGTCATCGTGCGCGAGCTCCCCGGCGCCGGCTCCGGCCCCGAGCAGCTCGTCGAAGACCTCGGCGGAGACGTGGGCCGCCACATCGGGATCATCGACGGTTTCACCGCAACCGTTCCCGAGACGAGCGTCCCGGCGCTGAAGGCTTCGTCGCAGGTCCACTCGGTCACCGCGGACATGAAGGTCCGCATGCTCCACGAGGTGAACGGCTACGACGCCAGCCTGTCCACGAACGCGGGGTCGATCTTCAACACGACCAACGCCGTCAAAGCCAGGGACTACTGGCGTGAGGGCTTCACCGGCAAGGGCGTCGACGTCGCGATGATCGACACGGGCGTCGTCCCCGTCGACGGCCTTACGGTCCCGGGCAAGGTCGTCAACGGACCCGACCTGTCGTTCGAGTCGGGCTCCGAGACGCACCGGTACCTCGACACCTACGGTCACGGGACGCACATGGCCGGGATCATCGCCGGACGCGACAGCGGCGCCGTGACCGGCAAGGAGAACGGCGACCACGACAACTTCATCGGCGTCGCTCCCGACGCGCGGGTCGTCAACGTGAAGGTCGGAGCGCACGACGGCTCGACCGACGTCTCGCAGGTCCTGGCCGCGATCGACTGGGTCGTCCAGCACCGCAACAGCGGCGGCCTGAACATCCGCGTCCTGAACCTCTCGTTCGGCACGGACGGCACGCAGAGCTACATGATCGACCCCCTGACGTACGCCGCCGAGGTCGCGTGGCACAAGGGCATCGTCGTGGTCGTCGCCGCCGGGAACTCCCAGTTCGGCACGTCCGCGCTGAACAACCCGGCCTACGACCCGTACGTGATCGCGGTCGGAGCGTCCGACACGAAGGGCACTTTCGACACGTCCGACGACGTCGTCCCCGACTGGTCCGCCCGGGGCGACGGCATCCGGAACCCCGACCTCGTGGCTCCGGGGAAGTCGATCGCCAGCCTCAGGGCGCCTGGCTCGTACGTCGACGAGAACCATCCCGAAGGCCGGGTCAACTCGAAGCTCTTCAAAGGCAGCGGCACCTCGCAGGCGGCCGCGGTCGTCTCCGGTGCGGCGGCGCTGGTCGTCCAGCAGCGTCCGGGCATCACGCCGGACCAGGTCAAGGCGCTCCTCAAGAGCACCGCGACGAAGATGCCCGTCGCCGACGCGCAGGCACAGGGTTCCGGCGTCCTCAACCTGAAGTCGGCGCTGAAGACGGCGACGCCGCTGGCGGTCCAGACATGGCCGCGGGCGACCGGCGTCGGCTCACTCGAGCTTGCTCGTGGGTCGGGCCACCTCGTGATGGAGGGACCGGACGCGGCGTGCGAGAAGGCGTACCGGGAGGCCCAGGCGGCCGCCGAGCAGACGACTGCCACCACCGAGCCGGTCACGGAGGCGAGCACCACCGACGCCACCGTCTCGACCGAGGTGAGCACGACCGACACGACCGTGTCGACCGAGACGAGCAAGACCGACACGACCGTGTCGACGGACACGTCCGCTACGGACGCCTCGTCGACGAAGACGTCGGAGCCCACGAAGACGATGGCCGAGGCTTGTCCCGAGATCGACCACGTGCTCCAGGGCGAGAAGGACATCTTCGGCAACGCGTGGGACGGCGCCACCTGGTCCGGCCGCAGCTGGACCGGCGCCACCTGGAGCGGCGGAGAGTGGCTCGGCCGCAGCTGGACGGGCGCCGACTGGTCCGGCCGCAGCTGGACCGGCGCGACGTGGTCCGGGGCAACCTGGAGCGGCGCGACCTGGAGTGGCCGCAGCTGGACCGGAGCGACGTGGTCGGGAGCGACCTGGAGTGGCCGCAGCTGGACCGGAGCGACGTGGTCCGGAGCGACGTGGTCCGGAGCGACGTGGTCCGGCGCGACGTGGTCCGGCGCGACATGGTCCGGAGCGACCTGGTCCGGAGCGACGTGGTCCGGCGCGACCTGGTCCTAGGTAGGCATTGCAGGCAAACACCGACGTCACACGTGAAGTCGGCTGAAGGCCCGGCCGACCACGAGAGAAGCCGATGAGACGACTTGCGAACAGGAACGAGGGCAGCAAGGAGCGGGGGGACCACCCCCCGCTCCTTCGCCTGTCCGGCACGGCCAGGGTGTGGCTGCTCAGCGTCGGCGTCGCCGCGCTGGCCGCATTCCTCACGGCCGGCCTGACGGCCTCCCGCACGGACACGATCGCCAACCCGTTCGAGATCCCGTGGTGGTCGATCGGCGGGCTGTTCTTCCTCGCGGAGGTCTGCGTGGTGCACCTCCAATTCCGTCGTGAGGCCTACTCCTTCTCCCTCAGCGAGATCCCGCTCGTCCTGGGCCTCTTCTTCCTCACGCCCGCGGCGCTCGTGTTCGCGCAGCTCGTCGGAGCGGGGGCCGCGCTGGCGTTCCACCGTCGCCAGTCGCCGCTGAAGCTCGTCTTCAACCTCGCGCACCTCTCGCTCGAGGCGATCCTGGCCTCGCTCCTCTTCCAGCAGATCGTGATCACGGGCGACCCCACGAACTTCGAGGGCTGGATCGGCACCGGCATCGCCGTCACCCTGACAACGTTCCTCAGCGCCGCCATGATCGCTCTCGCCATCTCGCTGTCGGAGGGCAAGGTCCACGTCGAGGCCCTGACCGAAGGGCTCGGACCCGGCATGATGGCCGCGCTCACGAACACCTGCATCGCGCTGGTCGCGGCGACGCTGATGTGGGTCCGCCCACAGGTCGCGTGGCTGCTCCTCGTCCCGGTGGCGACGCTCTTCTTCGCCTACCGCGCGTACACGTCCGAGCGCCAGAAGCACAAGAGCCTCGAGTCGCTCTACGAGTCGAGCCGCGTCATCCAGGGGTCGCTCCAGATCGAGGCCACGATCAGCGAGCTGCTGTCGCAAGCACGGAACATGTTCCAGGCCGAGGTCGCGCAGATCACGTTCTTCCCCGCGGCCAACGAGCGGGTCGCATACCGGAGCTCGATGGGCCCCGGCGAAGAGAGCTACATGATGCGGGAGCTGGACCTCGACCCGCGCGACGGCGTCTGGGCGCGCGTGGCGTCGGAGGGCGACGCGCTCCTGGTTCCGAAGCCGATCGCGAACGAGAACCTGCGGAAGCACTTCGAGGCGCGCGGCATGCGCGACGCGATCGTCGCGCCGCTGCACGCGGGAGGGACCGTGATCGGCACGTTTGCGGTGGGGAGCCGCCTGGGCGACGTCAGCACGTTCGACGAGGCCGACCTGAAGCTCTTCGAGACCCTGGCGAACCACGCGAGCGTCTCGCTCGAGAACGCGCGTCTCGTCGGGCGCCTCGAGGAGTCGCTTGCCCACCTCACCGAGATGAACCAGCTGAAGGACGACTTCGTCGCCGCGGTGTCGCACGAGCTGCGGACGCCGCTCACGTCCATCCAGGGCTACATCAAGACGCTGCTACGGCCGAACGTCGACTTCTCGCCGGACGACCAGCGCTCGTTCATCGAGGCGGTCGACCGCCAGAGCGAGCGGCTGCGGCGCCTCATCGAGGACCTTCTCGTGGTCTCGCGGATCGAGTCCGACCGCGACAACCTGCTGGTCACGCCCGTCGTGCTCCAGAAGGTCGCGCGCCACGTCGTCGACGAGTTCAGAGCCCGCACCGCGACGAGGTCGTTCGACTTCCGCTTCGACGAGAGCCTGATCGAGGTCGACACCGACGAGACGAAGGTCCACCAGGTGGTGTCGAACTTCGTCGACAACGCTCTGAAGTACGCGCCGGACGGCACCACGATCACGATCGGCGGCCGGACCGAGGGCGACTACGCCGTCATCTCCGTGGCCGACGAGGGATCGGGGATCCCCGAGGCCGAGCAGGCCAGGATCTTCGACCGCTTCTACCAGATCGACCAGTCGTCGACGAGGGCGGCCGGGGGTACGGGCCTCGGGCTGTACATCTGCAAGAAGCTCGCCGAGGCGGTCGGCGGCGACATCTGCCTCGAGCGCTCGGACGAGCGGGGCTCGGTGTTCGCGCTGCGGATCCCTCTCGTACCGCCGCGCGACGCGGTCCGGCGCCAGACGTTCCCGTCGCTGACGATCGGGAGAGCGCCGCTGACCGAGGGCGCGGAGCCGGCTTTCTCGGTCCGCTAGCGGCACGCCCTGCAGAACGGCGGCGACTCCACCTATGACTACATATTGGAGGGTAACGAACGGGTTGACTCACCTAGAGCGCCGAGCGGCTCCAACGATCAGCAACCCCGATACGACCAAGACCAGCGCCAAGACGGCAGCCATGGGACCCCACTGCCAGCGAGTCAGGATTCCGTGCCAGACGACGACGCTCCCCGCCACGACAGCGAGGAATACAGCGGTCGCCCGAGTCATGGCTACTTCGAGCGGTCGGCCTCTCGGGCCTCTTTCTCCTTGCGCTTCCGAAGCTCGGCCTTCTCTAGATCCTTCTTGGAGACCGAGAAGATGCGCTTCGCTGCCTCCTCGAGGCGCTCGAAGGGAGTGGGCCGGGGCCTCTCTGCTTTCGCCACGGAAACAGAATAGGCGCGACGAGAACCCCCAGGAAGGGCCGCTTTGCTGTACGGCCTTGGCTCGCTCACGATGCGGTTTTCGCCCGAGCGCCTGATCAACTCGTCATCCAGCCGGCGCGTTTCCTCCGCGACCTCGGGAGGCAGGCTCGCTTCGTACTTGGCCAGCCACTGGTCGTGGTCGTCCTTCTCCGCGAGCCGGATCCGCAGGTCGAGCCCTGTGGCTCTCACGATGCGCGCCAGGGTATCCACCGTCGGTGAGCGACGGCCACTCTCATAGGCGGCGATCGCGGCTTGCGACGTAGAGGCCCGCCGGGCCAGCTCCCGTTGTGACAGATCCTGCTGTCGCCGGGCGATCTTGATGAGTTTCCACTCCACGATCCCATGCAGGCCTGATACCTGATCAGGTATCAGGCGACGCCTAATACGGTTTCGCGTGGCCCGGCCCCGGCCGCGTGCGAGCACTCTCGCGGAGAGGCTGCAAGAGCCACAGGGTGACGGGGGAGCTCGGAACACCACCCCCATCACTACGGGCATCGGTCCGGACGGCCGAGGTGTCCTATCCCGCGGATGTGGCTCCCGCGGCGGCGGCGGGCGCCCAGCCCCCGGTGGCGAATCGCCACGCCGTCAGCAGCGATCGCAGGACCAGCCAGACCGCGAGGCCCGCGGCCAGACCGGAGGTCCCCCACCCCGCGGGCGCCGAGACCAGCGCCAGCGGGACGAAGAACGCGCTGCAGACCGCCATCGCGCCGGCCAGGTATCGCATGTCCGACGCCCCCATCAGGATCCCGTCGAGCGTGAACGCGATGGCCGACACCGGCTGGAGCAAGCCGATCCACAGCAGGAGCCGGGCCGCCGCGGCGACGACCGTCGAGTCGTCCGTGAACGCGCCGGCGAGCGGGCGCGACAACGGGACGACGACGAGCAGCAGGACGACGCCGAGGCCTATCCCCCACCACAGCAACCTGCGGCCCACCGCGGCCGCGTCGGCCCGACGTCCCGCTCCCAAGCGGTTCCCGACGAGCGCCTGCGCCGCGATCGCGACCGAGTCGGCCGTGAACGCGAGCAGCGAGAACACCTGCATCGCGATCTGCCACGACGCGAGCGGTACGACGCCCATGCGCGCGGCGGCCGACGTCGCGACCGTCAGCGCGCCGAGCAGCACCCCGGTTCGGATCACGAGCGCGGCCCCCACGGTGAGCAGCTCGCGCAACCTGGGACCGTGCCATCGCCACGACGGCGGGCGCATCCGCCGGCGCAGCACGACGACGAACGCCGCCGCGGCCCCGGTCTGGCCGACGACCGTCGCCCACGCCGCGCCGGTGACGCCCCAGCCGAAGGGGTAGATGAAGACGTAGTCCAGGAGCGCGTTCGCGACGGCGCCGGCGGTGACGATCAGCATCGGCGTCTTCGTGTCCTGGGCGCCGCGCAGCCACCCGTGGCCGACCGTGACGAGCAGGACCGGCACCGACGCGAGCACGCGCACCCGCAGGTAGTCCTCGGCGAGCGGGGCGATCTCCGGACCCGCGCCCAGCCCCCGCACGATCGGCCCGGCGAGCAGCACCCCCGCGAGCGCCACGACCGCCCCCATCGTCAGCGCGAGCAGGAGCGCCTGCACGCCGACCACGCCCGCGCCGTCGCGGTCCCCCGCGGCGAGCAGCATCGCGACCTTCGGAGTCACGCCGAACGCGAGGAACGAGAAGACCCAGAACGAGATCGTGAACGCCGCGGTCCCTACTGCGAGGGCGCCGAGCGGCCGCGGCCCGAGGTGCCCCACGAGGATCGTGTCGACCAGCGAGTACAGGGGGTCGGCCGCCAGCGCGCCCAGCGCCGGGACCGCCAGCGCCAGGATCGCGCGGTCGTCGGGGTGCCTGCCGGGCCCGAGCGCCCGCCGCCGAGCCGTCTCGGCGGGTCGCGCCGGCACGGACGGGACCTACCCCACCTCCCGCAGCTCGCGCTTGAGGTCGGCGATCTCGTCCCTGATGCGCGCCGCGTACTCGAAGCGCAGGTCCTCGGCCGCCGTGTGCATCTCCTCCTGGAGCTGGAGGATCAGCCGCTTCAGGTCGTCGGGCGTCCCGCCGACGGGGTCGCGCCGGCGGCTCTTGGACTTCGACGGGACGGTCGCGTCCGCGCGCCGCCGGCCGAAGCCCGAGAGCAGGATGTCGCTGACCGCCTTGCGGATCGACTGCGGGTCGATCCCGTGCTCGTCGTTGTACGCGATCTGGATCTGGCGGCGGCGCTGCGTCTCGTTGATCGCGTTGCGCATCGAGTCCGTGACCTCGTCGGCGTACATGATCACCTGGCCCTCGACGTTCCGCGCGGCGCGGCCGATCGTCTGGATCAGCGACGTCTGCGACCGGAGGTATCCCTCCTTGTCCGCGTCGAGGATCGCGACGAGAGACACCTCGGGCAGGTCGAGGCCCTCGCGCAGGAGGTTGATCCCGACGAGGACGTCGAACTCGCCGAGCCGCAGGTCGCGCAGGATCTCGATCCTCTCGACGGTGTCGATGTCGGAGTGGAGATAGCGGACGCGCACGCCGGACTCGAGCAGGTAGTCGGTGAGGTTCTCGGCCATCTTCTTCGTCAGCGTCGTCACGAGCACGCGCGCGCCCGCCTCGGTGCGCTTGCGAATCTCCTCCATCAGGTCGTCGATCTGCCCCTTCGTCGGTCGGATCACGACCTCGGGGTCGACGAGGCCGGTCGGCCGCACGAGTTGCTCGACCGGTTTCCCCGAGTGGCGCAGCTCGAAGGGGCCGGGCGTCGCGCTCATGAACACGACCTGGTCGACCTTGTCGATGAACTCGTCGAAGCGCAGCGGGCGGTTGTCCAGCGCGCTCGGAAGGCGGAAGCCGTGCTCGACCAGCACCTCCTTGCGGCTGCGGTCGCCCTCGTACATCCCGTTCAGCTGCGGGACCGTCACGTGAGACTCGTCGAGGACCACGAGGAAGTCGTCCGGGAAGTAGTCGAGCAGGGTGTTCGGGCGCGCGCCGGGGGCGCGGCCCTCGATGTGGCGGGCGTAGTTCTCGATCCCGTTGCAGAAGCCGACCTCGCGCATCATCTCGAGGTCGTAGCTCGTCCGCATCCGGAGGCGCTGCGCCTCCAACAGCTTCCGCTCGTTCTCGAGGACCTTCAGGCGATCCGCGAGCTCGCGCTCGATCGCCGCGATCGCACGCTCCATCCGGCTGCGGGACGCGACGTAGTGCGACGCGGGGTAGACGGTGACGTGGTCGAGCTCGCGCACGATCTCGCCCGTGAGCGGGTCGAGCTGGATGATCCGGTCGACCTCGTCGCCGAACAGCTCGATCCTCACCGCCAGCTCCTCGTAGGCGGGGAAAACCTCGATCGTGTCGCCGCGCACGCGGAACTTCCCGCGGACGAAGTTCACGTCGTTGCGCTCGTACTGGATGTCGACCAGGCGCTGGAGGATGAAGTCCCGGTCGGCCGTGCCCCCGCGGGCGACGCTGACGACCTGGTTCAGGTACTCCTCGGGCGAGCCGAGGCCGAAGATGCACGACACGCTGGCGACGATCAGAACGTCGTTGCGCTGGAGCAGCGCGCTGGTCGCCGAATGCCGCAGCCGCTCGATCTCGTCGTTGATCGACGAGTCCTTCTCGATGTACGTGTCGGACGAGGGGACGTACGCCTCGGGCTGGTAGTAGTCGTAGTACGAGACGAAGTACTCGACCGCGTTGCTCGGGAAGAACTGCTTGAACTCGTTGCAGAGCTGCGCCGCGAGCGACTTGTTCGGGGCGATCACCAGCGTGGGCTTCTGGATCTGCTCGAGCGCCCAGGCGATCGTCGCGGTCTTGCCCGTCCCCGTGGCGCCCAGCAGCGTCGTGTAGCGCTCCCCCTGCCGGACGCGCTCCACGACGCCGTGGACGGCGGTCGGCTGGTCGCCGGCGGGGGCGAAGTCGGCCTCGACCTTGAACGGGGGCATGGGCCGAGTCTAAGGCGGGGCTACGACCGGAGTTCCACGCCTGTCATTCGGCTGCGGCGCGCTGCTCCTCCGGCGCGACCTGCAGCGTGAACGAGAACTTCGATCCCTTGCCCGGCTCCGACTCGACCCAGATCCGGCCCCCGTGCGCCTCGACGATGCCCTTCGTGATGAACAGGCCGAGCCCCGTCCCCTTCTTCACCCACCCGGGCTTCGGGAGCATCGAGAACTTGGAGAAGATCCGGTCGCGGTCCTGCTCCGATATCCCGATGCCCTCGTCGGTCACCGACACCTCGACCATCCCGTCGTTCGGCACCTCCCGCGCCGACACGCGGACGGCCGTCCCCTCCGGCGAGTACCGGATCGCGTTCGTCAGGAGGTTGATGAACACCTGGCGCAGCCGGTCGTTGTCCGCGAGCACCGGAGGAAGGTCCGGCGGGATGTCGTCGACGACGAGGTGCTGCGCGCTGAGAGAGGTGTGGACGGTGACGATGCTGTCGATGAGACCCGAGAGCGACACGGGGCTCAGGTCGTAGCGGAGCGTCCCGGCCTCCATCCGGGAGACGTCGAGGAGGTCGTTGACGAGACGCGACAGGCGGCCCGTCTCCTTCGCGACGATGTCGAGGATCGAGAGCTTCTTCTCGTCTGGGACCCTGTCCCACTGCTGCTTCAGCGTCTCGCTGAAGCCCAGGATCGTCGTCATCGGACCCTTCAGCTCGTGCGCCAGCATCGAGACGAACTCGGACTTCGTGCGGTCGGCCTCGCGCAGCCTCTGGACGAGCTGGCGCTCGCGCTGCCGGCCCATGCTCGACTCGACGAGCGCGCCGACCTGGCCCCCGAGCAACATCGCGAAGCGCACGTCGTCTTCGCTGAAGTAGCCCTTGCGCGCGTTCATCGCCTTCAGCACCCCGATCGGCTTCGGCCCCGTAGTCAGCGGCACGGCGAGCAGCGACTCGATGCCGAGCAGCGAGACCATCTGCCGGTTCACCCACGCGTCGTTCGGAGCGTCGTTGGACACGAGCGGCGTCTTCGTCCGGAACACCGTCGCGGCGAGCGACGGCTCGTCGAGGCGGATGTGCAGACCGTCCACCTGGTCGTCGTCGAGCCCGACCGCGGCGTTCATCGCGACGAGACAAGTCTCGCTCTCGTCGTTCAGCAGCAGCGCCATCTTCTCGCACTCGAGCATCTCGGCGACGATGCGGATCGACTCGCCGACGATGCGCTCCATCGTCTCGCTCGACAGCAGCAGCCGGGACAGCCGGTGGAGGCCCTCGAGCTCCTGGACCTGACGCTGGAGCGTGCCGACCAGCTGGCTGTTCTCGATCGTGAGCGCGACCCGGTCGGCGAGCACGGTCAGCAGGCGGAGGTCCTCGTGGGTGAACGCGCCCCGGCGCGAGTTGAGGGCGCCGACGACGCCGAGCGTCTTGTCGGTGAGGACCAGGGGTGCTGCGACGAGCTGCCGCGCGTTCAGCGTGTCGGCGAAGATCGGATTGCCGTCGGGATCGGCGTCCACGTCGTTGACGACCTCGCCGAGGCCGGAGTGGAGCACGCGGCGCAGGACCGTCGGCTCCGACAGAGGGAGGACGAACCCCCTGTCGCGACCGTCCTGCATCCGAAGCACGTCTGCGTCCTCGTCGTAGAGGAACAAGACCGACCGGTCGCAGTGGACGACCTGCTCGATGACCCTGAGGATCTCCTCGACGACCGCGCGCGGGTTCCCGTACGCGGTGCTGAGGGTCGCGATCCGGTAGAGGGCCGACAGCTCGTCGTAGCCGCCCTGCGACCTGATCGATGCTCCCCCGGCGGCTCCGCCGGGACCCGAGCTCTCGTTTCCCCTCACGGTTACAGCTTCGTGAGCAGGTCCGGTAATTCCTTCAAGGACGTGATCCTCTGCCCCTCGTGGCCCTCGTAGCGGCCGAGCCGGTCCAGCAGCACCGTGTTCATGCCGACCGAACGCGCGGGCTCGACGTCCAGGCCGGGCGAGTCCCCGATGTGCACGGCACGCGACGCGTCCACGCCCGCCTTGTCTAGCGCACGGCGGTAGATCGAGGCATCCGGCTTCTCGACGCCTTCTATGCCCGAGATCACCGCGACGTCGAAGATGTGCCCGACCTCCAGCTCGACGAGCATCTCCTCGAGCCACCGCTCGAAGTTCGAGATGAGACCGAGCCGGTACCCGCGGGAGCCGAGGTCGCGCAGCGCCGGCAGCACGTCGTCGTAGAGCCGGTACGTCGAGGTGCTCGAGAAGATGGCGAACAGGCGGTCCACCAGCTCCTCGTCGAGCATTCCCAGCTCCTGAAGGAACCTCCGGTAGAGGAACGTCCAGAACAGCCGGGAGCTCTCCTCCGAGAGCGATATCCCCCCCTCGGCCCCCGAGTCCTCGACCATGTCCACGAGATGAGGCGCGAGGCGGCGGCGGACGTCCTCGACTTGCGAGGGCTCGACGGGGCGTCCGTACTCCGTCGCGACGCGCGCGAACAGCTCGGAGAACGACGGATGCGGGTACAGGATCGTCTCGCCCGCGTCCAGGAAGACGATCTGAATGCCGTCCCGCCGCGGCGGCCCGGCTGCCCGGCCTTCCGCGTGTCCAGAGGTCAAACCCGCTCCTCCAGCAGGGCCCACACGCGGTCCGCCTCCGCGGCCAGGTCGTCGAGCGTCCCGTCGTTGCGAACCACGTAGTCCGCCTGCGCCTCGAGCGCGTCGGCCGGCGTTTGCGAGGCGATGCGCGCGTGGATGTCGTCCAGCGACATCCCGCGCCTGCGAACCAGGCGCTCGACGCGCTGCTGCCGTTTGGTCGTAACGACGATCACGACGTCGAACGTCTCGCGCAGACCCAGCTCCGCGATCAACGCGGCGTCGACCACCACGACCGCGTCCGTGTGCGACAGCCGCTCGAGCTCGTCGGCGATCCGCTGCACGATCACGGGGTGGACGATCGCGTTCAGCGCCGCCAGCTTGCGTCTGTCGTCGAACACGATGGACGCGAGCTTCTTGCGGTCGATCTCCATCCCGCCCGCCGCGAGGACCTCGTCGCCGAACTGGCTCACGACCGAGTGCCAGGAAGGTTTCCCGGGCGCGAGCGCGTCGCGGCCGAAGTGGTCCGCGTCGAGGACCTGCGCGCCCCTTTCCGCGAGGAGCGCCGCGAACGTGGACTTACCGGCCCCGATGCCTCCCGTGAGGCCGACTACGAGCATGAAGGGCTACGACTGGCCCCGCTCGCGCTTTAGGTCCTGGACGATGGACTCGATCGAGGCCTCGCCCTCTTCGGCATCCGCGCCCTCTTCGTCCTCGTCCTCTGCGGCGACCGGCGCGTCCGTACCGCGTGCGGCCCCGTCGGGGGCCGGAGTCGGAGAGGCGTCCGCGTCGATCCCCGGGTCGAGCAGGGGGCCGCGCTCCTCCTGCGCCGGACCCGCGTCTGCGGCGTCCGGCTCGAGGGTCGGTCCCGGGCCGGCCGGTACGGCGACCGCGGCCGCGGACGAATCGAGGCCCGCGCCTTCGTCGGCAGCCGGTCCTTCACCGCTCTCCAGCTCGAACTCCGCCTCGGGGGGGGTCTCGTCCGCGGGCTCGGGCTCCGCCGGCGGGACGGCAGCCCGCTCACCCGGTGCGATGCCGATGGCCTCGTCGCTGCGCATCGCCTGCTTGCGGGAGAGGCTGATGCGGCGGCGGTCCAGGTCGATGTCGATGATCTTCACGGGGACGCGATCGTGCACGCCGACCTCGTCCTCGGCGCGCTCGACATGGTGGTCGGCGAGCTCCGAGATGTGCACCAGGCCTTCGATCGCGTCGTCGACCTCGACGAACGCGCCGAACGGCACGAGCTTCGTCACGCGGCCCTCGATGACGTCGCCGACCTCGTGCTGGCGCGCGAACTGCCGCCACGGGTCCTCCTGTGTCGCCTTCAGCGAGAGCGACACGCGCTCGCGCTCGAGGTCCACGTCGAGCACCTCGACGTCCACCTCCTGCCCGACCTCCACGACCTCACTCGGATGGTCGACGTGCTTCCACGAGAGCTCCGAGACGTGTACGAGCCCGTCGACGCCGCCGAGGTCCACGAATGCGCCGAAGTTGACGATCGACGAGACGACGCCCTTGCGGCGCTCGCCCTTCTGTAGCGACGTGAGGAAGTCCTGGCGCTGTTCGGCCTGCGACTCTTCGAGGAACTTCCGGCGCGACAGCACGACGTTGTTGCGGTTCTTGTCGAGCTCGATGATGCGGCACTCGAGCTCCTTGCCGACGTACGGCTGGAGATCGCGCACGCGTCGCATCTCGACGAGCGACGCTGGCAGGAAGCCGCGCAGGCCGATGTCGATGATGAGCCCGCCCTTGACGACCTCGATCACCGGGCCGGTGACGGTGCCGTCGGCGTTCTTGATCTCCTCGATCTTGCCCCACGCCCTCTCGTACTGGGCCCGCTTCTTGGAGAGGATCAGGCGGCCTTCCTTGTCCTCCTTCTGGAGGACGAGGGCCTCGATCTGGTCGCCGGCCGAGACGACCTCGGAGGGATCCACGTCGTTGCGGATCGAGAGCTCGCGCGAGGGGATGACGCCTTCGGACTTGTAGCCGATGTCGAGCAGCACCTCGTCCTTGTCGATCTTGACGACGGTGCCGGAGACGAGATCGCCTTCGTCGAAGGGCTTGATGGTCTCCTCGATGGCGGCCATGAGCTCCTCGAACGACTCGCCCACGTCGTTCTCCACGATCGTGCCGCCGGCGAAGGTCTCGCCGGAGGTCGAGGGAGCGGTCCTGGCGATGACGCCGCCGGACCCGTCGGGGATCGTGTCGTTCGAGTTCTGGTGCGCGGTAGCTTGCGCAGCCCCGCCTTGCTCGTCGGCCATATGGGTGGATTCCTCCTGTAGCAGCAAACGACCCCCGAATCAGGGGTCACCGGAGTATAGGCGCGAAGACGCGGGGGCTGCCGGGACGCCCGGACCGCGGCAGCGGTGCCGTGAAGGAGCCGGCGGCCGGGATGCAGGAGGCGGAAACGTGCCGGAAACGACTTAGGGCCGGGGACCCGCCGTAGCGGTGCCTCCCGGCCCTGAAGTCCAGAGCTGCGGACTTACGTCCAGCTACGCCCCAGCTTGCCTGTCTCGACACGGATGTCGATCACTGCGCACCTCCTTCTCGAGCCTCCCATTGCTCTGCGCGCAACAGTGTCAAATCAGACTTGCCTCCACAAGGTGGGAAGGGACCATTCTTGAGTACGCAGTTCTGACTACTCTCCGGCTGACGCAAAACGGCCCCGCCGCGACGGACGTCGCCGGGGCACGACCGCTCACGGCGCGCTGCGAGCACACCGCGACGCGCGCGGCCGCGAGACGACAGACGCGCGGACGCGCCGGCGTTTGTAACCGAACCGCGTAACTCCGTCGCACGAAAACCGTACCAGCACGACCGTCGGCTGCACGGCGAAGGCGTCCTGTGCCCGCGCGAGCGCACGTCGAACCAGTCGGCCAGCGCGCGCTCGTCGTCGTCGCCCACGAGACCGGCGAATCGCCCGCTCCCGGGAAGACGACGATGCCGAGCTGCCATTCGGGACCGGCGGCGGTGAACGGCTTCCGCGCGCCGCCCTCGCGGTAGTAGAGGAGGAAGGCTCCCTCTCGCCCTACGAGCCCCGCCTCGTCGGGCGCGAGCTCGGGTCCGGCGGCTTCGACGCGGCCACGTAGGCGGTCGGTCGGCAGGCTCCCGTCACCGCGAGTGCCACGGTTCCGGCACCGGCAGCGAACCGCAGCGCTGCGGGCAGGTGGTTCAGGGTCGTAAGACGCCGGCGGCGGTTCCCGTGGTTGTCGGACCGGGAAAGCCTGCGGGAGTCACCCGGGGAGGTACGAGGACGACGACCTCCGAGCCCACGACCTCGGGACGCCGCGGCCGCGCCGCGGCTTCTTGCGCCGGAGCTAGCCCGCGGGGGCCGTCATGTGGTCGAGCTGCAGGTGCTTCGAGTTGGCGAACGCGCCTATCGCGAGCCCGCAGAGCATGAGCGCGGCGATCAGGAACGGCGAGCGGAGGCCGAAGACGCTCGCCGCGGCGCCACCGAGCAGCGTTCCGAACGGGATCGCCCCCCAGGACAACAGCCGGTGTGCGCTCTGGACGCGCCCGAGCAGACGGTCCGGCGTGACAGCCTGCCGCAACGAGTTCGTAAGGACGTTCCACACGCCGCCGGCAAAAGCCACGCCCACCATCATGAGGGCGACGAGCGGCACGAACGCCGTCAGCGAGATCGTGAGGTTCGCGACGCCCGCGATGCCGAGCGCGGCCGCAAGCGCGAGCGGGATGCCGACGCGCGCGCGGACGCGTGCGGCGAGGAGGCTCCCGGCGAGCGCGCCGACGGCTTCGATGCTGAGCAGGATCCCGAACCCGAACGAGCTGAGATGCAGCTCCTCCAGCGCGAACAGCACGAAGATCGCGAACGTGCCGTTCAACGCGACGTTCGTCAACGCCGCTATGTAGCTGAGGTTGCGCAGCGACGGGCGCGCGCGCAGCCACCTAACGCCCTCCGAGATGTCGTCCCTGATGCTGGTCCGGGCCGCCGTCACAGGCGCACGCGGGCTACGCTTCCGGATCCCGAAGATCAGGGATGCTGCCAGGAGGAACGACCCGGCGTCGACGAGGAACGGGAGCCCTGCCGACTGCGCGAACAGGAGGCCTCCCAACGCCGGACCCGCGAACTGGTTCGTCGCCACCACGATCGCCTCGAGACGACCGTTTGCGTCCTCGAGGCGCTCCTTCGGCACGACCCCCGGAACGAGCGCGAAGACGCCGTTGTCGGAGAAGACCTCGCCGACCCCCTGGAGGAAGGCCACCGCGTACAGCGCGGGCAGCCCCGCCTCCCCGAAAAAGACGAGCCCGCAGAGAAGCGCCATGACGAGGGCGCGCACGGTGCTGACGGCGCCGACCAGGCCGCGCCGGTCGAGGCGGTCCACGATCGCGCCCGCCGGAAGGCTGAACAGCAGCCACGGCAGGTTGCTCGCGAGCAGGATTCCCGAGACCGCCACGGGATCGCGCGTGACCGCGGCGGCAAGGAGCGGCAACGCGGTGATGCGCACGCCGTCGCCGATGTTCGACACGGCCGCCGCGCTCCACACCCGCACGAAATCGGGGCCGAGCTTCGCCGGCTCGGCCTCCGGGAGGTAGATGACCTCGTCGTCGCGTGGCGGCGCGCCGGGCCCGGAGGCGAGGTCGAGCAAGGGCGCAGGAGCCGAGTCCGTCAGACGGATCTCGTCGACCTCCACGGCCGTCTCGTCGGCTGCCCGCATCGCTTTCCTTCCCCCGTCCTTCCGGCGGTCGCCCGGAGCCGCCGAGCGGGTCGATCCCGCCATAGGGAACGCTGTCACGGGCGCGGCTCCCGCCACAAGGCGATATCGGGTGGTTTATCGCGTCACCACAACGGGCTATGTGGGTGGTTCGTCCTGCTCATGGGGACGCGGGAGCGGTGGCGAGGCGCCCCCGCGACCTCCGGCGCGACGACGTTCCCGGGCGCGCAACGGGCCGCCCCGAAGGCGGCCCGGTCGCAGATCTGCGCTATGAGGCTAACTCCACTTGCTGCCCAGCTTGCCGATCTCGGCGCGGATGTCGAGCACGTTCGTCCCTCCCTCCCGACTTAGCAGTGCGGCCCGGCGGAACCTTCCCAACCGCGCGCGTACCCGCGCAATGGGCTCGGGGTCGAATTGGGCCGGATCGGCCAGGAAGATGGTCCTCGCCCGGCGCCCCCGCTGGCGCGAGGGGGCTACCTCACCGCGGCACGTCGTACGTACTCGCGGCAACGAGAAGGGGCGGCCCCAGCGGGAGCCGCCCCTTGGAAAATCTGTCGGTTCGGAAAGGTCAGTCGCCCAGCTGCCCCCGGATCGCGCCGCCGGGGAACGTCGCGGTGTGGATGTTGACGTAGAACATCGTGGGGTCGCGGCGGATCTCCTTGATCTGCGCCTTGGTCGCGGTGACGCACTTGGCACCGGGGCCCTCGCTGCCGAAGAGGGGCACGAAGACGTCGCCGGGTTGCCCTGCCGGCGCCTTGTGGATGTGCCCCGCGGTGGCCGTGTCGATGCCCGACAGCGTGACCTCGAAGCAGATCTCGCCCTGGCCCTGGTTCATCGTGAGCGTGATGAAGCCGTGGCCGTCGGGGTCGCCCGGCCCCGGTCGCTCCTCCGCCCCCACCAGCGCCGTGGACAGAGTCGTCCCGGCGCCCGCCGCCGTGCCCCAGAGGACGGCCGCGACCGCCGCCACGCCTGCGATCAGAACCTTGAAACGCATCGCTCTCCCTCCCAGCTCCGCCTGTTGTCCTAACTCTGGGAGTTTCCACCATTTAGTGGGAGATTGCCAGGGGCTTGCCCTGCCTTTTCAATCCTTGGTCTCCGACCAGTTCGCGCCGAACGAGAGGTCTACCTTCAGCGGTGCGTCCATCGTGCAGACGCCCGTCATCTCGCGGGCCACGAGCTCGGCTGCCGCGGCGCGCTCGCCCTCCGGGACCTCGAACACCAGCTCGTCGTGCACCGTCAGGATCATGCGCGTGCCCGTCCCCGCGTCGTCCAGGGCGCGGTCGACGTTGATCATCGCCAGCTTCATGATGTCGGCCGCCGATCCCTGGATCGGCGCGTTGAGGGCCTGGCGCTCTCCGATCGCCCGCACCCGCGGGTTCCCGCTGCCGAGCTCCGGGAGGTAGCGGCGCCGGCCGAACATCGTGGTCGTGAACCCGTCCGCGTACGCCTGGGTGACGACGGAGTCGAGGAACTTGCTGACGCCCTCGAACTGCTCGAAGTAGGCGTCCATGATCTCGCGCGCCTCCGCGACCGGGACGTTCAGACGCTCGGCAAGGCCCGGCGCGCCCATCCCGTATGCGAGGCCGTAGTTCACCATCTTCGCCACCGATCGGTGCATCGTCTTCAGCTCCGACGGGTCGACGTCGTAGATGCGGCACGCGGTCGCGGTATGGACGTCCTCGTCGTTCGCGAACACCTGGATCAGCAGCGGGTCCTTCGACAGGTGCGCCATCACGCGCAGCTCGATCTGGGAGTAGTCGACGGACATCAACGAGTACCCGGGCGCAGCGACGAACGCGCGCCGGATCTGCTTGCCGAGGTCGGTGCGCACCGGGATGTTCATGAGGTTCGGGTTGGTGCTCGAGAGCCTCCCGGTCGCGGCGACCGTCTGGTCGAACGTCGTGTGGACGCGGCCGTCGGCGGGGTCGGTCAGCGGGGGCAACGCGTCGACGTACGTGTTCTTCAGCTTCGACAGCTCCCGGTAGTCGAGCAGCTTCGCGACGAACGGGTGCTGGTCGACGAGCTGCTGCAGCGCCCGCGCGTCGGTCGACAGCCCGGTCTTCGTCCGCCTGGTCGTCTTCAGCCCGAGCCTGTCGTAGAGCAGGACCCGCAGCTGTGACGGCGACCCGAGGTTCACGCGCTCGCCGGCGAGCTCGTAGCACTCCGCCTCGAGGACGCCGATCCGCTTGTCGAGGTCGCGCGCCATCTCCTCGAGGTACTCGAGGTCGATCGCGACGCCGGACTTCTCCATCCGCGCGAGGACGGGGATGAGCGGGTGCTCGATGGTCCGGTAGAGCTCGGACATCCCGAGCCTGTCGAGCTCGGGCGTGACGGCCCCCGCGATCTCGGCGACCGCCAGCGCGCGCAGGCACGCGTCCTCGGCCTCGGCCTCCGCGCCGGCGCCGAGGTCGAACGACGACTGTGCCTCCTCGGACCGATCGACCCCGTCCACCGCCTTCAGCTCGCGCCCGGTGTACTTCCGCGCCATCTCCTCGATCGCGTAGCCGGGGGCCCCGGGGTCGAGCAGGTACGACGCGATGTGCGTGTCGAGCTCGAGGCCCCGCAGCTCGACCCCCATCGCGTCGAGCGACAGCGTCAGCGCGCGGCCGCCGTGGGCGATCTTCGGCAGCGCGTCGTCCTCGAACAGCGCGCCGAGCGCCGCGACGTCGTCGCGGTCGAGACCTCCCGCACCGAGCGGCACGAACGCGACGCGCCCGCCGTCCCAGGAGAACGCGAGCGACTGTGGCACTCCCCGCGGCGACGACGGCACGAGGTCGACCGACATCGCCGTGGAAGCAGCGCGCAGCTCGGCCGCCAGCTCTTCGACGTCGGCGCGTGAGGCGGCGACGCCGACGTCGAGCTCGAACGGCTCGCCCTCGCCCTCCGCGGCCTCGGGCAGATCCGCCATCAGCCGCTCCAGCAGGGTGCGGAACTCGAGCGAGATGTACAGCTCGCGGACCTCGTCGAGGTCCCATGGCCCCATCTTCAGGTCTGCTATCTCCGCGTCGAGCGGCACCTCGGCAAGCGCCGTGAGCCGCTTGTTGACCGCCACCTGCTCCGCGTGCGCCGCGAGGTTCGCGGCGAGCTTCGGCGTCTGCTCCGACGCATGGGCGACCGCCTCCTCGGCGGAGCCGTATCTCTGGATCAGCTTCGCCGCGGTCTTCGTGCCGACGCCGGGGACTCCGGGAAGGTTGTCGGAGGTGTCGCCCTCCAGCGCCTTCAGGTCCACGTACTTCGACGGCGGCACGCCGTACCGCTCCTCGACCGCCTGCGGGTCC
This sequence comes from Actinomycetota bacterium, assembly GCA_046263255.1. Taxonomy (GTDB): domain Bacteria; phylum Actinomycetota; class CADDZG01; order CADDZG01; family WHSQ01; genus JALZEG01. The sequence continues at coordinate 69,762 of JBHELD010000057.1, forward strand.
ATCTCGACGATGTCGGTTATGCCGCGGCGGTTGTAGAGGACCTTGATGTCGTCGCTGACGAGCTGGAAGAAGTCGCGGTCTCCGGTGACGATGCGAACGTCGATGCCCTCCGCGGCCGCGCGCTTCGCGAAGCAGGCGATGACGTCGTCCGCCTCGTGACCGGCGACGCCGTAGATCGGGATCTGCATCACGCGCAGGACCTCGTGGATCAGCGGCACCTGCCCCGAGAAACCGTCGGGCGCGGTCGCGCGGTTGCTCTTGTACTCCGCGAACTCCGTCGAGCGCTCGAGTGGCTCGCCGACGTCGAAGCACACGGCGATGTACTCCGGCTTCTGCTCCTGCAGGAGCTTGATCAGCATCGCGGTGAAGCCGTAGACGGCATTGGTCTTCGTCCCGTCGGTCGTCTGGAGGTCCTCGGGAAGCGCGTAGAAAGCGCGGAAAGCGAGGGAATAGCCGTCCAGGATCAGCATCTTCGGGCGCGCGGGCGCTTTTCGGGACGGCATTTAGGACGAGCTTACAATCCGGTCGATGACCAAAGACTTCGACGATTCCGCACCCGCCGCCGTACCCTCGCCCGACCTGCGCGCGCTGAACCCCGCGTCCAAGGAGTACCTGGAGGCGATCTTCGAGCTGGGCGAGGAGGGGCAGAAGGTGCTCCAGGCGCGCATCGGCGAACGGCTCGGGCTCGCGCCGGCGACGGTGTCGGAGGGCGTCAAGCGCCTGGTGGCGGAGGGATACGTGACGGTCGACGCGTCGCGCCAGATCGCGCTGACGGAGGAGGGCCGGAGCATCGCGGAGGCGCTGGTCCGCCGTCACCGCCTCGCCGAGCGGATGCTCGTCGACATCCTCGGGATCCCCTGGCACCTCTGCCACCACCAGGCGGAGGACTGGGAGAAGGTCATGACGCCCGAGGTCGAGCAGGCGATCCTGGCGAAGCTCCAGGGCGAGGCGACGTGCCCCCACGGCAACCCGATCCCCGGCGAGCCGTCGTCCGTCCCGTGGTCGGACCTGAAGCCTGTAGCCTCGATGGACGTCGGGGAGAGCGGGAAGCTGAAGCGCCTGCTCGAAGACGTCGAGCTCGACGGCGACGTCCTGCTCTACCTCGAGCAGCACAAGCTGATGCCGGGATACGACCTCAGGCTCGTCGAGATCGCGCCGGACGGGACGCGGGTGCTCGAGGTCGGCGGCGCCCAGGTCGCGCTGGGGACGAGGCTCGCCGACAACCTCTGGGTCCTCGTCGCATAGCGCCCGGCCGCGGCGCCGGGAAGTCACGAAGGAGGAGCTCTATGACGATTCGCATCGCCGCGGCCCTCGCCGCGGCGCTACTCGCCCTCACGGGGTGCGACGACGACGGGGCGTCGGTCCGCGACCTCGGCGGCTCGGCCAGCGGGACCGGGACGGGCACCGGGACCGGGACGGGCACCGGGACCGGGACGGGCACCGGGTCGGCCACGGGGACGGGCACCGGCGTCGCCGGCGGCGAGTGCAAGGAGCCGGCCGGCTCGCCCGGGATCGCGGTCGGGCTCGACGAGTTCTCGGTGACCCCCGAAGAGGACGAGATCACGTCGGGGCCCACGCGCTTCCTCGTGTCGAACCGCGGCGAGCTCGCGCACGAGCTCTACGTCGTGCAGTCGGCCAGCCTGGAGGCGCTGCCGCTCGACGGCGAGCGGGGGGTCGACGAGGAGGCGCTGAGGCCGGGCCAGCTCGTGGCCGAGATCGAGGAGGTGCCGCCGGGCGAGACGTGCGCCCTGGAGGTCGACCTCGAGCCGGCCACGTACGTGCTGCTCTGCAACGTCGTCGACGAGGGAGAGAACAAGGTCCGCAGCCACTACCTCAGGGGGATGCGGGCGCGCGTGAAGGTGCAGTAGACCGGCTCCCCCACCACACGGCCGCGACCGCGGCCGCCGTCCACAGCGCGTGGAGCACCCACGTCGTCGCCGTCACCGCGCGGTAGTCCGGCAGGAGCGCCGACCATGCGCCGTACAGCGCGTTGCCGGTCTCGAAGAAGTCCACCACCACGGTGACGCGCCCCGCCAGCGCTTCCACGACGAGATAGGCGTACGAGAAGATCCCGGCGGCGCCGAGGGCCGCGACGGCGGCGACGCGCCGGGCCGACCGTCCCGCCCACGCGGCGATCGCGACGACGGCGAGCGGTGCGACGACCACCACCTGGCGCCCGGGAGGCCACCAGCCGTGCATCGTGAGCGCGACGAACGTCGCGTTCAGCCACCCCCCGGCGAGCGGCAGGGCGAGGAAGAGCCATCCCGGCGGACGCCGCGCCGCCAGCGCGCCGAGAGCCGGGAGCGCTAGCAGCCACGCGGGCTGCCATGCCGCGAGCCCGAACCCCCGGTCGACCAGCAACCCGACGAGGCGCCTGCTCCGTCCGGCGAAGTCGGGGTCGAACCCGATCACGCCGAGCTCGCCGGTGACGAAATGGTCGCCCACGCCGTAGGGCGTCCACCCCCCGTACCAGGCCCAGTGAGCTGCGGCGAACGCGAGGCCGCTCGCGGCGAGCGTCGCCAGCAGCCACGCGGCGTGCCTGCGGTTCCCGGCACGCCACCACGTCCACAGGATCGCGGCCGCGAGCGCCGCGGCGACCGGTGCGTACTTGACCGACAGCCACGGGAGCGCGGTGATCGACGCGCACGCAACGGCGACGCGGGCGCGCCCCCGGGGCGACGTCCCCGCGCCGACCGCGACGACGGCCGCGAGGGCCGCGGGCACCTCCGGATACACCTGCGTCCCGTAGACCGCGAGCGGCGCCGAGGCCCCGAAGACGCCGGCCGCGACCGCGGCGGGGACGACCGCGACTCCGAAACGGCGGACGCAGACCCACAGCGTCGCCGCCGCGAGCGCTCCCGCGAGCGCGGCGACCGTGAGCTTCGCGCCGAGCCAGCCGCCCGCCCCCATTCCGGGAACGAGCAACAGGGGCAGCAGCGGGTCGTGGGGGCTTACGAGGCGCCCCCCTCCAAGCGGCCGGGACTGCCGGTCGATCCCGGCCTCGCTGAACGGCTCGTAGCGCCGGGCGGCGATCTCGTCGCTCACGTCGAGGTCCCGGTCCTCGGCGAGGCTGATCGCGGTCACCAGGTAGTGGGGCTCGTCGCCGGTGGTGCGCGCGCCGTAGGAAGCACGCGTGCCTGCCCCCGCGGCGGCAGCCGCGAACGCGACGGCGGCTACGCCCGCCAGCGCGAGGCCGAGCCGGCGCTCAGACGAAGACGTCACCGCGGCGGATCACCAGCAGCCACGTGAGGATCCCGGACAGGGCGACGAGCACCAGCGCCGCGAGGCTCGCGTCGGCGAAGAACGCGCTCTCGGTCGCGGCCCACACCTTCATCGCGAGCGTCTGGAAACCTGCCGGCGCGAGCAGAAGCGTCGCCGGCAGCTCCTTCATCGACGAGAGGAGCACGAGCCCTGCGCCGGCCGTCAGCCCGGGCAGCATGATCGGAAGCTCGACTCGCCGCAGCCGGTCGAGCCGCCCCGCACCGAGCGTCCGCGCCGCGTCCTCGACTCGCCGCGGCACGCCGGCGAGCGCGACCTGCGCCGTCCGCAGGGCGGGAGCGCCGAAGTGGATCACGTACGCGAGCACCAGCAGCGGAAGCGTCTGGTACAGCGCCGCGACGGCGGCGGGCGCGTCGATCACGGCGGCGACCAGAGCCAGCGCCACCGCGAGCCCCGGCAGCGCGAAACCGCCGACGATGATCGCGTTCGCCAGCGCGGCCCCCCTGCCCGCGCGGCGAACGGTCAGGTATGCGACCGGCAGGACCGCGACCACGGCGGTGAGCGCGGCCGCGACGCTGACCGCCGTCGTGTTGAGCACGCTCGAGCCGAGCGCCGCCACGTCGCCGAACGCTCCGCTGCCGCTCGTCGCACCGCGAGCGGCGCCGCGGATCGCCCACCACGACAGCACGCCGACCGGGAGCACGAGCGCGACCCCGCTCAACGCGACGAGCGATCCGGTCGCGGCCGCCCTCCAGCGCCCCAGCCGGACGATCATGCGGCGGTGGTCCCGCTCCGCCACGACCTGACGAGCGCGACCGGCGACCACGCGCTCGCCGGCGACCACCGCGACGGCGAGGAGGCCGAGCTGCAGCGACAGGTTGAAGGAACGCTCCGGGTCGAGGAAGCGCGTCGCGTAGATCGATCGCGTGAGCGTGTCGTAGCGCATGAGGTGGACCACCCCGAACTCGGAGACGCCGTAGAGGAACACCAGGAGGGTCCCGGCGAGGATCGCGCCGCGCGCCTGCGGCAGGACGACGGTCCAGAACGTGCTCCACGAGCTGCGCCCGAGCAGGCGCGCGGATTCCTCGAGCGACGGCGGCAGTCGCGCGAAACGCGCGCGCGCCGGCAGGTAGACGTACGGGTACGTGAACAGCGTGAGGACGCCGAACGCCCCCGGCAGGCCGTGGACGCCCGGCATCCGCTCGACGCCCAATGGACGCAGCAACGCCTCGAGCAAGCCGCCGGGAGCGAGCGCGGCGAGCAGGACCGCGGCTCCGATGAACGAGGGCATCACGAGGGGCAGCGGCAGGACGATCCGCCAGAGCCGCGCGAACGGCACGTCCGTGCGGGCCACGAGCCACGCGGCCCCCGCGCCGATGGCCGTCGCCGACGCCGACACCAGGACCGCGAGCAGGATGCTGCGCCCGAGGGGGGCGAGCGCGTCGCCCGACCACAGCGTCGACCAGAACGCGCCGGGGTCGCGCAGGTTGCGCGCGCACAGGTAGACGAAGGGCGCGGCGAACACCACAGCGACGCCCGCGGCGGCGACGCCGGCGCCCCTTGTCCCGCCGGGCCCCCTAGAGGAGACCACTGTCGGCGATCATCTGCGCCGTCGTCTCGAGGTCGCCCAGCCGCGACAGGTCGACGACCAGCCCGGAGTCCTCGTCGAGCGGCGGCAGCTCGTCTGCCGCCTCCGCCCCCTCCGCGAGCGGGTACTCGAACGTCTCCTCGCTGAAGTACTCCTGCGCGTCCTCGCTCAGCAGGAACTCGACGAACCGCCGCGCGCGCTCCGGGTCGTCCGCGCTCTGCAGGATCGAGGCCGTCGACGCGATCAGCAGCGAGCCGACGTCGCCCCGCGGGAAGACGTAGTTCGCGCTCGGAGCGTCCGGGTCCTCCTGAAGGGCCCGGTAGTTGTAGTAGTGGTTGACGAGCCCCATGGCGATCTCGCCGCGACCCACCGCGGCGACGATCGAGCTGTTGTCCGCGTACGTCGGCGACCGGTTCTCCGCCATCCCCTCGAGCCATGCGCGCGCGGCTTCGTCTCCTTCGGTCGCGCGCATCGCCGTCACGAAGTCCTGGAACGAGGCGTTCGCCGGCGCGACGGCGACGGCGGCCTCGTACTCCGGCCGGACGAGATCGAACACCGACCCCGGGAGGTCGGGTTCCGACACCATCTCGGTGTTGTAGACGATCACGCGCCGGCGCGCCGTGACGCCGACCCAGGAGCCGTCGGTACCGTGCCACTCCTCCCCGACCCTCGCCAGCGGGCCCGCGGGGAGCGTGTCCAGCAGGCCTTCTCCGTAGAGGAAGTCGGAGGCTCCCGGGCTCTGCGAGAGGAAGACGTCGGCCGGGCTGTTGGTGCCTTCCTCCGCGATCAGCAGCGCGAGCTCGCCCGAGTCGCCGAACTTCACGTCGATGTCGATCCCGGCCTCGTCGGCGAAGTCCTCGAGGAGAGGCCCGACGAGGGCCTCGTCGCGTCCGGAGTAGATCGTGACGGCGTCGCGCCCGCCGCTGCAGGCGCTCGCGGCGACGGCGAGGAGGAGCGCGGCGGCCGCGGGGAAGCGGCTCAGGGTGCCCATGTAAGGTGACCCTAACAATTCACGGAAGGTGAGACGAAGAAGTGAACGCCCGAGCCGGCGCCCTGCGCCCCGAACGCCTCCTGTGGTGGTGGGCCGCGACGATCGCGGCTCTGGCCGGGATCGTTCTGGCGGTCCGGTCCCTCGATGCCGGAGCGTTCGCGACCACCTGGCGAGCCGCGGCCGGCGCCCCCGCGACCATCGCGGCCGTGCTGGTCGTCTACGGGAGCGCGTTCGCCGTGAGGGCGTGGGTCTGGACCCGGCTGGTCCCCGCGCTGTCGCTCGGGATGTCGTGGGCCGCGATCCATGTGTCGCTCGGCGCCAACCACGTCCTCCCCCTGCGCCTCGGAGAGGTCCTTCGCGTGACGACCGCCGTCGGCCGCGGAGGCATCGCGCCGGCCGAGGCGGCGGCGTCGACGATCGTCCTTCGGGCGGCGGACGTCGTCGCCGTCGCGGCCCTCGCGGCGTTGCTGGGCCCCCGCCTGGTGGAGGACCTGTTGGGAGGGCTGGCGTGGCTGCCGCCGGCGGGCGCAGCCGTCGTGGGCGTCGCCGGCGTCCTGTGGCTCCGCAAGACCGCGGCAGGCGTTGCGCCGCAGGCGTGGGCTCTGGCCGCCGCAACCGCCGTGGCCGGGTGGGTGCTCGAGAGCGCCGTCGTGTTCCAGGCGGCGCGCTGGGCGGGGATCGAGATCGGGGTCGCCGACGCGATCCTGGTGACCGCCGTGACGATCGCGGCCCAGGTCGCCGCGGTGGCGCCGGCCGGCATCGGCACGTACGAGGCCGCGGCGACCGCCGCGTTCGTGGCTCTCGGGGCCGGCGCCGGAGCGGGGCTCGCCGCGGCGGTCACCGCTCACGCGCTGAAGACCGCTTATTCGCTCGTCACCGGCGGCGTCGCGCTGTTCGTCCCGTCACCCGGCGCGTTTGGGCGCCTGCGCCTCCCCGCGGACCGGGAGAGGCGGCCGCCGCCGTCCCTCCCGGTGCCCGACGGCCCGGTCGTCCTGTTCCTGCCGGCGCACGACGAGGTCGAGGCGGTCGCCGGCGTCGTCGCCCGCGTCCCGGCGCGAGTGTGCGGGCGCGACGTGCTGACGATCGTCGTGGACGACGGATCGTCCGACGGCACGGCCGGCGCGGCGCGGGGCGCCGGGGCGACGGTCGTGGCGACGGGACGCAACCGGGGGCTGGGAGCCGCGGTCCGGCGGGGGCTGCACGAGGCGATCGCGCGCGGCGCCGCAGCCGTCGCGTTCTGCGACGCCGACGGCGAGTACGCGCCGGAGGAGCTCGAGCGCCTGGTCGCTCCGGTGCTCGAAGGGAGCGCCGACTACGTCGTCGGCTCGCGCTTCGCGGGACGCATCGACCGGATGCTTCCCCACCGCCGGCTGGGGAACGTCGCGCTGACGAAGGCGCTCTCGTTCGTCGCGCGCCGGCCGATCTCCGACGGCCAGAGCGGGTACCGGGCGCTCTCGCGCGCGGCCGCCGCCGACGCGGAGATCGTGCACGACTACAACTACGCGCAGGTCCTGACCCTCGACCTCCTCGCGAAGGGCTACCGCTACGCGGAGGTGCCGATCTCGTACGGCTTCCGCACGACCGGCAAGACGTTCGTGAAGCTCGGCCGGTACCTGCGCCACGTCGTGCCCGCGGTGCACCGGGAGATCAACGGGGGCGGCCCCGCGGTGCGGGGGCTCAGTCTTCGACGACGTGGGCTCGAAAGCCCTCCCGCGCGCGGCGCCACGTCTCCGAGCTGAAGCCGCCGCCCGGCTCGAGGCAGGCGACCGCGTCCCACGCCATCGCGAGCGCGTGGTGCGCGTTGTCGTGGACGAACAGGCCCTCGCGCCCGAACGTCAGCAGGCGGGGCTGTGCGTCGATCCACGCGTGGAGGGGGTCCAGCGCGCGCTCGAACCCGGCCTCGTACACCGGATACGCATGGCTCAGCCGGTGGACGTGCACGGCCAGCACGCCCGGGCGTGGAAGCTCCGCCCGTTCCAGGGCGTCCACGACCGCGCCCCGCGCCGACGCCTCGTCCATCTCCCACAGGCGCGATCCCCGGTCGCACGGGATCTCCGCGCAAAGGACCGTCCGGCCCGAAGGGTCGTCGCCGTCGCGGTAGTTCTTGGGCTCGGAGACGCGCGTCACCGGCGTCCACTCTTCCGGCAGGTAGTGCGCGTCGAAGCGCGTGTACCGATCCGCCGCGACCACCAGATACACGAGCACCATCGCGCGGAAGCGCAACGTCGCCGCGGCGCGCAGGACCTCCGGAGGCGGTCCCGGGTCCGCGATCCGCGCGAGCGCGGTGACGGGGATCGTCGACCAGACGCGGCGGGCGGTGACGTCGGTCGCGTCGTCGAGGTGTGCGACGACCCCGTCGTCCCGCAGCACCAGCTTCTCGACCGCGCGTCCGTAGAGGATGCGCGCCCCCGCGTCCGCGGCCCCCGCGGCGAGCGCCTCGGAGATGTGGCCGTAGCCGCCGGCCGGGTACCAGAAGCGGGAGCCTCTGCGACCGGCGGCCTTGCGGACGATGCTCGCGGCCGAACGCGCCCCGACCCGCCGCCTCGCCTGCTCGGAGCTCAAGCGGTGGGGGTCGACGCCCCAGATCTTCCGCGCGTACGGGAAGTAGAACGCCTCGCAGATCGCGGGGCCGAGCCCGGCGAGCAGGACGCAGGCGAAGGTGTCCTCCCGGGCCCGCCGGAACGGCTTCGTCGCGGCGTCCCGCGCCACCCGGGCGAGGAAGGCCGCGGGCAGGTTGCGCACCACATCGCTCGGCGACAGAGGGAACCTCATCCAGCCTCCCGCCAGGCGGATGCGCCCGCGGCGCGGCCGCAGCTGCAGCTCATCCCCGAGCAGCGCGCGCAGCTCGCCGAGGATCTCGGGCCGGATCGACTCGTGCAGCCGGTGGCTGCCGAGGTCCACACGCTGCCCTGCGACGGTGATGCTCGCCGCCGCGCCTCCGGGTGCCGGCGCGCGCTCGACGACCACCACGTCGTGGCCGGAGCGCGCCGCGCGGTGCGCCGCGCCCACCCCCGCGGGCCCTGCGCCGAGCACGAGAAGGTCCGCGGTCACGGACCCGAGGCTAGGCGACGACGGGGAACGCGACCGCGGGGCGCCCCGTGAACCCGAGCGCGACGCGGTCGCCGACGCGGAAGCGAGGGGCCGCGAGCACGCGCGACCGAACCGTCGGCCCGCGGTCGGTCGCGACGAGGTAGATCGAGTCGTGCCCGTAGAACTCCACGCGCTCGACCGTCGCCTCGTCGCCCTCGTAGATCCCGACCTGCTCGGGACGGACCATGACGTCTACCTCCCCGGAGCGGTCGCGGTCGAGCGGGACCGGGCCGATGCACGTCTCGGCCTTGTCGGCCACGGCCGCCCCGCGCAGGAAGTTCGCGTCGCCGACGAAGCGCGCGACCTCGATCGTCTGCGGCGACTCGTAGAGCTCCGCGGGAGAGCCTTGCTGGACGACGGCGCCGTCGAGCATCACGGCGACCTCCTGGCCCACGACGAAGGCCTCTTCCTGCTGGTGCGTCACGAAGAGCGACGTCACGCCGAGGTCGGCGAGCAACCGCTGGACGTCGAGCCGGATCTGGTGACGGAGCGACGCGTCGAGGTTCGAGAACGGCTCGTCGAGGAGGATCACGGACGGCCGGTTCGCGAGAGCCCGGGCGAGGGCGACCCGCTGCTGCTGGCCGCCGGAGAGGATGGACGGCATGCGGTCCGCCAGCCCCTCGAGGCCCACCATGCGCAGGGTCTCGGCGACCCGCGCCGATCCGCGCTCGCGCCTGGGAAGGCCGAAGGCGACGTTGGCGCCGACGGCAAGGTGCGGGAACAGCGCCCAGTCCTGGAAGACCATGCCGACGCGCCGCTTCTCGGGCGCCACGTGACGATCGCCGCCGCTCAGCAGCGTCCCTCCGACGGAGATCGTCCCGGCGTCCGGCCGCTCGAGCCCGGCGATCGAACGCAGCAGCGTGGTCTTGCCGCACCCGCTCGGGCCCAGGAGCGCGACGACCGCCCCCTGCGGGACGTCGAGGTCGACGCCGTCCAGGACCGTCGCCTCGCCGAACGCCTTTCCGAGCCCCCGGACCGCGACGCCCGCGGCCCTCCCGACAGGGCTTGTTGGGGCCGCCGTAGGTGCGGGCTTAGGCATGCCTATGAAAGTACACTCCCCGCCGGTCCGCCGCACCGGGTCGTTGACTCCGGCCCGCCGGTGCAATACCTTCCGGGACGACCACCCACCGAGCAACGGCGCTCCTTTCGAGGGGCGCTTTTTGGTTGCCCGGGAGGTGATCCATGACCCGCTACGACCCCCTGTCCGGCGAGAAGGACGCCTGCGGGATCGGCTTCGTCGCCGACGCCTCCGGCCGCCCCTCCCGGGCGATCGTGACGACCGCGCTCGAGGCGCTGTGCAGGGTCAAGCACAGGGGCGCGGTCGCGGCCGACGAGCTGACGGGCGACGGCGCCGGGCTGCTGCTCCCGATACCTCCGAACGTCGCACCTGCGGGACACGGCGTCGTGATGGCGTTCCTCGACCCGCGGGCGCCCGAGGGGGGCCGCGCGGCCGTCGCGGCCGCGTGCGACGCCGAAGGGCTCCGCATCGTGTCGTGGCGGACCGTCCCGGTCGATCCGCGCGCGCTCGGGAGCAGCGCGGCCGCTTCGGCCCCCGCGATCGAGCAGGCGCTGCTGGCGCCGTGCCCCGCAGGTCCCGGCGAGGGCGAGCGGCGCGCGTACCGGGCGCGGCGACGTGCCGAGCGCGCCGCGGCCGGCCGCGGCGCATCGCTGTCGATCGCGTCCTGCTCGTTCCGCACGGTCACGTACAAGGCGCTGTGCGCGGCCGATCAGCTGGCTCGCTTCTACTGCGACCTCTCCGACGACGCGTGCCGCGCGTGGTTCGCCCTGTTCCACCAGCGCTACTCGACGAACACCGAGCCGACGTGGGCGCGCGCGCAGCCGTTCCGAATGCTCGCCCACAACGGCGAGATCAACACGATCAGGGGCAACCTCGCCGCGATGACCGCGCGCGAGATCTCCGCGCACCTCGACGCCGCCGGCGGCGACGCGCTCGCTCCCGCGGTGGACGCGTCGAGCTCGGACTCGGGGATCCTCGACGGGGCGCTCGAGCTCCTCGTCCGGGGCGGCAGGCCGCTGCCCCACGCCGCCGCCATGCTCGTACCGCCGGCGTGGGAGAACGATGCCGGCCTCGATCCCGGCGTGCGAGCGTTCTTCCGCTACCACTCCGCGCTGATGGAGCCCTGGGACGGCCCCGCCGCGCTCGTTTTCTCGGACGGCCTCGGCGTCGGCGCGACGCTCGACCGCAACGGGCTGCGCCCCCTGCGCGTCGCGCTCTGCGAGGACGGGCTCGTCGCGTGCGCGTCGGAGGCCGGCGCGGTGGACACCACGGGTCACGGCGAGGTGACGCGGCGGAGGCTCGGCCCGGGGCAGTGCCTGTTCGTCGACCCGCCCGACGGCGTGCTTCTCGACGCGGACGTGAAGCGCGGGCTGGCGCGGGGCGCCCGCTACCACGCGCTTGCGGAGGCCGCGATCGAGCCGGCCGAGCGCGGGGCGCCGGTGGGGCCACCGTCGGGGCGCGTGCTTCCGCACCAGATCGCCGCCGGCTACACGAAGGAAGAGATCACGGTCGTGCTCCGGCCCATGGCGACGCAGGGGCAGGAGCCGGTCTCGTCGATGGGCGACGACACCGCACAGCCCCCGCTCGCGTCGTTCCGGCGCCCCGTGTTCTCGTACCTGAAGCAGCGCTTCGCTCAGGTGACGAACCCGCCGCTCGATCACCTGCGCGAGAGCCACGTCATGTCGCTGACGACGCTGGTAGGCCCGCGGGTGCCTCTCTCGGGCGCGCCGGCACGGGGACCCCTACGCGAGTACGAGGGCCCGCTGCTGTATCCCGACGCGGTCCGTGCGCTGCTCGAGACGGGCGCCGTCGCCGTCGACGCGACGTGGCCGGCGGACGAAGGCGCGGCGGGACTGGAACGCGCCTGCCGGCGTGCCGCGCAAGAGGCCGTGGCGGCCGCACGGGCGGGCGCATCGTGCATCGTGGTGGGCGACGCCGCGATGGGGGCCGGAAGAGCCGCCGTCCCGTCCGCGCTCGCGGCCGGCGCGGTCCACCACGCGCTCGTCGCGGCGGGCCTCCGGCCCCGTGCGGGTCTCGTGGTCGACGCCGCCGACGTGCGCGATGGTCACGGCCTCGCCTGTCTCGTCACTATCGGCGCCGACGCGGTGTGCCCCCGTCTCGCGCTCGAGACGATCGCCGACCTCGCCGCGCACGCGCGCCTCGGCGGCGACGTGACGGCCGCGGAGGCCCAGGGGCTGTTCTTCGACGCGCTGGAGGCGGGGCTCGCCAAGATCATGTCGAAGATGGGGATCTCCACGGCCTCCTCGTACCGCGGCGCCCAGGTGATCGAGGCGGTCGGGCTCGGCCCGGACGTGGTCGAGCTGTGCTTCCCCGGCGTCTCCTCCGCGCTCGGCGGGCGGTCGCTCGAGGACGTCGCGCGCGACGCGCTCGAGCGCCATGCCGGTGCGTACGCGCCCAAGCCGGTGCTGGCGATGCCGGGATCGATAAAGCACAAGGCCGGCGGCGAGTACCACGCGTTCAATCCCGCGGTGATCGAGGCGCTGCAGTCGGCCGCAGCTCCCGAGCCCGGGATGGACGCGGCCCACGCGCTGCGGCGCGCCGTCGCGGGGAAGGGCGGCGCGTACGAGGAGTTCGCCGCCCTCGTCAACGACCGTCCGCCGTCGGAGCCGCGCGACCTGCTGGAGCTGGTCGCCGCGGCGACGCCCGTCCCCCTCGACGAGGTGGAGGACGCCGCCTCGATCGCGGCGCGTTTCTCCGCGGGCGCGATGTCGCTGGGCGCGCTGTCGCCGGAGGCGCACGAGACGATCGCGCGGGCTCTTCAGACGATCGGCGGGATGGCCAACACCGGCGAAGGCGGCGAGGACCCGGCGCGCTACGGGACCGCGAGCGCGTCGGCGATCAAGCAGGTCGCGTCCGCGCGCTTCGGCGTCACGCCCGCGTACCTGGGCGACGCCCGCGAGCTCCAGATCAAGATGGCGCAGGGCTCCAAGCCCGGCGAGGGAGGGCAGCTCCCCGGCGTCAAGGTCTCCCCCGCCATCGCGCGGCTCCGGCACACGGTTCCGGGCGTGCCGCTGATCTCCCCGCCGCCGCACCACGACATCTACTCGATCGAGGACCTGGCGCAGCTGATCTTCGACCTGAAGCAGGCGAACCCGGACGCGGCAGTGTCGGTGAAGCTCGTCGCCTCGGAAGGCGTCGGCACGGTCGCCGCGGGCGTCGTCAAAGGCCTCGCCGACGTGGTGCACGTCTCGGGAGGCGACGGGGGCACCGGAGCGAGCCCTCTCTCGTCGATCAAGAACGCCGGCCTGCCGTGGGAGATCGGGCTCGCGGAGGCGCAGCAGGCACTCACTTCGAACGGGCTGCGCGGCCGCGCCCGGTTGCGCGTCGACGGGGGGCTCAAGACCGGGCGCGACGTAGTCGTCGCCGCGCTCCTCGGCGCGGACGAGTTCTCGTTCGGCACCGCGCTGCTCGTCGCCGAGGGGTGCATCCTCGTCCGCACGTGCCACCGCGACACGTGCCCGGTCGGGATCGCGACGCAGAATCCCGCGCTGCGCGCCAAGTTCGCCGGGACGCCCGAGATGGTCGCGCGCTACCTGCTCCTGGTCGCCGAGGAGGCGCGGGCGTTGCTCGCGTCCCTTGGGCTGCGGAGCATCGCGGAGGCGGTGGGACGCACCGACCTGCTCCGCCCGAAGGCCGGCCCCCTCCCCGGATCTCTGGACCTGGAGCCGTTGCTCGAGCGCGGCCCCGGCCCGGCGCGCTTCACCGGGGCGCTGCCGATGCAGCGCCCCCGCTCGGACCTGGGCGACCGCCTGTACCGCGACGCGGTGAGCGCGGTCACCGGGGGCCGCGTCGAGCAGCTCTCCTACGACATCTCGACCGCCGACCGCAGCGTCGGAGCGCGCCTGGGCGTCGAGGCGGCCCGGGCGGGCCGTCCTCACGGCGCGGTGACGGCGCGGTTCCGCGGCCACGCCGGGCAGTCGTTCGGCGCGTTCCTCTCCGACGGGATCGAGCTCGTCCTCGAGGGCGAGGCGAACGACGGCGTCGGCAAGGGCATGGCGGGGGGGCGGATCGTCGTGCGGCCCCCGGAGGGGGACGGGGGCGACCCCGTGCTCGCCGGCAACACCGTCCTCTACGGCGCGACCGGCGGGACGCTCTTCCTCGCCGGGAGGGCCGGAGAGCGGTTCGCGGTGCGTAACTCGGGCGCGGTCGCCGTCGTCGAGGGGACCGGCGACCACGCTTGCGAGTACATGACCGCCGGCGCCGTCGTGATCCTGGGACCCACCGGCCGCAACCTCGGCGCCGGGATGAGCGGTGGCGAGGCCTACGTCTTCGATCCCGACGGCGCGCTGGACGCGAGCCTCAACCCGCACCTGGTGGCGGCGTACGAGCCGTCGCGGGCGCAGCTGGACTCGCTGCGGCGCGTCGTCGAGCGGCACTCCCGGGCCACCGGATCACCGCGCGCGTCGGCGCTGCTGAAGCACTGGGACCGCACGGCCGCGCGCTTCCGAAGGGTCGCTCCGATGGCCGAGGTGGCGCGGCTCGAGGCGCTGTTCGAGGGGACGACGGTCCCCGCGGCCTAGCCTAGCCGCCCGGTCCGCCGGCCGGGAAGGGGATGTCGGTCTGGGGAGGCTCGCACGGCTCGGGCTTGTCCTCCGCGAGGTCGAGAACCTTCTGCGCCGCGGGCGGCGGGTCCTCGCCGGTCGCAAGCGCCTGGATGCTCCCGTCCTCGATCGCCGCGTCGACGGCCGCGACGTAGCGATCGCTCCACTCCTCGCACTCCTTCTCCTTCTCGCGCTGCGACGCCATGCCCATCACGATCGCGGTCGCGACGAGCCCGGCCGCCACGACCGTCACGATGATCGCCCGCGCCGCGCCGCCCCTCATCGCGCCACCTCGGAAAGGTCCGCGAGCGCCCGCGCCCGGGCGAAGACGGCGTCGAGCATCTCCTCTGGCAGACGCCCCGTGAAAGTGTTCTGCTGGCTCGGGTGGTACGACCCGAGGAGCGTATGAGGACCCACCGTCGCCTCCTGTGCGTGTCCGAACGGTGGCTTCGGACGCGGGGTCTCGAAGCCGAGCGTGCGCGCAACCCTAAGCCACGCGTCCCATGCGAAGCCACCCAGAGCGACGATCGCCCGCAGCTCCGGCAGCAACCGCGCCTCTCTCACGAGATAGGGCAGGCAGCGATCGCGCTCGTCGGTCGCCGGCCTGTTGTCCGGCGGGGCGCAACGGACCGCCGCCGCGACGTACGCGTCGCGTAGCTCCAGCCCGTCGTCCGCGTGGACGGAGTGCGGCTGGTTCGCCAGCCCCTGGCGGAACATCGACGCGAACAGCCAGTCGCCCGACCGGTCGCCGGTGAAGATCCGGCCGGTCCGGTTGCCGCCGTGCGCGGCCGGCGCGAGGCCGACGACGAGGATCCGGGCCGCGGGGTCGCCGTGGCCGGGGACCGGGCGCCCCCAGTACTCCTCGCGCGCGAACGACGCCCTCTTCTCCCGGGCGACCTTCTCGCGCCACGCGACGAGTCGGGGGCAGGCGCGGCAGGCCGCGATCTCCTGCGACAACCGGGCCAGAGACTCGCTTGCCGCGTCCATCCCCCCAGTATCGGCGGTTCGGCGGCTGCGACGGAGGGTGATGAGCCGGCCACGTGGAGGGAATCGCTGGGCGATCCGTAGCCCCGGCGGTCGAGGAGACCGGTCCGCAGCGGCGGACGCCGGGGCGGCTCTCCCGCTGGCCGCGAGGACCTCCGGCACGAGGCCCTCGCTACAGGACGTGCGTCAGGAAGTCCTTGCAGCGCGGGTGCGTCGGGTTCGAGAAGACACTCTGCGGCGGCCCGTCCTCGCGGATCTGGCCGTCGTCCATGAACAGCACCCGGCTCGCCACCTCGCGGGCGAAGCCCATCTCGTGCGTGACGATCATCATCGTCATGCCCTCCTCCGCGAGGTGCTTCATCGTGTCGAGGACCTCCTTCACGAGCTCGGGGTCGAGCGCGGAGGTCACCTCGTCGAACAGCATCAGCTTCGGCCGCATCGCGAGCGCGCGCGCGATCGCGACGCGTTGCTGCTGGCCCCCGGAGAGCTGCGAGGGATACGAGTCGGCCTTGTGCGCGAGCCCCACGTGCTCGAGCTCCTTGACCGCGCGCTGCCGCGCCTCCCCCTCGCCGAGCCCGAGCACCTTTTGGAGCGACAGCATGATGTTGCCGATCGCCGTCTTGTGCGGGAACAGGTTGAACGCCTGGAAGACGATCCCGATGTGCGTCCGCACCTCGTTGAGGTTCGTGCGCACGTCGGTGATGTCGACGCCGTCGAAGACCACGCGGCCCTCCGTCGGCTCCTCCAGCAGGTTGACGCACCGCAGCAGCGTCGACTTGCCCGAGCCGGAGGGACCGATGACGGTCACGACCTCTCCCGGCCGGATCGACAGGTCGATGCCCTTGAGCACGTGCAGGTCGCCGAACCACTTGTGGAGACCCTCCATGCGGATGAGCGCACCGTCGGTGTGGGCGCCCGCGCCGGCGGTCATGCCCCGACCCCCACGAGGCCGCTCCGGAACCGCTTCTCGACGGCGTTCACGAGCCGGATCAGAGGAAGGCTGATCGCCAGGTATCCCAGGCCGGTCGCGACCAGGTACGTGTAGTTGAACTCGTTCGCCGACGCCTGGTTCCCGACCGACATCAGGTCGCGCTGAGCGGACGTGAGCCCGAGGACGATCACGAGCGACGTGTCCTTCAACAGGATCACGAACTCGTTCATGAGCGGGGGGACCACGCGTCGCACGGCCTGCGGGACCACCGCGTACCTCATCGCCTGGAGGTAGGACATCCCGAGGCCGCGGGCCGCCTCGAGCTGCCCCCTCTCGATCGATCGAATCCCGGCGCGGAAGACCTCCGCCGCATACGCACCGGTGTTGAGGCTGAAGGCGATGATCGCGGCCTCGTAGGTGCTGATGTCGATCTGGAAGCCGATCGGGATCGCGAACCCGATGAAGACGAGCTGCCAGATCAACGGCGTCCCTCGGAAGAAGTTGATGTAGATCCGGGCAGGCGCACGCACGACCGAGCGCGTGGAGATCGCGAGCATCGCGACGAACAACCCCAGGACGATCCCGAAGAACTCCGAGGTGAACGCGAGGAACAACGTGTTCTTGATCCCGTTCAGGAACTCCGGCGCGAGTGGCGCTATCCGCTCGAGGTCCAGGTAGTAGAGCGCGAACGTGTCGACGTCGCTCCTCCCGAACAGCAGCAGGAGCGCTCCGAGAGCAGCAGCCTGAGCTCCGAGCACGGCCCCCGCGAACGTCTGCTCCCGGCTCACCTTCGTGGGCATCGCGCGGAACCGCAGGAAGCCGGCCGCGGTCGCGACGGCACCGCCGGCGACGGCGAAGAGGCCGACGCCGGTCAGCTCGTTCGACTTGAGCCCGCGGATCAGGTTCTCGAGGGGCGTGAACCCGTGGACCCACAGGACGACCAGGAGCCCGAGCGCTACCAGGGTGAGCGACCCGCCGCCCACGACGAGGATCGTCAGCGACACCGGCGTGCTCTGCTCGCGGATCCAGACGAGCCCGCGCTCGGGTCTCATCACCTCTGGAACGGTCGTCACTCAGCCTCCTCCGGGACGACGAAGCCCGCGCTCCCGAGGGAAAGCGCGGGCTTCTCGGCTACATCGATCGCCGGGCTATTCGGATGCGTATTCCGGAAGCTCCTGGTCCGGGAAGTACTCCCCGAAGATCTCGGCATACGTCCCGTCCTCGAAGAGCTCGGCGAGGGCCTCGTTGATCGCCTCGGTCAGACCGGGATTGTCCTTCGCAACCGCGATCGCATACTCCTCGCCCGTCTCCACCTGCTGGACGACCTGGAGGTCGGGGCTGTCCTTGATGGCGTCGAGCGACACCGGCAGGTCGTTGAAGACGCCGACCACCTGACCGGCGATCAGGGCCTGGTACATCGGCGGCGCCTTGTCGAAGCTCACGAGCTCGACGCCCGCCGTCGCGAGGTTCTCCTCGGCGTAGAAGGCGCCGGTCGTCGCGCGCTGCACCGCGACCTTTGCGCCGTCGGGCAGGTCGTCGACGCTCTTGACGTCGGGGTCCTTCGTCACGTCGACCGTCAGCGACTGCAGCGACGGGTAATACGGGTCGGTGAAGTCGACCGACTCGCGTCGCTCTGCAACCGTTTCAGACGCCGGGGAGCCCGCGGGCGCGTACGCCGTGACGGCGGCGACGACGATGTCGAAGCTGTTGCCGCGGGAGAGCTGCTGGAAGATCGTCCCGAAGTCGGTGCTGATCCACGCGTCGTCCGGGTTCTCGACGCCCAGCTTGTCCGCGATCGCACGCACGAGCTCGACGTCGAAGCCGGTCAGCGTCCCGTCCGCCTCCTCGAACTCGAACGGCGGGTACGGGATGTCCGACCCGACCGTGAGCACGCCCTCCTCGACGAGCGTGTAGTCGCCGGCGGCGCCCTCGGTCTCCTGTGCTCCCGGCGTCGTGGGCTCTTCGTCCTCGCCGCACGCCGCGCCCACCAGCGCGATCGAGGCGAGCACCGCCACCAACGTCAGCCGCCGCCGGTTCCTGAGTGCTTCCATACGGATCAACTCCTTGCGAATGGGAAGTGGGCTCGGACAGCTTAGTAAACGGAGCGTGACGGTGCCGGTCGCCTATTCCTCGCCGAGGTACGCCTTGCGCACCTGGTCGTTGCCCAGGAGCTTCCTGGCGTCGTCCTCGAGGACGATCTCGCCGGTCTCGATGACGTAGCCTCGGCTCGCCGCGCTCAGCGCCATCTGCGCGTTCTGCTCGATGAGCAGAACCGGCACTCCCGACGAGTTGATCTCCTTGATGACGTTGAAGACACGCTCGACGACCTGCGGAGCGAGCCCCATCGACGGCTCGTCGAGCATGACCAGCTTCGGCCGCGCCATCAGCGCACGTCCGATCGCGAGCATCTGCTGCTCGCCGCCGGACAGCGTGCCGCCGGCCTGCTTGCGGCGCTCCTTGAGGCGCGGGAAGAGCTCGTAGACGTGCGCCTCGATGTCCTTCACCTCGTTCTTACCGGCGCGCGTGCGGAACGCCCCCATCCCGAGGTTCTCCGCGACGGACATGTTCGGGAAGATGTGCCGTCCCTCCGGCACCTGGACGATCCCGCGTTCGACGACGTCGTGGCTGCGTAGCGTCGTGACGTCCTCCCCCTCGAACACGATCTCGCCCTGGTAGGGGCCGTGGACCATCGAGATCGCCCGCAGCGTCGTCGTCTTGCCGGCGCCGTTGCCGCCGATCAGCGTCACGACCTCACCCTGGTTGACGGTGAGGTTGATCCCCTTCACGGCCTCGATCACGCCGTAGCGGACGTGGACGTCGCGCAGCTCGAGGAGCGGCGTGGCGTTGCTAGCCATTCGCGCCCCCGTTCCCGCGCGCGACCTCGTCGGTGTTCTTCGGCGCGCCCGCCCCGTCGCCGGCGCTGCCTCCGGCTCCGGCGCCGAGATAGGCCTCGACGACCCGCGGGTCGCGCTGGACCTCCTCCGGGCGGCCCTCGGCGATCTTCTCGCCGTGGTCGAGGACCGCCACGCGGTCGGAGAGCCCCATGACGACCTTCATGTCGTGCTCGATCAACAAGACCGTGACACCGTCGTCGCGGATCCTGCGGACGAGGTCCCGCAGCCCGTTCTTCTCGACCGGGTTCATGCCCGCGGCGGGCTCGTCGAGCAACAGTAGCTTCGGGCGCGTCCCCAGCGCCCGAGCGATCTCGAGCCGCCGCTGGTCTCCGTACGAGAGGTTCTTCCCGATCTCGTTCGCGTACTTGTGGATGCCGCAGTACTCGAGCAGCTGGTACGCGGTCTTCTCGCCCTCGTCCTCCTCGTGGTGGAACCGGGGGCCCCGGAACATCGCGCCGAAGACGCTCGTCTTGTGGCGGGCGTCGACGCCGACGAACACGTTCTCGAGCGCGGTCATGTTCGGGAACAGCCGGATCTGCTGGAAGGTCCGGCAGATCCCCATCTCGACGATCTGGTCCGGGCGCTTCCCGGTGATCGCGTCGTTCTCGAAGCCGACCTGGCCGCTCGTCGGCGTGTAGACGCCGGTGATGCAGTTGAACAGCGTCGTCTTGCCGGCGCCGTTGGGGCCGATGAGCCCGAAGATCTCGCCCTGGGAGATCTCGATGTTGACGTCGGCGAGCGCGCGCAGCCCGCCGAACTCCATCGTCACGTTCTTGACCGTCATGTAGCCCGCCACTTGGCCTAGCCCTTCTTCTCGGCGTCGTACAGGCTTGCGTCGCGCGTCTTGATCGCCTCCGCCGACTCGTCGACGACCACCGCGTCCGCGGCCCCGGCTTCCGACAGCTCCGTCCTTCGTCGTTTAGCGGCGAGCAGCCCGCCGGGGCGGTAGATCATCACCACGACCAGCGCGAGGCCGAAGACCGCGATACGTCCGGTCTCGATGTCGAAGCCGAGCACGCTCGCGCCCCCGGAGGCGTCGCGGACGATCTCCGGCAGCATCTGCACGAGGATCGCGCCCAGCACCGCGCCCGAGATGCTCCCGAGACCCCCGATCACGACCGCGGACAACACGAGGATCGACTGCAGCAGCGGGAAGCTGTTCGGCGCGATGTAGCTGGTCTTGACGGAGAAGATCCATCCGGCGACCCCGCTCGTCGACGCGCCGATGACGAAGGCGAGCACCTTCATCTTCGTCACCGGGACGCCCATGGCCGCGGCCGCGACCTCGTCCTCGCGGATCGCCGCCCAATAGCGGCCGACCCTCGACGCGTCGAGGTGCCTGATCATGATGACGGCGAGGATGATCGCCGGGATGCAGAGGTACTTCCAGTAGTTCGCCGGGTCGAGCCCGAAGTCGAACCCCGCGACCGTCGGGTGCGGGATGCCGGCGATCCCGCGGGACCCGTTGGTCACCTCGAGGTTGTTCGCCGCCTGACGGACGATCTCGTGGAACCCGAGCGTCACGATCGCGAGGTAGTCGCCGCGCAGCCTCAGCGTGGGGACGCCGAGGGCGAAGCCGGCCAGCATCGCGACGAGGACCGCGAAGGGGATCGACGCCCACGTCGGCCATTCGACGAAGTGGAACGGCGATCCGGAGTTCGTCATCAGCGCGGTCGTGTACGAGCCGAGCATGAAGAAGGCGATGTACCCGAGGTCGAGCAGCCCGGCGAGACCGACGACCACGCTCAGCCCGAGCGTCAGGAGTATCCAGTAGCCGGTGACGAACAGTACGGTGATCCCGAAGTTCCCCTGCAGGAGCGGGAACCAGTCCTGGTCCATCAGCTCGGGGATGAAGAACATCAGGACCGCGGCGATGAGATACCGGAAGTAGCCGATCCGGCGCCACCCGACGAACACGACGTTGCCGGCGTTGACCACCCCTTCCGGCAGCCGCGCGGCGGTGCGCGGGTAGTTCGACTCGAGGTAGGTCCGCAGGTCCGAGGTCGGAGCCTTCGCCATCTAGCCACCGATCCTTTCGCCGAGGATGCCGGTAGGCCGGAAGATCAGCACCAGCGGGAGCAGGGTGAACGCGACGACGTTCTTCCACTCCGCGGCGAGGCACACCGTGCTCATGTTCTCGACGAGCCCGAGCAGGACCGCGCCGAGGACGGCGCCGCGGATGTTGCCGATCCCTCCGAGGACCGCGGCGGTGAACGCCTTGATGCCGGGGATGAACCCCATGTTCCAGACGACGTTGCCGATGAGCAGCCCGTACATCGCGCCGGCGATCCCGCCGAAGAAGCCGCCGATGACGAACGTCGTGACGATGACCCGGTCGACGTTGATCCCCATCAGCTGCGACGCGACGGGGTCCTCGGACAGCGCCCTGATGCTGCGCCCGGTCGCGGTCTGGTTGATCAGCCGGTCCAGGAAGATGAAGCACACGACCGCGCCGACGACGACCAGCATCTCGGGGCTCGTGACCCGGGAGTCGAGGAACGTGAACCCGAACGCGTCGGGGCCGGCGGCCAGGATCCCGGGGAAGTTGCGCTGGCCGGGCCCGAGCAGGAAGTCCTGCTGGAAGAGGTACGTGACGAAGAACGAGGCGCCGATCGCGCTGATCAGGTACGACAGCCGCGCGGCGTTGCGCCGCCGCAGCGGGCGGTACGCGCCGCGCTCCAGGAGCGCCGCGGCGATCGCCGCCGAGATCCCGCCGACGAGCAGGATCCCCAGGAGCATCACGACGAGCGTCAGTCCGCTCCTCGTGCCGGTGACGCCCATCCACTCGCCGAACACGTAGAAGGCCGCCACACCGCCGACCATGAAGATCGCGTCGTGCGCGAAGTTGATCAGCTTCAGCACGCCGTAGACCATCGTGTAGCCGAGGGCTATGAGCGCATACAGGAACCCGAGGATGAGCCCGGTCACGAACGTAGGCCCGAGGAGCCCTGCGTTACAGTCCAACCGTCCCCCCGAAGATCGGCAAGCGCGTCAGGTGGTGCGGTGCGGGAGGTGGCAGGGGCTCGTGCCCCTGCCACCCAAACCGCACGTGAAGCCGGTTATCTCGCTACTCGATCAGGTCCGATGCCGGGCCGAGCGAGACGAAGTTCTCGTCCTCGTTGGACCATTCGTAGACCCAGATGTCCTCGGGGCCGCCGACGAACTCGCCGGAGTCCTCCCACGAGTAGGTCTTGGCGACGCCCTCG
>JBHELD010000058.1:0-31673 GCA_046263255.1 Actinomycetota bacterium
ACCACGAGCGAGGTCTCCTCGGGGACGCCGACGGCTGAGACGAGCGGCTCGAGCAGGCGCCCGACGGTGGGCTCCGCGATGAACCCGACGATCAGCGAGGTGATCGTGATCCCGAGCTGGGCCCCCGACAGCTGGAACGAAAGGGTCCTGAGCCCGTGGAGCGTGCGCGTCGCGCCTCGATGCCCCTCGTCGGCAAGCTGCTCGACGCGGGTGCGGTCGGACGCGACGAGCGCGAACTCGCCGGCGACGAAGAACGCGTGGGCGAGGATCAGTGAGAGGACCGCGAGCAGCCCCCAGGCGCCGTCTATGTCGGCTACACCCCTGCGGACGTCGTTAGGAGGGGACCAAGGTGCACCCGACTATCATGCCTGCATGAGCGGCGTCACCATCGACACCATCGTCAACCTCTGCAAGCGCCGGGGGATCGTCTTCCCCTCCAGCGAGATCTACGGCGGGCTCCGCTCGGCCTGGGACTGGGGGCCGCTCGGGATCGAGCTGAAGCGCAACGTGAAGAACGAATGGTGGCGCTCGATGGTGCACGAGCGAGACGACGTGATCGGTCTCGAGACGTCGATCTTGATGTCGCCGCGGGTCTGGGAGGCGTCGGGTCACCTCGCCACCTTCACGGACCCGCTGGTCGAGTGCACGAACTGCCACCACCGCTTCCGCGCCGACCACCTCGACCTCGACAAGGCCTGCCCCGACTGCGGCGCGAAGGCGTCGTGGACGGAGCCGCGCCAGTTCAACCTGATGTTCAAGACGCACATGGGGCCGGTCGAGGACTCCGCCCACGTCGTCTACCTCCGGCCGGAGACCGCGCAGGGCATGTTCGTGGACTTCGCCACCGTCCAGACGGCGTCGCGCAAGAAGATCCCGTTCGGCATCGCCCAGCAGGGCCGGTCGTTCCGCAACGAGATCACGCCTGGCAACTTCGTGTTCCGGACCCGTGAGTTCGAGCAGATGGAGATGGAGTTCTTCGTGAAGCCGGGGAGCGACGAGGAGTGGCTGGAGTACTGGCTCGACGAGCGCATGCGCTGGTACACGGACCTCGGGATGAACTCCGACAGGCTGCGGCTGCGCGAGCACGAGCCCGACGAGCTGTCGCACTACGCGAAGCGGACGTTCGACATCGAGTACGACTTCCCCGGCATGGGGTGGTCCGAGCTCGAGGGCATCGCGAACCGCACGGACTTCGACCTGAAGGCTCACTCGCAGCACTCGGGGCAGGACCTCTCGTACTTCGACCCCGAGACGGAGGAGCGTTACGTCCCGTACGTCATCGAGCCCGCCGTCGGCGTCGAGCGGCCGACGATGGCGTTCCTCCTCGACGCGTACACCGAGGAGGAGGTGCCGTCGGCGGCGGGGAAGCTCGAAAAGCGCGTAGTGCTGAAGCTCCACAAGCGCCTCGCTCCGACGAAGGTGGCGGTGCTCCCGCTGTCGAAGCACGCCGATCTGGTGCCGGTCGCGCAGAAGGTCGCCACCGATCTCCGCCCCCACTTCGTGACCGAGCTCGACGTCACGCAGGGGATCGGAAGGCGCTACCGCCGTCAGGACGAGGTCGGCACGCCGTACTGCGTCACGGTCGACTTCGACTCGCTGGAGGACCATCAGGTGACCGTGCGCGAGCGCGACACGATGGAGCAGGAACGCATTCCGACGGAAGGCCTGGTCGAGTACCTGAGAAAGAGGTTCTAGATGCGGAGCAAGGTCAGCGGCACGGTGCTGGTAGACGATCGTCCCGCCCCCGGCGCGACGGTAGAGCTCCACAACTCCTCCGGCGACGTCGTCACGCAGATCATGGTCGACGACGACGGCCGGTTCGCGTTCCACGTGAGCGAGGGGGCGTGGTCGCTGAACGCGTGGGACGCGCACGGCCACAGGGGCTCGGTCCCGGTGACGCTCGCCGAGGGCGAGTCCAAGGATCTGCAGCTCGTTCTGCAAGCGCGCGGGCCGTCTCAACGGGACGCCTAACCACAGGCAGGAGGGTAGCGAACCACATGACGAAGTGGGTCTACGACTTCACCGAAGGCGACGCGTCGCAGAAGAACCTGCTCGGCGGCAAGGGAGCGAACCTCGCCGAGATGACGAACCTCGGCCTGCCCGTGCCCCCGGGGTTCACGATCACGACCGAGGCCTGCAACGCATACCGCGAGGCCGGAGGCGATTTTCCGAACGGGCTCCTCGACCAGGTGGCGGAGGAGCGCAAGCGCCTCGAGGAGAAGATGGGCCGCGGCCTCGGCGACGCGGACGATCCGCTGCTCGTGTCGGTGCGCTCGGGCGCGCCGTTCTCGATGCCCGGGATGATGGACACGGTCCTGAACGTGGGCCTCAACGACGAGTCGGTCGAGGGCGTGATCCGCCAGACCTCCGACGACCGCTTCGCCTGGGACTCGTACCGGCGGCTCGTCCAGATGTTCGGCAAGACCGTCATGGGCGTCGACGGCGACCTCTTCGAGGAGGCCCTCGACGAGCTGAAGCACAAGAAGAGGGTGAGAAACGACGTCGACCTGACGACGAACGACCTGAAGGGACTCGTCCGGACGTTCAAGAGGATCGTCAAGAAGGAGACGGGCGAGGACTTCCCGCAGGAGCCGGACGCGCAGCTCGAGCGCGCGATCGAGGCGGTCTTTCGCTCGTGGGACAACAAGCGGGCCCAGGACTACCGGCGGCGGAACAAGATCCCGGACTCGCTCGGCACCGCCGTGAACGTCCAGTCCATGGTCTTCGGCAACAAGGGCGCCGGCTCCGGCACCGGCGTCGCGTTCACGCGCGATCCCGCGACCGGCGAGGACAAGCCGTACGGCGACTACCTCGAGAACGCGCAGGGCGAGGACGTCGTGGCGGGGATCCGCAACACCCTCCCGCTCGAGGAGATGGGGCGCGTGCAGCCAGACGCGTGGACCGGGCTGCAGGAGCACATGAAGACGCTCGAGCGCCACTTCAAGGACATGTGCGACATCGAGTTCACGGTCGAGCAGGGAAAGCTGTGGCTCCTGCAGACCCGCGTCGGCAAGCGCACCGCTCTCGCCGAGTGGGTGATCGCGAACGACATGATCGAAGAGGGGCTGATCGACGTCCCGACCGCGGTGCGCGACCGGCTGACCGCGGCAAAGCTCGACGAGCTCTTCAAGCCGAGCATCACGGCGGGCGCGCGCCGGGCGCAGGAGCCGATCGCGACCGGTCTCAACGCATCGCCCGGTGCGGCCGTCGGGCGCGTGGTCTTCACCGCCGCCGACGCGGCCGAGTGGGCCGAGAGCGACGAGAAGGTCATCCTCGTCCGCCGCGAGACGAACCCGGACGACTACCACGGGATGGTCGCGTCGCAGGGGATCCTGACGTCGGCCGGAGGGACGAACTCGCATGCCGCCGTGGTCGCGCGCGGCGAGGGGATCCCCGCGGTCTGCGGCGCCGATGCGATCCGCATCGACCGGACGCGCAAGCAGCTCACCGCCGGGGGCGCCACCGTCGCGGAAGGCGACTGGATAACGATCGACGGGACGGACGGGACCGTCTACGTCGGGTCCCTCGAGACCGAGCCGTCCCCGATCGAGAACGCGATGCTCGGCGACAAGAGGGCGCGCCGTAGCCGGCTGTGGGCGGCGTACAGCCGCATCGACGAGTTCGTCGAGGCGACGCGCCAGATGAAGGTTCGGGCGAACGCCGATACGCCCGAGCAGGCGCGGAACGCCCGCGCTCGCGGCGCCCAGGGGATAGGCCTGTGTCGCACCGAGCACATGTTCATGGGAGAGGAGCGCGTCGCGGCGGTCCGCCACATGATCTTTGCCGAGACACCCGAGGAGGAGAAGGCGGCGTACAAGGTCCTGCTGCCGCTGCAGCGGCGCGACTTCGAGGGGATCTTCAAGGCGATGGACGGCCTTCCCGTCACCGTGCGTCTGCTCGACCCCCCGCTTCACGAGTTCCTCCCGAACCACGTCGACCTCGCCGTCGCCGTCGCGGTCGCGGAGGCGACCGGCAAGCGCAAGGTGAGGCTGAAGGAAGGGTCGGTGACGCTGAAGGAGGCGCACGTCCTTTTGGAGAGGGTCGAGGCGCTGCACGAGGCGAACCCGATGCTGGGGCTGCGCGGAGTCCGCCTCGGCATCGTCAAGCCGGGCCTCTACGCGATGCAGGTCCGGGCGATCGCGGAGGCGGCCGTCCGCCTGAAGAAGCGCGGGCTCGACCCGCGGCCGGAGATCATGATCCCGCTCGTCGCGACCGCGGAGGAGCTCCGGCAGATGCGGGAGGAGCTGGAGCCGGTGGCGCGCGGCGTGGTCGACAAGGCGGGGGTCGACCTGCACGTCGAGTTCGGGACGATGATCGAGCTGCCGCGCGCCGCGATCACCGCCGGCGAGATCGCGCAGCACGCCGACTTCTTCTCGTTCGGGACGAACGACCTCTCGCAGACGGCCTTCGGGTTCTCACGGGACGACATCGGGAAGTTCCTGGCGCTCTACGAGCAGCGCAAGCTCGTCCCCAACAACCCCTTCGCGACTATCGACGAGCCCGGGGTGGGGCGGCTGATGACGACGGCCGTCGACGAGGGCCGGGCGGCGAACCCCGCCATGCACTTCGGGATCTGCGGCGAGCACGGCGGCGACCCGGACTCGGTGTGGTTCTGCCAGCGCGCAGGCCTCGACTACGTATCGTGCTCGCCGTTCCGCGTCCCGACGGCGCGCCTCGCCGCGGCGCAAGCCGTGCTGGGGGAGGCGAAGACGTCGTCCAAGTAGGGGCCTAGGCGCAGCGCCGGTCGTGGCCGCCGTCTTCCCAGCTGCTCATCAGCGCCCCGCCGGAAGGGTGCGCGCGTCGCTCCCGCACGCCGGCCGATCGGCACCTCTAGCACTCCCGGATCGGGTACTCCACCCGGAACGGCACCGCGTCCGGCGGCCCCCCGTCCACCGGCCACGACACCTCCATCCCGGACACGAACCCGAGCTTCGCCGCCGTCTCGCCCCGCCACGTCACCCGCACCAGGTCCTTGTCCTCGTAGGTATCGTCGTCCCTGCGCGACCGGGAGAGCGACTCCGGGTACAGCGTCATGCGCTTCTTCACCGAACCCTTCTCGCTCGCGTGGCCGTCGGCGTCCACCGCCAGCTTCGCCGTCACCCTCGTGCGCTTGGGGATGTCGCGCGCCTTCGGCACGCGGTTGTGGATCGGCATGTCCTCGGGGATGTAGAGCTCGGTGTGCACCGTCACCGCGCACCAGCCCCCGCGCGTGTCGACGTTCGTCTGCGCCCACATGACGCCGTAATCGTTGGCGTCGTCGTCCTCCGTGTCCGGATCGAACGAGTACAGGAAGAGGCAGATCTTCGCGCGAGCCACGACCTCGCCTTCGACCTCGTACTTGGTCGCCCGGCACTTCTTCCCCTCACCCGCGGCCGTGAGAGGGCCCGATACGACGGGCTCCGCGCGCGCGTCCATCTGAGCGTTCGCCGGAACCTGCCACCAGACGACGAGAGCGCCCGCCAGCACCGCCGCCAAGGGGCGCCGCAACGGTCCTCGCACCGGTTGCCCCCCTCGGGATAGTCGTCGTACCCCAATGCTAACGTCCCCCGCGTGAGCGGGACCTGGCGCGAGCGTGCCGAGCAGAAGGAACGACGCACGCTGTCGGACCGCGCCCAGGTGGCGTCCGAGTCGAAGGGGCGCGACCGCTTCGAGCCGGAGGACGACCTGCGGACGTGCTACCAGCGGGACCGCGACCGGATCATCCACTCCAAGGCGTTCCGGAGGCTCGCCCACAAGACGCAGGTGTTCCTCTCCCCCGAGGGGGACCACTACCGCGTGCGCCTCACCCACACGCTCGAGGTCGCCCAGGTGGCGCGCACGATCGCGCGGGCGCTGTCGCTGAACGAGGACCTGGTCGAAGCCGTCTGCCTCGGGCACGACCTCGGCCATACCCCGTTCGGCCACCTGGGCGAGGAGGTCGTCGCGTCGTTCCACCCGGGGTTCCGGCACAACCTCCAGTCGGTGCGGATCGTCGAGGTGCTCGAGGACCTGAACCTGACGTGGGAGGTGCGCGACGGGATCGCGAACCACACGTGGTCGATGCCGATGCCGGCGACGCTCGAGGGCCAGATCGCGCGCTACGCCGACCGGATCGCCTACCTGAACCACGACATCGACGACGCGCTGCGGGCGGAGATCCTCGACGAGGCCGACCTCCCCGCCGTGACGACGCGCGTGCTGGGGCGGACGCACTCGGAGAGGATCGAACGGATGGTCACCGACCTCGTCCAGGCGTCGGAGGACGAGGAGTCGATCACGATGACGCCCCCCGTCTTCGAGGCGATGACGGAGACGCGCAAGTTCCTCTTCGAGCGGGTCTATCTCGGGCGGATCGGCCGGGCCACGCGAGAGGCGGTCGAGCGGATCCTCCAGACGCTGCTCCGCCATTACGGCTCCGATCCGGCGCGGCGTCAGGAGGCCGTCGACTACGTCGCGGGGATGACCGACCGGTTCGCGATGCGGGCGTTCGAGCGGCTCGTCGACGGGCCGGCGCCGGGGCTCGGGGGCCTAGAATGAGGCGACTTCCCCACCGGTCGGTCTAGCGCGCCCGGATACGGCGAGGCAGGTGGGATGGCGAAGATCAGAGAAGACGACATCGACGCCCTGCGCGAGCGCGCCGACATCGTCGAGGTCGTATCCGCCCATTCGCAGCTGAAGCGATCGGGCGCGCACACGTTCAAGGGCCTCTGCCCCTTCCACTCGGAGAAGACGCCGTCGTTCCAGGTGGACGCGGCGAAGGGACTGTGGCACTGCTTCGGCTGCGGCGAAGGCGGCAACGTCTACCACTTCGTGCAGAAGACCGAGAACCTCCCGTTCCCCGAGGCGGCCGAGTGGCTCGCGCGGAAGTTCGCGTTCGAGCTCCACTACGAGGAGTCCCGGGCGGGCGAGCGGGGGGCCTCGCGGGGGCTGAAGGCCCGGATCGTCGAGGCCAACGAGGCCGCGGCCCGCTTTTTCCACCTCCAGCTGTTCACGTCTCCCGAGGCCGCCGGCGCGCGGACCTACCTCGAGAGCCGCGGCTTCGGACGCGAGGTCGCCGAGCGGTGGCAGCTCGGCTACGCCCCCGGCCGCAACGCCCTCGCCCGCCACCTCCTGGCCAGGGGCTTCGCGCAGGACGAGATCCTGCAGGCCGACCTGGCGCGGGTCAGCGACAACGACGGGTCGCTCTACGACACGTTCCGGCGCCGCATCACGTTTCCCACGTGGAACCTGCAGGGGGACGTGGTCGGGTTCGGCGCCCGCTCGCTCGGCGACCAGCAGCCGAAGTACCTCAACACCTCCGAGACGCCGGTGTTCTCGAAGTCGCGCGTGATGTACGGGTTGAACCGGGCGAAATCGGCCGTCGCACGCGGCTCCGCGCTCGTCGTCGAGGGATACACCGACGTGATCGCGCTGCACGAGGCGGGCGTCGAGGAGGCAGTCGCCACCAACGGCGTCGCGCTCGGCGACACTCACTTCGAGCAGCTCAAGAAGTTCTCGTCGCGCGCGGTGCTGATGTTCGACGCCGACGCGGCCGGCGCCGGCGCGACCGAGCGCGGCTTCGGGATCCACCACCGCATCGGGATGGAGGTGCTCGTCGCGCCGTTGCCGCCCGGACGCGACCCCGCCGACGTCGTCAAGAGCGACGGTCAGGAGGGCATCCGGAAGGTCATCGACGCGGCCGTCCCATTGCTCGAGTTCAAGCTCGAGCAGACGCTGGCAAAGCTTCCTCTCGACACGCCGGAAGCCCGTTCTCGGGCCGTGAGGCAGGCATGCGAGGTGCTAGGGTGGCACCCTGATCCGATCGCGCGCCACGAGTACGCGTTCATGGCCGCCAGGCGGATCGGGGTGGATCCCGAGGTCGTCCACCGGGCGCTCGACGAACGGCGGTCGCAACCTTCGGGATCGGGGGGAGCAGAAACCGACGCCGCGCGCGACCGGCGCTTCCCCGGGCATGTGAAGGTTGAGCGGGAGGCGCTCCAGTTGTTGCTGTTACGGACTCAGGAAGCGGGTCCCTGGACCAGGAACGTCGACCCCGCCGACTTCACCTCATCCGCACGCCGCGAGCTGTTCGCACACGCGCAGACGTGGGTAGAGAAGGGTCGTGCCGTCGAGGGCCCGGCGCTGGCGCAACGGCTGTCCCCGGATGCGTTGTCGCTCTTCACCGAGCTCATCGTCGGCGCCGACGTCCCCGAGGACGACGAGCTTCAGGCTAGATTGCGGGAGGTCTTCGTGCGCCTGCAGGTCTTCGCACTCGAGCGGGACATCAAGACCCGGCGCAACACTCTCCAGGAGATCAACCCATTGGACGACCCACAACGGCACGACGAGCTGTTCACCGAGCTGGTCGGGCTCGAGGCCGAAAGACGCGACCTGCTTCGCAAGTTGCAGGGAGCCGCGTAGATGCCCGAGAACGACGCCACGACGGCTCCGGCGCCGGCGGGCGCGGCGGACGACAGCGCTCCTACCGGCACGATCACCGACGTCCCGCCGGCGCAGCTCGAGGTCGATCGGATCATCCGGTCGGCGAAGGCCGAAGGGTCCATCACGGCAGCCGACCTTGCCGACAAGCTCTCGACGCTCGACCTCACGCCCGACGACACCGACGCCGTCTACCAACGGCTGATCGACCTCGGCGTCGAGGTCGTCGAGGACGAGGTGATCGAGGAGGAGGAAGAGGAGGGCGACGACCCGGTCGTCGCGGCGCCGGACGCGGACGAGGACAGGGTCCGCGCGCGGCGCGAGGTCGACATGGCGCTCAAGGCGCCGACCAACGACCCCGTCCGCATGTACCTGAAGGAGATCGGCCGCGTCGCGCTGCTGACCGCGCAGGAGGAGGTCTCGCTCGCGAAGCGCATCGAGGCGGGCGTGCTCGCCGACGAGAAGGTCGCATCTTCCGGCGACGAGCTCGGCGACGACGCGCGGATCGAGCTGCGGTGGCTCAGCTCGGACGGCGCCCGTGCCAAGCGCCACCTCGTCGAGGCAAACCTGCGCCTGGTCGTCTCGATCGCGAAGCGCTACGTGGGCCGCGGGATGGCGTTCCTCGACCTCATCCAGGAGGGGAACCTCGGCCTCATCAGGGCGGTCGAGAAGTTCGACTACACCAAGGGCTACAAGTTCTCGACTTACGCGACGTGGTGGATCCGTCAGGCGATCACGCGCGCGATCGCCGACCAGGCGCGCACGATCCGCATTCCCGTGCACATGGTCGAGACCATCAACAAGCTGCTGCGCATACAGCGACAGCTCCTGCAGGACCTCGGCCGCGAGCCGACGGCCGAGGAGATCGGCGAGCAGATGGAGCTGCCGCCGGAGAAGGTGCGCGAGATCCAGAAGATCTCGCAGGAGCCGGTGTCGCTCGAGACGCCTATCGGCGAGGAGGAGGACTCCCACCTCGGGGACTTCATCGAGGACTCGGAGGCCGTGGTGCCGCTCGAGCGGGCATCCTTCCGGCTGTTGCAGGAGCAGCTCGAATCGGTGCTCCACACGCTGTCGGAGCGCGAGAAGGAGGTCATCCGGCTCCGCTTCGGCCTCGTCGACGGGCAGCCGTGCACGCTCGAAGAGGTGGGCAAGAAGTTCGGCGTCACCCGCGAGCGCATCCGCCAGATCGAGTCGAAGACGCTGTCGAAGCTGCGCCACCCCTCGCGGAGCCAGAAGCTTCGGGATTATCTCGAATAGGGCCTAGCGGTCCTCCCGACCCGGCCGGCGCGGTTATCTCGAACAGGGCTTGGCGGTCCTCCCGACCCGGCCGCGCGGCGCGGTTATCTCGACCAGGGCTTGGCGGTCCTCCCTATCCGCCCGTCCTCGGCGCGCCGAACCGGCGCTATGTCTGCGGCGGGGGAGCGACGGATAGTCCCGACGGGTGGCCGTCGGCGCCCTTCACCTTGTTGATCCCCTCGGACGCGAGGTCCTTCGCCTGCTCGAGGCCCGAGCCGACCGCTTCCTTCGCCTTACCGGTCGCCTGCTGGAACCCCGGCGAGCTCACGAGGTTGTCGTAGAGCCTCTGGAGCTGCTCGTACCGTTCCGTCCCCGCCTTCGCCCCCAGGACGTACCCGGCGCCGAACCCGATCAGCAGTCCCAAGCGACCCCTCATGTCGACCTCCCGTCGTGACGAACCAATCGGACGGTTGATCGTATGCCCGCTTTGCCGGGGGACCAACCTGCTCGCTCGGGCCGCACACGGCGCGTGCGGACGTCGCCGTGCCGGGCGTGCGCCGATAGGATGTGCGCCGTCGATCCGGGGTAGCTCAACCGGCAGAGCAACCGGCTGTTAACCGGTAGGTTGCGGGTTCGAGTCCCGCCCCCGGAGCTCCCGCGCAAAGAGGCGGCCTGCGAGGCCGCCTCCGGCGCGCCCGCTCGCCTTTCGAGCCGTGCTCGTTGAGCAAAAACGTGCGATATGCGCCCGTTCTGGCGCAGTGAACCCCGGCTCCCGACGCCCCTGCGGCACCGGTTGCCGAAATCGCCGCTCCTGCCGCACCCGCGGGGCCGGCTATGCCCCCGACCTGGGACTTCGCGCCTTCGACCCTCCGATCTAGCTAGTCAAGAACCGTCCCGAACTTCCCCTCCGAGGAGGGAGCGATGCACCCCCACGGGGGATGCGGCCTCGACACCCCGGCTGTCAGGGTCAGTTGAGCTTGTTACTTGCTGTTGCTTATTGGGGCTGGGAGGCCGGGATGAAGCACCACCTTTCGGACGTCGACGTGGATCAGCTGTGGGCGGATTACGCAGACGATCCCTCGCGGTCGAACAGGGAGTCCCTGATCCGCCACTACCTGCCGCTCGTCGAGTTCCTCGCCGCCCGGCTCGGCCGCCACGTCCACGCGTCGTTCCGCGCCGACCTGTACAGCTTCGGCGTCGAGGGCCTCATGGACGCGATCGGGAAGTTTCGCCCCGAGATGGGCAACCGGTTCGAGACCTACGGGTCGTGCCGCATCAGGGGCGCGATGAGCGACGGGATCCGGAAGATGTCGTGGCTGCCCCGGGGGGCCGAGAACCGCTCCAGCCGCGTTATCGAGACGATCGTGCCGGTCGACTTCCAGGCGGCACGCACGCCCGTGGGAGCGCGGCTCCAGGACTGCATCAGCGATCGCACGGCGGGGTCGCCGTTCGACGACCTGCTGCTCGCCGCGGACCACGACGAGGTCACCGCCGCGGTGCAGGCTCTTCCCGCGCGCGAGCGGACGGTCGTCGTCGAGCACTACTACGCGCAGAAGCAGCTCAAAGAGATCGGGCGCGACCTGGGCGTCACCGAGTCGCGGGTCTGCCAGCTGCACCGCCGGGCCCTGCGCCTTCTCGAGACGTTGCTCGCGGAGCCTGCGACGGCCTAGAGGAGTGAGCGCGGCGGCGGCTCGGTGGGGCGCCGGGTCGCCGTCCGCTCCGCCGACCGGAGCGTCCCCGGTTGGCCCCGGCGCCGCGTGGGGATATCCGGCGGAATGAAGGTCCTCCTGGCGTCGAACCACTACGGCGACCTGCCCGGCGGCGCGGTCGCGATGATGCGGACGACGCAGGAGCTCCTCGACGGCGCCGGCCACACGACGATCCCGTTCGCGCTGCGCGAGGAGGCGAACCACCCGTCGCGTTCGCAGGGTCTCTTCCCGACGGTCGGGGACCTCCGCCGCCAGCTGCTGCCGTCCGACGACACGGGCGCGAGCCCGTATTCGTTCCCCGCGCGCGCACGCCTGAGGCGGCTCCTGCAGTCGGAGCGTCCTCACGTCGCGCATCTCCACAACGTGTTCTCGAAGCTCACGCTCTCACTGGTCGACGCGCTGCACGTGGCGCGCGTCCCGGTCGTCTTGACGCTGCACGAGTTCAAGAGCGTCTGTCCCAACGGCTTCCTGTTCACCCACGACGGGATCTGCCACCGCTGCCTCCACGGCCGGCGCTTCTGGAACGCGGTCCGCCACCGCTGTGTGGACGGCTCCCCCTACAGGAGCGCGGTCGCCGCGGCGGAGGCTTACCTGAACGCCCGGCGAGGCGTGTGGGACAAGATCGACGTCTTCATCGCCCCGAGCGAGTTCCAGCGCGACGTGGTCGTGGCCGGCGGTCTCCCCGAGGATCGGATCGAGGTGATCCCGAATCCGGTGCGGGTGGGGGACGATCTGAGCGAGCGGTCGGTCGCAGCTCCGCCGTTCTTCGTCTATTCGGGGCGGCTCCTCCCGCAGAAGGGCCTCGACGTGCTGCTCGACGCAGCCGCGGCCTTGGAGGGCGCCGCCCGGGTCGTCGTATACGGGACGGGCCCGATAGAGGGGGACCTGCGCCGGCGCGCCGCGCGCGATCGCCTCCCGGTCGACATGCGCGGCTACGCCGGCAAGGACGCGATCCGGCGCGACCTCGACCGCTGCGTCGCGTCGGTGACACCCTCTCTCTGGTACGAGAACTGCCCGATGGCGATCCTCGAGGGCGCGGGGCGCGGGGCGGCGTCGATCGCCACGGACCTGGGAGGGATCCCGGAGCTCGTCGAGCACAAGGCGACGGGGCTCCTCGTACCGCCGCGCGACGCCGGCGCGCTGGCGGCCGCGCTGCGGGAGCTGGCGGACGATCCGGCCTGGGCGGCAGAGCTGGGCCGCGCCGCGTGGGTGCGTGCACGGTCGCGGCACACGCCCGCCGACTACCTGGCGGCGGTCGTGCGGGCGTACGAGCGGGCATTCCGACGACGCCGGGGGAGCCGCCCGAGGGAGCCGGGGCGCGGCCGTGTCGGCCCCCGCCGATCCGGGTAGGACGACCACAGGTCGAAAGAGGGGCCCGGTCGTGCGACCCCTCACGCGACGAGGCCGCAGGGCCGGGCCCCTCTTCCGTGAACCCGACGGTGGAGGGAGGGACGCGATGGCGAAGACCGTTGTCGGCGCGGCCATCGGCGCCGCAGGGATGTACTTCTTCGATCCCCAGCTCGGCCGCACGCGCCGGGCGAAGCTGCAGGACCGGGCGGGGGCCGTCCTGCGTCGAGGCGCGCGCGAGGTCGGACGCAGGGCCGAATACGCCAGGGGCCAGGCCGAGGGTCTGCGTCACCTGGGGTCGAGCGATCGGCCGCCGGAGAACGACCAGGTCCTGGTGGCGAAGGTCGAGAGCGAAGTCCTCAGCCGCTGGAGCTATCCCAAGGGGCACATCAACGTCAACGCAGTGGACGGCGTCGTCGAGCTGCGCGGCACCTGCGAGACGCGGCAGCAGATCGACGATCTCGAGGCCGACGTCCGTAAGGTCACCGGCGTCGTCGACGTCCGCAACTTCCTCCACCTTCCCGGCACGCCTGCGCCGAACAAGCAGGACGCGCTCGACACCTAGGCGCGTCCGGCGGAGAGGACGCCGGGCCGCGCCGACGCAGCGCGAGGCGCGAGACGGGCGCGAGGGGCCGGAATAACGCCGTGCGCGGCGCTGTTCCAGGTACCGGCGGTGTGGCCGAATGGTTCAGGTGGGGGCCCGCAAGGCCCCAGACAGTGGTTCGATTCCACTCGCCGCCTCGACGCAACAGCTTCTCCTCGGAGGAACCGGCTCCCCGGCATCCGCGACAATGGCGGAAGAACCGCGGGGGCGTAGCTCAGTTGGTCAGAGCGGCGGACTCATAATCCGTTGGTCGCTGGTTCGAGTCCAGCCGCCCCCACTTGCGAAGCTGCTGGTCAGATGCAGCTTTCGCTTTCTTCTCGCCTAGGTCGATAACCGTTACGACAAGTGTGTCTCCTTGGTGGTCCATTTGTGTCACTAAACGGTCCACGTTGTGCACCTGCATTAGGTCGTTCTTCAGCGAAGGGTGCAACTGTGTGCTTCATCCCGCGCTCCGGGCACAGACCACAACCAACACCGAGTCTTGTGATGCCCAAGTCGGATCTCAGAGCTCCGATTTCAGAGGCTCCGAATTTCGATATTCGACGCGAGCACAGACTTGCACTCAGGCCCGGTGCGTATACGCGCAGACTCTTAGCCGACTCGAATTAGAGGGTTTCCGATCGGATCGCTATCGTCGGGAGGCCACGTTCCCAATTGGAAAGTCGTTTCGCATTCAGTTAGCGGGACGTCGATGTGGGCGTAGACGTAGTCTCCCTGACTGCTGTCTTCAGAGGCCAGCACGCACAACAGTGGGGAATCGACGGATTCGCTCGTCTCAGCGCGTATCAACATCCTGGTCCCATCTCCGAACGACATCGGCTCGCCACTCCAGGGCGTCGTTGCGCGTTCCCGCTTCGTCTCGCCTGACGGCAACCTGTATTGGATTCGAATAGGCACCTCGCCGCCGTCTCTCAATCTCACCTCGTAGTGGATACGGGCAGCGGCTGCTGGATCGCCCGACTGTCCAGGTCCAGACCCGGTTCCACACGCCGCGAGCACCAGAGCGCTCAGTGACCCCAGCAGGACGGCCAGGCAGCGACGAGGACGTCGCTCAAAGCTTCTTCTCATCCCAGAAGCCTAGGGGAGGCCAAAGGATGCGGGCTGAGGGTGGAGGCCGCGGATAGGCTGACATACCCGAAAACAACGGAAAATGACGGCAAACGTTGAGTAGTTATAAGCCAGTTCAAAGCGCAATTGCGAAGGTTTTCACCTGGTCAGTTGATGTTGAATCATTCTCATAATCCGTTGGTCGCTGGTTCGAGGCCAGCCGCCCCCACGCATCTGTGAGCCCCCCGCATCCGTGGCAGTCTCACAGCACCCACTGGATTGTGAGCTTGCCGGCCCTCGCCGACCGCTTCACCGGCCGCACAGCTCGCTGGCCGAGCAACCCGGGACCGTGCAGGGAAGCTGCGCTGGCGCAACTACGATGCATCGATCCCTCCTCGTGCTGCGTGCTCACGGCTCTGTCGTGCGGGGGACCGAGTCAATCGGCTTCACGTTCGAAGATGACATCACCACCAAAAACCGATGGCGGCTCCGGCTGGAACGTCCTCGCCTTCTCCAGGAACGCATTGAAACGGGGATCGCGGTCGTGCGCGGAGTGCTCTGCCATGCTGGGCACCTCGGCGTAGATCAGGTAGAGCGCCACGTCGTTTCGGTCCTCGGTCCCGTACTCGACCCGAGCGAGGCGTCCTTTGAGAAACTTGCCCTCGGAGACGAACTCGTCCCAGATCGGAAGCTCCTCCGTTTCGAAGAGACGTTCGAACTCGGCGGATTGTTCGTTGCGGATCCGAATGATGATGGCGTTGGCCTGGGGCATGGGAGCTCCTTTCACGGTGCCTAGAGCTAGGAGAATAGGGTCGAGATGGATCTGGACGAGCTGCGTGCCCATTGCGCGGACAAAACCGGGTGTATCGAGGGTTATCCGTTTGGACCCGGCGCGCTCGTGATGAAAGTTGGCGGAAGGATCTTTGCGATCATCGCCGACGAGGCCGATCCCCTGACGATTAGCCTCAAGTCCGAACCTGAGGTCGCTTTGCTCCTGCGTTCGAGCCATCCCGCAGTGAAACCTGGCTATCACTTGAACAAGCGGCACTGGAACACTGTGACCCTCGATGGAAGCGTCCCCGCGGCACTCGTTCGCGAGTGGATCGATGACTCCTATGACCTGGTGGCCGAGAGCCTGCCCAAGAGGATCCGAAAAGAGCTGGGTCGGGGAGTCACTGCAGGTTAGGAGCGTTATCGCAGGGCAGAGGCGCCGGCGAGCGGACGACCCGCCTGCGATGTCGCCCTAAAAGGAGATCCTTCATCCGCCCTTTCCTATAACTCCCGTGGAAATGCCTTTTGGTGAGACTGTCGATCCGCACGCCGGCCGTTCGTCGGTTGCAGAGAGCGGTGGGAAGCCACCGCCCCAAACGAGGAGGGCACCGTGGCGCAATACCTGCTATCCGTGCATTCCATCGAAGGTGAGTCGACATCCCCGATGACCGAAGAGGACATGGGACTCTTCATGAAGCGGATCTTCGCTCTCGAGGAAGAGATGAAGGCCGAGAATGCCTTGGTGTACTCCGCGCGGCTTACGGGGCCCGACGCAGCCAAAGTAGTGAGGGCGGCCGAGGACCAGGTGCTGACCACCGATGGGCCCTTCGCGGAATCGAAGGAGCAGATCGCCGGCTTCTACATCATCGATACCGACGATCTCGACGCGGCTCTGGCGTGGGCTGCGAAGGTCACGGAGTGCGTCGGGAAGCCGATTGAGGTCCGTCCGTTCCAGAGCATGCACGGCGCCTGATCGGCACCTGGGCTCGGAAAACGTGAGACGGCTTTTTTCGGTGCATGTGTCGATCCTTCGTCTCTTCCTTCGTCGGTAGTGTGAACGCGGCCGCGGGCCGCCTGACGGAAGGAGCACTTATGAAGTACCTGCTGTTGATCTACGAGCCCGAGCTCGACTACTCGAAGCTCCCTCCCGAGGACGTAGCTCTGGAGATGAAGGCGTGGACCGCCTACACCGACTGGCTGAAGGGCAGGAACTGGTTCGTGGGCGGGGAGGCGCTTCAGCCGGTGTCGTCGGCGACCACAGTTCGAGAGCGTGACGGCAAGACGGCCACCACCGATGGGCCGTTCGCCGAGACCAAGGAGCAGCTCGGTGGCTTCTATCTCATCGATTGCCCCAACCTCGACGACGCGATCGAGGCTGCATCGCGTATCCCCAGCGTGGGTCGAGGCTCGATCGAGGTTAGGCCGCTCATGACGTTCGACGAGGCGCCGTCGTAGGAACCGAAACCCGAGGTGTCGTCGGCCGCCTGTTCCGCGAGGAGCAGGGGCAGGCGGTCGCGACACTGATCCGAGTCTTCGGTGATTTCGACCTCGCCGAAGAGGCCGTGCAGGAGGCGTTTCTCGACGCGCTCCGCTCGTGGCCGTCGCGCGGCATTCCTCGGAATCCCGCTGCGTGGATCACCACGACCGCCCGCAACCGTGCCATCGACCGTCTGCGCCGAGCACGGCGGCTGGAAGAGAAGACCAAGACGCTCGCGCACCTCAAGGAACTCGAGATGCTGGGGGGAGACGAGTCGGACATCAGCGGTATCCCCGATGACAGGCTTCGGCTCATCTTCACGTGTTGCCACCCGGCGCTACCGCTCGACGCGCGTGTCGCCCTCACGCTCAAGACGCTGGGCGGTCTTTCCACGGCCGAGATAGCCAAGGCCTTCCTCCTCGCCGAGCCGGCGATGGCTCAGCGGATCGTGCGCGCCAAGCGGAAGATCCGCGACGCCGGCATCCCGTATCGACTCCCGCCGCCGGAACTTCTACCCGAGCGCTTTCCCGGCGTGCTCACCGTGCTCTATCTCGTCTTCAACGAGGGATACGCGACGACCTCGGGTCCCCTCGTCCGTGCGGAACTGTGCGACGAAGCCATCCGCCTGACGCGATTGCTGGTCGGGCTCATGGGGGAGGAGCCCGAGGCGGGGGGACTGCTGGCATTGATGCTGCTGCACCATTCGCGTCGGGCCGCGCGCACTGATTCATCGGGAGAGCTGGTGCTGCTCGAAGACCAGGACCGATCCCGCTGGGATCAGGAGATGATCGACGAAGGCCTGGCCACGCTCCACAGCGCGTTCGAGCTTGGACGGCCGGGGCCTTATCAAGTACAAGGCGCGATCGCGGCTCTACACGCACGCGCCCCCAGGCCCGACGACACGGACTGGCCACAGATCGCCTCCCTCTACGAAGCGTTGACCAGGATGCAGCCTTCGCCCGTTGTGGAGCTCAATCGGATCGTCGCCGTGGCGATGGCCGACGGTCCCGCCGCAGCCCTGCCCCAGCTCGACCCCCTCGAGAACGAGCTCTCGAGCTATTACCTCTTCCATTCGGCCAAGGCGGACCTGCTTCGGCGACTAGATCGATCCGACGAAGCGGCGGCGAGCTATCGACGGGCGCTCGAGCTCGTGACGAATCACGCGGAGCGACGGTTCCTGGAGCGCCGCATCGGCGAAGTGGTCGATCGATGACCGACCAGGTCTTATCCCGGCCTGAACACCCTGGCTCGACAGGGGTTGTGCGAAGCCCTCACTCATAATCCGTTGGTCGCTGGTTCGAGTCGAGCTGCCCCCACTTGCATGGCGTGACCGACTAACGAAGCGGGCACTCGCCCTTTGGCGGGGGCGGGGGCACCGAAGGTGACGGCCGCCTGGCACCTTTGCCTGGTCGTTGCCGAACGCCTGCTCGACGGGCGGGCGATCCCTCCGATCCGTGGCGAGGACGCGAGAGATTACGGTGGGGAGCGGTTAGGGGACTCGTACGCCGAGAGACTGCCGGTACCAGAGGGGGGAACCAGCAGGATAGGGGTCGGCCCCGCGATTGGTTCTCGCTCTCCACCGAGTCGAAGAGGTATCGGGTTCGAATACCTGGGAGGACGATCGTGAGGCAGATCAAGGCGACGATGTTCATCTCGCTCGACGGTGTCGTCGAGGCCCCCGACCGGTGGCACTTCCCGTACTTCAGCGACGAGATGGGCGTCGCGGTGGACGAGGTGATCGGTGCCGCCGACACCCTCCTTCTGGGACGCGTGACGTACGACGGCTTCGCCGGCGCGTGGCCGGGCCGCGAAGCAGCGGGAGAGGCGGATGCCGAGTTCGCGAAGGCGCTCGGCGACGCCCGCAAGATAGTCGTGTCGAGGCAGGATCTAGAGTTGACGTGGCGCAACTCCGAACGGCTCGAGGGCGATCTCGTCGAAGCCGTCGCCGCGCTGAAGGAGGAGCCCGGTGACACGCACATCGCGATCAGCGGCTCGCCGTCTATCGTGCGGCAGTTGCTGGCTGCAGGGCTGCTGGACGAGCTGCATC
The DNA here is from genome assembly GCA_046263255.1 of Actinomycetota bacterium. GTDB lineage: Bacteria > Actinomycetota > CADDZG01 > CADDZG01 > WHSQ01 > JALZEG01. The sequence continues at coordinate 18,636 of JBHELD010000058.1, forward strand.
TGCTGGTGCATCCGATCGCCGTTCGCAAGGGGACGAGGCTTTTCGACGACGCCGAGTCCTCGCTTCCGGTGCGACTGATCTCGTCCGAGACGTTCCCGACCGGAGTGTTGAATCTCGTGTACGGGCCGGCAGAGTCGGCCCCGGAGGGAACGTATGAAGACGCCGTAGCGCACATGCCGCGGTGACGAGCAGGTCGCGAGAGTCGATCTTTGACTGGGAACGAATGACTTTCGTGCGCCCCGACCTACGGCCCGCCCTCCTTGCACAGCGCGTCCCACGCGAACCGCCACGGCCTCACCGGGCCGGTCCCGTCTTTCCCCCGGAAGCTTGGGAGGAGAGGCCGGCGCGGCCGCAGAAATGGGTAGGTAAACCGCTTGCGACCAACCCGACCAATCGGGAGGTTCGAGATGAGACGGCTCACCTGCGCCCTCGCACTGCTCGCCTTGCTCGCCGGAGTGGTTCCCGCGGCCGCCGCCGGAGGCCACCGCGCCCATGACGAGGTCGTCGAGAACCCCCACGACGGCACGAAGATCGCGATCACGGTCTTCAAGCCGGCGGGCGCCGGCCCCTCCGCAAAGGTCCCGGTCGTTCTCCACTCCCACGGGTGGGGCGGAAGCCGCGAGACCGCGGTCGACGGTGCGGTCGAGCCGTACCTCGACGCGGGATTCGGCGTCGTCAGCATCGACCAGCGCGGCCACGGCGACAGCGGCGGCCAGGCCCACGTGCAGGACCCGACGCGGGAGACCGAGGACGTCAAGGCGGTCGTCGACTTCGTCGCGGGGCTCGACTGGGTCCGGCTCGACGGGCCGAAGGATCCCGTCCTCGGCGCGATCGGCGCGAGCTACGGGGGCGGCTACCAGACGATGACCGCTCTCGACGAGATCGCCGACGAGGGCAGGACCCGGTTCGACGCGCTAGCTCCGCAGATCACCTGGTACGACCTGCCCGAGAGCCTCGCGCCGCAGAAGGTCGTGCGGTCGGCGTGGGTCACCCTCCTCTACGGCGCGGGGGCGAGGATGGTCCCGCAGCACATCCACGAGGCGTTCGCATGGGGGACCGCCACGGGGCAGTGGCCGGACGGCACGCTCTACGGCGAGCCGGTTCCGGGCGCACCCGACATCGACTCGATCTTCGCGAAGCACAGCCCCCGCGCGTTCGTCGAGCGCGGGATCCGCGTCGACGTCCCGATGCTGCTGCGGCAGGGGGCGAGCGACAACCTCTTCGACCTGAACGAGGGCCTCGACATCTTCCACCGCGCGCTGACGCGCGACGCGCGGGCGCAGAGCTTCTTCGTGTCGTACAACGGCGGCCACGCGCTGCCGAACGCACTGCCGCCCGGCGAGCCCTCGGACGTCCAGACCGGCGGCGGGGTCGACGCCTGCACGGACTTCACGAAGACGACGATCGCTTTCTTCGAGCGCGTCTTCGCCGGAGCGTCCACCGACGGCGTCCTTCCGAGCAGGTACAACCTGACGGCGCTCGACGGCGAGACGTGCCTCCGCTTGAACCGCCTCGGCAGGTCCGGCAAGCTCGCGGTCGATCCGGCGGGCGCCGGAGGCATCGCGACGCCGGCGGCCGGCGGCGCGCCCCTCCAGCTGCCGGTGGCGCAGGGGCCGCTCACGCTCGCGGGCGTGCCGGAGCTCTCGGGCAAGGTGACGTCGGCGGCGTTGGACGGCCGCGCTTTCTTCGGTCTCGCGATCGGAACGAACCCTGCGGACGCGCGGGTGACCCAGAACAACGTGCTGCCGCTGCGCCGCGCTCTGCCGGTGACCGATTCGAAGTTCGAGATCGAGCTGCCCGGCGTCGTGGCCGAGGTCGCCGAGGGCGAGACGCTGTACCTGACGGTGTCGCCGGTATCCGACCTCTTCTTCGCGCACGGCTCGCGCTCGCCCGGGGCGATGGTCCTGACCGGCGTCAAGCTCCGCCTGCCGGCCGACGAGTAGCCGACCGGGCCGCCGCGGGGACCTACTACACCCGTAGTAGTTGCTCCGCGGGGCGGCCGCGTACCGGCCGGGCTACGCTCGTCTATCTCCCGAGTCCCACAGAAGCGAGGTGGTTCCGATCAGCGGCACCTTCGGCATCCTGAAACCCCCCGCCGCCCGTAACGAGCCGGTCAAGGACTACGCGCCGGGCTCTCCGGAGCGCCAGAGCCTGACCGTGCGGCTGTCGGAGATGGCGGACGAACGCATCGACATCCCGATGGTCATCGCCGGACGCGAGGTCACGAGCGGGGACATCTACGAGGTCGTGATGCCGCACGACCGCAAGCACGTGCTCGGCGACGTCCACCAGTCGACGGGGAAGGACGTCGAGGACGCGGTCGCGGCGGCGCGCCGCGCCCACCCGGAGTGGTCGGCGCTTCCGTGGGAGGACCGGGCCGCGGTCTTCCTGCGCGCCGCGGACCTGCTCGCGGGGCCGTGGAGGGACACGATCAACGCGTCGACGATGCTCGGCCAGTCGAAGACCGTCCACCAGGCGGAGATCGACGCCGCTTGCGAGCTGATCGACTTCTGGCGCTTCAACGTCGAGTACGCGGCGCGCATCTACGCCGAGCAGCCGCACTCGCCGCCGGGGATGTGGAACCAGACGGACTACCGTCCGCTCGAGGGCTTCGTGTTCGCGGTGACTCCCTTCAACTTCACGTCGATCGCCGCGAACCTGCCGACCGCGCCTGCGCTCATGGGCAACACGGTCGTGTGGAAGCCGTCTCTGACGCAGGCGCACTCCGCCCACTACACGATGAGGCTGCTCGAGGCCGCGGGCCTGCCCCCGGGTGTCGTCAACGTGGTCCACGGGCCGGGCCCGGAGATCGGAGAGGCCGCTCTCGCGCACGAGGAGCTCGGCGGCATCCACTTCACCGGCTCGACCCCCACGTTCAACTGGATGTGGCGCAAGGTCGGCGAGAACGTCGACCGCCATCGCAACTACCCGAGGATCGTCGGCGAGACCGGGGGCAAGGACTTCATCGTCGCCCATCCCTCGGCGTCGGTCGACGCGCTTGCGACGGCGATCGTACGCGGGGGCTTCGAGTACCAGGGGCAGAAGTGCTCCGCGGTCTCGCGCGTCTACGTCGCGTCGAACCTGTGGGAGCCGCTGCGCGAGCGGCTCGCCGACGAGGTGCCGCAGATCCCCATGGGCGACGTCGCCGACTTCGGCAACTTCATGGGCGCCGTGATCGACGACCGCGCGTTCGACAAGCACGCGAGCGCGCTGGGGGAGGCGCGTTCGGGGCCCGGCCTCGAGATCGTCGCCGGGGGAGACGCCGACGACTCGACGGGCTACTTCGTGCGGCCGACGGTCGTGCGCACGGAGGATCCGGGGACGCGCCTGTTGCGCGAGGAGCTGTTCGGCCCGATCGTCACGGTCTACGTCTACCCCGAGGGGGAGTGGGGGCCGACGCTGGATCTCGTCGACCGCGGAGCGCCGTACGCCCTCACCGGGTCGGTGTTCGCGACCGAAGAGGCCGCGATCGTCGAGGCGAAGCAGCGGCTGCGCTTCGCGGCGGGCAACTTCTACGTCAACGACAAGCCGACGGGAGCCGTGGTCGGCCAGCAGCCGTTCGGCGGGGCGCGGCGATCGGGCACCAACGACAAGGCCGGGTCGATGTGGAACCTGATCCGCTGGGTCAGTCCCCGGTCGATAAAGGAGACGTTCGTCCCGCCGACGGACTACCGGTACCCGTTCATGGAGTCTGAGCGGACGGGGCCCTAGCCCGGTCCGCGGCCCTCACTCCAGCATCAGCTCCGCGGTGATCAACGCGCCCCTCTTGTCGCACAGCCGGTGGTCCTCGTCGATCCGGAGCTCGCCGCGGGCATTCGCGTACGCGCCGGTCCCGCCGGTGATCGCGCCCAGGGCGCCGCTCTCCGCCTCGAACTCGGAGAACCTCCCGTGCAGGTAGAGCGTGAGCTTCCCGTCCGGGAGCATGATCCCGCCGTCCGCCAGGAAGAACCCGTCTTCCGGCCCCGACTGCTTCACGAACTGGAAGCGAAGGACCACCGTCCCGGCCTTGTCACACGTCTCGGCGTCGAAGAAGGAGTCCTTGATCACGGCCATGTCGCCGGGGCTGAAGCTCTTCCTGCCGAAATCGAGGTCCTTCTCGAAGTCGGTCGCACGGGGGTCGAACCACGTAAGGGTCGTCGTCTGGCCCGGGGGCTGCGGCGTTGCCGGCGTCAGCGTGCCCGCGGCCAGCACCGCGCTGAGGGCCAGGGAGAGCGTCGCCACGAGAAGCGCTTTCTTCACTTCGGACCTCCTCGGCTCGGGGAACCTGAGGTCCTGAATCTTCCCCGATCCAGCGCAGGCGGAACTCGACCAGGTTGACGCCGTGCTCGCGGCAGGCTTCGAGCCTGCCGCGCGGGCGCGCCGCGATGCGCGAGCATGCGGCGATGGCCACGGGAACGGAGGGCCCGACCGATCTCGGCTTCGTCCACCGCTACGAGCCCGGCGAGGGCCCGCTCACGCTGCTGCTGCTGCACGGGACCGGCGCCGACGAGAACGACCTGATCCCGCTGGGCCGCGCCGTCGCCCCGGGCGCGCGGCTCCTAAGCCCGCGCGGTCAGGTCCTCGAGAACGGCATGCCGCGGTTCTTCCGGCGGCTCGCGCCGGGCGTTTTCGACGTCGACGACCTGAAGCGGCGCACGGCCGGCCTCGCTCGCTTCGTAGGCGGCGCCGCGGAGCGCTACGGGTTCGAGAGCCGCGACGTCGTCTCCGTGGGTTACTCGAACGGGGGGAACATCGCGGCGAGCCTCCTGCTCTCGTATCCCGGCGCCGTGGGCGCCGCGGCGCTCCTGCACGCGATGGTGCCGTTTCATCCGGAGACGCTCCCCGACCTCGCCGGGACGCCCGTGCTGCTCACGGGCGGGATGCGCGACCCGATGATCCCGCGCGACCAGACGCAGGAGCTGGCGCGCATGCTGGAGGACGCCGGTGCCGACGTGGAGCTCGACCTCGGGCCCGGGGGGCACGAGCTCACGCGGGAAGAGGTCGAGAAGGTGCACGCATGGATCGCCCGGCTGCCGCGCCGTGCAGCTTAGGGCGATCGACCCCGCGCGGCTCGAGGGCCGCGAGCCCTACTTCCTGATCACCTCGCTCGTCGTCCCGCGCCCGATCGCGTGGGTCTCGTCGGTGTCGGAGGAGGGCGTCTTCAACGTCGCACCGCACAGCTACTTCAACGTGATCTCGAGCAATCCCTGGATCGTGCACTTCACGTCGACGGGCGAGAAGGACACCCTGCGCAACGTCCGCGCCACGGGCGAGTTCGTCGTCAACGTCGTCGGCCGGGAGCTGGTCGAGGCGATGAACTTCACGTCGGCCGACTTCCCTCCACACGAGAGCGAGTTCGAGTGGGCCGGCCTCGAGCCCGCGGCGTCGTCGCGCGTCGCGCCCCCGAGGGTCGCGCGGGCGCGGGTCGCGTTCGAGTGCAGGGTCGACGACGTCGTGTCGAAGGGCAACGGCCACATGGTCTTCGGCGACGTCCTCCTCGCGCACGTCGACGAGGCGCTGTTCAGCGACGGACGCGTCGACCCGCATCTGCTCCAGCCCGTCGCGCGGCTCGGCGGCGCTCTCTACACCGAGGCGGCCGCGGGGATCTTCGAGCTCCCGCGCCCGACGTGGGAGCAGATCCGCACCGGCGACGTGCCGCGGCCGGGCTCCCGCCGGTGAACCCGCGCCCGCCGCGTCCAGGAGAATGGGGAGGACCGGCCGATTACAGCGGAGGGCTTGTGGTGGCGTCCGTGCGAGACGAGATCCTCGGGAACATCAAGCAAGACGATCGCCCGTGGGGCGGGTTCCGCCGGTTCGCGCACAACGCCCTGTGCACGGTCAAGATCCTCACGGTCGCCGAGGGGCAGCTCCTGAGCCTGCAGTCGCACCGCCATCGCGACGAGCTCTGGGTCGTGCTCGATCCGGGCCTGAGGATCGAGATAGACGGGGAGGAGCACCTGGCGTCGCCCGGCGACGAGTTCGTGATCCCGCGGGGGGCGCGCCACCGCCTCGGCTCGGCGGGGCCCACCGGGCGCGTGCTCGAGATCTCGTTCGGCGAGTTCGACGAGGACGACATAGAGCGGTACGAGGACGTGTACGGGCGGTCCTGACCGACGGGAGGTCGATTCGTCGAGCGAAAACGTGCGTGCTGCGTACGCCTTCGCGCAATGAAGGGAGTGCCCGCCTCGAGGTCTGCCGGGATGCGACGCCGGCGGCCGGCGCTCGGCCTCGCCGACCGCCCCCTCGCGACCGCCGCGCTCGGCGCCCTCTGCATCGCGTCCTCCGGCGTGCTCGTGCGTCTAGCGGTGTCGTCGCCGGTGACGGTCGCGATCTACCGGTGCGCGTACGCGCTGCCGGTGCTGGGGGCGGTCACGTACCTCGAGACCCGGCGGTTCGGCGTGCTGCCGCAGAGGACCAGGAACCTCGCGTGGGTGGCGGGCGTGTTCTTCGCCCTCGACCTGATCTTCTGGCACAACGCGATAGACGCGGTCGGGGCGGGCCTTGCGACCGTCCTCGGGAACCTGCAGGTGCTGATCGTGGGCTTCGCGGCGTGGGCCGTCCTCGGCGAGAGGCCGCGCCGCCAGCTCTTCTGGGCGATCCCGGTCGTCCTGTGCGGGGTCGTCCTGATCTCCGGCGCGATCGGGACCGACGCGTACGGCGACGACCCGGCCCTCGGCGTCGGGTTCGGCGCCCTCACCTCGCTCGCGTACGCGGCGTTCATCCTCGTGCTGCGCGAGGGCTCGCGCGACCTCCGGAGGATCGCCGGGCCGCTCTTCCACGCAACTCTCGTCTCCGCCGCCGTCGCGGCGCTGTACGGCGCGGCCGCCGGCGACGTCGCGTGGGCGCCGCGCTGGCCGGAGCACGGGTGGCTCGTGGCGCTGGCCCTGAGCGCCCAGGTCGCGGGGTGGCTGCTGATCTCCCGCTCTCTCCCGCGGCTTCCGGCCGCGGTCACGTCGATAGTCCTGCTGCTCCAGCCGGTCGGCGCGATGACGATCGCGGCGCTCGCGCTGGGGGAGAGCCCGGGGGCCGCGCAGCTATTCGGCGCGGCGCTGATCCTCGGAGGCGTCGTCGTGGCGACTTCGGGCAGGGGAGGCCGGGCGGAGCCGGTGCCGGAGGGGCAGCTCACGTCCTGAGCCGGGACCGGTAGCGCGGCGAGCGGCGCGACGAGCACGGGCTCAGGCCGGCTTCCAGCGGTGCAGCTCGTTCCTCGCCAGCACCATCTTGTGCACCTCGTCCGCGCCGTCGACGATGTGGAGCGTCCGCGCGTGCGCGTACATCGCCGCGAGCGGGAAGTCGTCGGAGACGCCCGCCCCCCCGTGCACCTGGATCGCCCGGTCGATCACCCACGTGGCGGTGTCGGCCGCCGCGACCTTGATCGCGGAGATCTCGGTGCGCGCGCCCTCCTTCCCGGCGGTGTCCATCACCCACGCGGCCTTCAGCGTCAGCAGGCGCGCCTGCTCGATGCGGATGCGCGCCTCCGCGATCCAGTCGCGGATCACGCCCTGCTTCGACAGCGGGATGCCGAACGCGACGCGGGAGTGCGCTCGCCGGCACATCAGCTCGAGCGCGCGCTCGGCCATCCCTACGGCGCGCATGCAGTGGTGGATCCGGCCCGGCCCGAGCCGCGCCTGCCCGATGAGGAAGCCCCCGCCCTCCTGCCCGAGAAGGCTCGACGCCGGGACCCTCACGTCGGTGAAGACGATCTCGCAGTGCCCGTGGCCGGCGTCGTAGCCGAAGACCGGCAGCGTCCGCACGACCTCCACCCCCGGCGCGTCCATGGGGATCAGCACGAGGCTGTGCTGCAGGTGCCTGTCGGCGTCGGGATCCGTCACCCCGAGGAAGAGGCAGACCTTGCAACGCGGATCGGCTGCGCCGGACGTCCACCACTTCCGCCCGTTGACGACGTACTCGTCCCCGTCGCGCTCGATCGTGCTCGAGAGGTTGGTCGGATCGGAGCTCGCGACGTCCGGCTCCGTCATCCCGAAGCACGACCGGACCGCGCCGTCCAGCAGCGGGTTCAACCACTGCTCCTGCTGCTCGGGTGTGCCGAACTCGGCCAGGATCTCCATGTTCCCCGTGTCGGGGGCCGCGCAGTTCGTCGCCTCCGGCGCGAGCGGGCTGCGGCCCATGATCTCGGCGAGCGGCGCGTAGTCGAGGTTCGAGAGCCCTTCCCCTCCGACGCGCCGGCCGGGGCCGCCGCTCAGGAAGAGGTTCCACAGCCCGCGCCGCCGCGCCTCGCCCTTCAGCTCCTCCATCACGGGGGGCGGCACGTGCGGGTCTCCTTGCGACAGGACCTGGTCGCGGTAGACGGGCTCCGCGGGGTAGACGTGCGCGTCCATGAACTCGACGAGCCGCTCCTGGAGCTGCCGGCTGCGGGGGCTCTGCTCGAAGTCCATCCCGGGAGGCTACTCGCAGGAGTGCGCCGCAAGAGGCCGAAATAAATAACGAGCACATGCGCATGCTCAGACGTCTGTCGCGGCCGCCGTCGTCGCCGGCCTTCTGCTGCCCGCGTCGGCCTACGCCGGCTCCGCCCCCGACCGCGGGCGCCGCTTCGCGCCCAAGCCGCTGTCGCAGGAGCTCTACGGCTCGAAGCCGCCGGATGAGGATCCCGAGACGCAGCGGCACTACGTGACCGCGCACGACGGCGTGCAGCTCTACGTCGAGACGTGGCTCCCGGAGGAGAAGGACGGCAAGATCCCGCCGGCGAAGATCCCGACGATCCTGATCATGACGCCCTACGTCGCGCAGGGCGTAGAGGAGTACCCGGGGAACGCGACGACTCCGAACTTCATCCAGTACTTCAACGCCCGCGGCTACGCGGTCGCCCAGCACCACGTCCGCGGCACGGGCGAGTCCGGCGGCTGCCTCGAGCAGACCTCGACGAACCAGTTCGCCGACGGCGCCGCGGTCGTCGAGTACCTCGGCAAGGAGGCTCCCTGGTCGAACGGCAGGGTCGGGATGTACGGAGCCTCCTACGACGCGGAGACGCAGATCTCGACCGCGGCCTTCGGCGACCCCAAGCAGGTGAAGTACCTGAAGGCGATCATCCCGGTCGCGTCGGTCGGCGGCCAGTACGACTGGAACTTCATGGACGGCGTCCCGTGGACGGGCCAGCCGGGCCTCGGGAACGGCAGCTACCTGCTCACGAGCCTCACGCCGGGCGAGGAGCCGGCCCCGCAGCACTACCCCGAGAAGCTCACGTGCCAGGGGGACGTCATGGGCTCGTCCGCCGACCAGAACGGCGACTTCACCGAGTACTGGCAGGAGCGCGAGTACCGGCCGAACGCCCCCCGGGTGAAGGCCGCCACGCTCATGGTCCACGGACTCAGGGACTTCAACGTCCAGGACATCACGCTCGCCGGGTTCGCGGCCTTCGAGACGCCGAAGATGCCGGCGCCACTGCACGTCACCGGCCAGCCGATGCTCGACCTGTGGCTGATGTCGAGCCGTCCCGACGGCCACGTCGCGGCGAAGCTCGAGGTCATCGGCCCCGACGGCGAGCCGCTGCGGCACGGCGGGAGCCGCAACGAGTACCAGGCGACGTACGGCGTCCGCTCGCTCCAGCACATAGACCCGATGCCCCACGGTTGGTTCGAGCAGGAGGCCGGCAAGGAGATCGCGACGAACGAGCCGGTGGAGGTGACGATCCCCGAGATCACGCTGCTGCACAGCTGCGAACGGCCGAGCTTCCTGCGCTTCCGGATGCCCCAGCCGCGCGCCCGGCTGCTGAACGTGCGGGAGATCGACGAGAAGTCGCTCGCGAAGCTGGCGTCCTCCGACGCCCGCGTCGGCCGCCGCAACGGCGCCGGGCTGGCGACGGCGAGGGTCTGCGGCCTGCGCCCCCGGGCGCTTCCGTTCCAGTAGCTGCGTACCCATTCCGGCCGGAGGAACCCTGCGGCGCGCGGCGAACCTCACCCGCAGACGATCCAGATCCGAAGAGGAGCAATCGTGAAGAGGATTCTCGCAGCGTTCGGTGCCGCTCTCGTCGTGGCAGGCGGCCCGGCCGCGACGGTGCCCTCCGCCGGCGCCGGTCCCTCGGCCGGAGGGATCACCTCCGAGAACCTCGAGTGGATCGACTACGTGCCGTTCAACGTCGGCACCGCGTCGGGGGCGAAGATCATCGGCAAGCACATGTACGTCACGTCGTGGCACAACTTCTCGATCTACGACGTCTCCGACCCGCTCGCTCCCCAGGAGCTCAGCACGACGCCGTTCGGCTTCAAGTTCGAGAACGAGGACGTGGACGGCAACGACAAGATCATGATCTTCTCCGAGGAGCTCCCGGACGCGAGCGTCCACGTGTGGGACGTCGAGGACAAGTCGAACCCGGTCGAGCTCGCGGTGCTGGACGGCGCGGGACAGCACACGATGAGCTGCCTCCAGAACTGCAAGTGGCTCTACGGCTCCGACGGCAACATCGTCGACCTGCGCGATCCCGCAGAACCGAAGCTCGTCGACCACAAGTGGGGCGACGGGATGCCGGTGACCAACGCGCACGACGTCAACGAGATCGCTCCGGGACGCGTGCTCACGTCGAGCGATCCGATGATGCTGCTGGACACGACGAACCCGGTGAGGCCGAAGCTCCTCGCCGTCGCCGAGCCGATGGGCGAGTTCATCCACTCGAGCAAGTGGCCGCAGCTCGGGCGCGATCGCTTCGCCCTCTCGACCGGCGAGACGTGGCTGCCCGGCGCCGACGTCCGCTGCGACTCGACGAGCGGCGGGTTCACGACGTGGGACGCGTCGAAGTGGAAGAAGACGAAGACGCTCACCCGCATCGAGACCTACCGGCCTCCGTCCGGCACCTACGCCGACGGAAACCCCCCGAGCGGCACGACGTTCGGGTGCTCCACCCACTGGTTCGAGCCCCACCCCGACTTCCGCAACGGCGGCATCGTCGCCGTCACGATGTTCAACCACGGCACGCATTTCATGGGCGTCGACAAGAAGGGCCACATCACCGACGAGGGCTACTTCCTGCCGCACGCCGGCAACTCGGCGGCCGCCTACTGGCTGACGGACAAGGTCGTCTACGCGGTCGACCTGCAGAAGGGCTTCGACGTCCTGAAGTGGCACGGAGTCGAGAAGTAGTCGACCCCCGGACAGAGAGAGAGGGATCTGCGATGAGGAAGTCGATCGTCCCGGTTCTCGCCGCGGCGTTGCTCGCGGGATCGCTCGGCGTGAGCGCCCACGCGAAGCCGCGCCCCGCGAGCGTCAACTTCTACCTCCGCGGCCCCGACTGCACCGCCGCCGTGCTCGGGCTGAGCGTCAAGGACGAGCCCGGCGACGGCACCTGTGGCGGGGCCGAGAACGGCGCCGTCAACGGCGTCTCCGGCATGGCCGGCCAGCCGTACGTCGACCAGGTCTGGATGGCCTACGACGGGCTGCCCCTCGTCCTCGACGCGTCCAGCCCCGTGACCGGAAAGCTCTACATCACCTCCTGGGCGGGACGCACCGCCGGCCCCGCGACCCTCGACGTGAAGATCGACGTGCGGATCGGCGGCAAGACGGTCGACGCCGGCACCACGACCGTCGACTACCTCGTGACCCCGGCGAGCTCGTGGGTCGAGGTGGCGTTCGAGATCGACGTGCCGGCCAAGCTGCAGGGCAAGAAGGTCACCGCGCTCCAGATGACCACGACCTCGCGGGGCTACGCGCCGCTGCAGGGTTACTTCGAGATGGAGAACCCGGCGTCGTTCATCACGATCCCGGCGCTCAAGGGGTAACGGGCGTCCGATCAGATGCCCAGCTCGTAGACGTGGCCGGGATCGAGGTCGAGCCCGTTCACGACCTGCCACAGCGCCGCGGCCGCCTTCAGCGCGTTGCGCTCCTCGAAGGGCGCGAGGTCCTCGCGGTGCTCCGAGAGCACGCGGACGAGCGAGCGATAGCAGTCGACCAGCTCGCGCTGCGCCGGCGACAGGTCCGTCGTCTGGCCGATCACATCCGCTTCCTTTCCCCCTCGCTCCCGGCGAGGACCCTCTCGTCCACGAGACGCTTCGCCTTCAGCTCGAACCGCGGGAGTGACCCGAGCTCGACGCTGCGGACGTCGAAACGAAGCCCCTCGTGGGCCTCCGACAGAGCCGTCGACAGCGCGCGCACGAGCGCGCCGACGTCGGCTCGCTCGTCCGGGACCTCGATCAGGATCTCGATCTCGTCGCGGATGCGGTCCGCGGTGTACAGGTGTATCTGGAACTCGTCTATCTGCTCGAACTCGCGGACGATCGCCTCGATCGCGCGCGGGTAGATGTTCGTGCCGCGGACGAGCTTCATGTCGTCGACCCGGCCGACGATCCCACCCTCGTAGAGGTCGAACGTCCGGCCGCACGAGCACCTGTCCGCCGGCACCTTCACGACGAGGTCGCGCGTGCGGTAGCGGATCACCGGGATGAACCCGCGCCCGAACGAGGTCACGACCCGTTCTCCCTGCTCGCCGTAGGGGAGCGGCTCGCCCGACTCCGGGTCGATCACCTCTTCGACGTAGTGCGGCTCGATGATGTGGGTCCCACCGGGCTGGTGCTCGCACTCGAACATCATGATCGTGCCGAGCTCGGTCATCCCGGCCGTGTCCGCCGCCTTTGCTCCCCACTGTTGCTCGATGAGCCGCTTGGTCGCCGGTATCGACCCCGCCGGCTCCCCGGACAGGATCAGACGCTTCACGGGCCCGTTCGCGAGATCGACGCCCATCGTGCTCGCCTCCTGCGCCATCCGCAACGCGTACGTCGGCGTCGAGCAGACCACGGTCGCCTTCATGTCGACGATCTGGCGCACGCGGGCCTCGGTCGTCATGTTCCCGCCGGGAAGGACGAGGCAGCCGATCTTCTCGCACGCGTAGTGCGCGCCCCAGAACCCGACGAACGTGCCGTAGGAGAAGGCGAAGAACACGGTGTCGGAGGGCCGGACACCGAAGCCCCAGAACGCGTAGCACCACATCTCCGCGATCCACTCCCAGTCCTTCGGGCCGTCGAGCACCGCGAGCGGCCGCGAGCCGCTGGTGCCCGACGTCGTGTGGTAGCGGATCGCCGCCTCCGGCGGGCACGTCAGCACCGGGCCGTAGGGCGG
>JBHELD010000059.1:0-34048 GCA_046263255.1 Actinomycetota bacterium
GCGTCACCATCTCGACCGCCACCCTGCACAACGAGGACGAGATCAAGCGCAAGGACATCCGCGAGGGTGACACCGTGGTCGTCCGGCGCGCCGGCGACGTGATCCCAGAGGTCGTAGGGCCGGTCCTCTCGCTCCGTCCCAAGGGCGCGCGCGAGTTCGTCATGCCGAAGAGATGCCCGTCCTGTGGCGAGCGGCTCGTGCGCGAGGAAGGCGAAGCCGCCACGAGGTGCGTCAACCTCGAGTGCCCCTCGCAGCTGATAGAGAGCCTGTTCCACTTCGCGTCCCGGGGGGCGATGGACATCGAAGGCCTCGGCTACAAGACGATCACGTGGCTGATCGACCGGGGCCTTCTGAAGGACGTCGCGGACGTGTACGGCTTGAAGCCGTCGGACTTCGAGGGGCACGAGGGCTGGGGGGAGGTCTCGATCCGCAACCTCATGAACGCGATCGACGCGTCGAAGACGCGGGGTCTCGGCAACCTCCTGATCGCCCTCGGGATCCCGCACGTCGGGGGCCGCGCGTTCGATATCGCCGCCGAGGCGGGCTCTCTCGACCGGCTGCGCGGGATGACGGAGGAGGACTTCCTCGCGATGCCCGGGATCGGGGACGTCATCGCTCGCTCGATCACGACCTTCTTCTCGCAGCCCAGGAACCTCGACGTGATGGACCGGCTCAAGGTGGCCGGCGTCGATCCCAAGCAGGCACCGCGGCACAAGGGCGGGCCCCTCCAGGACAAGACGTTCGTGATAACGGGGACGCTCGAGCGGTTCTCGCGCGCGGCCGCCGAGGACGCGATCGAGGCGCTCGGGGGCAAGGTCACCGGCAGCGTCTCGAAGAAGACCGACTACGTCGTCGTGGGCGAGAACCCCGGTGCCTCGAAGTTCGACAAGGCGCAGGAGCTGGGGATCGAGACGCTCGACGAGAAGGCGTTCGAGAAGCTCCTGGCAGGCTAGGTGCCGCAGGTCGGGGGTGCAGGAGACCGACTCCCTGCGGAGAAGCGCACATACGTGGGGGACAGGCCGGCGCGTGTGCTGATCCTGCTCGCGGCCGTCGCGAGCCTGCTCCCGAACGTCCTCGTCGCCACCGGGCACGCGAGCCACGACGCCCGGTCCCGGCGCTGCTTCGGCGAGAGGGCCACGATCATGGGGACCCACGGGAGCGACGTCATCCTGGGGACGTCCGGCTCGGACGTGATCGTCGCGTTCGACGGCGACGACGAGGTCTACGGCCGCGGCGGCAGCGACGCGATCTGCTCTGGTGCCGGAGACGACGTGAGCCACGGCGGACCCGGGTTCGACGCCGTCGCCGGCGGAGAGGGCGCCGACCACTCCTTCGGCGGCGCCGGCGCCGACTTCGTCGCGGAGGACCACGGCGTGCTCGCGGTCGCCGACGCCGGCAGCGACTCCTCTGCAGATCTCTACGAGGGCGGACCCGGCGACGACATGATCGCGGACGACGCCGGCGCCGACGCGCTGCACGGGGGCGGGGGCCGCGATACGTTCTTCGGCCTCTTCCCCTACGACCCGCTCGTCGTCGACCTCGCGCACGGCCGCGCCGCCTCGGTCGCGGAGGTGAACGCGTTGACGGGGATCGAGAACGTCATCGGGTCGCTCTCCACCGACGTGATCGTGGGCGACGACGGGCCGAACGTCCTCACCGGGCTCTTCGGGAGCGACGTCGTCATCGGCAACCGCGGCGCGGATCTGTTGATGGCTACGGTCGACGGCGACGTCCTCGACGGCGGCGACGGCGCGGCCTCCGACGCGGTCTTCGCGGTCGTGAACGAGCCCGTCGAGGCGGACCTGCAGGAAGGCTTGATGACCGCCGGCGACGGGCAGACGGACCGGCTGGTCGGCGTCGAGGACTTCATCGGCACGCCTCGGGACGACGTCGTCAGGGGGAGCGACGCCGGCAACCGGCTCTACGGGGGAACCGGAGACGACCTGCTCGCCGGGCGTGCGGGTGACGACGCGATCTCCGGCGACCACCCCTTCGTCCCGTGGATCGACCCGGCTCGCTGGCTCGGGTTGGGCACGTTGCGAGGGGAGGACCTCCTGATCGGCGGCAGGGGGACGGATGCGCTCGACGGCGGCCCGGCGCACGACACGTGCAGGGGCGGCGAGACCCTGCGCCGCTGCGAGTCCCGCCGCGGAGACCGAGCTCGCCCGGTGGCCGCACGCGCGAACCTGTGGGACCCGGCGCCCGCGTTCGGCAGCTGGATCCTCGACGCGCTCACCGCCGCCTCGCCCGAGGACGTCACGCCTCCCCGCTGGACGCCCCGCGGGCTCAGGTAGGCCGACACGGACACGGGACTCGCCTGCGGGGGCAGGAGAAGCGCCCGCTGCTCTCGAACGCTGGGGCGTGGGGCAGTGGAGGGGCGCGGCCGTCCGGGCCGTCGCAGTGGTCGCTCTCGTGTCGGCGCTGGTCCCCGCGGCGCCGGCGGCGTTCGGTCGCGTCCAGGTCGGCGAGGAAGACGACTGCTTCGGGTTCGAGCCGACGATCACCGGGACGTCCGGTGACGACGTAATCGAAGGGACGCGCGGCTTCGACATCATCGCCGCGCTCGGCGGCAACGACTCCGTCGCGGGCGGCCGCGGCATGGACCTCATCTGCGCGGGCGACGGCGACGATCGCGTCCACGGCGGTCCCGGGATCGACGTCCTGGAGGGACTGCGGGGCGCGGACGAGCTCTTCGGCGACGGCGACGACGACCTCCTGTTCGAGACGTCGCTCCCGGAGGATCCGCAGGGCCCCGTCTGGGTCCACGCCGGCGACTCCTCCGACGACGAGTTCCACGGCGGCCCCGGAAGGGACCTGCTCGGCGACGACGGGGCGAACGACCTGCTGGACGGCGGCGACGGCCCCGACACGTTCCTCGGCCTCTTCACGTTCAGCCCGACCGTCATCGACCTGGCGAACGGCCACACCTCGTCGCTGCGAGGCGACGTGAACACGCTGGTGTCCGTCGAGAACGCGATCGGCGGGATCTACCGCGACGTCATCCTCGGCAGCGAAGGGCCGAACGTGCTGTCGGGCGCGATCGGCGGCGACTTCGTCTACGGCGAGGGGAGCGCCGACCTCCTCCTCTCGACGACCAGCGGCGCGCTGTTGGACGGAGGCGGAGGGCGGTCGCGCGACGGCCTCCTGGTCCTGAACGACGACGGCACGGACGTGGACCTCGAGAACGGGACGGTGTCGCCGCGCGGCGGCGCCGGAGCGGCCGACCGCATCCTCGGGATCGAGGACGTCATCGCCGGCGAAGGCGACGACGTCGTCGTCGGGAACGACGTCATGAACCGCCTGTACGGCTCCAGCGGCGACGACGTGCTCGACGGCGCCGCCGAGAACGACCTCGTCGTGGGCGACGCTCCGTTCTGGCCGTGGACCGATACCGGGCATTGGGACGTCGTGGACCCCGGCGGGAGGGGCGACGACACGCTGATCGGCGGCGACGGCCGCGACCGCCTGGACGGCGGCCCGGCGCGCGACGAGTGTCGGTCGGGCGAGGTCGTCCGCCGGTGCGAGGTCGTCGTCGGTGATCGCGCCGCGGCGCGGGCAGGCGCGCGCGGCGGGGGCGGGAGCTCGCTCGGTCGCGGGACGGCAGCCGCTCGCGGCCTCGACACGTGGTGGTTCCCGCTGATGCTCGACCTCTCGGCGCGGCCGTGGCTCGACCTCGTCCCGACGAGGCTCCGGCGTTAGAAGCGCGTCACCGCGAAAGAGAAACCGGCGCAGGGAACGATCCCTGCGCCGGTTTGCCGTTGTGGCTCGCTGCGCCCCCCGCCGGTCGTCCCGCCGCCGTGCTTGTGACGGCGTCGACGCTCAGAGGACCAGGCTGAGACGGGTGACGTCGGTGAACCGGTGTGGATTCCGCCAGCGGCCCGTGAACCAGTTGGCCAGAACCCTACTTCGAGGCTTGAACCGCTAGCAGCCGGTCACCTCGTGAGGTCCGTCGGAACTAGGTAACAAGTCTGGACCACCTCCTTTCTCACGTACGCAAATGAAAACACAGCGGCTTCCCTAGTCGCGCACTTTTCGGAGCCGGAATCGGCCTCCCGGGGCGACTTTTCCTGAGTGTGTCGCTCGAGCCCGTACGGCTATACTCGCCGTCGAATTGACCGCTCGGTCAAGGGAGAGCGAGTCGCTCGCCGCACGTCTGCCGCCCCCGAACCGCAGTGCTGCCTCGATTAGTCTCGACTGCCCAGGGAGGAGCTCGGATGCCGTCACTCGATGGGAAGGTTGCGGTCGTCACCGGCGCCGGACGCGGGATCGGCCGCGAGCACGCGCTGGCGCTGGCGACGGCAGGCGCCGGGGTCGTGGTCAACGACCTCGGGGGGTCGACTGCCGGCGAGGGGCAGGACCAGGCGCCGGCGCAGCAGGTGGCGGACGAGATCCAGGCGGCCGGCGGCGAGGCCACGGCGAACTACGACAACGTCGCGGACTTCCAGGGCGCCGAGAGGATGGTCAAGCAGGCGATCGCCGACTTCGGACGGCTCGACATCCTCGTGAACAACGCCGGGATCCTCAGAGACCGGATGCTCGTCAGCATGTCCGAGGCCGAATGGGACGCGGTCGTCGAGGTCCACCTGAAGGGCCACTTCGCGCCGACCCATCACGCCGCGGCCTACTGGCGGGCGCAGTCGAAGGAGGGAAACCAGGTCGACGCGCGCGTGATCAACACCTCGAGCCCCTCGGGGGTCTTCGGCAACGTGGGCCAGACGAACTACGGCGCCGCGAAGGCCGGGATCGCGGCGTTCACGATCATCGCGGCGCAGGAGCTCGCTCGCTACGGCGTGACCGTCAACTGTCTCGCGCCGAACGCCCGCACTCGCATGACCGAGGACATCTTCGGGGCGGAGACGCCGGCGGAGGGCTTCGACCCGCTCGACCCGTCGAACATCTCGCCGGTCGTCGTCGCCCTCTGCACCGACGCGGCGCGCGCCGTCACGGGGCAGTGCTTCTTCGTCTACGGGAGCACGATCAACGTCCTGAAGCCGTGGGATCTCGGCACCGCGCTGAGCAAGGACGGTCCCTGGGATCCGGACGAGCTGGCGGCCGCGCTGAAGGAGACGTTCCCGCAGGGCGCGGCTCCCGAGGGGATGATGGCGATGCTGTCGAAGGCGATCGGAGGAGGAGCGCCCCTTGCCTGACGTCGTCACCGAGATCGAGTTCGACCTCCCGGTCGAGCGAGGAAAGGTTCGCGAGTTCGCGCTCGCGGTCGGCGAGGACAACCCGATCCACCTCGACCCGGAGGCGGCCCGGCTGCAGGGGTTCCCCGACGTGGTCGCGCCGCCGACGTTCACCGTCACGCAGATCTGGCAGGTGCCGCGCGAGGAGCGCGAGGAGCGCCTCGGTGCGAACCTCGACTACGGGCGCGTCCTCCACGGAGAGCAGGAGTTCGTCTACAGGCGTCTTCCGTTCGCGGGCGAGGTCTTGAAGGGAAAGATGCGGATCTCGAAGGACTTCACGAAGGAGGGACGGCGCGGCGGCTCGATGCGGTTCGTGACATACGAGTCGGTGTTCACCGACGCCGAGGGCGAAGAGGTGCTCACGGCCCACTACACGCTGATCGAGACGGCACAGGACCCCGGAGCATGAGCGAGCCGCAGACGATCACGATGGACGGCGTCACGCCGGGCATGGATTTCGGCGAGGTCGTGTTCGGCCCCCTGAGCCGCGTCGACATCGTCAGGTACGCGGGCGCGTCCGGCGACTTCAACCCGATCCACACCGACGAGGAATACGCGCGCGCGACCGGCGCGCCGACCGTGTTCGCGATGGGCATGCTTCCCGCCGGGTACCTCGGGCACGCCGTCGCGGATTGGTTCGGCGGGACGCAGAACCTTCGGCGCTTCAAGGTCAGGTTCACGACGCGGGTGTGGCCGGGAGACGAGATCGTGTGCACCGGCCGCGTCGTGTCGATCGAGAACGGGCTCGTGAAGGCGACGGTCGAGGCGCGACGCCAGGGGCCGGGGCCGGACGGGCTCGACCTGCCGGACGAGGAGACCGCGATCGTCGGCGAGGCCGACGTGGAGCTTCCGCACTGACCTTTTTCGGGAGGGGCGCATGGGACTGAACACCGAGCTCGTAGGCAAGCAATATCCGTCCTCGACGTTCGAGGTGACGGCGGAGCACATCGAGCGCTACGCCCGCGCGACCAACGACGAGAACGAGCGCTACCTCGGGGGCACCGGCGTCGTCGCGCCTCCCGTCTTCCCGGTCGTCCCCGCCTTCAACTCCTTCATGACGGCCGCGATGGATCCCGAGCTCGGCGCCGACCTCCTCCGTCTCGTGCATGCGGCCGAGGAGCACGTGCTCCACAAGCCCGTCCGCGCCGGCGACGTGCTTGCCGTCACCGCAGTGCTCGAGTCGGTCGAGCAGAAGGAGACCGGCGAGACCTTCACCGTGAAAGGGACGGAGACGAACCAGGACGGCGAGGTCGTCGCCGAGGTACGCGGGACGATGTTCATCCGCGGCACGGGATCGGGCTCGCGCCGCACGGCGCCGGCGGAGGCCGCGCGCGACATCGTGTTCGAGGAGACGACGAAGGTCGACGAGGACCAGACGTTCCGCTACGCGGAGGCGTCGGGCGACCACAACCCGATCCACCTCGACGAGGGCACCGCGAAGATGGCGGGGCTCCCGGGGATCATCCTGCACGGCATGTGCACGATGGCGATCGCGGCGAAAGCCGCGGTGAACGGCGCCGCCGGCGGCGACCCCACCCGCATCGCCCGCATCGGCGTGCGGCTGTCGAAGCCCGTCCTGCCGGGCCAGGAGCTGACGACGCGGCTCTGGAAGGAAGCGTCCGATCCCGCCCCGCCCCCGATCTCGACCTACGGGTTCGAGACGTACAACCCCGACGGCGTCGCGGTGATCAAGAACGGGATCGTCGAGGTGCGGGCCTAGCTAGAAGCAGCTCGCCAGGTCGAACGTCGCGGTTCTCTGCACGACGAACGCGATCCCGACCGCCAGCACCGCAGCAGCCGTCACGACCTGTAGCCCGACGGGGGCCGAAGCCTTCGCCAGACGGCTGCGGTCGAACCCCGCGCCCAGGGCAAGGCCGCCGACGAGGCCGCCGATGTGCGCGATGTTGTCGATCCTCGGGACCATGAACCCGAGCAGCAGGTTGAGGACGACGAACGCCCCGAGCGAGCGCAGGTAGGGGTCGGCGAACGTCGTGCTCCGGCGGTTGTACAGGTAGACGATCAGGATCCCGACGATCCCGAAGACCGCTCCCGACGCGCCGAGGCCGTTCGAGCACGCGTGGAACGCGTACGACGAGGCGCTCGCGAAGAAGCCGGTGGCCAGGTACAGGAACAGGTATCTGAAGCTCCCGAAGAGCTGCTCGACCTGCGCGCCGTAGATCGACAGGATGTACATGTTGAAGACGATGTGCAGCAACGCGAACAGGCGGCCGTCGAACGGCAGGTGCAGGAACACCGACGTGATCAGCCTGTAGACCTCGCCCGCTGCGATCGCCGGAGCGAACGAGGTGAACCTGTTCACGAACGAGTCGCCGAGCACGAGCTCGAGGACGTACACCGCGACCGTGAACACGACGATCGCCCTGGTGACGGGGGCGTTGACGGCCGTCGCCGAACGCACCCTCGGCGCGCTCTTCCGCGCCTCCGCCACGCACTCCGGACAGTGCTGGCCCACCGGCGCCTGGATCGCGCACTGACCGCAGATCGGGCGGTCGCAGCGCGAGCACCGAAGCTTCGTGGGCCTGTTCGGGTGCCCGTAGCAATACGTCTCCTCGTCCTGCTGCACGGGCGCCGGCGTCTGGTCGGTCATCGAGGGGGCAATGCTCGCACATGGGAGTCTCTATCCTGCCGGCATGCGCGTCGCGACGTTCAACGTGCACCACTGCGAGGGCACCGACCGGAGGGTCGACGTCCGGCGCGTCGCGGCGGCGCTCGCGCGCCTCGGGGCGGACCTCGTCGCTCTCCAGGAGCTCGACTCGGGACTCGCCCGCACCGGCGGCGTCGACCAGCCCGCGGAGCTCGCTCGTCTCACGGGGCTGACCGTGGAGTTCCATCCGGTGCTGGAAGCGGACGGGGGGCTCTACGGCATCGGGTTCGCCGCGGCCGGCGCGCTCGGCAGCGAGAAGGTCGAGCTCCCGCGGCTCGGGAGCGAGGAGCCTCGTGCAGCGGCTCTCTGCCGGTGGCGGGGCGTGACCGTGATCGGGGCGCACCTCTCGCGCTCCCGGGGCGCCCGGGTGGTTCAGATCGAGGCGCTCGCCGCGCTGGCGATCGAGGTCGACCCGCCGGTCGTCCTTATGGGAGACCTCAACGAGCGCCGCGCCGGGCTCGGCCCCCTGTTCGCCGCCGGGCTCTCCGACGGGTCCCGCCTCCGGTCGCGCCCCTCGTTCGGCCGGATCGACCACGTGCTGGCCGGGCGGGGGCTCGCGATCCGGTCGACCAGCACGTTCCGCAGTCGCGCCTCCGACCACCCCGCGCTGACCGCCGATCTCCGCTTCGTGGAGTGACGTCAGAACGCCTTTGTTGCTCCTGAGGTTTCTGTTAACTTCTGAGATAGAACGCCGTTCGAGATTGCCGCGGGGGCCGGGGAGGCTCATGTGAGCATTTCCATCATGAGGAAAGCTGCCGCTCTGGTGCTGGCGGCGGGGACGTTCGCGGGCTGCGCACGCGCTGAGAGCCTCGACCCCGCCGCGCAAGACCGTCTCGACGACGCCCGTGCCGCCGCGGCCGACGCGCTGGACGCGGTGGAGGACCTCGAGGCCCGGATGGAAGGGCTCGAGGACGAGCTCGACGAGGCGGAGGACGTCTCGACCCGCGTCGACAAGGTCTCGGAACGCCTGTGGGGGTCGCTCGCGAAGCTGCGGGCGGCGCTCGACGACGTGCGCGCCGGTGCCGGCGAGGCCTCAGCGAGCGCCGGCGACGCCGCAGCGAGCGCCGGCGCGGCCCTCGCCCGCGCGGAGCAGGCGGCGCGGGACCTCGCCCTGCTCGACAACCGCTACGACTACCACCTGCGCCGGTATCACGGAGGCGGATAGATGCGCTTGATGAGGGACCTCGTCGGCGAGACGCTCTCGGGCCGCTACACGCTGGTGGCCCGCGTCGCCGGGGGTGGCATGGGGGAGGTCTACCGGGGGCACGACGTCCTCCTGGACCGGGCCGTCGCGGTCAAGATCCTGCAGCCGTCGCTCGCGGCGGACCCCGACGTCGTGGAGCGGTTCAAGGACGAGGCGCGGGCCGCCGCGCGGCTGACCCATCCGAACATCGTCGCCGTCCACGACTGGGGCGAAGCCGACCCGTACACGTACTACATGGTCATGGAGTTCGTCTCCGGGACGGACCTCCGCGACCTCCTCGTGGGCAGGGGATCGCTCGCTCCGGCACAGGCTGCCGAGATCATGGCGTCGGTCTGCGACGCGCTCGCCGCCGCGCACGCCGCGGGCGTCGTGCACCGCGACGTGAAGCCGGAGAACGTGCTGATCGCGCGCAACGGGCGGGTGAAGGTCGCCGACTTCGGGATCGCGGTCGTGGCCGACGTCGACCGGACGCTGCCCGGCGGGGGCATCCCCGGGACGCTGCGCTACCTGTCGCCCGAGCAGGCCGCGGGATTCGACGCGTCGCCTGCCTCCGATGTGTGGGCGGCGGGGGCGGTCCTCGCGGAGCTGTTGACGGGGCGGCCCCCCCAGCAGGGCTCCGGCGCCGACATGCTCCGGAGGAGATCGGTGGAGCCGGCGACCGCGCCGTCCGCGCTCGACCCGACGGTTCCCGCCGCTCTGGACGAGATCGTGCTGCGCGCGTGCGCCGTCGACCCTGCCGACCGGTTCCCGGATGCCTCCGAGATGGGGCAGGCGCTGCGGCGCGCGGCGGTCAGGTCGCTGCCGGACGCGCCCCCGGTGGACACGCTGCTCGACGAGGTCACCGGGGTCAT
Organism: Actinomycetota bacterium; assembly: GCA_046263255.1. Classification (GTDB taxonomy): domain Bacteria; phylum Actinomycetota; class CADDZG01; order CADDZG01; family WHSQ01; genus JALZEG01. The sequence goes on from JBHELD010000059.1 coordinate 9,907, forward strand.
CCGCCTGCCCGACCACCCGACGACGTTCGCGCGGCCGAGGAGGCGCCGGCGGATGCCGCGGCTGAAGCTCGTCGCGATCGTTGCGGCCCTCGGGCTTGCCGTCGCCGGCGGCGCGAAGGGCGTATCGCTGCTCGCGGCCCCCGCCCGGGTGGACGTCCCCGACGTCGTCGGGCTGTCCCGCAGCACCGCGCGGGCGGAGGTGGAGGAGGCCGGGCTGATCCTCGACGTCGAGCGCAGGAAGGTCGCGAGCTTCGACGTCTCGCGCGGGCGGGTCGTGTCGCAGGATCCGGCGGGCGGCGCGCTCCTCGAAGGGGGGACCGTCTCCGTCGTGGTCTCCTCGGGCGTTCCCGCGTTCACGGTGGCGGACCTCCGGGGGATGCAGCTGGACGCCGCCCGCGTCAGGGCGCGCGCGCACGGCCACGAGCTCGTGGTGACGAGCGAGGAGTTCTCGACCGAGGACGCCGGCACGATCCTGTCGCAGAGGCCGGCCGACGGGAGGCTGGCGTTCGGCTCCGAGGTCGAGGTCGTCGTCAGCAAGGGACCGGAGTCGATCGGGATCCCCGAGGTCGTGGGCGAGAAGGCGGAGAAGGCGTTGAAGATCCTGCAGAAGGCCGGGTTCGAGCCGATCGCCGTCCCGGTGTACTCGAACGACGTCCCGCTCGGCGTGGTCGTCTACACGACCCCTTCCGGGGGGAGCAGCGCGCCCGAGGGGAGCCGCGTCGACGTGGCCGTCTCGCAGGGGCCGAAGTACGACGAGCTGACGATGCCGGACGTCCGCGGGATGACGATCGAGGCCGCGACCGAGCGGCTCGAGCGCCTGGGGTTGCGGGTCCACGTCGTGCAGTCGTGCGGGGGCGGAGGGACGATCGTGTCGGAGACGCAGCCGCTCGGCGGCAGCAAGGTCCGCGAGAACGACCTGGTGGACGTCTTCACCTGCTAGGAGGAAGGACCCCCCACCCGCGCAGGGTCTCGACGAACCGGGGCGTGCACGGCAGGCGCGCCACCTCGTCCAGCGGCACCCAGCGCGCGTCCGACACGTCGCCGGCCGGAAGGGGGTCGTCGCCGGACGTCACGTCCGCGAAGAAGTCGAGGATCACGTAGTGCGGGTCGCCCACGACCTCGAACACCCCGGCGAGGTCCCGCACCTCGACCATCAGGCGCGTCTCCTCCTCGACCTCGCGGCGCAGAGCGGCGGTCAGGAGTTCGCCGTGCTCGACGCGGCCCCCGGGCAGCGACCACAGTCCCGCGCCGGGATCCCGGCCTCTTTGGATCATCAGCAGGCGGCCGTCCTTGACGGCGATCGCACCTACGGCTATCTGCGGTGCCAGCTGGTCCTCCCTCGCCGGTGCCGGGCCTAGGGTAGGCGCCGTGGGATCGTCCGGCGCGCGTCCGCTCCTCGCCGACCGCGCCACGTGGCTCCCGTGGACCGTCCTCGCAGTCGGCGTCGGGGCCGCGTCGGTCTCCGCGATCCTCGTACGCTACGCCCACGGGGCGGACCCGCTCGCGCAGTCCTTCTGGCGCTGCGCCGCCGGCGCGGCCGCGCTGCTGCCGTTCGCCGCCGGGCGCATCCGGGCCGGGGGCCGCGCGGGCCTGGCCGCCCCGGCCGTTGCGGGAACCTTCCTCGCGCTGCACTTCGGGACGTGGATGACGTCGGTGAACCTGACGACGGTCGCCGCCTCCGTGCTGCTCGTGTCGACGACGCCGGCGTTCGTCGCGGTCGCCGCGCTGCTCCTCTACAAGGAGGGTCTTCGTGCGGCCGCATGGATCGGGATAGGCCTCGCGACCGCAGGCGCCGCCGCCGTCGGAGGCGGCTCTCTGAGCAGCTCGAGCCCGGAAGGGAACCTGCTCGCGCTGGCGGGGGCCGCCACCGCAGGCGGTTACGTCATGGCCGGTCAGGTCGCGCGGCGGACACAGGGGATCCTCGAGTACGCGGTCGTGACGTACGCGGTCGCCGCCGCGCTCCTGGCGGTCGTCTGCCTCGCCGACGGCGTGGCGCTGACGGGGTATCCGGGGCAGACGTGGCTGGCGATCGCGGGGCTCGTCGCCGGTCCGCAGCTTCTCGGGCACACGCTGATCAACCTCACGCTGTCCGACATCGACGCGACGACCGTGTCGGTCACGATCATGGCCGAGCCCGTGATCGCGACGGTGCTCGCCTTCCTGCTGTTCGACGAGGTGCCGTCGTGGCTGCTCTATCCCGGCGGCGGCGCGATCCTCGCCGGCATCTACATCGTCTCGACCTCCCGCGGCGAGCCGGCGGTGATCGTGGAATGAACGCGGCGGACGAGCGGTGCCTGGTCATGGGCGTCGTCAACCGGACGCCGGACTCGTTCTACGACGGGGGCCGGATGGGACTCGCGCAGTCCGTCGAGCACGCGCTGCGGCTCGTCGACGAGGGCGCGGACGTCCTCGACCTCGGCGGCGTGAGCGCGGGCCCGGGCCCCCAGGTGAGCGAGGCCGAGGAGGTCGACCGGTTGCTGCCGCTGGTCGAGGAGCTCGCGGCGCGCGTCGCGGTCCCGCTGTCGGTCGAGACGCATCGCGCGCTCGTCGCGGAGAAGGCGATCGCGGGCGGGGCCGCGATCGTGAACGACGTCACCGGCCTGTCGGACCCCGATCTCCCGCGCGTGGTCGCAGGAGGGACGGCCCGCCTGGTGGTCATGCACCACGGCGGCCAGATCAGGGGCAGGCCGCGCAATCCGCGGTACGAGGACGTCGTCGCGGCGGTGCGGGAGCAGCTGCTCGCATACGCGCAGCAGGCTCAGGACGCGGGCGTGCCGCGCGACCGGATCATCGTGGACGCGGGCCTCGATTTCGGGAAGAACACCTGGCACTCGCTCGAGCTCGTCCGGCGCACGCAGGAGCTGACGGCTCTCGGATACCCGTTGCTGGTCGCGCCGTCGCGCAAGGACGTCGTCGGCGAGACGCTGGACCTGCCTTCGGACGAGAGGCTCGAAGGCACGCTTGCGCTCGTCGCGCTGTCGGTGCTGGGCGGCGCCGCGATCGTGCGCGTCCACGACGTGCGGGCGACCGTGAGGACGGTGCGGATGGTGGAGGCCGTGATGGGGCGGCGCCCGCCCGCAGCGCCGCTGCGGGGGCTGTGGGAGTGACCGCCGCCTCCGTGGAAATCGCGTTCGGCTGCGGCCGGGCTTGGTACCTTTCCCCCATGACAAAGCGAGTGCTGATCGTCGAAGACGAAGAGGCCGTCAGGGAGCTCGAGAAGTTCATCCTCGAGACGCAGGGCTACGAGGTCATGGAGGCCCGCGACGGCCTCGAGGGCCTCGCGAAGGCCGAGTTCCGCAGGCCCGACATCATCCTGCTCGACCTCATGATGCCGGACGTCTCCGGTGGACGGATGTACGACGAGATGATGCAGCACCCCGCCACCGCGGGCATCCCGATAATCGTGGTCACCGGCAAGCCCGACGCCCACGAGATCTTCGACGACCAGATCGGCCCCGACAACGTGATCATGAAGCCGTTCGAGGCCGACACGCTGCTGGGGCGCATCCGCCAGCACATAGGCGACCCCGAGTAACGCGCTTGACGGCGCTGCTCGTAACGTTCTCCGGCATCCTCGGCCTCATCTTCGGAAGCTTCGGAACGGTCGTCGCGTGGCGGGTCCCTCGGCGGGAGAGCATCGTCACCGGGCGCAGCCGTTGCCCCCGCTGCGGCGCCCCGATCCAGGCCCGCGACAACGTCCCCGTGCTCGGCTGGTTGCTCCTGCGGGGGCGCTGTCGTAACTGCGGGAACCCGATCTCGATCCGCTATCCCCTGACCGAGCTCGCCACCGGGATCCTGTTCGCGCTGGCCGCCGCGAAGTTCGGCTGGTCCGTCGAGGCGTTCGTCTACGCCGCGTTCTTCTGGGTTCTCGTCGTGCTGACGGCCGTCGACATCGACCACAAGCTCCTCCCGAACAGGATCGTGTACCCGTCGTTCGTCGCGGGGTGGGCCGGTCTGACCGCCGCGGCGGTCGCCGGCGACGAGACGGGCCGGCTGCTCGACGCCGCGGTGGGGGCGGCGATCTTCGGCGGCCTGCTCTTCCTCGTGAGCTTCGTGGGGGAGATCGTCTACAAGAAGACCGCGATGGGCCTCGGAGACGTCAAGCTCGCGTTCGTCCTCGGCACGTTCCTCGGCTACGCGCGGCTCGCGCTGGTCCCCGTGGCGATGTTCATGGCGTTCCTCGGGGGCGCCGTCGTCGGGCTCGCCGTCATCAAGGTCGCCGGCGGGGACCGCAAGACCGAGGTGCCTTTCGGGCCGTTCCTGGTCCTCGGCACCGTCCTCGCGCTGTTCGTCGGGGAGCCGCTCGTCGACGCGTACCTCGGCCTGCTCTAGGCGGTGTGCTGCTCCACCTGGGTGTCGAGGTCCTTGAAGTAGGTGCGCACGAACTCGGACAGGCGTATGTCCGGGGTCACGTGGAGCTTGCGGCGGATCCGCGCCTTGTGGCTGCGCACCGTCCCAGGCCGGATGCCGAGGCGCCGCGCGATGTCCTGCTCGGTCCGCCGGTGCGAGAGGTGTACCAGGATGTCCCACTCCCTCTGCGTCAGCTCGCGCGCGAGCGAGGAGGGTCCGAGACCGTGCCGCCGGGGGTCGTCCGCCCTCCACAGCTGGTTCCCACCCGACTCCTTCGCCCTGTGCAGAGCGCTCTGCGCTCGCGCGACGAGGTCCTGCGCGGCGTGTCCGGACTGTAGCTCGGCGACGCCGATCGAGATCGTGGCGCGCCCGGCAAGCCACCGCAGGGCGGCCACCGCGTCGCGGCACCGTTCCGCTACCACCGCTGCGGTGGGGAGGTCGGTGTCCGGCAGGACGATCGCGAACTCGTCGCCGCCGTAGCGGTAGAGGGAGTCGGACACGCGTAGCGTGCCGCTCAGCGCAGAGCGGATCTCCGCCAGCAGCGCGTCCCCTGCCGCGAGACCGTGCAGCTCGTTGACCCGGCCGAGGTCGTCCACGTCGACGAGCAGCAGCGCGAGCGGCGACGAGCTGCGCGACGAGCGAGCGACCTCCTCCCGCAGGCGCGCCTCGAAGTCGTTGCGCCTCCCGGCCCCTGCCGCGCCGTCATCCTGCCCCCGGCGGCTGCGCCGCGCGGCCACCCCGACCCGGGCGACGAACTCCTTAGTCTCGAGTGGCTTGGTGATGTAGTCGACGGCGCCGTTCTCCAGCCCCCGCACCTTGTCCTCCGGCGTCGCGAGGGCGGAGACGAACACGACCGGGATGTCCTTCGTGACGGGGTCGCCCGCGAGCGCGTTCAAGACCTCGCCCCCTTTCATGCCCGGCATCATGACGTCGAGCAGGATCACGTCGGGTGAGTGCGTCGACGCCAGAGCCAGGCACTCGCGGCCGTTCGCCGCCTGGAGGACGTCGAACCCTCCGTCGCCCAGCTGGACGTTCGCCAGGGCCCTCAGGTCCGGGTCGTCGTCGACGACGAGGACGAGAGGTTTCGTCTTCGTGCGGCGTGGGGGGGTTGTCATGGGGCGGGCTCCGAGCGTGGTCGAGCTGCTGGTCCCACGCTCGCACGAGCGGCCTCGGGAGGGAATGAACCGGTAGAGCTATTTACTGCTAAGTAGAAGCGCTTAGTGGACCTCCCGCGCGTCCCGCGCGCGGGCGACGTCCGGAGGCCGCCGCCACTTCGACCGGAGACCCACGCGCTTACGATGAGCGCATGGAGAACGAGGAGTACCGCGGCGACGACGAAGAAGGCGGTCCCATCAACGAGGAGGAGCGCGAGCTCCCCCAGCAGGACCTCACGGACGTCCAGGTGCTGAAGGAGCTTCTCGGGCCGCGCGGGCTGAAGGGCGCGGTGTTCTTCTGCCCGGACTGCGACGAGGACCACTTCCTGGGCTGGGACCTGCTCGCGGGCAACCTCAAGGAGCTGCTCGAAGAGGGCGAATCGCCCGTGCACGAGCCCGCGTTCAACCCCGACCCCCACGAGTACGTCTCCTGGGACTACGCCCGGGGATTCCTCGACGGCTACGAGTCCTTCGAGGAAGAGGAGATAGGCGACCTCACGAACCGGATCATCCTCGAGCTGCGCGACCGTGGCTGGAGGGTCGACGAGGTCAAGGGCATGCTTGCCGCAGTGGGGTTACAGCTTCCGGGCGCCGACGAGGACGACGCCGGGAGCGACGGGACCGCCCCCCCGCCCCCTCCGAGCTGATGCGCGTCATCGCCTTCGCGAACCAGAAGGGAGGCGTCGCGAAGTCGACGTCGGCGCTGTCGATCGCGGCGGCGCTCGCCGAGAGGGGCAGGAGCGTCCTCGCCGTCGACATGGACCCGCAGGCCGCGCTGACGTACTCGCTCGGCGTCGATCCGGATGAGCTCGACGAGACCGTGAACGACGTCCTCGTCCGCCGGCTTCCCCCGGAGAAGGTCGTGATCGCGCGCGAGGTCGACCTCGTCCCGTCGAACATCGACCTCGCGGGGGCCGAGGCCGTCCTTCTGGCGAAGACGGGACGCGAGTACGCGCTGCAGCGCGCGCTGCGCGAGATCGACGGCCGGTACGACTACGTCCTCGTCGACTGCCCTCCGTCGCTCGGGATCCTCACGATCAACGCCTTGACGGCGGCGGGCGAGGTCGTCATCCCTCTCCAGTGCGAGGCGCTGTCGCACCGCGGAGTCGGGCAGCTCCTCGAGACGATCGACGACATCCGGCACTTCACGAACGATGGGTTGAAGGTGATCGGCGTCATGCCGACGCTCTACGACGGCCGCACGCGGCACGCGCAGCAGGTCCTGTCCGACGTCGGGTCCCGCTACGGCGTGACCGTGCTCGAGCCGCCGGTGAAGAAGTCGATCCGGTTCGCCGAGGCGTCGCAGGCCGGGCGCTCGATCATCTCGTTCGCGCCCGCCCACGCGGGGGCCGAGGCGTACCGCGCCCACGCCGCGTACCTGGAGTCGCAGGCCGCATGACCGGGCCTGGTTCGTCCTCACCCGGCAAGTACGCGCTGTACAGCGGAGCGGAGGAGAAGCGGCCGCTGACGTGCACGGTCGAGTGCTCGTCGTGCCGGGAGGAGACGCGCGTCTCCTACCTCGAGCTGGCCGCGCTGCTGTTCCCGGTCCACTTCCACGTCCCGCTGCTGCGGTACTACTTCTCGTGGTTCCGCTGCCCATCGTGCGGCAAGAGGACCTGGCTGCGCGTGCACCTCGACCGCTGACCACCGACCGTCGATTCCGTTGCGGAATCCGGAACGGAAACGAGACTCGGCGCAACGAGCCGTCTCCTCGCCGATCGTCCACCGGGGTACGCTCGCCGGCGGGGAGATACGGGCAGGGCACCGAGCCGACGAGGGAGGTCGCACGACATGGCGCGTAAACCGGCCAAGCAGGTCGCCGACGCACGGAAGCAGATCGGGAAGGCGGCCGAGAGCCTCAAGGCCGTCGGGACGAAGGCCGTGGCCCAGGCCGGCAAGACCGCCAAGGAGGTCGCCAGGACCAAGGACGCGAAGCGCGCCAAGAGGCAGACGAAGGTCGCCAAGGAGGCCGTCAAGGCCGCCGCGGGCGCCGGCGCCGCCCTCGTCAAGACCGCGGCCAGGACCGCCGGCAAGGGCGCCAGCGCGGTGACGAAGTCGAAGGAGATGAAGAACCTCAAGTCCTCGACCCGGAAGGCCGCCGACGCGACGAAGAAGGCGGCGAAGGGCGCGACCGCTTCCGCGAAGGCCTCCGGCTCCGCGGCCGCCAAGGGCGCCAAGGCGAAGGGCGCCTCCACCGCCAAGACCGCACGGAAGAAGACCTCCCGGTAGCTCCCCGGGACGCTCATCTAGCACCCCGCTTTGACCGATCATTGGAGGGTGACCTTTCCAGGACGCTCTCAGCCCTCACGGGCGCAGTGGCTGCGCCGTCTCGCCGCGCGCCGGCAGGACCGCGTCGCCTTCGCGCTCTCGGGTGGAGGACCTCTCGGCGCGCTCCAGGTCGGCTCGCTGAGAGCGCTAACCGACCACGGCGTCGTGCCCGACCTCCTCGTGGGCACCAGCGTCGGAGCGATCAACGCGACGTTCCTCGCGTTCAACCCCGGCTCCGAGGGACCCGCGGAGCTGGAGAAGCTCTGGCTCGCGATGACCGAGGCCGAGCTGTTCCCGCCGGGACGCTTTCGTGCGCCCTGGGCCCGCTTCCTCGCGCGCGGCGACCACGTCTTCGAGAACAAGGGCCTGCGCCGGATGGTCGAGCGCCGGATCGGCACGCCGCAGTTCGAGGACGCGCGCGTGCCGCTCGCGATCGTCGCGACCGAGCTCTACACCGGGGCCGAGAAGGTCTTCACGTCCGGCCCGGTCGTCGAACCGCTGCTCGCGTCCACCGCGATGCCGAGCATCTATCCGCCGGTCGAGGTCGACGGCGTGCGATACATCGACGGAGGTGTCGCGAACAACGTCCCCATCGCGCCGGCGATCTCGCTCGGAGCGAAGACGATCTACGTGATGAACTCGACATCCCACAGCCATCAGACGCGGCCGTTGATCCGTCCGATCGACTACCTGCTCCACGCTTTCTCGCTCGCCCGCTCGCAGCGGATGACGCTCGAGCAGACGTTTCTCGCCGACAAGGTCAAGCTCGTGGCGATCCCGACCCCGTCGCTCGACTTCTACGTCCCGTTCCAGTCGATGCAGCACACCGAGAAGCTGATCGCCAACGGGTACGAGCACACGATGAGGTTCCTCTCGGGGCAGCGCGACGCGGTCGTCCGGACCTACGCCGAGGGGGCCGTGGAGGCGATCTCCCCCGCGAAGTAGGGTCGCGGCTGGTAACGACACCGGCCGTGGCTTGACGAGAACGGGGGCGGGAGCGTGGTTCGGACCGAAGCGAAGGACACCAAGGTGAAGCAGGCGTCCGCCCCCATCGGCGCGCCGAGGCGCGCGGTCGAGGTCAGCGACGCGATGACGCCGTTCGAGGCGGCGAGCCACTTCTTCCACCGGTCGGCCGACCGCATCGGGCTCCCCGACCACATGCGCGAGGTCCTCGCCAGCTCCTATCGCGAGCTCGCGGTCCAGATCCCGATCCGGATGGACGACGGGCGCGTGGTCGTCTACCGCGGGTTCCGCATCCAGCACAACGGCGCGCGAGGCCCGTACAAGGGCGGCATCCGCTTCCACGAGTCGGCCGACCTGGACGAGGTGCGCGCTCTCGCCGCGCTGATGACGTGGAAGAACGCGCTCATCGACGTGCCGTTCGGCGGTGCGAAGGGCGGCGTCCAGTGCGAGCCCGGGGTGATGTCCGAAGCCGAGCTGCAGCGGCTCACGCGGCGCTTCACCGGGATGATCTCGCACCTGATCGGCGTCAACCGCGACATCCCCGCCCCCGACATGGGCACGAACGCGCAGACGATGGCGTGGATGATGGACGAGTACGGCAAGAAGAACGGCTACACGCCGGGCATCGTCACCGGGAAACCGGTCGAGCTCGGAGGATCGCCCGGGCGGGAGGAGGCGACCGGCCGGGGCGTCGTCATCTGCGCGCGCGAGGCCGCGAAGCGACTGGGGATGAGCTTCCGCGACGCGCGCGTCGCTATCCAGGGCTTCGGGAACGTCGGCTACTGGACCGCCGCGCTCGCGGCGGAGGCCGGCGCGGCGGTGGTCGCGGTCTCGGACGTCGCCGGCGGCACCTACAACCCCGGCGGGCTCGACCTCGCGCGCCTCGCCGAGCACCGCAGAGAGGCCGTCTCCGTCGCGAGCTTCCCCGGGGGAGGCCAGGTGTCGAACGAGGACCTGCTCGAGCTCGACTGCGACGTCCTGATCCCGGCAGCGATCCACGGGGTGATCGACACCGCCAACGCGGCGGACGTGAAAGCGCGCCTCGTCGTGGAGGCGGCGAACGGACCCACCACGCCGGCCGCCGACGAGATACTGCGCGACCGCGGCGTCACGGTCGTCCCGGACATCCTGGCGAACTCGGGCGGCGTGACCGTCTCGTATTTCGAGTGGGTCCAGAACATCCAGCAGTTCCGCTGGGAGATCGACGACGTGAACTTCCAGTTGAAGAAGAAGATGACGAAGGCGACCGCACACGTGTTCGCCCGCGCGGAGGAGGACGAGACGTCGCTGCGCGACGCGGCCTTCGACATCGCCGTGGAGCGGGTCGCCGACGCAGACAAGCTGCGCGGCTTCGTTTAACCGGCGGAGCGCCGGGAATTTATAAGACGAATTCGGGCATTCCTGACGTTGGGGCTGCTCAGAGGCGTTTTTCTGGCCCGGAAGGGGAAGGAGTGCGGGACGGGACGACGAACTTCCGACTAGCGAATGCAGTGGACCCCCGAGGCACCTGAACCACCGAGACCGAAAGGCAAGGGAGTCATGAGCGAACGATCTTGCGCCTGGATGTCGGGGCCGAGGGACGCGTCGCTCAGGGTGCCGGCCGTGAAATGGTGGCTGGCGATCTCTCGGGACGTCATCGCCAAGGACTACCGGAGGATGACCTCCCGGGCCCGTCCGTCGGTGACGTGCCACCGGACCCCCACCTTCGTCTCACCTCTGCAGAAGGACTCGTAGCACCGCCCTCCCACGGCAACACCTGCACCTCCTCTGGCAGGAAACAAAGCTCCCGAACTGGCCGGGAGCTTTGTTTTTTCTCGTATAAAGGCGGCGACCCGGGCGACGCCGCGGACCGGTCGCGCGGCGAGCGGCGACGACACGAACAGAGGAGGGCGCGCATGGCCGTCGAGAAGTCGATCGACCTCACCGCCACCGGCTCCACGATCGAAGACGCGATCGCGAGCGCGGTGCACCGGGCGAGCCTGACGCTCAAGGGCCTCACGTCCTTCGAGGTCGAGCGCATCGAGGGCCTCGTCGAGGGCGGCGAGGTGGTCTACCGCGTGCTCGTGCGCGTCAGCTTCGAGATCAAAGAGCAGGTCCACGAGTAAGAGCGCGTCCGTGGAGCATCGACGGCGCGAGCCCGCGCCAGGCGTCTTCCGTCTCGTCCTGCCGCTGCCGTTCCCGGGGCTGAGCGCGGTCAACGCTTTCCTGCTCACGGGGGAGTCGGGCGCGACGCTGGTGGACTGCGGCATCCGCAATCCGTCCCCCGACGGCGACCACGGCTGGGCCGACGTCACGGGCGCGTTCGCCGCGGCCGGAGCGGAGGTCGGCGACGTGGAGCGGCTGGTCGTCACCCACACGCACATCGACCACTACGGGATGTCGGCGCGGATCCTCCAGGAGACGGGGTGCGACCTGTGGATGCACACCTGCGCGCACGAGGACCTCGACCTCTACCGCGATCCCGAGGGCGCGAAGGCGAACCTCCGCGAGCTCCTCGCCGACCACGGCTCGCGGGGCGACGAGCTCGACGACCTGACGCAGTTCGAGGACTGGCGGCCGTTCGTGTCCGGCGTGGTCGAGCCGACGCACCCGGTCGAGGGAGGGGAGGCGTTCCGTGCGGGCGACCGGACCTGGACGGTGGTGGCGACGCCGGGCCACGCCCGCTCGCACATCTGCCTGTGGAGCGAGAGCGACGGCCTTCTCGCCTCCGGTGACCACCTCCTCCCCACGATCACGCCGCACATCGACTTCGAGCGGGGCGGCGAGGAAGATCCCCTGGGCGAGTTCCTGGAGTCTCTGGAGAAGGTCGAGAAGCTCGACCCCAGGATGGTCCTCCCGGGGCACGGCCGCCCGTTCCTCGAAGGCGCCGACCGCGCGCGGATAATCGCGCGCCACCACGACCGCCGGCTGGGCAACATCCTCCAGGTCGTCCGGCACGAACCGCGCACCGCGAGCCACATCGTCGACGAGGTCTTCGGGTCGACGCTGCTCCACTTCGAGCGGAGGCTCGCGCTGGGGGAGGCGCTCGCCCACCTCGCGTACCTCCGGAAGAGGGGCGAGGTCGAGCGGATCGAGTCCGCAGACGGAACCTTCCTGTACAGGAAGCTGTCGCGGCGGCGCGGCCCCGTCGAGGTCGACGAGTGACGGCCCTCGCCGTCGCGGGAGGCATCCACGTGACGTGGCCCGGGCGCGGGCCGGTCCGCGGAGACGACCTTGCGGCCCCCGAGGTCCGAGAGGACGGACTGCTCCTGGCGGACGACGACGGCTTCGTCGCGGGCGACGACGCCGCGGGAGCGGACGAGACGCTGGACGCGACCGGCTGCGTCGTCGTCCCCGGCTTCGTCGACTGCCACACGCACCTGCCGTTTCTCGGGTGGCGCGCCGACGAGGACGCCGCCCGCCTCTCGGGGGTGTCGTACGAGTCTCTTCACCGGGGGGAGCCGGCGGCGCGCGCGGGCGGTGCGTCGGGACGGGGCGGGATCTTCCGCTCCGCGCGACTCCTGGCGGACGCCTCGGACGACGAGGTCCTCGACTTCTCCCGCGGCCTCGCCGCGCAGATGCTGCGAGCCGGCACCACGACGTTCGAGACGAAGTCCGGCTACGGCCTCAGCGTCGAGGGGGAGCTGCGGCAGCTCCGCCTCGCGCGCGAGCTCCGGCGGACGGTGCGACAGCACGTCACGACCACGTGTCTCGCCGCGCACGCGGTGCCGCCGGGCCGCTCCGAAGGCGAGTGGGTCGGGATCGCCGCGGAGGAGCTGCTTCCCGCCGTCTCCTCGGAGGGGCTGGCCGGCGCCTGCGACCTCTACGTCGAGACGATCGCGTTCGCGCTCGAGCACGCGGCGAGGCTGAACGAGGTCGCTCGTTCTCTCGGGATGCGGATGCGCGTCCACGCGGACCAGCTGTCGGACGGGCAGACGGGTGCGTTCGCGGCCCGCTGGGGCTTCGACACCGCCGACCACCTCAACCACGCGTCGACGTTCGCGGTCGGCGACCTCGCGCAGTCGGACACGGTCGCGGTGCTGCTCCCGGGCGCGACGTTCACGTTGCGCCAGCGTAGCAAGCCCCCCGCCCGCGACCTGCTGTCGCGCGGCGCGATCGTCGCCCTCGGTACCGACCTGAACCCGGGGACGTCGCCCGTCCATTCGATGCCGTTCGTGATCGCGCTGGCGTGCAGGCTGTACGGGTTCCGGCCGGTCGAAGCGCTCGCCGCCGCGACGGTCAACGGCGCCGCCGCTCTCGGCCTCGAGGACCGGGTCGGGCGGCTGGCGCCCGGGTACCGCGCCGACGCCGTGGTCCTGGATCTCGCGTCGCCGGACCACGTCGCGTACCGCCCCGACCACAACCCCGTCGCCGCCGTGGTCTGCGAGGGCCGGGTGGCGCACGTGGCAGAAGGCCACGAGAGGCGCCTAAAGAGGGGATGATGTGGCCGTGCAAAAAGTCCGGCTGGTCCTCTTGGTGACGTGCTGGGTGGGCGTGGTGGCGTTCGGCATCTACGTGGCGGAGCCCGCGTCGAGCCAGGACGACCGGCCGAACGTGCTCATCTTCGTCACCGACGACATGCGCGAGCGCGATCAGCTCGTCGTGATGCCCAACACGCTCCGGATCTTCGGCGAGGAAGGCACCAGGTTCACCCACGCCTTCGCCACGACGCCGCAGTGCTGCCCCGCGCGGGCTTCGATGTTCACGGGGCGCTACGCCCACAACACGGGCGTGAGGCGGAACCAGGACGGCGAGAAGATGAACCAGATGGTCACGCTGCAGCGGTACCTGCAGCAGAGGGCGGGCTACAAGACCGCCCTCGTCGGCCGCTACCTGAACGCGTGGGACACGGCGCAGGACCCGCCCTTCTTCGACAAGTGGGCGCTGTTCCGGGCCGGCTACTGGAACAACGAGTTCAACCTGAACGGCGAGGTCGTGAACGTCGACCGGTACGCGACCGACTTCATAGGCGAGCAGAGCATCGAGTTCCTCCAGGTGTTCGACGAGGAGGACGACCAGCAGCCCTGGCTGATGTACGTCACCGTCAGCGCGCCGCACTTCCCCTTCTACTCGTCGGACGAGTACGCCGACGCCGAGGTGCCGGAGCGGGCCGGCAACCCGGCGCTGGAAGAGGACAACCTCGGTGACAAGGCGGCCTTCGTCGCGCGCGTCGGGTTCACCGCCGAGGAAGGTGACGCGGTCTACGCCAAGCAGCTGAGGACGCTGATGTCGGCCGACGACGTCCTCGGCGCGCTGTTCGACACGCTCGCGGAGCTCGGCGAGGAGCAGGACACGCTCGCGTTCTTCGTCTCCGACAACGGCATGCTCCTCGGCGAGCACGGGCTGTACGCGAAGCGGCTGCCGTACACGGAGTCGATCCACGTCCCGTTCTTCATGCGATGGCCCGGGCGCGTGGACGCCGGCGCGACGGACGACAGGCTCGTCGCCAACATAGACATCGCGCCGACGGTGCTCGACGTCGCGGGCGTCTCGCCGGAGGTGAGCCTCGGGCAGGACGGCCGGTCGTTGTTCGGCCTCCGGGAGCGCACCCACGTCCTCACCGAGCAGTGGGGAAGCTGGTCGGCGAACCGCCCGACGTGGGCGTCGATCCGCACGCACGACTACCAGTACGTCGAGTACTACTTCAAGAACGGCGAGGACCTCAGGTTCCGCGAGTTCTACGACCTGACGAAGGACCCGTGGCAGACGAACAACCTCCTCGGCGACACCGACGAGGGCAACGACCCCAGCCCCGTCCTGATCAGGTCGCTCGAGACCCAGCTCGAGCACGACCGCAGCTGCGGTGGGGTGAACTGCCCGTGAGCATCCGCACGAGGGCCGTGGCGGTCTTGCTGACGGCGGCCGCGTGCTCGACCGCCTCGCAGGCGACCGGCGACTTCCCGTCGTCGACCGGGCCGCTCGCCCCGGTCGCGACCCCCCCGCCGGTGGCGCTGCGCGAGCGGCCGGCGTGGCTCGAGTCCGCGTGCGGGCTGCCGCTAGAGCACGTCCGCCGGATAAGGCGCGGGTACTACCGCGGGCGCTCGCCCGATCTCTTCCTCGTGCCCCGCGAGCCGCACTTCTTCGGCCGGTTCTTCAGCACGACGCATTCGGGACCGTGGGAGTACGTCCAGGAGGTGCCGCTGGTCTTCTACGGGCCCGGGTTCGTGGAGCCTCAGGGGACGCTCGACCTCCGGCGCAGGGTGACGCTCGCCGACCTCGCGCCCACGGTCGCGCGGCTGCTGCGGATGGGATGGCCGAAGGAGCGTTCCGGCCGCGCGGTCAAGGAGGCGCTCCTGCCCGACGACGAGCGCCCCCGTGCGCCGCGGCTCGTCGTGCAGGTCGTATGGGACGGCGGCGGCTGGAACGTGCTCAACCGGTGGCCGAACGCGTGGCCGTACCTGCGCGCGTTGATGGAGGGCGGGACGTCGGTCGCGGACGTGGAGGTCGGCTCGTCGCCATCGGTGACCCCGGCGATCCACGCGTCCATGGGGACCGGGGAGTTCCCGCGCCGCCACGGCGTCGTCGACATCTTCATGCGGAACCGCGAGGGCGAGGTCAAGGGCGCCCTCACAGGACGACCCCCCACGGAGCTCGAGCTCACGACGGTCGCCGACGTGTTCGACCGGCGCAACGACAACCGGCCGAAGGTCGGCGCGATCACCTACCGGTACTTCCACCTCGGCATGATGGGCCACGGCGCGATGCTCCGCGGCGCCGACCGCGACTTCGCGACGATCGCCGCCAGAGAGCGCGGCAGCACGGTCACCGGGCCGGGACGCCTTATCACGAACCCCGACCTCTACAAGCTCCCGTACTACCTCGACGACGTCCCGGGTTGGGAGGAGGACCTGCGGTCGGTGGACGTGAAGGACGGCAAGCTGGACGCGCGCTGGATGAGGGAGGGCGATCTGACGGATCCGACGTCGGTCCGGCACAGCCCGGTATGGACGCTGTACCAGACCCGGCTGATAAAGGAGCTGATTGCGCGGGAGAACTTCGGCGCGAACCGGGTCCCCGACCTCTTCTTCACGAACTACAAGCAGGTCGACGACGTGGGGCACGACTACAACATGGTCGAGCCGCAGATGCGCGAGATACTGGAGTACTCCGACGCGGCGCTCCAGGATCTGACGCGCTGGCTGGACCGGAAGGTCGGCTCGGGGAGGTGGGTGCTCGTCCTGACGGCCGACCACGGTCAGCAGCCGAGCGCGGAGGCGATCGACGCCTGGCCGATCGGGATCACGCCGCTGCAGAAGGACATCGCCCGCCGGTTCGACACGTCCTACGAGAGCCTGTTCGACGGAGAGCGGCCCGTGGGGGTCTGGGTGGACCGGGCCGTGCAGCGGGCGGCGGACGTCACGCTCGCCGAGATCGCGGACTACGTGCTCGGCTACACGATCGGCGACAACATGGAGTCGACCGACGGCATGCCCGGGCAGTACCTCGAACGCCGGCGGGAGAAGCTGTTCGCGGCGGCGTTCCCGAGCAAGAAGATGGGCAAGGTGTGGGACTGCGCGACCGCGCGGAGCGCGCGGCCGGCCTAGCCGAGCGGCCCGGCCACCTCTTCGACCGAGTCCAGGAACCCGCCCGCGGAAGTGAGGTCGCGGACCGCCGCGATGTCGCCCGAGAGCGGCCGGTCCTCCTCCAGGAACGGCGAGACCTCCCGGACCGCGGCGCGTGCCGCCGCCGTCGCCGGAGCGGGCTTCAGCGGCGTCCTGAGGTCGAGGCCCTGCGCCGCGCCCAGCGCCTCGATCGCGAGCACGTGCTCGGTGTTGTCGAGCACCGACGTGGCCTTGCGCCCCGCCGTCGCGCCCATGCTCACGTGGTCTTCCTGTCCCGCGGACGACGGGATGGAATCCGCCGACGCGGGCCAGCACAGCGACCGGTTCTCCGACACGAGCGATGCCGCCGTGTACTGGACGATCATGAACCCGGACCGGCGCCCCGGCTCGTGCGTCAGGAACGCGGGGAGCCCGTTGTTGAGACCCGGGTCGACGAGCCGCGCGACGCGGCGCTCCGAGATCGTCGCGAAGCCCGTCAGGCACAGCGCGAGGTGGTCGAGCGCGAGCGCGAGCGCCTCACCGTGGAAGTTGCCGCCGGACAGCAGCTTTCCTTCGGCGACCATCACCGTCGGGTTGTCGATCGCCGACGCGAGCTCGGCCTCCAGCACGCCGGCGACGTATTGGAGGCCGTCGCGGTAGGCGCCGTGCACCTGTGGCATGCACCGGAGGGAGTACGCGTCCTGCACCAGGTGGTCGGAGTCCCGGTGTGAGGCGACGACCTCGCTTCCTGCGAGCATGCGCCGGAGGTTCGCAGCCGACGCCTGCGCGCCCGGGTGCCGGCGCAGCGCCACGAGGTCCTCGCGGAACGCGCTGTCGGTCCCCAGACACGCCTCGAGCGTCATCGCTCCGGTGACGTCGGCGACGCGCGCCGCCCGGCGCGCCCGGTCGAGGAGGAGGATGCCGAGGGCGAGCATCATCTCGGTCCCGTTCACGAGCGCAAGACCCTCCTTGTACGAGAGCACGAGCGGCTCGACCCCGGCGCGCGCGAGGGCCTCCGCCCCGGGGAGGACGCGGCCGTCGACCTCGGCGGCGCCTTCGCCTATCAGCGGCAGCGCGAGGTGCGCGAGCGGCGCCAGGTCGCCCGACGCGCCCAGCGATCCCTGCGACGGGACGACCGGATGGACCTCCGCGTTCAGCAGCGCGACCAGCCGTTCCACGAGCTCGAACCGCACCCCGGAGACGCCGAACGCGAACGTGCGCGCCCGCAGCAACAGCATCGCCCGGACGACCTCCGCCGGCAGCGGCGGGCCCACCGCCGTCGCGTGCGAGCGGACGGTGTCCCGCTGCAGCGCGAGCGCGAGCCCGGTGTCGATCCTCACGTTGGCGAGGTCGCCGATCCCGGTGGAGATCCCGTAGACGGTCTCGCCCGCGGCGACCGCGTCCTCGACCACCGCGCGCGCCGGTGCCATCGTAAAGGCGACGTCGGGGTGGACGGCCACCGGCTCGCGGTGCCGCGCCACCGCGACCACGTCCGCGAACGAGAGCGGCTTGCCGACGTATACGGTCACGACGGGAGCCTAAAGGGCTTTTCCCCGGCGGCCGGCTCGAAGGGAGGCTCGTGGACGCGATAAGGGGAGCGCTCGTGCTGACTGACACGGGACTCGCCGAGGACGCGGCGATCCTGGTCGAGGATGGCGCGATCGCAGGCGTGGTCGCGGCCGCCGGCGTTCCCGCGGGCGCCGCCGTCGTCGACTGGGGGGACGTCGCGATCGTCCCCGGGACCGTCAACGCGCACGGGCACGCGTTCCAGAGCCTCCTGAAGGGATTCGCCGACGACCGCACGTTCGAGTCGTGGCGCGACGACGTCCTATACCCGTTCTCGGAGGACCTGGGCGCTTCGGACCTCTACACCGGCGCGCTCTTCGCCTTCACCGAGGCACTCCGCGCCGGCGTCACCACGACCGTCGACTTCTTCTACCTGCACGACGAAGGCAACGCCAACGCCGGCGAGGTGCTGCGGGCGGCGCGGGACGCCGGGATCCGGCTGGTCTTCGCGCGCGCGTTCTACGACCCCGCCGCCCCGACGAAGGCGCCGGCGCGCTACAGGGAGACCTCTGCCGACGCCGCGCAGAGGTGCCGGGCGCTGGCGGCCGCGCACGCCGGCGACGCGCTGGTCTCGGTGCAGCCCGCTCCGCACTCGCTGCACGCGGCGGCGCCCGAGACGGTCGCGGCGGCGCTCGCGGTCGCGGCCGAGCTGGACGTCCCCTGCCACCTCCACCTCGCTGAGGCGCGCTACGAGAGATATCAGGTCGCCGAGCGGTACGGCGCCACGCCCGTCCGGCTCCTCGCGCGCGAGGGCCTGCTGGGCCCGCGGCTCGTGGCCATCCACACGGTCTGGGTCGACGAGGAGGAGCTGGACCTCCTCGCGGTCTCGGGGGCCGCGGTCGTGCACTGCCCGGGAGCGAACGCGTTCCTCGGCGACGGGATCGCGCTGCTTCCGGAGATGCTGCAGCGCGGCATACGCGTCGCGCTCGGCCCCGACGGCGGCTGCGCCAACAACCGCCAGAGCGTATTCGACGAGATGCGGCAGGGGTCTCTGCTGGCGAAGGCGCGGCTGGCGGACGGTTCGGCCGTCTCGGCCGAGACCGCGTTCGCCCTCGGCACGAAAGGGGGGGCGGACGCGCTGGGGCTGCCGGTGGGGGAGATCGCCCCGGGCCGGCGGGCCGACCTCGTCGCGCTCGACCTCGCCGACCCGTCGCTGTGGCCCCTCGCCACGCTGCGCAAGCAGATCGTCAACTCGATCCAGCAGACCGCGATCGACAAGGTGATGGTCGAGGGCCGCGTCGTCGTCGACGGCGGCCGTCCCCTGCACGTCGACGAGACGGACCTGCGCAGACGTGTCGCGGAGATCTCCGCGCGCTGGACCTAGTCGCGCGCCACCGCCTCCATCGGCACGCGCACCCCTCTCTCGCCCGCGACCTCTATGGCGCGCGCGTAGCCCGCGTCGACGTGCCGCACGACGCCCGTGCCGGGGTCGGTGTCGAGCACGCGCTCGAGCCGGGCCGCCGCGTCGCCGCTCCCGTCGGCGACGACGACCATCCCCGCGTGAATCGAGTAGCCGATGCCGACGCCGCCGCCGTGATGCACCGAGACCCAGTGAGCGCCCGCAGCCGTGTTCAGGAGCGCGTTGAGGATCGGCCAGTCGGCGATCGCGTCGGAGCCGTCGAGCATCCCCTCGGTCTCCCGGTAGGGCGACGCGACGGAGCCGGCGTCGAGATGGTCGCGCCCGATGACGATCGGAGCCGCCACGCCCCCCGACGCCACGAGCTCGTTGAACGCGAGCCCCGCCCTGGCTCGCTCGCCGTAGCCGAGCCAGCAGATGCGCGCCGGGAGGCCCTGGAACGCGACCCGTTGCGCCGCCATCCGGATCCACCGGTGCAGCCGCTCGTCCTCGGGGAACAGCTCGAGGATCGCCCGGTCGGTGGCGGCCACGTCCGCGGGGTCGCCGGAGAGCGCGGCCCAGCGGAAGGGACCCTTGCCCTCGCAGAACAGGGGACGGACGTACGCCTCGACGAAGCCGGGGATGTCGAAGGCCTGCTCCACGCCTGCCGTCCGCGCCTGGTTGCGGATGTTGTTGCCGTACTCGACGCAGACGGCTCCGGCGCGCTGGAAGCCGAGCCATGCCTCCACGTGCGCGGCGACCGACTCCAACGACCGCTTGACGTAGGTGTCGGCGTCGCTCCGGCGCAGCTCCGCCGCCTCGTCCACCGAGAGACCGGCCGGCACGTACCCGTCGAGGAGGTCGTGGGCGGACGTCTGGTCGGTCACGACGTCGGGGGCGAAGCCGTCTCGAAGCAGCCGGGGGAGCACCTCGGCGGCGTTGCCCAGCAGCGCGATCGATTCGGCGCGCCCGGCCCCACGCGCCGCCTCGGCCCACCTCCGCGCCTCGTCGACGTCTGCCGTCGACCGATCGACGTAGCGGGTCCGCAGCCGCCTGTCGATGCGGGAGGGATCGACCTCCACGCACAGCGCGACGCCCTCGTTCATCGTCACGGCGAGCGGCTGGGCGCCGCCCATCCCGCCCAACCCGGCCGTCAGGACTATCCGGCCCTCGAGGCTGCCGCCGAACGAGCGGGCGGCGAGCTCCGCGAGCGTCTCGTACGTGCCCTGCAGGATCCCCTGCGTGCCGATGTAGATCCACGAGCCGGCCGTCATCTGCCCGTACATCGTCAGACCCATCGCCTCCAGCCGGTGGAACTCGTCCCACGTCGCCCACGCCGGGACGAGCATCGAGTTCGAGATCAGGACCCGCGGAGCGCGCTCGTGCGTGCGGAACACCGCGACGGGCTTCCCCGACTGGACCAGCAGGGTCTCGTCGTCGCGCAGGCGGCGCAGCTCCCGGACGATCGCGTGGAACGCCTCGACGCTGCGGGCGGCGCGGCCGGAGCCGCCGTACACCACGAGGTCCTGGGGGCGCTCGGCCACCTCGGGGTCGAGGTTGTTCACGAGCATCCGCAGCGCCGCCTCCTGCGGCCACCCGCGGCAGCTGATCTCCGGTCCCCGCGGCGCGCGGCTTCCGGGGGCGATCGGTTCCGCGTTCCCGTCCATGCCGTTCCTTATACTGCGCCCCGTGCCGGACGACCCCGCGGGCACTCCCGCCGACGCCACCAATCCCGCCGCGACGCTGCCGAAGCCCCGTCCCGCGGGCGAGCCGTCCGACGTCGTCGCCCTCCGCGAGCTGATCGAGGGCAAGCTCGCGGAGATCGCCGGGACCTACCTCGTCGACCAGCACGGCAACTACGTCCTCGGTCTCCAGAGCGCCCGCTCGTTCATCGTGCCGACCTGGCTCGAGAACGGGATGACCGTCGTGCGGGTGTTCGCGATAACGAACATCGACGTGCCGGTGACCGCCGACCTCACGCGCTGGCTGCTCGCCAAGAACCTCGAGTTCGTCTTCGGCGCCTTCGCCCTCGACGTCGAGCACGGCGCGATCTGGTTCAACCACAACCTGCTCGGTGGTTTCGTCGCGCCCGAGGAGCTCGAGGCGACCATCGCCGCGGTGATCGAGACGGCGAACCGGTTCGACGACGAGATCAAGAGCCGCTTCGGCGGCCGGCTGTACGTCGAGGGGGCCGAGGACGCGATACCGCCCCCACCGACGCCGGGGTACCTGTGACGGACGAGATCCGCCCCGGCGACAAGCCGCACGAGCTCCTGGTCTTCGACCACGGTTTCGTCCGCCTCGACGACGCGATGGCGAGCGACCTCTCGGTCGTGAACTCGGCGCGGGTGAGCTTCGCGGTGCGGCGCGAGGAGATGGAGGACCGCGACAAGGGACTGATCAAGTTCCTCATGCGGGAACGCCACGGGACGCCGTTCGAGCACAACTCGTTCCGGTTCCACATAAGGACGCCGATCTTCGTGGCGCGCGAATGGTTCAGGCACAGGGTCTCGTCGTTCAACGAGGAGTCGGCGAGGTATCACAAGCTCGGCGACGACTTCTACGTGCCGGCCCCCGAGGCCGTGCGGACCCAGGTGGGCAAGCCCGGCTCCTACTCTTTCGAACCGGTCGACGAGCGCCTCGCCGACGAGACCATCGACACGTTCAAGCGGATCTACAAGGACCTCTTCGCCGAATACGAGGGGCTGATCGAAAAGGGCGTCGCCAAGGAGCTGGCCCGCGCGATCCTCCCGTTCGGCATCTACACGCAGTTCTACTGGACCCTGAACGCCCGTTCGCTGATGAACTTCCTGTCGCTCCGCAACGCGATCGCGGCGCAGTACGAGATCCGCGTGTACGCCGAGGCCGTCGAGAGGCTGTTCGCGCAGGAGATGCCGATCACCCACGAGTGCTTCGTGGAGTTCGGCCGGCGCGCGCCGTGATCGCGGCGCTCCCGTTCAAGCTCGGGGTCGACCCGCTCGAGTGGGGGATCACGCCGAGCATCGACGTCGGGGGCCTGAGCGTCTCGCCGCACGGCATCGGGATCGCCCTCGGGTACCTCGCCGGCGCCCAGCTGATGGTCCGCCGCGCCCGGAGGCTCGGCGGCCCCCCCGAGAGCGACATCTGGAACGCCCTGTTCTACGCGTTGCTCGGGGCCATCGCCGGCGCCCGCCTCGGCTACGTCTTCGGGCACTTCTCCGAGGTCACCGACGGAGGCGACGACCTCCTCGGGGTCTTCAAGATCTACGAGGGCGGGATATCGCTGCTGGGGGGCATAACCGGAGCGGTGCTCGTAGCGCTCCCGTACGTGATCCGCAAGAGGATGGGGTTCTGGCGGAGCACGGACCTCGCGGTGCCCGGGCTCGCGCTCGGGATCGTCGTCGGGCGCATCGGTGACCTCGTGATCGGCGACCACCTGGGGGACGCGACGACGTTCGCCCTCGGGTGGAGGTGCACCGGCGAGACCGGCGGCGTCCCGCCGGTCTCGGCCGAGGTGTACGGACGGCTGGCCGATTCGTCGCCGCCGTCGCTGGGCTGCTTCGACGTCGTGCTGCACCAGACCGCCCTGTACGACTTCGTCTCGACGCTGTTGCTCCTCGGCGTCCTGCTCTACGTCGGGAGGACCGTCCGCAGGACCGGCCTGCTGACGCTCGTCTTCGTCGTCTGGTACGGGACGATCCGCGTGATCACGGACTTCCTGCGCGTCGACAAGCGATACCTGGGCCTGACCGGCAGCCAGCTCCTGGCGCTCTCGGTCGTCCTCGTGTCCCTCTACCTGCTGGCGAGGTACAGGGGGGCGCCCCCTCGGTGGGCGGTCGCTCCCGCAGGTTCGGGTGACGCGACAGCGGACCGTGACGAAATCGCCGAACGCCGGCCCTCTGCCCCGCCGGGTGACGACGGAGCGTAGCCGGAAATCCCACCGGGGGCGCCGTGAGGTGGCACGATAGCGGCTGAGCGGCCGGCAGGGCAGGCGAAGGTCTAGGAGAGGAGAGGCAGGATGGCCGACACCTACAACGGCTACTGCGTGAAGTGCCGGGAGAAGCGCGACTTCGAGGGCGAGGTGATCGAGCTGGCGAACGGCTCGAAGGCCGCGCAGGGCCAGTGTCCCGTGTGCGGGACGAAGATGACGCGGATGCTCCCGAAGAGCGCCTCGTAGCTATCGGCAGCGACTTCCAGGGCCGTCCCCTCGGGGGCGGCCCTCGTCGCGCCGCGAGCGCCCGCTCTCGCCGGTCGCCCCCGCAGGGACGCGTCTGGGGCATCCCGCCGGCACGGAGTAGCGAAACCATTGGGCGGTTCCGACGGTCCCCCTCACCCCCACCGATCTCGCCGTCCCGTGCGGGATGGTCTCGAGCGATCCGGCGGGTCGGCTCATTTCTGGAAAATATTTGCTTGCGCTAGAAGGAATCCCCCTCGAGGTGGCTAACTGTAGTCATACGAACACGCAGCGTCGCCAGAAGGAGGAGAAATGAGCAAGCGCATCTCGATGGCTTTAGGGGCTCTCGTCGTCCTGTCCGCCGTCTTCGCTCTGCTGCTCGCGGTCGCCGTTCCCGCGTCCGCCCACCACAAGGACGACCACGCCAAGGGGGCGGGGGCGCCGGCCGGTTCTGGCGACGCCGGTAACGAGGGGAAGCCCGCCAAGGACAACGACGGCGACGCCGACTCGGACCCCGGCACGTCTTACACCGAGGACGACGACACCAACGACGGGAACACCCCCAACAACGAGCCCGACGGGGGCGACAACGCCCACCCCTCGGGTAAGGACCGGTCGGTCGAGAACGGAGCCTCGGGCAACCAGGGCAGCTCCGAGTCCGACCCCGACGACGACGGCCGCGGCCCCGACCGCAGCAACGGCGGCGCCGACAAGCCCAACGGCCCCGGCGGGGTCGACAAGGCCGACCAGGACGGCAACAACGGCTGCGGCAACGACGACGACTTCGAAGACGACAACGAGGGCTGGTGCGGCGGCAAGCCCAAGCCCGCCA
>JBHELD010000060.1:0-37237 GCA_046263255.1 Actinomycetota bacterium
CACGGGCACGTCGCGTCGGGGCCGATGACCGCGCGGTGGTTGCCCTTGTAGTAGACGGGGGCCTCGTACCAGTAGTCCGGCACGTCGATGCCGCGGCGCTGCGCCCCGCGCTTGACGTGGTCCTCGAACGCGAGGAAGTCCTTCAGCGACGCTACCCGGTCCATGGGGCAGAGCCACCTGAACCCGCGCTCGGACTCCGGCACGAGCAGGTCGGGCAGGCTGGCCGCGGCGCGAGCGACGTCCCTGACCTCGGTCCACAGCTCGGGACCCCGCTCGATGAGCACCGCCGTCGAGACGAGGAACTGCGCCGTCTCCGGAGCGAGTCGCGTCCCGGTGACGTCATCCCACGCCTTCAGGAGGTCGACGGGCGCGCCGTCGGTCGCGATCGCCAGCCGCGGCTCGAAGCCTCCGCTGCTCGACGCGTATCTGTAGAGGCGCACTACTCGTCGAGCAGCCCCATGCCGCGCGCCCACGACGTCTCGTACTCGGTCACGACGACCTGTTCGGCCTCCGGCGAGAGCTGCAGCGGGTGCTCCGTCTCGACCATCACCGCGATCTCGTCGGTGCGCTCCTTCGTCTTCGACGCCTCGATCGCCGCCGGTTGCGGCCCGTGGTGCACGCCCTGCGGGTGCAGCGTCATGTAGCCCATGTCGATGCCGGCGCGGCTGAAGTAGTCGCCCGAGTGGTAGAAGAGCACCTCGTCGGCGTCGATGTTGGCGTGGTAGAAGGGCACCTTCAGGACCTCGGGGTCCTCCTCGAGCGGGCGCGGGACGAACGAGCAGATCACGAAGCCGTCGTTCTCGAACGTGCAGTGCGCCGACGGCGGCATGTGGTAGCTCGGCGAGTACACCGGCCGGTGGTCGAGGACGTTCAGCTTCACCGGGCACAGGTCGCCCTGCCACCCGACCACGTCGAGCGGGTGCCACCGGAACCACAGCGACGAGAAGTCGCCGTTGCGCTTCACGCGCACCTCGAACTCGCCCTCCTCGTCGTGGGGGTCCGGGTCGGGCACGACGAGCACGCCGGGGTCGAACTGCGCGTGGCGCCCCATCAGGCCGCGGTCGGGGATGCGGTACTCGCCGTCGCCCTCGATCACGAAGAAGAACGACTCGTCGGAGGCGCTCCCCGGGGCGACGCGGTGCGTCGTTCCCTTCGGGACGATCACGTAGTCCCCCTGCCGGTAGTCGAGGGGGCCGTAGTCCGTCTCGATCACGCCGCTGCCGCGGTGCACGAAGTAGCAGACGTCGCCGTCGGCGTCGCGCAGGAAGTAGGGCATCGGCTCACTGCGCCGGCTCACGTACAGCCGCACGTCGTCGTTTCCGGCGACGAGCTGCCACGACGCGTTTGCGTCTACCGTGTCCTCCGGCTTCATCTGGTTCAGGTCGAGGGCGCGCGGCCGCAGAGGTCCGTCGATGCGCGTCCACGCGGTCGGCGGGTGCTTGCGGTAGAGGTGCGACGCCCGGCCGGCGAACGCCTCGCGACCGTGCTCCTCCTCGTACGTCCCTTCCGGGATCCCTACGTGCGCCTGTTTGGAGACGACGCCCTTCGAGAAGACGAATTCCATCTAGAGGTTCCCCCTCGCCGCCTGCTCCCGCTCGATCGCCTCGAACAGCGCCTTGAAGTTGCCCTCGCCGAAGCCGCGCGCGCCGTGGCGCTCGATCACCTCGTAGAAGACGGTCGGCCGGTCCTGCGCGATGTGAGTGAAGATCTGCAGCAGGTAGCCCTCCTCGTCCTTGTCGCCGAGGATGCCGTTGCGCTGCAGGGCCTCGACCTGGTCGGCGATCTCCGGCACGCGCTTCACCGCGTCCTCGTAATAGTTGCCGGGGATCGTCAGAAAGCCGATGCCGGCGGCGCGCAGCGCCTCGACGGTCGTGACGATGTCGTCCGACGTGAGCGCGATGTGCTGGACTCCCGGGCTCCCGTAGTAGTCGACATACTCCTCGATCTGGCTCTTGCGCTTGCCGGTGGCGGGCTCGTTGATCGGGAGCTTGATCTTCCCCTCTCCGTCCCACACGACCTTCGACATCAACGCGGAATATTCGGTGGAGATGTCCTCGTCCGAGAAGTGCTTGAGCTCCACGAAGCCCATCACCCTCTCGTAGAACTCGACCCACTCCTCCATCTTGCCGAGCTCGACGTTGCCCACGACGTGGTCGATGTAGCGGACGCCGAAACCCTTCGTCTCCCTCGTGCCGGGGACGTCCTTGAACCCGGGGAAGAACGTGCCCGAGTAGTTGTCCCTCTGGACGAGCGAATGGATCGTCTCGCCGTAGGTCCCGATCGCCGCGCGTACGACCTTGCCGTTCTCGTCCTCGAGGACCTCGGGCTCCGAGACCGCCGTCGCGCCCCTTTCGACCGCGACCCGGAACGCCTCCTCCGCGTCCGGCACCCTCAGCGCCACGTCGTGGACGCCGTCGCCGTGCCTGCGGACGTGGTCGGCGATGTGGCCGTCGGCGTGGAGGGCTCCAGTGAAGACGAAGGTCACCTCGCCCTGTCGCACCGCGTACGAGACGCGGTCGCGGGAACCGGTCTCTAGCCCCATGAACGCGATCGGCGTGAAGCCCATCGCCTTGTAGAAATGAGCCGCCTGCTTCGCGTTGCCTACGAAGAACTGGACGTAGTCGAACCCGAGGATAGGAAACGGGTCGTGTCGCTCGGTCACCTAACCACCTCCTGACGTCAGTCGCGCCAGGATATCCGGCGGGCCTAGCCGCGGACGAGACGCAGCCGGACGCCGCCCCACTCCGGCTTCGGGTGAGGGCGGTCGTTGCGGTAGTGGACGCCGCGCGACTCGGTGCGCAGCAGCGCGGCCCGCGCCATGAGCCGGGTCATGATCGCTCCGGACCGCAGCTCCATCGCGGCGGGATCGTCGGACAGCGGCAGAAGCGCGATCTCCTCGAGGTCGGAGGCGACCGCGGCGAGAGCGGCGGCGTCGCGCTCGATCCCGAGCGCCGCCGACGTCGCGGCGCGCACCCTCGCCCACCCTTCCTCCAGCGAGACGTCCGTCCGGTGCAGGGCCGGCGCCTCCGGCAGAGACTTCAGCCTCCCGGCTCGCTGTCCGGCGATCGCCCGGGCGGCGCGGCGGCCGAAAACGAGGGCCTCCGCGAGCGAGTTCCCCGCGAGGCGGTTCGCGCCGTGCATGCCCGTGTTGGAGCACTCTCCGATCGCGTACAGACGGGGCACCGACGCGCGTCCGTCGAGGTCGGTCTGTATCCCGCCTATGAAGTAGTGCGCCGCGGGGGCGACCGGGATCAGGTCCGTGCGCGGGTCGATCCCGAACTCACGGCACGCCTGCATCACCGTGAAGAACTCGCTCTCGAGGACGTCGGGGTCGAGGTGCCGGCAGTCGAGCCAGGAGTGCCGCGACGCGATCGCACGCGCCACGACGTCGCGCGGCGCGAGCTCGCCGTCGGAGTGGTGCTCGAACAGGAACCTTCGGCCCTCGGAATCGACGACGTGCGCGCCGGCGCCTCGGAGCGCCTCCGTTATGAGAGGGCGCTGCTGCCGCCCGCTCCTCGCCAGCGCGGTGGGGTGGAACTGGACGTACTCGACGTCGGCGAGCCCCGCGCCGGCCTCCCACGCGAGCACGAGCCCGTCCCCCGTCGCACCCGCCGGGTTCGTCGTCGCCTGGAACAGGCCGCCGACCCCGCCCGTCGCGAGCACCGTCGAGGTCGCCTGGACCTCGACGAGGCCCTCGTCGGTCAGGATCCAGGCCCCCGCGCAGCGTCCGTCCACGACCGCGAGCCGCAGGCACGTCGCCTCGACGCGCCGCACGCGCGGCGCAGCCTTCTCGCGCAACGTCCTCATGATCGCGGCGCCGGTGGCGTCGCCCGCGTGCGCCGACCGCGCGACGGACTGTCCTCCCTCGCGTGCGAGGTGCAGCTCGCCGCCGGGCGTCCGGTCGAACTCGCAGCCGAGCTCCGCCAGCTCGAGCACGCACTCGGGGGCCTCGTAGCAGAGGACCGCGACGGCCGACGGATCCGCGTGCCCCGCGGCGACGCGGATGGTGTCGCTTGCGTGGAGCTCCGGGGTGTCGTCGGGTCCCACCGCGGCGGCGACGCCTCCCTGCGCCCACGGCGACGAGCCCTGGCCCTTCCGTCCCTTGTCGACGACCAGGACGTCGGTGCCCTCGGGGAGGTGCATGCAGGCGAAGAGCCCGGCCGCCCCCGCGCCGATGACGAGGACGTCGGACTTCATCTTTGGGACCGACCTCGGCTCCGCCGGGGGCGGAGTTCTCGTTTCTCTCACAGTCCCTTGAACTCGGGGCGCCTCTTGCCGAGGAACGCCCGGACGCCTTCGAGGTGGTCGGCCGTCGCGCCGGCCGCGCTCTGCGCGTCGACCTCGAGGTCGAGCTGCTCGTCGAGGGTCGCCGACGCCGCGTCGTTCACGAGCTGCTTGGTGAGCGCGTACGCCCGCGTCGGTCCGGCGGCGAGGTCGTCCGCCCACGCCCGCCACGCGTCTTCGAACTCCTCTGCGGGAACGAGCCGGTGGACGATGCCGCAGTTGGCGGCGGCCTCTGCCGACATCGGCTCACCCGTCGCCGCGAGCTCCCACGCGCGCGACGCGCCGACCATCTTCGTCAGGAACCACACCGCACCGGAGTCCGGCACCAGGCCGACCTTTACGAACGCGAGGGCGAGCTTGGCCTTATCCGATGCGATGCGGAAGTCGCAGGCGAGAGCGAGGCTCGCGCCGGCACCGGCCGCGACGCCGTTGATCGCGGCGAGGACGGGCTTGGGCGCGGCGCGGACGGCCCGGATCAGCGGGTTGTAGCGGTTGGTGAGCGTGTTGCCGAGCGGAGGAGCCCGGCCGCTCTCGTAGTCGGCCTGGAGAGCGCCGAGGTCCTCGCCCGACGAGAAGGCGCGCCCTGCCCCCGTGATGACGATGCAGCGGACGGAGGAGTCGTCGGACGCCTTGCGGACGGCGCCGAGCGTCTCGGCGCCGAGGTCGTCGTCGAACGCGTTGAGCACGTCGGGCCGGTCGAGAGTGACGACGGCGACGCCGTTCGACTCCTCGTAGCGGCAGGGCATGCGGGCAAGCGTAACCGCGCGCCGGCGGTGCGGCACGCCTGCCACCAGCGGGATTGCCGGAACGACGGACGAGCGCGTAGCGCGACGAGACTAGGCACCGGCTCCCAAAGATGATCCATGCGCCGTATTGTGCGGGTTCCTCCTTCACCCCTACGTTGTCCTCCTACAAGGGAACGAGGTTGGGGGGCGAAAATGGAGTCGATTCGTTACCGCCGAGCGCGCACGCGGATCAGCCGAGGGATCTTCGCAGCGGCTGTGGTCATCATGCAAGCCCTGGCGGTACTCCCGCTCGCCGCGCCCGCGCTCGCCGGACCTACCGTGATCACGACTCCCGGCGCGTCGTTCACGTCCATGCCACAAGAGGGCGCGACGTCTCTCCGGCTGTCGTACACGCTGGCGAACTCCGCGGGCAACATCTATCCGTGGGAGCAGCGGACGTTCTACATGGACGGCTTCTGCGTCGACCCCTACGGCGAGCCGGCGCGCGTGTACAGCGCCGGTGCGGGAGCGCACTCGAGCGGGAAGTCGGACACGCTCGACCTGTCCTGCCCGGCGGGAACGTATGCGCAGCGCTTCACGATCTGGGGCGAGGCTGCGGGCACGCTTCTCGAGTGGAAGACGGGCGTCGCACCCCTCCCTCCGCCTCCACCCCCTCCGGGCGTAACCGTCCAGGTGGACGGCGCCAAGTTCACGAAGGTGCCGGTAGCCGGATCGCCGCGCTTCCAGGTCGGCTACGAGCTCAAGAGCACGCCGAACGAGTACATGCTCGGCGACAGCGAGGGCTACCCATGGGAGATGGACTCGTTCATCATCGACGCGCTCTGCATGAACTCGGCCGGCCAGTACAAGAGCGTCTACCAGGGGCTCGCGGGGAGACATCCCGGCGGCAAGAAGGACGAGCTCGACATCGCCTGCCCCACTGGAATGACGGCAGGTCGGTTCGCGGTGACGATGCACGAGGGGCCGCACCGCGGCAAGCTGATGCTCGAGTGGGTCGTCCCGGTCACCGACCCGATCGGCGAGCTCCGGCTGGACCCCGCCAAGACGACTGCGCATGCGGGGACGATCCACCGAGTGACGGTCGCGGTCCTGGACGAGGGCGGATCACCGGTCCCGGGCGCGCACGTGAACCTTGCGGTGACCTCCGGTCCCAATGCCGGGGTCG
This sequence comes from Actinomycetota bacterium, assembly GCA_046263255.1. Taxonomy (GTDB): domain Bacteria; phylum Actinomycetota; class CADDZG01; order CADDZG01; family WHSQ01; genus JALZEG01. The sequence goes on from JBHELD010000060.1 coordinate 6,196, forward strand.
ACGGAACGTGCGAGGGCGCGTACCTCCCCTTCGTCCCGTCCGCGTGCCAGACCAACGGCAACGGCCAGATCGCCTACCGCTACCGCGGCGCGAGCGTCGGGACGGATCAGATCAAGGCGTTCGCCGACATGGACGGTGACGGCGCCATGGACGCGTCGGAGCCGCGGGCGACTGCCGAGGTGAAGTGGGTCGAGCCGCTCCACTACGTGGGCATGGGCGACTCGTACTCGGCCGGCCAGGGTCTTCCGGGCTATCTCGAGGGAAGCGACACCGGAGCGAACCAATGTCATCGCTCGATCCACGCATACCCCATGCTCGTCGCCGGGCCCCATTACCCGGCCCCCATCAAGGAGATGGCGTCACACCCGGCTCACGCCGTCATGTGGGACTTCATCGCCTGCAGCGGCGCGGTCACGAGCAACGTGATCCCCGGGGGCAGCGGCCAGTACGACGAGCTGCCGCAGCTCGACCAGGGCCGCGTCGGTCCACAGACGGACCTCGTCACGATGACGATCGGCGGCAACGACGTGGGATTCGCGAGGGTCTTGGATGCCTGTGCGATGCACGCGTGTCTGGCGCCCGGATACAAGCCGCTCGACGACGAGACACTCGCGCGGTGGCTCCCCAAGAAGATCGCCGCGGTCAGACCGCTCCTGATCGACACGTATCTGGAGGTCCAGGCGGAAGCACCGGAAGCGTCCGTCGTCGTCCTCGGATACCCGCATCTCTTCCCGGCGTCGGTGGAGGAGCAGACGTGCCTCAAGCTCGGGCCGTGGAACGGCGAGCAGGCGTTCCTTCGCGGCCAGAGCCTTGATTTCAACGACACGCTTCGAGCCGCGACCGCGACGGGAGGCGTTCACTTCGTCGACGTCATGGACGACTGGGCGGGTCACGAGGTCTGCGGCAACCGCGGCGAATGGATTAACGGGGCGACGCTCAAGCCGGCGCTGAAGGTGCCGTTGCCATTCAAGGCGACGGACCAGTCGTTCCACCCGAACGAGATGGGGGAGGGGGCGTATGCCGCCCAGGTCGACGACTTCCTGCGCGCGGCGACCACGGCTCCGGACGCGACCCTCCTGCCGAGCGGTCTCCCGCGCAACCCCGAGCCGGTGTCCGACGCCATCGCCCCGCTGGCGAGGCGGCGCGCCGACGTCACCAAGCGCGCTCTGAGGGAGGCGGCGGTGAACCCGGAGGCGCTGGGATCGTTCGGCGACGTCGAGATCACGGCGGCCGATCCTTCGACGTCGACGTGCAGGACGGAAGACACGTTCGCCCGGCGGCAGCAGGTTCGGGTGGCTGGAGAAGGCTTCGTCGGCGGCTCGGACGCCGTCATCGAGCTCGTTCCGGAGGTCGACGCCGAATCGAGGCAGCTTGCGGTCGCCAAGGCGGGGACGGACGGGCGAATCGACCAGATCGTCAGGATCCCCGGCCAAACCCCTGTGACCGGCATGGCTGCGATAGAGGTGAAGGGCTTGGACGGCGACGGTGGCGACCGCCTGCTCATCGACCTCTTCTCCGTGGACGGGTCGAACTTCCTGTGTGACGAGACGCCGCCGGTCATCACGGTCGAGGCTCCGGTCGACGGCGGGTCGTACCTGCTCGGTCAGGACGTCGCGCCGTCGTTCGTCTGCAACGACGCGAGCAGCGGTGTCGAGACGTGCACCGCCGATTCCGGGGTGCTCCACACGAGCACGCCGGGAGGCCACACCTTCACGGTCCGCGCGACGGACGTCGCGGGCAACGCAGCCACTGCAACGATCCATTACTCGGTGCACTACAACTTCGACGGGTTCTTCGCACCGGTGGACCGGCTGCCGGTCGTGAACAAGGCGACGGCAGGTCAGACGATCCCCTTCAAGTGGAGGATCACGAACGCAGTGGGCGTCGGGGTGGGCGATCCGGCGAGCTTCGAGAGCATGCGCGTCGTCAGGACCGCGTGTGAAGACTCGGCGCTCGTCGACGTCATCGAGGTCGATCCGGCTACGACCGGCTTGCGCTACCTCGGTCACGGTTACTGGCAGATGAACTGGAAGTCGCCGTCGGCGCTCGCCGGATCGTGCGCGACGGTGAGGGTCGACCTCGCAGACGGCGTGACGTCCGGACGAGGCGCGGCGTTCTCGTTCAGGTAAAGGCCGCGATCGCGGATCGGGGCGCCTCCTTCGGGAGGCGCCCCCTCGCGGTTCCTACGGCGCGCCCGTCGGTGCCCCGGCGTCCGTTCCCTCGTCCGGCGGCGCGCCGTCGCCTCGATTGCGGCCGCCCCCGTTGCCGCTCCGCTGGATGTAGCGCGACACGAGGTCGCTCAGGCTCGCGCCGGTGAAGGACTCCAGCACGGAGTCGATCTGCTTGACGGTGTTCGCGGTCGTGCGCGTCAGCTTGTTCGCGCCCTCGGTGTCGATGATCGTGATGTCCTTGACGTTGCCGATCGGCTCCGCGATCGCGCGTGCGACGTCGGGCAGCCTCGACACCAGCAGCTCGAGCGTCGCGGCCTCGCCGTACTCCTTGTACGCCTCCGCCTTTCGCGACATCGCCGCGGCTTCGGCCTCGCCGAGCGACAGCGTCGCCTCCGCACGCGCGCGCCCGAGCTCGCGCTCCTCGTAGGCGCGCCCCGCGGCGACCGCCTCGAGGTTCGCGCGCTCCGCCTCGGCCTCCAGGAGCCGCCGGTCGCGCGCCGCTTCCGCCTCGGCCTTGACGCGGTAGCGCGAGGCCTCGGCCGCCTGCTCCCCCGCGTAGCGCTGCGCGTCCGCGGTGCGGCGGATCTCGGCGTCTAGCTCTTTGTCGCGCCGCTTCGCGACGAGCTCGGCGACCTCCGTCTCCGTCAGGACGACCTCGCGCCGTGCCTCCGCGTCCGCCAGCGGCTTGGACTGCTCTGCCCGCGCCTCGGACGCCGCGACCTCCCGGAGGATCGCCTGCTCCTTCAGACGCGTGACCTTCTCCGCCTCGAGGACGAGCTGCCGGGCAAGCTCCTGCTGCTGGCGTGCCTCGCGCTGCGCGTTCGCCTCTGCGATCTCGGCATCGCGCCGCACCTCGGCCGCGGCCTTGCGGCCGAGGTTCTCGATGTACTGCTCCGAGTCCGCGATCGACTGGATCGTGAACACGTCGATCGCGAGCCCGGTGCCCTGCAGGTCACCGTTCGCGACCTCCTGCACGCGCGCGGCGAAGACCTCGCGGTCGCGGATGAGCTCGTCGACGGTCAGCTGCCCGATGATCGTGCGGAGCGAGCCCTCCATGACGTTGCGCACGATGTCGGGGACCTTCGCCTGGCTGTCGAGGAAGCGCTGCGCGGCCTGGCGGATGGAGTCCTCGTCGTCGGCGATCTTGACGTTGACGATGCCCTCGACCGCGACCGGAACGCCCTGCGTCGTGACCGCGCCGGCGAGGCCGACCGGGATCGACTGGACCTCGAGCGAGATGCGCTTCGCGACGTTGACGAGCGGGTACACGATCGCGCCGCCGCCGACGACCACCCGGATGCCGCCGGCCGACCTGCGCGAGCCGGCGATGATCAGAGCCTCGTTCGGCTTCGCGACCTTGTAGCGGCTCGCCGCGAAGCCGACGAGCGCGACGGCCACCGCGATGAGAGCTACTACGACTACAGGGATCTCGTTCATCTAGCCTCCTCGACAGTCCGGCCACGGCTCAGCCGGGCGTCCTGTCACTCGTCCGTTCGACCTTGAGCGAGTTGCCGAGGGCGTCGAGGACGACGACTTCGTCCCCTGCGGCGATCTCGGTGTCGCTGACCGCCGTGATGTTGCGCGTCATCCCGCGGGCCTGCACCGCGACCCGCCCTTCCTTGCCGGGCCGGATCGCGAGCGTGCACCGGCCGCGTGCGCCCACGAGCTCGGCGATGGCGAAACCCTCTCCGGCCTCCTGCCGGCCGAGCATCTTGAAGAACACGGCGGCGAGGACGCCCGCGACGACGCTGGTGCCGAGGCCGGCGAAGACCGAGATCCCCGCCGAGGCTTCGAACGCCTCGATCGCGAGGAGCCCGCCGCCGCCGAAGGCGGCGACGACGGTGAAGAAGACGGGGGTCGCGGCGAAGCCGTCGCCGAGGTCGACGTCGATGAAGTCGAAGAGGTCGCCGAAGACGAGCGAGAGGAGGAGGAACCCGACCCCCGCGCCGAGCGCGATCCAGTACCAGAGCTCGAGTTCCATGGGTTCAAGGGTAGCGACACGTCCGCCGGGGTGCACGGGAGGAGGCGGGCCGAGCCCTTCGTTGCCCAAAAACGTACGCACAGCGCACGTTTTTCGGCAATGAAGGACCGGGCTAGGCTCCGGCTCGTGCCGAACGAGTTCCCCGTCCAACCCAACCAGCACGACCGGTTCGTCCTTCGCCAGAGGTTCAGGCTCGTCGTCAACGAGTACGAGTTCTCGCTCCCCGCCGGCGACGGCGACTCGCCGGGACAGGTGCTCTGCTTCGTCCGGCAGAAGCGCTTCCAGTTCAAAGAGGACATCCGGTTCTACGCCGACGCCGCGAGGTCGACGGAGGTCATGCGGCTCAAGGCACGGCAGAGGTTCGACCCGGCGGCGCGCTACGACGTCACCGACTCCGACGGCGGCACGATCGGGCAGATCCAGAAGGTCTTCGGGAAGAGCCTGCTGCGGTCGACCTACAGGCTGTACGACGCGAACGGGGCCGAGGTCGCGACCGCGGCCGAGAAGAACCTCGCCGTCGCGATCTTCCGGCGCATCGTCCATCTCGTCCCGTACATCGAGAACTTCGCGAACTGGCTGCCGATCCCGTATCACTTCGTCTTCACGAGGGGTGACAGCGTGCTGGGCTACCACCGGCGGCACATGTGGAAGCTCGGCGACGTCTACACGATCGACCTGACCGGCGACCCCGAGCGGAGCGTCGACCGCCGTCTGGTCCTGGCGACGGCGGTGGGGATGGACGCGCTGCAGGCCCGCTAGAGGTTCTGCAGCTCCTCGATCGCTTCGGCGCGCCGCTTCTCCGACTCCGCCTCGCTCCGCGACGCAACCTCGCGAACTCGCTGGAGCAGGGCGTCGAGGTCGAACGGCTTCGTGATGTACTCGTCGGCCCCCAGCTCCCAGCCCTGGAGCTGCGCGTCGTCCGAAGCCTTCGCGCTCACGAGTATCACCTTCTGCGAGTACTCGGGGTTCGCGGCGAGCTCGGTCATGACCTCCCACCCGTCCATCACCGGCATCATGATGTCGAGCAGGATGATGTCGGGGTTGTCGCGCCGCACGGACTCGAGCACCTCGGCACCGTTCGCGGCCTCGAGGGTCTCGTAGCCCTCGAGCTCCATGTTCGTCTTCAGGAGCTTGCGGAGCGCGGGCTCGTCGTCTGCAACGAGAACCTTCAGCTTGCTCATCGCTGCTCCCATCCTTCCTGCTCCGGCCGCGGAGCGAGCCTACCGCTCCCGTTCCGCAGACCGCTGAGGCAGGCGCACTCGGAACGTCGTGCCGGCGCCGGGCTCGCTCTCGACCTCGATCGTGCCCCGGTGCTGCTCGACGAGACCCTTCACGATGTAGAGACCCAGGCCGAAGCCTGCACCGGACGAAGAGTCCATCTGCCTGAACCTCTCGAAGATCGTGCCGATCTCGGCGGACGCGATACCGCGGCCGCGATCGGACACCTCGAGAAGCGTTTCCGAAGAGAGGTCGTAGACACCGACTCTTACCTTCGACCCATCCGGCGAATACTTGAGAGCGTTCTCGACGAGGTTCGTCATGATCTGCCGGAGCGCGGTGGGGTCGCCCCATGCAACGGGCTCCGCGGGGTCCGCCGTGACCTCGATCTCGTGCGAGCCTCCGCGCGCCGCCTGCAGCTCGCCCGCGACCTCACGCGCGAGCGACGCGAGCTCGATCCTCTCGCGCCGCGGGCCCGCGCCGCCGGCCTCGAGCTGCGCGCCCGACAGCACCCCCTGCGTAAGCCGCAGCAACCGGTCGCCCTGACGCTGGATCATCTGCAGGAAAGATTCCCGCTCCTCAGCCGACATCTGGTCGCCGCCGCGCACGAGCGTCTTCGCGGCGCCGATCATCGCGGTCAACGGCGTGCGGAGCTCGTGCGAGACGGTCGCGACGAAGTCGTTCTTCAGCCGGTCGAGCTCTTCGAGGCCGGCGATCCTGGCGTCCCGCTGCGCGAGCGCCTCTTGCAGCTCGGCGATCCTCGCACCCGGATCCTCTAGCGGGTCTCCGGTTGCCATGCGCTCTCGTCCGGCTGCTCGAGCACGTGCTTGTTGCGGAGCTCCTCGCTCGGGATCGGGATCGGATAGCGGGACGAGAAGCAGGCGGTGCAGAAGTCCTCCGCAGGGATGCCGGTCGATGCCAGCATGCCCTCGAGCGACAGGTACGCGAGCGAGTCGGCCTTGATGTGGCCGCAGATCTCATCGACGGACATCCGGGAGCCGATCAGGTCGTCCTGGTCGGGCATGTCGATCCCGTAGAAGCACGGCCACTTGATCGGCGGTGAGGACACCCGCATGTGAACCTCTCGGGCGCCCGCGTCGCGCAGCATCGCGACGATCTGACGCGTCGTGTTGCCGCGCACGATCGAGTCCTCGATCACGACGACGCGCTTGCCGGCGATGACTTCGCGGATCGGGTTGAGCTTCGTACGGATTCCCTGCTGGCGCATCGACTGCGTCGGCTGGATGAACGTGCGACCGACGTAGCGGTTCTTCACGAAGCCGTCGCCGTACGGGATCCCCGACCCTTGCGCGTATCCCTGGGCCGCCGGGACACCGCTCTCCGGCACCGGCATCACGAGCTCGGCGTTCACAGGAGCCTCCTGCGCGAGGCGCTGCCCCATACGGTAGCGCGTGGCGTAGACGTTCTGGCCCATCAACGTCGAGTCGGGGCGGGCGAAGTACACGTGCTCGAACACGCACGCGGCCGGGCGGGCGGGCGCGAAGTGCTCGCTCTCGAGGCCGTCCGGCCCGATCGTCACGAGCTCGCCCGGCTCGACGTCGCGGATGAACCGCGCGGCGAGCAGGTCCAGCGCGCAGGTCTCCGACGCGAGCACCCAGCCCCCGTCGGCGAGCCGGCCGATGCTGAGGGGCCTCAGCCCGTACGGATCGCGCGCCCCGAAGACGCGCTTCTCGTCCATGATCGTGAACGAGAACGCGCCCGAGAGGCCGGGGAGCACGTCGAGGATCGCGCGCCGCATGTCGCCGGCGTTCGCACGGGCGATGTGCGCGGCGACGAGGTCGGTGTCGGACGAGGACGGGAGCCGCGCCGCCTCGGGAGTGGGATCGCCGCCGGCGTCGGCGAGCCTGCGCTTGAGCGCGACGGAGTTCACGAGATTGCCGTTGTGCGCGAGCGCGACCTGCCCCGCGGACGACGCCTTGAACGACGGCTGAGCGTTCTCCCACGAGGTGGAGCCGGTGGTCGAGTAGCGGACGTGGCCGATCGCGAGGTCGCCGCGCAGGCTGTTCAGCACGGTCTCGTCGAACACCTGCGAGACGAGGCCGAGCTCCTTGTAGACGACGATCGTCTGGCGGTCCGACACCGCGATGCCCGCGGACTCCTGTCCCCGGTGCTGCAGCGCGTAGAGCCCGTAGTACGTCAGGCGGGCGACGTCTTCCCCGGGGGCGTAGATCCCTACGACGCCGCAGGCGTCACGAGCGCCACTCATGCGTCGATCGTAGCGGAGAGCCGCTGCGGCAGGCCGTTTTCGAACGCGGCGGTCGCGTTCGCGAGCGATATCGAGAACGGCCCGAACGCGAGGTCGTCGCCGCCGACGGAGCCGATGCGCGCGGCCGCGACGCCCGCGCCCGCGGCACGCCGGACCACGGTCTGCTCGTCGCCGGGCGCAACCGAGACGACGACGCACCCCGGCGGCTCCGCGAACAGCGCGCGGTGCGGCTGGATCCACAGCGGATCGAGCACGAAGCCCCTGCTCCCTGCTATCGCCGACTCGGCGAGCGTCACGGCAAGCCCCCCGGAAGAGATGTCGTGTGCGGAAGAAAGCACGCCCGCGCCGGCCAGGTCGAGCAGGAGGCCGTGCAGACGTCTCTCTTCAACGAGGTCGGGGGCGGGAGGCTTCCCGCCGATGGCCCCGTTCACGACCTTTCCGTACTCGCTCCCGCCGAAGGCGCCGCCGTCGAACGAGCCGAGCAGGAGCAGGACGTCCCCCTCCTCCCGCCACGCCGCTCCGACCGACCGCTCCGGCGAGTGGCAGACGCCGACCATGCCGACGACCGGCGTCGGGTAGATCGCCCGGCCGCTCGTCTCGTTGTAGAAGGACACGTTCCCGCCGGTGACCGGCGTCCCCAGCGCCGCGCAGGCGTCGCCGATCCCTCGCACGACCTCGGCGAACTGCCACATCACGTCGGGCTTCTCGGGGTTGCCGAAGTTCAGGCAGTTCGTCACCGCGAGGGGCCTGGCCCCCGCGCACGCCACGTTGCGGGCGGCCTCGGCGACGGCGTGCAGCGCCCCCCCGTAGGGGTCCAGGTGGCAGAGGCGGCCGGGGCCGTCCACGGCGATCGCGACGGCGACCTCGGTGTCCGGAAGGCGTATCACCGCCGCGTCGGAGCCCGGCCCCCGGATCGTCCCGAGGAAGATCATGTGGTCGTACTGCTCCCAGATCCAGCGCTTCGACGCGCTCCCCGGCGACGCCAGCAGCTCCGCGAACGCGGCCTCCAGGTCCGCGGGCGGCGCGTCGCCGGGATCGCCCGCCTGCACCGAGTCGAGCCAGCCCGGGCGCTCGAGGGGGCGCTGGTAGACCGGTCCCTCCTCCGCGAGCGCCTCCGCCGGCGCGTCCGCGACGACCTCCCCGTTCGCCAGGACCTTCACGCGTCCGTCCTTGCTCACCTCTCCCAGGACCGACGCGTCGAGCCCCCAGCGGCGGCAGACCTCGAGCACCTCGTCGAGCTTTCCGGGCTCGACCACCGCGAGCATCCGCTCCTGCGACTCGGAGATCATCACCTCGAACGGCTCCATGCCGGGCTCGCGCCGGTGGACGCGGTCGACGTCGACGACCATCCCCGTCCCCGCCTTGGCGCTCATCTCGGACGTGGGGCACGAGATCCCGCCCGCGCCGAGGTCCTGGAAACCGGCCACGAGGCCGCGCCGGACGAGCTCGAGCGACGCCTCGATCAGCAGCTTCTCGGTGAAGGGGTCGCCCACCTGGACGGAGGGCCGCTTCTCGAGCGACGCCTCGTCGAACTCGGCCGAGGCGAGGACGCTCGCGCCGCCGATCCCGTCGCGCCCGGTCGACGAGCCGAAGAGCACTACGGCGTTGCCCGGCCCCTCTGCGCGCCCGTGCATCAACGCGTCCTCGACGACGCCGAGGCACGCGACGTTCACGAGCGGGTTCTCCGCGTAGCACTCCTCGAAGACGGTCTCGCCCCCGACCGTCGGGACGCCGATCGAGTTCCCGTACGACGAGATGCCGTGGACGACGCCGTCCACGAGGTAGCGCGTGCGCGCGACACCCTGCTCCGTCGTCCCGCCGAGGCGGCCCTCCTCGAGGGGGCCGAAGCGCAGCGAGTCCATCAACGCGATCGGGCGCGCCCCCATCGAGAGGATGTCGCGCACGATCCCTCCGACGCCCGTCGCCGCGCCGTTGAACGGCTCCACGAACGACGGGTGGTTGTGCGACTCGACCTTCCACGCGACGCGCACCCCGGGAGCGACCTCGACGACGCCGGCCCCCTCGCCGGGACCGACCACGACGTGGGGTCCTTCGGTCGGAAGGGTCTTCAGGTGCACCCGGCTCGACTTGTACGAGCAATGCTCGCTCCACATCACCGAGAACATCGCGAGCTCGGTATACGTGGGATCGCGGCCGAGGCGGCCCCTGATCGCGTCGAGCTCTTCGTCGGTGAGGCCGAGCTCCCGGTGGAGCCCCTCGGGGGCCGCGGCGTCGATCGACATGCTCAGCCGGTCGCCGAGAGGACGCGACCGGCGGTGACGTGGTCGAGCATCGAGCCGAGGATCACCATGCCGTCCTCCGAGCCGAGCAGGGCGTCGCACGCCCGCTCGGGGTGCGGCATCAGCCCGAAGACGTTCCCGTGCTCGTTCACGATCCCGGCGACGTCGTCGAGCGACCCGTTCGGGTTGTCCGCGTACCGGAGCAGGACCCGGTTCGACGCGCGCAGCTCCGCGAGCTGCTCGTCGCCGCAGTACCAGTTGCCCTCGAAGTGGTTGATCGGGATGCGCAGCGTCTGCCCGGCCGCCGCGCGCGACGTGAACGGCGTGGCGGCGTTCTCGACGCGCAGGTCGACCCACTTGCACAGGAACTTCAGGCCGGCGTTCTTCCGGAGCGCGCCCGGCAGCATGCCCGCCTCGCAGAGGATCTGGAAGCCGTTGCAGATGCCCGCGACCAGGCGGCCCGCGTCCGCGTGCTCCCGGACCGCCTCCATCACCGGCGAGAAGCGCGCCAGCGCGCCGGTGCGCAGATAGTCACCGTGGGCGAAGCCACCCGGGAGGACCACGACGTCGATGCCGTCCAGCGCCATCTCCTCGTGCCAGACCATGGCGACGTCCGCGCCGAGGTCGCGGAAGGCGCGCTGTGCGTCGAGCTCGCAGTTCGACCCGGGGAAGACGACGACGCCGACGGTCGCGCTCACGCCAGCGACACCTCGTACGACTCGATGACGGGGTTGGCCAGGAGCTGCTCGCACATCGCGTCGAGCTTCGCGCGGGCGTCGGACTCGTCGGACGCGTCGAGGCGGAGCTCGATCGTCTTGCCCACGCGCACCTCCGCGACGCCCTCGTACCCCAGGACCGGAAGCGCCTTCTCGATCGTCTGACCCTGCGGGTCGGCGATGCCGGGCTTCAGCATGACGTTGACGCGTGCCGTGAACGTCATGCGGCCAACTCCTTCAACGCGGCGAGGCCGACGAGCAACGCGAGCGCGAGGACGGCGCCGATCCCCGCGGCGAGGGCGACGACCGCTGCCGTTCGCGGGGGGGTGCCGCGGGTCGCGGCATGTGTGCCTCGCACGAAGACGTACGCCGCCCAGACGGCGAGGCTCACGGCCGCGGCCGTCGACAGCGCGACCCAGGCGGTCGCCACGGAGTCGCCGATCGCGTCGGTCGTGAACGCGCGGCCTCCGACGAACGCGAGATCGAGCGGGAGCAACAGCGACACGATCGGGACGTGCGGAAAAGCGGAGAGCGCCCACACGGCGCGGAACGACCGAGGCGAGGCGGCGTCGGGACCTCCGGCGCGTGAGGCGGCGAAGCTCCAGGCCACCTGCGACGCGACGCCCAGGAGGGCCGCGAGCACGAGCACGGTCACCAGGATGCTCCAGCGGAAGTCGCGCGCGGGGACCTCGCGGATCCCGAAGAGGCCGCTGACCTTCAGCCACAGGAGGGCGCCCGACGCGCCGGCGACCGCGCCGAGCGCGTACGTGGAGCGCCCCTCGGCGGAGGCCTCGACCCGTCGCAGGGCCGCGACGAAACCCGTCGCCGGAGCCAGCAACACGCCGCGGACGGTCGCGCCGAAGTCCGCGGACGCCCCCGGGGCCCGGTGGGTCGAGCCGGCCGTCACGCTCATGCTCAGGAGCCGCCGACGACCGAGCGCCAGTGCGACCAGGAGTTCCCGGTGACCCGCTCGTACGCCTCGACGTACCGCGCGCGCGTCGCGTCGATCACGTCCTGCGGCAGGTCGGGTGGGGGCGGCGAATGGTCCCATCCGGTCGAGTCGAGCCAGTCCCTCACGTACTGCTTGTCGAACGAGGGCTGCCCGCCCCCCGGCCGGTACTGGTCCTGCGGCCAGAACCGGCTCGAGTCCGGCGTCAAGACCTCGTCGATCAGGATGACCTCGTCGTCGTAGACGCCGAACTCGAACTTCGTGTCGGCGATGATCACGCCGCGCTCCAGCGCGTTCGCCGCCGCGGTCGTGTACAGCGCGAGCGCGTACTCCTTCGCCGCGTCGTAGCGATCCTTGCCGGCGATGTCCGCGGCCTGCTCCTCGGTGATGTTCTCGTCGTGTCCCTCGGTCGCCTTGGTCGACGGCGTCAGCAGCGGCTGCGGGAGCCGGTCGGACTCGGTGAGCCCCGCCGGGAGGGGGATCCCGCAGACGGAGCCGTCGCGCTTGTACTCGCGCCACCCGGAGCCCGAGAGGTAGCCGCGGACGACGAACTCGACCGGCAGCGGGTCCGCCGCCCTGCAGAGCATCGCCCGGCCCGCGAGGTCGGGTATCCCGACGTCGGGAAGGTCCGCCGCCGCCACCGAGACCATGTGGTTCGGGCAGATCGACGACATCGTCGTGAGCCAGTGGTGGGTCAGCCCGGTCAGGACCCGGCCCTTGTCGGGGATGTCCTGCGGGAGCACGACGTCGTACGCGCTGATGCGATCGGTCGCGACGAGGAGCAGCGTCTCCTCGTCCACACGATAGATCTCGCGCACCTTGCCGGAGCCGACGTGGACGGGGGTTACCAACTCAGAGCGCCTCCAATCGTTCCCATACGATCTCCGCCTTCCCAAGATAGCCCGAGGGGTCGAAGCAGGCCTCGATTTCGTCGGGGTCGAGGTGCTCCGTCACCTGCGGGTCCGACTTCAACAGCTCGGCCAGCGGACGCCCCTCGTCCCACGCCGTCATCGAGCTCTTCTGGACCAGCGCGTACGCCTCCTCGCGCTGCAGCGTCCCCTTCGCGAGCAGCGCGGTGAGCACGCCCTGCGAGTGCACGAGCCCCCACGAGGACTCGAGGTTGCGGCGCATCCGGTCGGCGTGCACGACCATGCCCTCGACGACCCACCGCATCTTCGCAAGCATGTAGTCGAGCAGGATGCACGCGTCGGGCAACGTCACCCGCTCCACGGACGAGTGCGAGATGTCCCGCTCGTGCCACAGCGCCACGTTCTCGAACCCGGTCTGAGCGTACGCCCTCAGCAGCCGGGCGAGGCCCGTGATCCGCTCGCAGACGATCGGGTTGCGCTTGTGGGGCATGGCAGACGACCCCTTCTGCCCCGGCGCGAACGGCTCCTCCACCTCGCGCACCTCGGTCCTCTGGAGGTGCCGGATCTCCTGTGCGAAGCGCTCGAGGCTCGCGCCGGTGATCGCGATCGCTGCGAGGAAGTCGGCGTGCCGGTCGCGGGGGACGACCTGTGACGCGGCGTCCTCCCCCCTGAGGCCGAGCCGGTCGCAGACGTAGGCCTCGACCTCTGGCGGGAGCTGCGAGTAGGACCCGACGGCGCCCGACAGCTTGCCGACCGCGACCCCGTCGCGGGCCCGTCGCAGCCGGTCGCGGTCGCGGGCGAGCTCGAAGACCCATCCGGCGAGCTTCAGCCCGAACGCCGTCGGCTCCGCGTGGACGCCGTGGGTGCGCCCCGCCATCAGGGTGTCGCGGTGCTCGAAGGCGCGGCGGCGGACGGTCTCGGTGAGGCGCCCGGTCTCCTCGACCAGGAGGTCGCCGGCGTCCCTCAGCGCGACCCCCGTCGCCGTGTCGAGCACGTCCGACGAGGTCATGCCGAAGTGGATGTGGCGGCCCGCCTCGCCCACGTTCTCCCGCACGTTCTCCACGAACGCGACGACGTCGTGCTGGCGCACCGCCTCGATCTCCGCGATCCGGTCGACGTCGAAGGCCGCCTTCTCCTTGATCTCCGTGAGGTCCTCGACCGGGACCTCGCCGAGACGGACGCGGGCCTCGACCGCGAGCAGCTCGACCTCGAGCCAGCGCGAGAACTTCGCGCGCTCGGAGAAGATCGCGGCCATCTCGTCGCGGCTGTACCGGGGGATCACGGCGTCATCCTATCGAGAGCCGTGTGCCGCCCGCGGTCTTCCGCCGGCGCCGTCGTTCTCTCCCGCGCGCCGGGAGAAAACGACGTGTTCGCTAGGGGCCCGTGTAGATGCAGAAGTTGAGCTCCTGGTACTGGTTGTCCAGGTCGTACCACCACACGACGAACCCGCGGGACCCGCCGCCGCTGCACTTGGAGACGCCTGCGCGGGCCACGTCGCCCGCCTGGGCCGAAGTGGCCGGGAGTGCCAGCGCAGCGGCGACGGCCAGCGACGCAATCAGCTTCTTCATCATGTCCACCTTTCACGTCTTGACCGCAAAATCGACAGATGTATACCACCCGGACAATTCGGACCGGGGGGCGCGATACCTCGCGCCCTCGGGGCGGGAGAATCCCTCGGCATGAGCGACTCGATCCGGTTCGACCGTGCCGTCGACTACTACGACCGCACCCGCGCCCTCACGCCCGGGACGGAGGAGCGAATGGTCGAGGTCCTCGCGCGGGAGCTGCAGGGGCGGGGGCGGTTCCTGGAGATCGGCGCGGGGACGGGGCGGATCGCGCTGCCGCTGCGCGCCGCGGGGGTCGACGTGTTCGGGGTCGACCTGTCGGCGCCGATGCTCGAGCGGTTGCTGTCGAAGGGCACTGCTCCGGTCGTGCTCGGGGACGCGACGCGGCTCCCCTTCCGCGACCGTTCGTTCGGCGCGGCCCTCGCCGTGCACGTGCTGCACCTGATCCCGGCGTGGCGGGGGGCGATCGCGTAGCTGGCGCGCGTCGTGCGGCCCGGCGGCGTCCTCCTCGTGAGCCAGGGATCCTGGAGCGTCGTCGCGTTCCCCGACGTGATCGAGGTGTTCACGAAGGCGGCGGGACTGGAGATGCGGCACGTCGGGGTGAACGACGAGGAGGAGCTGGACGACGCGATGGCGGAGGTCGGTGCGCGGGCGCGAGAGCTTGCGACGATCACCGACGTGCGCCGCGGGCCGCTGCGGCAGATGGTCGACTCGCTGCGCGAGGGCCTCTACTCGTTCACGTGGCGCGCCGACGAGGCCGCGCGGCACGCGGCCGCCGGCGTGGCGGAGGGCTACGCGGAGGAGCGGTACGGGAGCCTCGACGAGGAGCGCGACATCCCGACGGAGATGCGGTGGAGGGCCTACGACCTCCCGGGGGCCTATTGATCGTTAGTTGTAGTGACCAGGCAAGTTGTCTACGCGGCTGATAGGTGCCCTGCCCCCGATGGCGGTGTGGCAACGGGCCCCGAGAAGGCGTCCCTGCGCCGACGACTTCACGCCCGGCGCGATCCGCTAGAGCTTGAGCCCCTCGGACAGCTCCTTTTTGTAGTCCCTCAGACGGGCCGCCAGCGCGTCGTCGGCGAGGGCGATCATCTGCGTCGCCAGGACCCCCGCGTTCTTCGCCCCTCCGATCGCCACCGTCGCCACCGGGACGCCCGGCGGCATCTGCACGCAGGAGTAGAGCGCGTCGGCCCCGGCGAGGCCCTCCTGGTACAGCGGCACGCCGATGACCGGAAGGATCGTGTGCGCCGCCACCACCCCGGGCAGGTGCGCCGCGAGGCCGGCCCCCGCGACGATGACCTTCAGCCCCCGGTCGGCCGCGCTGCTCGCGTACTCCGCCACGCGCGCCGGCTTGCGGTGAGCGGACATGACCTCGATCTCGTACTCGACGCCGAAGCGGTCGAGGACGGCACCGGCCTTCTCCATGACCGGCATGTCGGAGTCGCTGCCCATCACGATTCCTACGAGTGCGCTCACGTTCGTCAGGCTCCTTCTCGTGTGGTCCTCTCGGCGATGTCACTGCGGTAGTAGGCGTTGTCGAAGCCGATCGCGGCCGCGGCGTCGTACGCGCGCGCGCGCGCCGCGTCGAAGTCGTCGCCGAGGCCGGTCACCGCGAGCACGCGGCCCCCCGCGGTCACGATCGAGCCCTCGACCGCGCGCGTGCCCGCGTGGAAGACCACGACGTCGTCCATCGCTGCTACGCGGTCGAGGCCCTCGACGACGAAGCCCGTGTCGTAGTCGCCGGGATATCCCTCGCTCGCGACGACCACGGTGACGGCCGCGCGCGGCGACCACTCGAGCTTCACCCCCGACAGCTCTCCGGACGCGGCCGCTATCACCGCCTCGCCGAGGTCCGACGCCACCCGCGGCAGCAGCGCCTGCGTCTCGGGGTCGCCGAAGCGCGCGTTGAACTCGATCACCTTCGGCCCCTCGGGCGTCAGGATCATCCCGGCGTACAGCGCACCGACGAACGGAGCGCCGGCCGCGGCGGTCGCGGCGACCATCGGCTCGAGGACGTCCGCGACGATCTGCTCCGCGACGATCGGGGGGCACGCGGGGACGGGGCTGTACGAGCCCATGCCGCCGGTGTTCGGCCCCTCGTCGCCGTCGCGAGCGCGCTTGTAGTCCTGCGCGGGCTCGCACGGCACGACCGTCGACCCGTCCGTGAGAGCGATCAGCGAGACCTCCTCACCCGAGAGGAACTCCTCTATCAGGACGGACCGCGCGCCGCCCGCGGGAAGCCGTTCCTCGACCGCACGCACCGCCTCGGCCCGGTCCTCGGTGACCACCACGCCCTTGCCGGCCGCGAGGCCGTCGGCCTTGACGACGTAGGGGGGGCCGAGACGGTCCAGGTACGCGACGGCCTCGGCGACGGAGGTGAACGTCTCGGCCGCCCCGGTCGCGATCCCGGCCTCGGCCATGAGATTCTTCGCGTGACTCTTCGACGCCTCGACGCGCGCGGCCGCGGCATCCGGGCCGAACACCAGCCGTCCGTCCGCGCGCAAGGCGTCGCCGACGGCGGCGGCCAGCGGGGCCTCCGGCCCCACGACGACCAGGCGCGCGTCGAGGTGCCGGGCGAGGTCGAGCACCGCTTCGGGATCGCACGGGTCGGCCGGAGCAAGGGCCGCGACCTCCGCGATCCCGGGGTTCCCCGGCGCGGCCACGACCTCGTCGACCGAGGCGGAGCGGGACAGCGCCCACGCGAGCACGCTCTCGCGGCCTCCGGAGCCCAGCAGCAGAGTCCTCAAGCGGCCTCCCCCAGCGACACCATCTGGTCGCGCCCGGGGCCCACGGACGCCCACGAGACCGGCACGCGGCAGAGGGATTCCAGGGCCTCCAGGTACGCCCGCGCCTCTTTCGGCAGGTCGTCCAGGGAGCGAGCCGAGGTGAGGTCGTCGCCCCACCCCGGCAGCTCCTCGAAGATCGGGTGGCACTTGTTGAAGATCGTCTGGTGCGGAGGGAACTCCTCGTAGCGCCTGCCCTCGTGCTCGTACGCGACGCACACCGGGATCCGATCGAAGTGCGACAGCACGTCGAGCTTCGTGATCACGAGCTCGGTCAGGGTGTTCAGCCGTGCCGCATACCGCGCCGCCACCGCGTCGAACCAACCGCAGCGGCGCTTGCGTCCCGTCGTCGTCCCGTACTCGCCGCCGGCCTCCACCAGCACCTCGGCGTCCGCGGGGTCGGCCTCGGAGGGGAACGGTCCCGACCCCACCCTCGTGCAGTACGCCTTCGCGATCCCCACGACGCGCGTGATGTCGCGCGGCCCCACGCCCGCGCCCGCGCACGCGCCTCCCGCGATCGGGTTCGACGACGTCACGAAGGGATACGTCCCGTGGTCGAGGTCCAGCATCGTCGCCTGCGCTCCCTCGAACATCACCGACCGCCCCTCGTCGAGGGCGTGCTGGACGAACAGCGCGGTGTCGGCGATGTGCGGCGCAAGACGCTGCGCGTACGAGCGGTACTCCTCCTCGATCGTCGCCTGGTCGAGCGGGAGCCGCCCGTACACGCGCGTGAGGAGGAGGTTCTTCTCCTTCAGCGCGACCGTCAGCTTCTCGGAGAAGATCTTCGGGTCGAGCAGGTCCTGCACGCGCAGCCCGATGCGCGCGGCCTTGTCCGCGTACGTCGGCCCGATGCCGCGCTTCGTCGTCCCGAGCCGGTTCTTGCCGAGGCGGCGCTCCGTGACCGTGTCGAGCTCGAGGTGGTACGGCATCACCAGGTGGGCGTTCCCCGACAGCAGCAGGCGCGCGGGATCGACGCCGCGACCGGCCAGGTTGTCCATCTCCTCGATCAGCACCTGCGGGTTCACGACCACGCCGGGGCCGATGACGGGCGTGCAGTGGGGGTAGAGGATGCCGGTGGGCACGAGGTGGAGGGCGTAACGCTCGCCGTCGACGACGATCGTGTGGCCCGCGTTGTTGCCGCCCTGGTAGCGGACGACCACGTCGGTGCGCTCCGCGAGGAGGTCGGTGACCTTCCCCTTGCCCTCGTCGCCCCACTGGATGCCGACGAGGGCGGTGCCCGGCATCGCTACCGCTCGATCCGGAACTTGATCCGGACGTGCGTCAGGTACTCGCTGATCGCTCCGTCGGAGACGTTGCAGGAGGTGTCGAGGACTTCCATGCCGGTGATGCCGCGGATCGTCTTGGAGGCCTCGGCGAGCGCCTGGTTCGCGGCGTCCCTCCACGACTCCGACGACACGCCTACCAGGTCGATCGTCTTGATCACGGCCATTGAGCACCTCGCTGATCGTCGTCTCGCGAACGCGGCGATTGTATCCAGCGAGACCTTCGCGGCTCCCACGGCGTCTCTAGACGTATAAGGACGACCGGCGACGGGATCAAGACGGTGGAGACGGCTGCGCGCATGAGCGAGCGGAGGGGGCGCTTCGAGGAGCTGTACGCCGCGCACGGCCGCGACGCTCTCCGTCTCGCCTACCTGCTCACCGGCAGCCGCGAGGAGGCCGAGGACCTCGCGCAGGAGGCGTTCGTCCGGATCCTCGGGAGGTTCGGCGACCTGCGCAAGCCCGACGTCTTCCGCACGTACCTGATGAGGACGGTCACGAACCTCGCGCGCAGCGGCTTCCGCCGTCGCGACGTCGAGCGGCGCCACCGCGGCGAGCTCGCGACGAGCGACGCGGGCGTCGCCGACCCCGATCTCGCTCGGCGGGACGAGGTGGCGCGCGCGCTCGCGCGCCTTCCACACCGGCAGAGGGCCGCGCTCGTGCTCCGCTACTGCGAGGACCTCTCGGAGCAGCAGACGGCGGAGGTGCTCCAGACGTCGGTCAAGGCGGTGAAGGCGCTGGTGACGCGGGGGCTCGCGGCGATGCGACGGGGAGAGGAGGTGTCCCGGTGAACGAGATCGAGCGAGGGCTGAGGGAGCTGGGGGAGGAGGCCGGGCGCGAGAGCGCAGGCGACCTGCGGCCGCGGCCGGGCTCTCTCGGGCGCGTCCGCCTGCGGCGGCGTCTCCTGTCGGGGAGCGTCGCGCTGTGCACCGCGCTCGTGGTCGCGGGCGGCGTCGTGCTGGCGGGCGACGGCGGCCCGCGGCGCGACCCGGCACCCGCGCGCCAGGAGGACGAGCCGTCGCCCCAGCCTGACCAACGGGCGGAGAGGTGCGGCGTCCCGTTCGAGCCGACCTATCTGCCGCCGGGGTTCGAGGCCGGACCGAAGGAAGGGGCCGGCGGCGACGCACCGGACGTCGTGGGCACCGTTGCCCACTTCGGCGGGTCGACCGGACGGTTCATCGAGGTCACGGTCCCGTTCCGCGGCGGGTTCGCCGAGACCCGGCGAGCCGCCGTCACCGTGCTGGGACGCCGCGGCGTCCTCGGCGCGATCCACGAGGGCTATGCGGTCGAGTTCCGCGTCGGCCGATGCCGCTACGAGCTGCTCGGCTACGGCGTGACGCGGCGTCAGCTGCGCGACTTCGCGGAGGGTCTCGTGGCGACGGAGCCCCGGGCGAGCGCGTATTTCGCGGCCGTCTGGCCGGAGGACACCGCGGCCGGGGCGCGCCGCGGCTGCCGCCGCGGAGACCGCAGCGATCCCGTGGGCGTCGCGTCGGACTTCACCGCGCAGGTGATGCGCTGGCTCGATCCCGACGTGGCGATCGTCGCCCGGAGCCCATCCGAGCGGACGCTCGACGTGAGACCCGCGGACGGCGTGGGACGGGAGCCGCCGATCCGGCGGGGGGTGCGGCTGCACATGCGGGAGGTCCTGCCTGACTGCTGGTCGGTCGCGAGCGCGTCGCCGCCGGACGAGCGGGCCGTGCTCGGCATCTCCGTCCGCGGCGAGAAGGTGGACGTCTCGTTCGATCGCGGGACCGGGGTCGGCGCGACCGTCGAGATCGGCTACGGCCGGAGCAAGGTTCGGAAGGTCTGGGACGCCCGGGCTCGGGGCCTGTTGCACCTCGACATCGGTTTCGAGCCCGAGACGACCGGCCATTTCCTGATCCTGCTGCACGACGCCGACGGGACGACGTTCACGGCGTTGGGACGGCCGCTGCCGCCGGGGGACTTCGCGGCCGGTTAGGACCGAGTGCCCCGCCGCGCCGCGGGTACGAACGGGCTATGGAAGAGCCCGCGGCGTTCCGGCCCATGCTCGCGTCGCTCGCCCGCGAGCTGCCGGTCGAGGACGGCCTCTTCTACGAGCCGAAGTGGGACGGCTTCCGCTGCATCGTCTTCTCGACCGGCGGCGCCGTCGACCTCCGCAGCCGCCACGGCCGCCCCCTCGCGCGTTACTTCCCCGAGGTCGTCCCGGGGCTCGCCGCCGCCGGTCGCGACTTCGTCCTCGACGGGGAGCTGGTCGTCCCGGCCGGGGACCGGCTCGACTTCACCGCGCTGCTGCAGCGGCTGCATCCCGCGGAGTCGCGCGTCGACCTCCTGAGCCGCGCGACGCCGGCGAGGTTCGTCGCGTTCGACGCCGTCGCAGCCGGAGGAGCGGACCTGCGGGCACGCGGGTTCGGCGAACGCCGGAGGATCCTCGAGGCGATGCTCCACGACAGCCCCGGCCCGCTGGTGCTCACGCCGTGCACGCGCGCTCCGGAGGTCGCACGACGATGGCTCGACGAGGCCGGAGGCGGAGGCATCGACGGCGTCGTCGTCAAGCACGAGGACCTCCCGTACGTCGAGGGAAAGCGGCGGATGCTGAAGGTCAAACGCGAGCGGACCGCCGAGTGCGTGGTCGGCGCCTTTCGATGGCACGCGGAGGAGCGAACGGTGGGATCGCTGCTGCTCGGCCTCTACGACGCGGGCGTGCTGCGGCACTGCGGGCTCGCCGCATCGTTCGGCGCCGGGTTCCGCCGGGAGCTGACCGACCTGCTCCTCCCGCGCACCGTGCCGTTGGAGGGCCACCCCTGGGAGAACGGGTTCAACCTCTCCGGAGGACCGGTGGGGCGGCTCCCGGGGGCCGCCAGCCGCTGGGCCTACGGCCGCGAGATAACGTTCGTCCCGCTCGACCCGGCGCTCGTCTGCGAGGCGGCGTACGACCACGTCGAAGGGCAGCGCTTCCGTCACCCGCTGAAGTTCCGCCGGTGGCGCCCCGACCGCGGCCCGCGCTCGTGCACCTACGAGCAGCTCGGCGACGACGTGTCGCCGCTCGTTGCGCAGGTCGCGGCAGGGGCACAGGCGTGAAGCAACGTATCGACGTCGACGTCGGCGGGCGGCGGGTCACGATCTCCTCGCCCGACCGCGTGCTGTGGCCCGACGCAGGTTTCACCAAGAGCGACGCGCTCCTCTACTACACGCGCATCGCGCCGGCCCTGCTTCCCGAGATCCGCGACCGTCCGCTGACGCTGAAGCGCGCGCCGGAGGGGCTCCTGGGCCCGTGGTGGTACCAGACGGAATGCCCGAGCCCCCCGTCGTGGATGCGCACGATCGCGGTCCCGGGAGCCGAGGGCGACAAGACCTGGAACTACTGCGCCGCGGACGAGCCCGCCGCGCCCGTGTGGCTGACGAACCTCGGGTGCCTCGAGCTGCACCCGCTGCTGTTCGTCGAGACCGACCCCGCGCACCCGCTCGACCTCGTCTTCGACCTCGATCCCGGTCCGCCGGCGGGACTCGCCGACGCCGCGGCGGTCGCGCTCACGCTCCGGTCCGTCCTGGCAGACCAGGGGCTCGAGGCGCTGGTGAAGTCGTCGGGGGCCGCGGGTCTGCACGTCGTCGTCGCGCTCGACGGCACGAACACGTTCGAGGACACGAAGACGTTCGCGCGCCTCGTGGCCGAGACGATCGAGGACGCGGACCCGCTAGTCGTCACGCAGAAGGGGCCGGCCGCTCGCCGCGGGAAGGTCCTCATCGACTGGCAGCAGAACGGCCGCTTCCGCTCGGTCGCCGGTCCGTACTCGCTGAGGCTCGCGCGCCTTCCGTACGTCGCGGCGCCGCTCGCGTGGGAGGAGCTCGAAGCGGCGGCCGAGGCGAGGCGAGACGACGCGTTGCTGCTCCTGCCCGACGACGTGCTGGAACGGGTCGAGCGCGGGCGCGACCCGTGGCGACGGGGGGAGCGGCCGCGGCACGCGCTGCCGCTGCGTTGACTCCGGGGCGCTCGGGTTAGGCAGAGCGCCTGCGTGGTATACGGAGGCGGGCATCTTCCGCGCAGGGGATGGAGGCGACATGGGAAAGAGGCGTCTGGCCGCGGCCGTAGCGCTCGCGGGGGCTCTGGTCGTTCCGATGGGAGGGGCCGCCGGGGCGCGCCACACGTGCGGGCTCGACGATCCGACGTTGAACGCGCTGTGCGAGAGCCACGTCGAGAACTCGAAGCTGTTCCAGAAGATCGTCTGCCTGCTGCTGTCTCGCTGCTAGGCGTGCGTCTTCCGGACGCCGGCGAAAGTCTGCCTGCCGCGAAGCGGCCCTCGCTATCCTGCGGTGCGTGACCCGCTCCCGGACGGCGCAAGGACGTCTGCTTACGGCCGGGTGCGGCACGGCTCTGCTCGTGCTCTCGTTCGTACCTCTGTGGGCGACCTATCGCGTGCCCGGCCTCGGGCTGTTTCCGCCCGAGACCGTCCACCGGAACGCGTGGGCGGCGTACGGGCTGGGCATTCAGGTCGCGCTGATGCTCGCGGTCGCCGCGATGCTCCTCGCCGCCGCCGGCGCAGCCCGGCGCGGCGTTCCCGCGGTGCGCGACGGCCGAGCCTCGTTCGCGACGTCGGTGGCGGCTCTCGCGGCGCTGGTGGCGGAGGCGGTCTCGGGACCGGAGGGAAGCTCGGATCCCAGCGGGTATGGGATCTCCCGCGGCGTCCTGCTGTTCCTCGGACTCGGACTCGCGTGCGGCATGACTTACGGTGGCTACGTGACGATGCGCGGGACGCGGCCGGAGCGATCGATCGACGGAGGAGAGTGACGTGGACGAAGAGCTGTTCCAGATCCTCAGCCTGTTCCTGCTGCTGGGGCTGCTGCTGACGCTGTTCGGCGTGCTCCAGTCGCTCGGCGCCATCCGCAAGGCGATGGAGAACGTGGACGCGCGGGGCCCCCGGCCCGAAGCGTCGCCGGCACCGGCGTCGGAGGCCTCCGCCGCTGCAGAGGGGGGGACGGCCGGTGAGACGGGGCCCGCGTGGGCGCGGCCGGACGGCATCGACACCGGGCCCCCCCCGACGGCGGCCGCGACGCCGGCCGCCGAGCGGACGGGGTGGCCGTCGCCGCAGGAAGCCACCGCGATCCCGTCCGTCGGGGAGGAGACGCCTTCGCCCGAGCCCGCGCAGGAGACGTCGCCGGCACGCGAGTCTCGCCAGCTGTACGCCGACGCCGGGCTGGCGGCCGCCACTCCGAGCGAGTCCGCGCTCCGTCCCGCCGGCCAGGAGGAGCCGGCGGAGAACCCCTTCGAGACGGCGCCGGAGCCTCGGCAAGAGGAACCCGAGCCCGAGCCACAGGGCGCGCCAGCCGAGGACCCTCAGGAGCAGCCGTTCGAGCGCGACGGGAGGTGGTGGTTCCGCCGCGGCGACGAGCTGCTCGTCTACGAGGAGCAGTCGGGTCAGTGGGTCTCGGCCGCCGAGCCGTCGAAGACCGGAAGCCTCGCGACCGGCGCGACGGGCACGACCGAGAGCGCTGCACCGGCCGAAGGCGCGGGGGCCGCCGCGGGACAGGTCACCACGCAGCTCGAGCCGGCGGGGTCGTTCTGGAAGTGCCCCTCGTGCGGCGCGGTCAACGGGTCGACGGCGACCTCGTGCCGCATGTGCTTCACAGCTCGTCCGTAGCGAGGTCCCGCAGCTTCGCGCCGAGCCAGGGCAGCGCGGGATCGCGCCCCAGCGCGGCCCCGAGCAGGAACAGCAGCCAGATCGCAGCCCCCGCGATCGCGAGGGGGAGGACCAGCGTCTCGACGGTCGCGGCCGCGAGGTAGAGGAACGCCGGCCACAGCGCGCCCAGCACGATCGCCTAGAGGCCGTGCCAGCGCATCCGGGGGGTCTTCCCGGAGAAGAAGGCGACGAGGCCGGTCACGGGCAGGAGCAGATACGCGAAGCCGGCCATGGTGTGGCCAACCCTAAGCCGGGCAGAAGTATCCGGTAGGGGCACTACCCTGCTCCCCCGCGCGGCTTCCGCGCCGCCACCCCGACAACAGGACGTGTAGATGAGCAACCGCCTGGCGCAGGAGACGAGCCCTTACCTCCTGCAGCACAAGGACAACCCGGTCGACTGGCACCCCTGGGGGCCCGACGCCCTGCAGCAGGCGCGCGCCGAGGACAAGCCGATCCTGCTGTCGATCGGTTACGCCGCGTGCCACTGGTGCCACGTCATGGAGCGCGAGTCGTTCGAGGACGAAGACACGGCCGCGCTGATGAACGAGGGCTTCGTGTGCGTCAAGGTCGACCGTGAGGAGCGGCCCGACCTCGACGCGATCTACATGGAGGCGGTCCAGGCGATGACCGGTCACGGTGGCTGGCCGATGACGGTCTTCCTCACGCCCGAGGGCGCCCCGTTCTTCGGCGGGACCTACTTCCCGCCACAGGACCGTCACGGGCTGCCGGGGTTCAAGTCGCTGCTGCGCGCGGTCTCGGACGCCTGGCGCGAGCGGCGGCACGAGGTGGAGGGGCAGGGGCGGAAGCTCGTCGACGCGATCGGCGTCGCGACGAAGCTGCGCCCGTCGAACGAGGTGGTGACGTCGGACCTGGTCCACGCGGCCGGCCGCGCAGTCGCGCGCTCGTTCGACGCGGAGTGGGGAGGGTTCGGCGGCGCGCCGAAGTTCCCGCAGCCGATGACCGTCGACTTCCTCCTTCGCCTGTCGGTCCACGGTGACGACGACGCCGCCCGCATGGCCGCGGTGACCCTCGAACGGATGGCCGCGGGCGGGATGTACGACCAGCTCGGGGGCGGCTTCGCCCGTTACTCGGTCGACCGGGAGTGGGTGGTGCCGCACTTCGAGAAGATGCTCTACGACAACGCGCAACTCCTTCGAACGTACGCACGCTCCTGGCAGCTCACGGGCAACGAGCGTCATCGCACGGTCGCGAGGGAGACGGCGGAGTGGATGTTCCGCGAGATGCGCGACGCCGGCGGCGGGTTCTGGTCGTCCCTCGACGCGGACTCCGAGGGCGAGGAGGGCAAGTTCTACGTCTGGTCGCTCGACGAGGTGCGCGAGGTGCTGGGGGACGACGCCCGCGCCGCGAGCGCGTACTGGGGCTTCACCGAGCGGGGGAACTTCGAGGGCCGCAACATCCCGGTGCTCACCGGCGCGGACGTCGCACACGAGACGGTCGAGAGGGCGCGCGCGGCCCTCATGGAGCGGCGGGCGACGCGCGTGCGGCCCGGAACCGACGACAAGGTGCTGGTCGCGTGGAACGGTCTTGCCGCGGCGGCGCTCGCGGAGGCAGGGGCCGCGCTGGACGAGCCGCGGTGGGTGCAGGTCGCGGGCGAGGTCGTCGGCTTCGTGCTCGGGACGATGCGCGTCGACGGCCGCCTCATGCGGTCGTACCGGCGAGGGACCGTCAACCATCTCGGCTATTCGGAGGACTACGCGGCGGTGCTGGAGGCGTGTCTCGCGCTGTGGGAGGCGACGGGCGAGCTGCGCTGGCTGACGGAGGCGCGCTGGGCCGCGGACGACGCGATCCGGCTGTTCCTGGACCCCGTCACCGGCGGGTTCTTCACGACCGGCTCGGACGCGCAGGCGCTCGTGACTCGGCCGAAGGACCTCTTCGACAACGCGGTGCCGGCGGCGAACTCGATGTTCGCCCTCGAGCTGCAGAGGCTGGCGGCGCTGACGGGCGAACGCTCCTACGAGAGCCATGCGGTCACGGTCGTCCGGCTCGTGCGCGACCTCGTCGGGCAGTCGCCGCTCGGCTTCGGCCATCTCCTGGGCGCCATCGACCTGTACACCTCGGGCCCGGTTGAGGTGGTGATCGTGGGGCGCGACCGCCGCGCCCTGCTGCAGCAGCTCCATTCGCGCTGGCGCCCGAACGCGGTGCTCGCGCTCGTCGACGACGTCTCGGCCGGGGCTGCGGCGCTCGTCCCCTTGCTCGAGGGCAGGTCCGCGACCGGCGGACGAGCGACCGCGTACGTGTGCCGCAACGGGACCTGCAAGCTCCCGGTGACGGAGCCGGGAGACCTGGAGGAGCAGCTCGCGCTCGCATGAACGGCGGCGTCCGCGTGAACCGCTCGCTGGTGATCCCGGAGGACGAGATCCGGCTCGAGTTCACGACGTCCGGGGGGCCGGGGGGGCAGCACGCGAACAGGAGCTCCACCCGGGCGGTGCTGGTCTGGAACGTCGAGGCGTCGCGCGCCCTCGGCCCCCGGCAGAAGGCGCGCGTCAGGGGGAAGCTCCGACACCGCATCGACTCCGCGGGGAACCTGCGCCTGTCGAGCGACGCGCACCGGTCGCAGCTGCGCAACCGCGAGGCGGTCCGGGAGCGTCTGCGGAGCATCGTCGAGGCGGCGCTGCGGCCGGAGAAGAAGCGGATCGGGACGACCCCGACGCGCGCCGCGACGGAGGGGCGTCTGAGGACGAAGAGAGCGCGGTCGGACGTTAAGAGGGCCCGGAGGCCCCCGGGGCCGGACGACTAGGTGTATCACGTAACGTGATACACTAGCCGCGTGTCCGACGCCATATCCGTCCGTCTCGATAGCGAAGCCCGCCGCGCTCTTGCTCGGCTGGAAGCGTCGGGTCTTTCGCGTTCGCAGGCCGTCCGTAAGTCGCTGATCGAGAGCGCCTCGCGCCTCGAGCGGAAAAAGGGCTTGGCAGAAGAGGTCGCGGCGCTCGAGGCAGACGACGAGGATCGCGCGGAGATGTTGGAAGTCGCAACTCTGATGGAGAGCCTGCGTGCTCAGGGGTGACGTCTACGAGCTGAGGCTTCCAAGAGGGACCGGGCATGAGCAGCGGGGGCGCCGGTATGGGGTCGTCGTCCAGGCAGACGAGTTCCTCCCCCGCTCGGTCGTGATCGTCGCGCCGACGTCGCGCAGTGCGCGTCCGGCGTCGTTCCGGCCCGACATTGAGATCGCGGGTGAACGGACAAAGGTGCTTGCGGAGCAAATCGGCGCTGTCGATGCGAATCGCCTCGGCAAGCTGGTAGGGCACCTCACTCCCGAAGAGCGGTGGGGAGTTGACGACGCGCTGATGACCGTCCTTGGGCTCCGGTGAACGTCAACTCACCACAGGTTCTCCTCGACGGCGTCGTGTATTCGACTGATTATTTGCCTCATCTCGCGCGGCACTTCGGCTGCGCGATATTCTCGCGCGAGCGCTAGCCGCGACAGGACTCTGAAGCCCTGAACCAGCCCGACCCATACCTAACGGTCATGGATGGGTTTTGGTGCTTCGCCACGTTGACCATCTGCGCTACGACCCTCAAGGCGCGCAGGGCGGTCGACTTGCCGGCGTTGTTAGGGCCGATGATTACGTTCGGCCCGAGATGGAACCTAATCGAGTACTGGCGGAAGGCCTTGAAGTTCTTGAATGACACCGACCGCAGACGGATAGCCTCGGGTCCGGGGTTCCGCTTCACTGTGACAAACGTCCTTGACTCCAGCAACGCGGGGTTAATACCTAGAACGCCACCGGCAGCTCCGGGAACGGCTCCGGGCGGCCGAACTCGAGGTGCGCGCTCCCCATCGCCGTGAGGCTCGCGTCGTGGCGCCACAGCCCGTCGACCCGTTCGTACACCTCCAGCGCCAGGTCGGCGATCTCGGAGTTCGCGCAGTGGCGGACGCCGCCGTCGGGGTCGTCGTAGCGCACCTGCACCGACCGGTCCAGCTTGAGCCGCGCGGCCCCCGCGACCTTCCAGCGCGCGTTGTGCGACGAGAACGCCCACGTCGGGAGCTCGAACCTGCTGCGGGCGCGCAGGGCCGAGCGGACGTCGGCGAACGCGAGGTCCTCGCCGCGGTGTCGCAGGTACAGAGACGTGAACGGCGGAAGCCGCCGCACGGCGCGCGCGGTCACTCCCTCGAAGACGGCGTCGCCGCCGTCGTCCCACTGCGAGCAGTGCGCCCACGCCCACGAGTGCGAGTTGCGCCTCCCCCACCGATGCGACTGACACCCGGGCTCGCCGTCGTAGCGGATCGTCTCGCCGTCGAGCTCGACCGCTCCGGTGAAGCCGACGGAGAGGTTGGGCGAGCAGACGGTCGAGAAGCGCCGGGCAGCACGATTACGGAACCCCGGCGGGAGGTGCTGGAAGCAGCGGCCGGCGGGATCGAAGTCGAGCGACCACGACAACGAGCGCTCCGCCGCGACCACGCGTCCTTCCAGGTGCGTCTCGGACAGCCACGCGTCCGCGATCCGCACGAGCGCGCCGTCGTCGCGCCCGTCGGCGGATCCGAGACGGTCGCCGGAGTACGCGGTGCTGCCGGCGAAGCTCCTCTTTCCCTCAGGATCGAAGTAGAAGGCCCACAGCCGGCACGACGGGTCGCCGCCGCGGGCGTGCGCCGGAGCCGTGATCGTGTACCGCACCCAGAGCCCGCTGCGCAGCGACCGGTGGAACGCGGTCGCGTACCAGACCTCCATGAACCCCGCCGCGCGCCGGTCCCACATCATCCGGTTCTCCGTCCCGCTCGACGTGAACGCGCTCACGACGCCGCCTCGAGCAGCCGCTCCGCGACCGTCTCCCACGACCACTGCTCGCGCGCGAAAGCGGCCGCGCGCAGCTCGAGCTCCCGCCTCTCGTCGCGCGGCAGCCCGAGGATCGCGTCGACCCGCTCCGCGATCCCCGTCACGGGCTCGTCGGGATCGAACGTCAGCAGACCCGGCGTGCCCAGCTCCCGCTCGAGCATCGCCCCGGCCTCCCCGATGCCGGAGTGGCGCGGCACGACGGGGAGCACGCCCGAGGCGGCGGCCTCGGCCGCGACCATCCCGAAAGCCTCCGGCACGACCGAAGGGACGACGAGGACGTCCCACAGCGGGAGCGCGACAGACAGGGGACCGTGCTCGAGCCGCCCGGTGAACTCGACCGGGATCGAGCCCGCCCGCTCCCAGTAGCGCTCGTCTGCACGAGCGGAGCCGAGGAACTCGGCGAGCGGGGGCAACGGCTCCGTCGCGGCGGCGATCTTGCCCGCCGCCTCCGCATTGCCGGTCCTCAACGTGTACGCGAGAGTCTTCAGCTCCTTCTCGAAGGATCCGTAGCCGACCACGACCGCACGCAGGTCCGGCGTGACCGTCGCGCCCAGCGCGGCGAGGAAGTGCTGAACGCCCTTCTCGGGGATGAGCTTCCCGACGAAAGCGGCCGTCGGCGGGGCGGCCGGGTCGCGCTCCGCGGGCCGGAAGACGTCGACGTCGCAGCCGGGGTTCACGACCGCCGCGCGCGACTCCCAGCCGGGCACGGCCGCGGACGCGGCTGCGACCATGTAGTTGCTTCCGCCGATCACCGCCCTGGCGGCGACCAGGCCCTCGTACGCGTAGTGCCGGTAGCGGTCCTGCCGCTTCACCGCGAACTCCAGCGCACTGCCGTGGAGCTTGGCGGCATACGTCGTGCCCGTCGCCGCGCACGCGAGCCGCGCGATGTACGGCCCCATCACCTCGTGTCCGGTGACGATCGCGCCGGGCTCGTGCGACCGGATCACCGTGACCATCGCGGCGACGTTGCGCCGCACGTAGGCCCCGAGCTCGTCGTCGGAGAGGTCGACGAACGTCTTGACCATGAAGCCCTCGTAGTCGTCGTAGACGTACACCGGAAGGATCCCGCCGATGTCGGGACGGATCACGCGGCAGCGTCCCGCCGCCGGCTCCGTCTTCGTCGGGTACTCGACGAAGGTCGCGTTGTCGGGGGACATGTCGGCTTCGGCGTCGACGTACGGGAGGGCGCCCGCGAGAGTCTCCTGACACATCAGCACCACGTCGTGCCCCGACGCCCTCCAGATCCGCGCGACGTTCGCCGTGTAGACGTTGGAGCCCGAGCCCGTGAGCAGGTAGCCGTGCCACAGCAGTATCCGCATCGGACGGCAGCCTAGACTCACGCCCGTGCTGGATCGGAAGCTGCGGCTCGCGCTGAGGAACTACGTCACGCTGTTCCTGTTCGTCGCCTGTGTCACCGTCTCCATACACGTGGTGTACCTGTTCGCCTTCCGCGACGTCGTCGCCGTCTCGGAGCTGCACGCGGCGATCGACGAGTTCCCGCCGCAGCGGCAGGTGCGGGGCGTGGGGCACCGCGACCTCGACGCGTGGCGCTTCGGCAACGGCGTCGTGACGTTGATCGAGATCGCGCTGATCCCGTTCCTGGCGAAGGGCGCGGCACGCGTGGTCGAGCAGGACGAGGCGGACGAGGTGCCCACCGTGCGGACCGCCCTGGCCGCGACCGCGCAGCGCGGCTACAGATGGTTCCCGTCCCCCCGCGAGGCTGGCCCCCTGCTGGTCAGCGCAGCGATCGGGCTGACCGTGTGGTGGCTCGTCCGCCGGACGGGGCTGCTGCTCGTGGAGCCGCTCGCAGCGGAGGGGCGGTGGGCGGCCGTGGCGCTCGTCGAGGGATCCGCCCGGGCGGCGGCGGCGCCCTTCGTGCTCGTCTCGGTAGTTCTACGTAAATCGCGCCCTAAAGCCGATCGGGTGTTTACGCCGAATCTCTATTGATGCCAGAATCTTCCAACGACGTCGGCTGACCGCGGAGGGGCGAGCGCGTGGAGAAAGACGAAGCTACTCAGGCCGCGGACCTCCGCGTCCGGCGCGATCCGTTCACGTCCGCCGCGGCGACGCGCAAGACCGAGGTCAAGCGCATACGCGAGCGCAACCGGCAGAAGCGGCTGCGCTACCTCGTCTACGCGGGCCTGATCGTCGCCGCGTTTCTCGCGAAGCGCGCGATCGAGGGCAACGACGTCCGCTTCGGCTTCCCGTCGATCTCGCCGGACACGATGATCTACGTCCTGCCGCCGCTTCTGATCCTCACATTGCTAATGACGCCGTTGATCGTCCTCCAGCAGGGGAAGTCGCCCGGCGTCCGCTTCTCCCCCGAGGAGCTCGGTGTCGGGTTCAAGGACGTCCGCGGCATCGACGTCGTGCTCGAGGAGGTCACCCGTACGTTGCAGATCTTCCTCACGTATCGCAGGTTTCGGGACGAGCTCGGGGGCAATCCACGGCGCGGGATCCTGTTCGAAGGGCGGCCAGGAACAGGGAAGACCCATCTCGCGAAAGCCATGGCAGCTGAAGCGGGCGTTCCGTTCCTGTTCGTATCTGCGCCTGCGTTCCAGTCCATGTGGTTCGGCATGACCGCATTCAAGAT
>JBHELD010000061.1:0-5481 GCA_046263255.1 Actinomycetota bacterium
ATCTCGAACGGCGCGACCCTCCCGTCCTTCAGCCAGAGCGTCGCGGCGAGAACGGCGCCTCGCAGCAGGATCGACGCGCCTGCGGCCGCCGCGAACCACGGCCACCCGCGTCCGTGCGCCAGCGCCTGCTTCAAGTCGAAGTACACGTCGAGCGGGAAGACCGCGTTGCTCGTGGCGGCGGTCCCGTTTCCGGGAAACGCGCCGGTCAGGACCAGGAGCGCCGCAACCGCGCCCTCGGCGGCAAGCGGCGCCAACGCCAGCGGCGCCTCGCGCAGCGTTCGCAGGCCCGCCAGGATCGTTCGCACAGGCGTGCAGACTAACTATGCTCCCGTTCCGTGGCAGTGGCCGAAGGCGACGCGATAGTCGAGCCGCGGGACGACGGTCCCACCGGCGGCCGGAGCTGGACGCGTCACGACTGGATCGCGCTGCTGCTGGTGACGCTCGGGAGCGGCGTCCTGAGGTTCGCCCGGCTCGGCGACCCGAAGCACCTCGTCTTCGACGAGGTCTACTACGCCCGCGATGCCTGCTGGTACGTCTACGCATCGCCGTCGGTCTGCGGCATCAGCGGCGAGACGACGATGGTCCACCCACCGATGTCGAAGTGGTTGATCGCCATCGGGATCCGGGTCTTCGAGTACGACTCGTTCGGCTGGAGGGTCGCTGCCGCCGTCGCCGGCACGATCACGGTCGCGCTCCTCTACCTCCTCGCCCGGAAGGTCCTGGGGTCCACGCTCGGAGCCGTCATCGCGTCGGGTCTGCTCGCGATCGATTTCCTGCACTTCGTCCAATCGCGTACCGCGATGCTCGACGTCTTCATCCCGATGTTCGGCGTCGCGGCGCTGCTGTTCGTCGCGTACGACCGCGACCGAATGATCGCGGTGCTCGACCGGCCCCCCGAGGAGCGGCCGCACGGGCTGCTGGACCGTCCCTGGAGGATCGCCGCGGGGATCGCGGGGGCGGCCGCGGTCGCGTCCAAATGGTCGGGGGGAATGGTCCTGCTGATCGTGATCCTGCTGACGGTCGCGTGGGAGATCTCGTCGCGCCACCGCGACGGCCGTGACTTTCCACTCGCGCGCTTCGTCCGCGAGGAGCTTCCGTCGATCGCGGTGTGGCTGGTGGTCGTGCCGATCGTCCTGTACGGGCTGACGTACGCCGGCCGCGTCGACGGCTCCTACACCGCGCTCCCGTGGACGGAGGACGCGTGGGCGAACAACGTCTGGAACCAGCAGTTCGAGATGGCGAACTTCCACGACGACCTCGACGCGACGCACAGCTACCAGTCGCCGTGGTGGTCGTGGATCCTGCTGAAGCGGCCGGTGTCGTACGCGTACTGCGGCGGCGCGTCGTGCGACCCGCACGTCCCGAACGGCTACGTGAAGGAGGTGCTCGCGACCGGGAGCCCGTTCGTATGGGGCGCCTCCATCCTCGCGATCCTGTTCGCGTGCTGGCGGTGGATCAGAAGACACGACTGGCGGTCGCCCGAGGGGCTGGTGGTCGCCGGTTTCCTCCTGACGTACCTTCCCTGGGCGATTCTGACGTACGACCGCGAGGCGGTCTTCCTCTTCTATCTCCTGCCGACGACCCCGTTCATGTGCCTCGCGCTCGCGTGGATCGCGACGCGCATCGGGTGGACGTGGGAGGCCAAGGCCGCGATCGGATTGTTCGGGGCCGGAGCGACGCTGTTGTTCGTCTTCTACTACCCGGTGCTCGCGAACGTGTCGCTGTCGGAGGAGGCATGGCGCGCGCGGATAAAGGCGTTCGACGACTGCGAAGTCCCCGAGCCGGAGAAGTCGACGTACACCGTCACCGAGACCGTCGGCGGCAAGAGGGTCGAGCGGATCCTCACGAGCTCCGGCGAGGGCGGCGGGCCGCCGCCGGGGTGGTGCTGGATCTAGGGCTCCTGCACCTCGATCACCTCGACGTCGAACATCAGCGTCGCGTCGCCGGGGATGACGGGCGGGTTGCCGGCCTCGCCGTAGCCGAGGTCCGGGGGGATCGTGAGCTCGCGCCGGCCGCCCTCCCTCATCCCGGGGATGCCCTCGACCCATCCCTCGATGAGGCTGCCGGACTCGAGCACGAACGAGACGGGCTCGCCTCCGCGGGACGAGTCGAACTCCTCGCCGTTCTCGAGGGTGCCGGTGTAGTGGACGACGATCGTGTCGCCGCGGGCGACCTCTTCGCCGTCGCCGCACTCGATCTCCTCGTACTCGAGGCCCGAGTCGGTCGTGACGGTGGCGCCCTCCTCGCACCCGCCGGCGCCGCCCCCTCCGCCGTCCGTGTCGTCGCCGCAGGCTGCCACGACGACCAGCAACGAGGCGAGGAGCGCGATCCAGCCACGAGATCTCATGGAGGAGACCCTACGGGCCCTCGCGGCGCAGCGTCGCCGTGATCCCGGTCGACGCGGGCGCGACCGGGCCGATCGAGTCGAAGTGCGCGGTGTAGTCGCCGGTCACGACCCCCGAGGTAACCCGGTGCAGACCGCAGTCCGGGTCTTCGCCGGGGGCCGGGGGAGGCGGCGCCAGATAGCTCAGGTCGCCGCTGAGCCAGGGGCCGGCGACGTCCCCGTCGACGCTCGCCGACGTGAGGTCGTCCGATGCCACGAACGCGTCCGGCACCGCGGTCTCGACCGAGATGTGGTGCGTGGTGCGGGCGTCGCCCGACGACCCGGCGACGACGACCCGCTGGTCGACCTTCCCCTCCTCGGTCTTGAAGGCCTCCACCGCGACCCCCGACTCGGGCTCGACCGCCGCCAGCCACAGGTGGTCGGGACACCAGGTCGAGGCCGGCTCGCCGCCGCAGCGAAGGTTCTCGGCGCGGTACAGCACCACCCGCGTCCTCTGGAACGAGATCCTCCGGAAGTACCGATCGCGTGCATGGAACCGGAACGTCCCCCGGAACCACCCGACGCGGAAGGAGATCGACCCGGTGCACCCGGCGGGGTTCCGCGCCCGGGCAAACCGGCCGGAACCGGCCAGCCTCATCGCGATCCTCCCGTTCGTCCCCATGGACTTGCCGGTGGCCAGCGACGCCGGCTTCAGATCGCGGTCCATGCGCAGAGCGCCCTTCGGGAGCGTCCAGCCGAACGCGCTCGTCTGTATCTGCGTCTCCTCGGCCGCCGAACGCGCGAACGAGATGCTGAGGTTCGTCCGGGCAGACGGATTCTGCTTGAACGCGGTGACGCTCCAGGCATAGCCCTTGTAGCGCGGACGTACGAGCTGGGCGAACATCAGGTCCGCCGTGTCGAACTGCTGCTGCTGCAGGAAGACCTCCGCGGACCGCGGGAGGCGGACCCGCTGAGCCGCGGGCGGATCGGTGTCGTGCACGCTCGCGGGCGCCGGCGAGGGCGCGAGCGCCGCGGCGAGCGCGGCCACCCCCACCACGATCCACGACGCGCTCCGCCCGCGACCGTCGCTCTTCATCGGCTACCTCCGTCGATCCTCGTCGCGCGCGCTGCGCTCCCCGCAACCGGACAAGTATGCCCTTTTAACCGCGAAAACGGCTCGACACGGGGTCCCGAAGCGGGCACAATGGCCGAGCGGGTTGAGAGAGACAGCCCTCCAACCACGCCCGGGTCTAGGAGGGTGAATGGCGATAACAGCGATCTGCGTCAACTGCGAGCGGACCGTCTATCTCGAAGACAACGAGACCGGGTCGTGCCCCGTCTGCTCGTCGCCCGTGATCCCCGCCCTCGCCGAGCGCCCGGTCGCGCCCCTGGAGGGCTACTACCTCGGCTGATCCGGCCGTCGCCTTTTTGCCCCAACGGAACCGCAAGCGGCTCCGCCTTTTTGCCCCAACGGAACCGCAAGCCGTTCCGCCCTATGCGGGGTTCTCCTCCTCATATGTTGCCTGCGACGACGGGCGAATCAGTCGTCGCTCTTGAAGTGCCGGTAGAGCGGCAGCGCGAACCAGAAGAACCCGAACGACGCCGCGGCAAGCGCGGTCACCAGCGCGGTCAGCTCCGCGTACAGGAAGTCCGTTATGAAGAACACCACGCACGACATCGCGAGCGCGAGGAAAGTCATCCCGGCGATCACGGTCTTGTTGGCGGTGGCGAGCATCTGCTCCTTGTCGTGCTCGCGCCACCTCAACCGGTGGTAGGTCGTCGGCTCGATCAGCAGCACCGTCGCGACGGTCGTGCACAGGAACGCGGCGAAGAAGACCGCCTTCTGCGTCGCCGTCACCTCTGCGAAGCCCTGGCTGAACGGCACGACGAGCAAGAACGCGAAGAGGACCTGGACGCCCGGCAGCGCGACGCGCAGCTCGTTCAGGAGCTCGATGAGCTCCCTGTCGTGTCTCTGAGTCATCCCGCTGATCTACCGCGAAATCGCACGGCCGAAACGGGAGCGGCTGCTCGCTAGACCGCGCAGGGCCGGTCGAGCGCGTCGCACACCGCGAGGATCACGCGGCATACGGCCTCGAACTGCGGGTTGCACCGCGCCTGTGCGGGGGCCGCGGAAGCGAAGAGCGCCGACGCCGCCACCGCGGCGACGATCAACAGCCGGAACCGGGTCATGTGCTCGTCCTTTCACGTATGCACCGGTCGATCCTATATGTCCGCTCTTTCGCGCCGGCCTCAGCCCCCGCGGCCGCGCAGCATCAGGGTGGCTGCGACCAGCCCGACCGTCGCGCCCCCGAGGAGGATCGACGGCACGGGAATCCCGCCGCCGTCTTCTTCCTCGTCGTCCGCGGCGGCCGCCCCGGCGTCTCGGGGGCCGAGCAGTCCGCCTCGAGCGCGAGGAGCGGGAGCCCGATCGCGGCCGCAGATCCATCGCTACGAATCGTATCGAAGGAACGACGAGCGCCCCGGGACGGACCCTGGGCTCAGCGAGATCGCGGCGGGCACCTCCGGGCCCACGTGCGGCCACCGTCGACGGAGCAGTAGGGGCCGTAGTACGTGGGCCCGGGGACCGTGCCCGCGTCGCTGCGCGCGTAGGCCGCGGTCACGAAGACGCCGCCGGTCGAGGTCACGTCGATCTCGGGGAGGCTGCACCAGTCACGCATGTTCCACGGCAGCGTTCCGGCCGAATGCCGTGAGAAGCCCGTCGCCGGCGTGCCCGTGGCCCACTCGCGCCTGAACCCCACGCGCCGCCACGTCTTGCCCGCGTCGGTGCTCTTCAGGATCGCCTCCTGCATCAGATCCGGGTAGACGCCCGCGAGCTCGTCCGGCGGGTTCTCGCAGGCCAGCCACCGGAGGTAGACGGTTTCGGGGCGTCGTGGGTGAAGGGCGAGCCGCGCCCACGTCTCCTGCAGGTACGGCGGCTCGGGCCTTTCGGGCATCAGCCGCGCCACGCTCTGCAGCTCGGTTCCGTCGTCGCCGCGCAGCCTCCATGCCTCGATCTCCTCGTCGAGGGATCCCTTCCTCAACAGGTAGAGCAACGGCGTGTCGCGGCTGGTCCCGATCTCGGCGCTCATCACGAGCTCCATCGGAAAGCTCGCGACCTGCTCGAGACACACGAGGGCGAACGAGCACCGGAAGAGCGT
>JBHELD010000062.1:0-30748 GCA_046263255.1 Actinomycetota bacterium
CGCCGCCGCGGCCGTCGTCGAGGAGGTGCGGGCGCACCCGGAGATGGGGTACTCGCTCCTGGTCCAGATCGACGACGACTCGGTGAAGCGCGGTGACTTCGTCGAGCAGCTACGCGAGCTCGCGGCGAGGTCGAAGGTGGACGAGGTGGTCCTGGCGACCGCCGCGATAAAGCGGGCCGACATATCCCGGATCGTCTCCACCGAGGAGCTGCGTCACGCGGACGTGCGTGCGGTGCCGGAGCTCTTCGGGCTTCCGCCCACGAAGGTGAGCCTCGACCAGATGGGCGACTTCCCGTTGCTGAGCCTGCTCCAGGAGCCGATGAACGAGGCCAACCGCGTGGCGAAGCGCGCCTTCGACCTCGTGGTCGCCTCGATCGCGCTCGTGCTCGCGTCGCCCGTCATGCTGGTCGCCGCGTTCGCGATCCGGCTGACGAGCAGGGGGCCCGTCCTCTTCCGCCAGCAGCGGATCGGTATGGACGGCCGCCCCTTCGACATGCTGAAGTTCCGCACGATGGTCCACGAGGCCGACCCGTCGATCCACCAGGAGTTCGTCGAGGGGATCATCAGAGGAGACGTCATTCAAGACGAGGACGTGAAGCTCCACAAGCTCACGGAGGATCCCAGGATCACGAAGGTCGGCAAGATCCTCCGGCGCCTCTCGATCGACGAGCTGCCTCAGCTGATCAACGTCATCCGCGGCGACATGAGCGTCGTCGGCCCTCGGCCCCCGCTGCCGTTCGAGGTCGCCGTCTACGACGAATGGCACCGCCGGCGCCTCGAGGTCCGTCCCGGCATGACCGGGCTGTGGCAGGTCAGCGGCCGGTCGAAGATAACGTTCGAGGAGATGGTCAAGCTCGACATCCACTACATAGAGACGTGGTCGCCCCTGCGCGACCTCTCGATCGTGCTCCGCACGATCCCCGCGCTCGTCCGCAAGGAGGCTGCGTGACGGAAGCAGAGATGCTTCCGTCGTCCGTGCGCCGAGCCGTCCTGTCGCCCAAGGGCGCGAAGGTCGAAGTCGAGACGGGGAGGACGCCGGCGCTCGGAGCCGGCGACGTCCTGATCCGGACGCTGTTCTCCGTCGTCAGCCCCGGAACCGAGCGCTCGAAGCTGGAGCTCTCACGCAAGTCGCTGATCGGCAAGGCGCGGTCGCGGCCCGACCTCGTCCGGCAGACGCTCGAGAAGGTCCGCCGCGAGGGCCTCGGCACCACCGTCGACGCGGTCCGTCGCAAGCTGGGCGAGTCCGTCGCCCTCGGGTATTCGCTGTCGGGCGAGGTGCTCGCGGTCGGCGAGCGCGTCGAAGGGATCCGCCCGGGCGACCTCGTGGCCGCGGGCGGAGGCTCCGCGATCCATGCGGACGTCGTGGCGGTCCCTCAGAGCCTCGTCGTGCGCGTTCCCGCGGGCGTGCCCGCCGACGCGGCGGCGTTCTCGACGCTGGGAGCGGTGAGCCTCCACGGGTTCCGCCTCGCGCGCGCCGAGGTGGGCGAGACCGTCGTCGTCGTGGGGCTCGGGCTGATCGGCCTCCTGGCCGGCGCGGTCGCGAAAGCCGGCGGGTGCCGCGTCGTCGGAGTGGACCTGAGGGAGGAGGCACTCGCGCGCGCCCGCGGCTTCGGCTTCGACGACGCGACCGCGCCGGCGGGCGCGCCGGACGCGGTCGCCCGCGCGACGCGCGGGAGGGGAGCCGACGCCGTCCTGCTGTGCGCGGCCTCCAAGACGAACGCGCCCCTCCTTCTCGCGGGAGAGGTCGCCCGCGACCGTGCTCGCGTCGTGGTCGTCGGGGACGTGCCCGTCGACGTGCCCCGCGACGTGCTGTTCGCGAAGGAGCTCGAGCTCGTCGTGTCGCGGTCGTACGGTCCCGGTCGCTACGATCCGGAGTACGAGGAGAAGGGCCACGACTACCCCGTCGGGTACGTCCGGTGGACCGAGCGTCGCAACATGGAGGCGTTCGTCGACCTGCTCTCCTCCCGAGGCGTCGACGTTCTTGCGGCGGTCACGCACAGGTTCCCGATCGAGACGGCCGCCGAGGGATACCGCACGCTCGAGACGACTCCGGGGGCCGTGGTCCTCCTCGAGTACCCGGCCGGCGAGCAGGAGCCCGTCTCGGAGCCCGCTCCGGTCTCCCGGCCCCCGGGCGCCGCGACGGACAGGCTGCGCGTCGGCCTCATCGGGACCGGGAGCTTCGCGTCGCGGATCCTCGTACCTGCGATCGCAGCCGACGAGCGCGCCGAGATCGTCGCGGTTGCGTCGCTGCAGGGACGCCCCACGGCGGTCGAGGGGGCGCGTCACGCGCGGTCGCCGAGCGACGTCGTCGAGGACCCCGACGTGCACGCGGTGTTCGTCGCCACCCGTCACGACTCCCATGCGGAGCTCGCCGTCGCGGCGCTGAGCGCCGGTAAGGCGGTGTTCGTCGAAAAACCGCTCGCGGTGACGGCCGCGCAGGTGGGGGCGGTGGTCGACGCGTGGAACTCCTCCGGCGCCGCGCTGATGGTGGGGTTCAACCGCCGGCACGCTCCGTTCACGCGCGCGCTCGTGGAGACGGCCGTGCGCGGTGCGCCCGCGGTCGTGAACGTGCGCGTGAACGCCGGGCCCCTTCCGCCCGACCACTGGACCAGGGACCTCGACGTCGGCGGCGGGCGGATCGTGGGCGAGGTGTGCCACTTCGTCGACCTCGCGTCGCATCTGGCCGGCAGCCGCGTCGTAAGCGTCACCGCACAGGCGCTCCCCGGCGGCTCGCCTCAGGGGGCCGAGGACGTCGTCGTGCTGCTCGCGTACGCCAACGGCTCTGTCGCGTCGGTGGTGTACGCCGCGGGTGGAGACCCCTCGACCGGCAAGGAGCGCATCGAGGTCTTCTGCGGGGGACGCACCGGCGTCGTCGACGACTGGAGAGCGCTGGCGATCTCCGGACCAGGTACGAAGGTCACCGAGAAGCGGGCTCAGGACAAGGGCCACTCTGCCGAGGTGAGCCTGTTCCTCGAGAGCGTGCGGGGGGCGTCGTCGCTGGGGGAGTCGTTCCGGCGCGACGTGGAGTCGTCTCTCGCGACGCTCGCGGTGGTCGAGTCGCTCGCCACCGGCCTTCCCGTCCCGCTCTAGGCCGACGCGCCTCCGTCGACCGCGATCACCGTCCCGTTGAGGTTCCCGTCCTCGCGCAGCAGCAGCTCCACGACCGCGGTCAGGTCCCCCGGTGTCGTCAGACGTCCTGTGGGAGTCCGGCGCATGATCGCGTCGCGCTGCTCGGGGAGGAGGACGTTCGACATCTCGGAATCGAAGAAACCCGGGGCGAGCGTGTTGATCCTGACGCGCCCCGCCAGCTCCCGCGCCAGCGAGCGCGTGAACGCCTCGATCGCGCCTTTGGTGGCCGCGTACACGCTGAGCCCGGCGTACCCCTCGGTGGCGCTTATCGACCCGATGTTGACGACGAAGCCGGTGCCCTCCTGCCGCAGCATCTGGCGGATCACGAGCCGCGTCAGGAGGAGCGGCGCCTCGACGTTCGTGCGCACGATCTGGCGGATCTGGTCCGGCGAGGTGTGGACGAACAGCGAGTCCTGACCGACGGCCGCGTTGTTCACGAGCGCGTCGATAGACCCCCACGCCGACTTCGCAGCCGAGACGAAGGCCTCCAGGGCCGCGTAGTCGGTCGCGTCGACGGCCGTGAACGCGTAGCGGTCGGGGAATCGTTCGGCGAGCTCGCGCGCCTCGGCGGTCTCCGAACGCGCGAAGCTCCGCAGGTGGTGCCCACGCTCGAGCAGGTGGCGCGACAGCTCGAGGCCGAGCCCCCGCGACCCGCCCGTCACCAGCACGTTCACGGCGTTCCGCTCTTCAACGCGCTCGTCGCCGGGATCTCGTCCTCGAACGTGATCTTGCGCGGAAGCGCGACCTCGGGCAGCCGGTCGCGGCACCACGTCAGGAGCTCGTCCTCGTCTGCGCTCGCCCCGAACGCGAGCGCGACCTCGGCGACCGGGAGCTCGCCCACGATCGGCGACCGCTTCGGGAAGACGCGGCACCACGCGACCTTCGGGTGCTCCAGCAGCACCGCGGCGACCTCGGCCGTCGACACCTTCGCTCCCCCGACGTTGACGATCGACCCCGTGTCGCGTCCGACGATCTCGACGCGGTCGCCGGCGACGCGAACGGCGTCGCCCGTCTCTATCCAGCTGTTTCGTGAGGCCGTGTTCGCCCACGGCGACCGGACGAGAAGCCGGCCGTCCTCGACGCGGATCTCGACCCCGTTCGACCCCGTCGAGCCGACCCAGGAGAGCGGGAAGCCGGCGCGGCCGTCGGAGACGACGATGCAGGCGCCGGCTTCGCTCGAGGCGTAGATGTGCGTCAGCCGCGCCTCCGGGTAGAGCCGCCGGAGCCGGTCGAGCAGCGACTGGGGAACCGGCTCGCCGCCGAGCGAGACCTGCGTCAGCGGAACCTCTCGAAGCTCGTCTTCGCCCGCGGTCAGGAACGTCCTCCGCCAGAACGTCGGGGTCGCGCTGATCGCGTTGACGCCCCACCGCCGCGCGATGCCGGGCCATCCGTCCGCGGCGGCCGGGTCGACGGGCACGACGTCCTGGCCTTTCACGAACAGCCACAGCGCGGCGCACTGGTACCAGGCGTACGTCCCTGCCGCGTACGGGCACAGCCAGGTGCGCGGCGGCCCCGAGATCCCGCGGACGGTGCCCAGCGAGTCGAGCGTGTGCGGGACGAGCTTCGGCACGCCCGTGGTGCCGGAGGTCACGACGGTGATGCGGCCGCGCTCGGCCGTAGCCGGACGCGCGGGCGCGGTCTGCCACCCATCGGAGCCCCACACGCGGATCCCGGCGCCGTCGAGGTGCTCCACGAGGTCCCGCGTGAGGCGGTCGGGGCTCAAGATCGCGGCGTCCGTGTCGGTCGCGATCACCGCCGCGAGCGCGAGCCATGCACCGCGCACGTCGGCGGCGACGACCGCGACCCGTCCGCCGTACGCGCTCAGCGGCTCGACCGGGGCCTCCGCCAACAGGTCGTCCCACGTCCTCCAGGCCCCCGCGAGCGCGACGCGGTTGACGGTCGGCGCCGCGCTCTCAGCCATCGCCGGCGGTCACCTTCTTGCACGCCGCCAGGATCTCGTCCCTCAGGCTCGCGAGGCGCGCCCGCGCGTCCTCCGGGTAGGCCTCGGTGAAGTGGCGGAGCCACGGATGGCGCAGGCCCGACGCCAGGTTCATCAACCGGTCGACGCGGCCGCTGACTCGCCCGTCGGGCGATACCACGGCTCCGTCGGGGACGTCGCCGCTCACGAGCGCACCTGCTGCCACGAACGCGCCGCGGCCGACGCGACAGCCCGGCATCAGCGTCGCCGACGGGCATACCACCGCGGCGTCGCCGACCACGACGGGCTCGAAGAGCGACGACGGGGGCAGCGGGTCGTTCGTCAGCGTGCAGAGCGAGTAGATCCACGCGAAGTCGCCGATGCGGGAGCCGTTGCCGACCTGCGTGTACCCGTGGATGCGGACGTAGTCGCCGGCCACCACCTCGCCCTCCAGCGACGAATAGCTGCCGAGCCGGAAGTTGACGCCGGTGCGGGCGCCCGCGCGGACGAGCGCATGGTGGCCGGTCTCGAACCGCTCCCCGAGGTCGGAGCCGGCGTACAGGACCGTGTGCGAGCGGATCGTCGAGCGGGGGCCGACGCGGAGGGGCGCCTCGTCTCCGGCGGGCACCCCCACGACGGCGTGGTCGCCGATCACCGTTCCGGTGCCCAGCTCGACCCCCTCGTGGATCACCGCGTAGTGGCCGACGGTGACGTCGGCCGGGACGGAGGCACCGGGGGCGACGATCGCGGTGGAGGCGACGGCCATCTACGCCGGCGCCCCGCCCGGGGCGGGCTCCGCGGCCGCGAAGAAGTCGAGGACGTCCCCGACGGTCGTTATCGCCCGGAGCTCCGGCGCGTCGAAGTTGAGCTCGTGGCCGACCTCGTCCTCCACGCGCAGAGCCAGCTCCGAGAAGTCGAGGCTCCGAAAGCCGAGCTCGCGCAGCGAGGCCCCCTCGTCGTCGACAGGCGCCTTCCCCGCCCGGCGCAGGATGTCGTTCATCAGGCCGAGCACCGCGTGCCGCTGCATGGCGACCATTCTAGGTAGCCGCTCCCTCGCCCAGCACCGCGTCCACCACGCGCGCGGGGGCCGTGACGTCCGGCTTCCACTCGACGCGCGGGCGCGGCCGGACCCGGTCGAACGGGAAGTCGGTGACGTCCGTCACGTGGAGGAGGCGCCCCTGCGCCACGAGCGCCCGGTCGACCGCGCCGAGGTCCTGGCTGAAGATCGACACCGACGGCGTCCCGAGGACGGCGGCCTCCCTGGTCATCGTGCCGCCGGCGCCGACCACGAGGTCCGACGCCCACAGGAGGTCGGCCCCGTGCACCGCCTCCCTCAGGATGCGGATCCCCGCGACCGTCTGGAGCGCATCGCCCTGACCGGCAGTGCGCGGCGTCACGAGGACGGTCGCACCCGTGGCGGCGAGGCGCGCGAGCAGGTCCCTGAATATCGGGTTCGACTCCCGGTGGTAGAGAGCGCCCTCCGCGGGGGGCCGCACCGTCACGAGGACCTCGTCCCGCGCGACGCCGAGCACCTCGCGGAACCTCGGGTCGGGCGAGAAGCGCGACAGCGTCACGTCCTCCTTGAAGCCCTCGTACCAGACGGTCTTGCGGGCCGTGGCGCCCATCCTGCGCACCGCCGAGAGCGGGATCGCACGCGGCATCACGACCCTGTGCGCGAGGCGCAGCGACAGGTGGTTTGCCGGCTGGTGCTCGTAGTCGAGCATCGTCACGATGCGGCACCGGATCATGCGCGCGGCCACCACCTGGGCGTAGGAGCCGTGGCCGAGCGCTAGGTCGGGCCGCTGGGGCCGGACCCGCCGGGCGAGAGCGCGCGACCGGCGCCAGATGGACCTGCCCTTGTCCAGCACGCCGCGCGTGTATCCGGACCCCACGAGGAGCGCGTCCGGCCACGTCTCGAGGGCGAG
Organism: Actinomycetota bacterium; assembly: GCA_046263255.1. Classification (GTDB taxonomy): domain Bacteria; phylum Actinomycetota; class CADDZG01; order CADDZG01; family WHSQ01; genus JALZEG01. Next base: position 6,973 of record JBHELD010000062.1, read on the forward strand.
TGCCCGCGCCTGCCCGCGGTCCCACGCGGTCACCGTGAAGTCGTGACCGCGGCGCGCCAGCTCGTCCGCGATCGGCGCGAAGAACGGCGCGTGCGGGGCGTTCGCTATGTCAATCCAGATCTTCATCGGCAAGCTCCGCGGCGAGAACGGCGAGCGCGCACGACATCGGGGCATCGCACCAGCGCGCGTACGGGATCCTCTTCGAGTGCGTCCTCCTGCGCATGTAGACGAAACTCCCCCTCCGGGTCAGCATCCTCGACACCATGAACGCCGCGATGCTCCTCGCCTTCGCGAGATGGCGGCCCCCGAGGCGCGCGAACGTCTGGATCCCTTGAGCGCCCGCGATCGCGTCGACGGGGTAGCGCGCTCCCGGCGATTGTTGCGGCCGTCCGCCGTCGAAGAGGCGCGTCGCGTAGAACTCGGCCATCTTCGTCGCGGGCTGCTCCAGGCGCGGCTGCGCTCGCCGGGCGACGTCCCACAGCGACTCGATCACGAACCCCGTGTGGTGGCCGTCGACCCACTGCATCGACGGGGCGTCGCCGTAGACGAGGGACCCGTCCGGTGCGATCGCATCGATCGTGGGCCGAAGCGCCTCGATCGCCGCCGCGACGAGCGCGTCGTCGCCCGAGACGCGGCCGCAGCGAGCCACGAACCTTGCCGCGAGCGCGTTCGCGTTGTGGACCAGCGCGTCGTACCCGCGCAGGTACGTGAAGTGGCGGCGGCCGTCTCGCTCCGCCGTCAGGTCCTCGAGCACGAACCCCGCCGCGTCGCGCGCCGTCTCCAGCGCCTGCCGGTCGCCGAGGTGCTCGGCGGCGTCGAGGAAGGCCTCGCCGGCGAACACCGTGCAGACGACGTTCGGCTCGGTCGGCGGGTAGCTGCCAGTCTTCGTCTCGACGTGGAAGGGATACGCCCACCCCCCCTTCGTGCGCAGCGCGCGCAGCCAGTCGAGCCTCCCCTCCAGGCGCCGGCGCCGGGACGTGTCCGGGTGCAGACGCTCCAGCGTCACGCAGGCCGACGCGAAGACGCCGGTTCCGTAGGAGCTGCGCGACGGAGGTATCCCGAAGAACGGCCTGAGGTTGACGGGCGACCGCTTGTGGAGCTGCACCGCCGCCAGGCGCCACGCCCTCTGTCGTCGCAGGAACGGGGGAGGGAACCGCCCCAGCAGGCCGTCGTACGGGTCGTACGACTCGTCCCGCCGCTCCCACCACTCCGCTTCGAGGTGTCCGGCGAGAGCGAAGGCCTGTGCGCGCGACGGCGAGGGCGCGGCGGGAAGACGGGTCACGCACGCATGTTTTCATGGAACCGCGGCCGGTCCGGGCCGCCCCGCGCCGTCCTCAAGCGAGGCTCTCGGAGCGGCCGATAGACCGACTGTCCACCACCCGCGGGTAGGGGAGCATGTGACCGTGATCAAACCGATGCTGATATTCGGGGCGCGCCCGAACTTCATGAAGATCGCGCCGATCTTCCGTGAGATGGCCGTCCGCTCGGGCATCGACCCGGTCCTGGTTCACACCGGCCAGCACTTCGACGAGGCGATGTCGGAGGGGTTCCTGCGCGTCCTCGAGCTCCCCCGTCCGGACGTCCACCTCGAGGTCGGGTCGGGCACCGAAGCGTGGCAGACGGGGCAGATCGTCACCCGCGTCGAGCCCGTGGTCGCGGAGCTGCGTCCGGACGTCGGCGTCGTCGTCGGCGACGTCACCTCCACGCTCGCGGCCGCGCTCGCGCTGTCCCTCGCGAAGGTGCCGGTGGCGCACGTCGAGGCCGGGCTGCGGAGCCGCGACTGGACGATGCCCGAGGAGCGCAACCGCGTGGTCGTCGATCGGATCTCGCAGTTCCTCTTCACCCCGTCCGCCGACGCCGACGCGAACCTGGTCGCGGAGGGGATCGACCCTGCGAACGTCTTCAGGGTCGGCAACGTGATGATCGACTCGCTCGACTGGGTGCTGCCGCGCCTCGCGGTCGACGACACGCTGGAACGCTACGGCGTCGGCGACGCCGGCGCGTTCGGCCTCGTCACACTGCACCGCGCGGGGAACGTGGACGACGACGGGATCCTCAAGGGGTTGATCGCCGCGCTCGTCGAGATCGCGGAGGAGATCCCGCTCCTGTTCCCCGTCCACCCCCGAACGCACAAGCGCCTCGAGGCGCTCGGCATCTCGCTCGACGGGACCGGCGTGGCGCACCTCCCGCCGGTGTCGTACTCGGACTTCACCGCGCTCCTCAGCCGCGCCGCGCTGGTGCTGACCGACTCCGGCGGGATCCAGGAGGAGGCGGTCGTCCTCGGCGTCCCGTGCCTGACGCTGCGCGAGAACACCGAGCGGCCGATCACGCTCGAGTCGGGGCTCAACCGCCTGGCCGGCACGGACCGCGAGACGGTCGTGAGGCTGGCCCGGGAGACGCTGCGGCAACGGCGGCGGGCTGCGCAGCGCCCCCCGCTGTGGGACGGCGCGGCCGCCCGGCGGATCGTCGACGTCCTGGCGGCGGAGCCGTGATCGACCCGCGCGCGGCTCGTCCTCCAGACGCCGTCGTCCCGGCCCAGGCCGAGCAGTCGATCTCCGGGGATGCCGAGAGGATCGTGTCGCACTCGCTCGCCGGGACGCGTTGGGTCCTGTGGCTCTCGGCGTCCGCTCTCGCGTGCGGCTTCGGCACCAACGTCGTGCTGGGACGATCGAGCCCCGCCCTCCTGGGGTTCTACGGCTTTGTGACGCTGACGTTGTCGCTGCTCGGCATCTTCTTCGTCCTCGGGGGCGGCAACGTCGTCGTCAATTACCTGCCGAAGGTCGCGCGCGAAGACAAGATGGGGTTCCTCGCGAGCTACGGCGCGATCGTCGCCGTCTCGTCTGCTGCGTTGCTGGGGCTCGCCGCAGCCGTTCCCGCAATCCCCGACCTCATCTACGGCGATGCTGCGGAGACCGGAGCCGTTCGTTACCTCGCGCTGCTCCTTCCGGTTGCGGTCGTCCAGATGCTCGCGTGGTCCACCCTCCAGGCCGACCTCGCGCTCCGGACGTTCGCGGTTTCCCAGGGCCTGGTATCGACCGTGACGTTCGTCGGGTTGTTGGTTGCCGCCGGCTCCGGGTGGCTGGACGGCTCGTCGGCGCGCACGTACGTCCTCGGTGCGGTCGTGGCGGCGAACGTCGCCTCGATATTGCTCGCGGTCGGGCGGCTCTGGACGAACCAGCTGCGGGCGTGGGGGCCGGTGCGGCGCCCGTTCCTCCCGGAGGGGTTCTGGAGGTTCAGCCTCTACTTCCACGCCGGCGTCATGGTGTCTTTCGCGGTCCGGAGCCTCGACCAGGTGTACGTGATGAGGGAGCTGGGCCTCGTATCCCTGGGGTACTACCGCAGCGCGCTCGTGCTCGCGCAGCTGGCGAACTTCCTTCTCGTGGTCACCGACAAGGCGTTCTACAGCACGTTCTGCAACGTCGACGAGGACAGTCAACCGCGGCTCTATAGCAGGTTCGTGCGGCTGAACTCGGTCGGCAGCGGCCTCGTCGGGCTCGTGCTGCTCCTGTTCGCGGGTGACCTGCTGACGCTGTTCGGCGAGAGCGCCACGCCGGAGTCGCGTACGCTCGTGACGCTGATCGCCGGCGCGATCCTCGTAGCGTTTCCGATCACGAGCGTGAACAATTCCCTTGTGACCGCGCGGGAGAGGATGAACCTGATCTTCGTGAACAACGCGATCGGCGCGGCCGCGGCGCTCGTCCTCTACGCATGGTTCGGCGGGCGCCTGGGGCTCGTGGGTGTCGGATGGGCATTCCTGGCTCTCCAGCTCCTGATGCTGTCGTTGTCGAGCGTCGCGGTGCGGCGCGCTGCCGGCGCATCGTTTCCGGTCGGCGCGTGGGCAGTCTCGATCGCGGCGGCTGCCGTCGGAGCGGGTGCGGGGACGGTTCTCGGCGACACGAGCTTTCTCGAGGTCGCGGTCAAAGGGGCTCTCGTCGCGGCGTTCCTGCCCCTGTTGGTGGTGTCCCGCCTGGTGACGCGGGACGAGCTGAAGGACCTCGCCGCGCTGGTCGTGCCCGGGCGGTGGTTCCGCCGGACGCGGGTGGCGACATGACGACGTACAGGCGCGCCCTCCCCGACGCGTTCGTGGCCGGGTCCGTCGTGGTCGCCGCAGTCGGGCTGGGAGTGCTGGCGGTCAAGACCCCTCTGCTCGCGATCGCCGGCTTCGGGGTGTGCGTGATGGTGGTCGCGGGAGCCGTCGATCCCACGCTCCCGTCGCTTGCGTGGCTCACCGTCGCGCCTTTCGTCCAGGCGCTCGATCCCGGCTCGCCGCTCCTCGCGCTGACGATCGCGTTCCACCGGGCCCTGCTGCCGATCGTCGCCGTGGGGACGTTGTTGGGAGACGCCGTCCGGCGGCGGCTGCGACTCTCGCCGGCGGAGAAGCTCCTCCTGGTCTTCCTGGCGTATGGCCTCGTCTCGCTGGTCATGACCTGGAGGGGGTCGTTCTCTTCCGCCATCGGCGCCGAAGCGGCGAGGACGTTCCTGCTCTCCTACGTGGTGCCGTTCGGAGCCCTCGTCATCGCGATCCGGCTCCCGGCTGCGTCGCACCGGAAGGTGTTCGCGATGCTCGCGCTCGCCGCCGCGGCCATCTCCGTAGGCGGGATCCTCCAGAACGTGGCCGGTGTCGCCGTCTTTCCCGGGGCCGCCGTGTGGCAGGAGGTCTGGAAGCCGCGTGCCGTTGGAGCGCTTGCGAATCCCGCCGTGAGCGCGTACGTCGCCCAGACGGGGATCTTCGTCGCGATCTACCTCGCTTTCAGGCACCCCGTCTTCCGCGTCGTGGCGATCCCAGCCGTAGTTGCCGGGACGGTGTTCACGATCCTCACGTACACCCGTAGCGCGTGGCTGGCGCTCGCGCTGGGGGTCGTCGCGATCGCGTGGCTGTACTCGAAGGCGCGCCCGTGGGTCGTCGCGTTCGTCGTGGTGGCCGTCGCCGCGTTCTCGCTGAACGTCGGGGGCTTCGTCGACGAGTCGTTTTTGGAGGAGCGGGCCGGGAACCAGGAGAACGTGCAGGGCCGCGTCGCCTTCGGCTCGACCGGCTTCCGCATGTTCAAGGATCAGCCCCTCGTAGGCCAGGGGTTCGGCGCGTACGACACCAAGGCGCGCGAGTTCGCGGCGGGGTTCGGCGCCGTGGGGGCCGGCGTCGCCGTGGCGGACACGTCGCACAACTCCTTCCTCACGATCTTGGCGGAGCTCGGGCTGATCGGTTTCGCCCTCTACGCCGGAGCGATCTTCTTCGGTGTTCGCAAGGCCGTGGCCGCGCTGCGCCGCCCGCGGCCCGGCGTCGACCGCTTGAAGATCGTCGTGTTGCTCGCGGGCGTCCTCTCGTACCTTGTGAGCGCGAACCTCATCGACATGCGGTTCTTCTCCTTCGCGGTCAGCCTCTTCTGGTTCACCGTCGGGCTCGTCATCACTACAGGTGAGGGCGCGCGGGACGCCGCCGGTTCGTGACGCCGCTGAACGTCCTTCTGGTCAGCCCGTGGCAGACCGGAGCGGGTGCGAGCGGCGTCGCGTCCGCTTGCCGCCACCTCGCCGAAGGGCTGTCGTCGCACGCCGCCGCGGGAGACATCGTGGTTCTTTCGCTCTCGGACTCCCGGTGGACGGATCACGCGGGCGCCGGGCGGGTTCGGGTGGAGATGCTTCCGCGCCAGGCGCGCCTTGCTCTGGTCTCCAACGGGTGGCCGGACTACCTGAAGGCGAGCAGATGGCTGCGCGGCTCCGGTTTCACCCCGGACGTCGTTCACGGGCAAGGGTTCGCGGGCGAGGGGCGCCTCGCCGTCAGGCTTGCCCGGCGCCTGCGAGTCCCCTCGGTCGTCACCGTGCACGGCATGGTCGACAAGGAGGCGCGGATGTACGCCGATCCGGCCCGGGCCGCGCTCGCGCGGCGGGTCATGAAGCAGACGCTACGAGCCGCCAGCGGGATCGTCTTCGTCTCGCCCTACCGAAAGGACGAGCTCCCCACCGGTAGCGCGACGGCGACCCGCGTCATCGAGAACGCGATCTCGCCCGAGCTGTTCGCGCTGGAGAGCGACCCGTCGAGCTGCACGATCCTGTACGCGGGGTTCGTCGGTCCGCGCAAGCGCCTTCTCGACCTGATCCGCGCCCTGCCGATCGTGCGGCGAAGCCTTCCGCGAGCACGCCTGCGGGTCGCAGGTCCCGTCTCCGACGCCGCGTACGCCAGTGCGGTCGAAAGGGAGATAGGCAGGTTGGCTTTGGAGGGCGCCGTCGCGCGCCTGGGGCCGCTCGACCGCGCGTCGCTCCACGCCGAGTACGCGTCCGCAGGGGTGCTGGCACTGCCGTCGGAGGAGGAGAACGCGCCGCAGGTGATCGCGGAGGCCCTCGCGTCCGGGCTTCCGGTGGTCGCGACCGACGTCGGAGGTATCGCCTGGATGGTCGCAGACGGTGTGGACGGGTTCGTGGTGCCTCCAGGAGACGTCGGGGCGCTGGCAGGGCGGATCGTGGCGGTGCTGTCGGCAAACGATCGGGCCGCTATGTCGCGAGGGGCGCGGGCTCAAGCGGAGCGGTTCCGCCCTGAGCGTGTCGCGGGCGCGACGTTCGACCTCTACCGCGCCGTCGGTGCGGGAGGAGCTACGTGACGCGCCCCGGCGTCGTGATCGCGAACTCGAGCCTCAACGTCGGCGGCGCCGAGCGCGTCCTCGCGGAGCTGGCGAGGGGGCTGCGACGCCGCGGCCACGTCGTCGACGTGTGCTGCCTCTACGCGGCAGGGCCCGTGGGCGAGGAGCTTCGCCGCGACGGGGTGTCGGTCACCGACGGGTTCCTCAGGGGCAAGGCCGACGTGCTCGGGTTCGTGCGGCTCGTCCGGTGGCTGCGTCGCGTCGGACCCGACGTGTTCTATTTCAACAACCAGCCGCTGACGCAGCTGTGGGGAGCGCCGGCAGCACGAGTCGCCCGCGTCCCGGTCCGGGTCACCGCCTTCCACTGCACCTTCCGCGATCCGCGAAAGGACCGGCGAGGGCGCGTCCTCAACGGAATCCTGGGTCGCGGCGTCGACCTGTGCATCGCTCTATCCGAGGGGCAGAGGGAATACCTCGTCGACAAGGAGTCGATGCCGCGCGACAGGATCGTGGTGATCCCGAATGGCGTCGACGCCGCGCGCTACGAGGTCCCCGCTTCGGAGCGGCTTCGGAAGAGGCGGGAGCTCGGCCTCCCCGAGACGGCGGTGGTCGTGGGGATGGTCGCCCAGCTGCGACCCGAGAAGAACCACGCGATGCTGCTGCGGGCAGCGCGGCACGTCCTCGCCCAGCGCGACGACGTCTTCTTCGTCGCCGCCGGCGGGGGGGAGGGGCTCGTGCGGCTCGAGGACGCCGCTGCGCGTCTCGGCGTCGCGAGCCACGTCAGATTCCTGGGGACGAGACCGGACGTCCCGGCCCTCATGGCGGCGTGCGACGTCGGCGTTCTCTGCTCGTTCGCGCGGGTGGAGACATTTCCCCTGGCGGTGCTGGAGTTCATGGCTGCCGCACGCCCGGTGGTAGCGACGGACGTCGGCGCGGTGCGCGAGATCGTCGTGCCCGGACAGACCGGGTTCATCGTGCCCGTCGACGACGACCGCGCGCTCGCCCGCGAGCTGCTGGGTCTGGCGGACGACGCCGCCTAGCGCGAGGAGATGGGGGCCGCGGCCCGGCGGCGGGTCCGCGAACGGTTCACCGTCGACGCGATGGTCGAGAGAACGGCGAGCGCGCTCGAGGACGCCGCCGGGTGTTCGGGCCACGCCGCTCACCGGCCGGAGAACGACGTCGTGATAGTCGTGGGACCGCGGCGCGAGTCGATGGGCGGCGTCTCGACGCACGTGCAGACGCACCTCGAGGGGGGGCTGGGCCGGTGGTTCCACCTCGTACCCGTCGAGATCGGATACTGGGAGGCGCCGGCATCGCGATTTCGGCGCGTCCTCGATGCGGTGCGGAAGATGCGTTCGTTCGGAAGGTTGCTGCGGACATACCCGCGGGCGATCGTGCACCTCAATCCGTCGATGGACACGAAGAGCATGGCGCGGGACATGCCCTTCCTCTGGATTGCGGCGCGACGGCGCGTTCCGGTAGTGGTTCAGTTCCACGGCCAGCTGATCCACCGGTACAGGGCGGCGAGGAACCCCGTTCTCCGGCGGCTGATGCTCGCGTCCCTGCGGCGAGCGCGCCTGATCGTCGTGCTGTCGGCCCTGCAGGCCCGCAGCCTCGAGCAGGCCTTCGGCGTATCCGCGCGGCTGCCGGTTCGGACGATGCCGGCGCTGTTCCTGGACCTCCGCCCCTACGACGAGCGCCAGGCGAAGAGAGCCGCGACAGGACGAACCCGGCGGTTCGTGTTCCTGGGCCGGCTCGCGAGGGAGAAGGGGGTGGGGGACCTGCTCCACGCCGTCGCGGCGCTAAGGGAGGCTCACCCCGACCTGGTCGTGGACGCCGTCGGCGCGGGACCGGATGAGGACGCCCTGCGTCGCAAGGCACAGGCACTGGGGATCGGCGACGTGTTGACCTGGCACGGCCACGTCGGCGGCGACGACAAGCTGGACCTGCTCGCCCGCGCCGACGCGTTCGTCCTGCCCTCGTGGGGCGAAGGCCTACCCAACGCGCTCGTGGAGGCGATGGCGATGGGGCTCCCGGTCGTCGTCAGCGACGCCGGCGCGATGGCGGAGGTCGTCGAGGACGGCGTCAACGGGTTCGTCGTCCCGGCGCGAGACGCACGGGCCCTCGCGGACAAGATGGCGTACCTGATCGAGAACCCCGAGCAGGCGCGGGAGATGGGCCGGCGCAACAGGGCGATCGCGGCCGCGCGGTTCGGTCTCGACAGCCAGGTCGAGACCTGGCGCGGGATCTACTCGCAGCTTCTCGAGGCGTCTGCGCGGTGAGGCGCGTCGAGTGCAGCGTCCGCGTTGCGGGGAACCCTCAGCACGTCTACCAGGTCGTCGCCGGGTTCGCCATGCTCGGCGCGCGCGGCGAGGTAGACGTCCGCTTCGACCTCCTTCCGGCCGAGGAGGCGCCGTTCAGCTCGCCGAACGTCATCACGGCCACCGTGGCGGGGCGGCCCGTCGCGTACGACATGCTCGACGGGTACCACAACATCCCGCGCGACGAGCTGGAGGGGTTGCTGAGCTCGGTCGACGTCTGCTTCAAGCGCAGCTTCAGCCCGGCCGAGAACGATTCGCTGGCGCACGGCGACCGCATCCGCGCCTTTGGCCTCAGCTATCCCGTCACGTGCCGGGCCGCCGTGTTCCGCAGGATGCGGGCCGCCGATCCTCCGCGGCGGCGGCTCGTCCGCGCGTTCAAGGCCGCCGCGGGCAGAAGCCCGCATCCGCACGTGAAGGCCTTCGAGGGCGGTCCCGTCGTCCGCGACGACCCGGTCGTCGTGTTCATGACCCGCGTGTACGACCCGGCGGGTGAGCCGGGCGAGGATCCCGGCGTCCTTCTCCGCGAGAACGCCGGCCCGGAGCGCCAGGAGATCAACGAGATGCGGGCCGGCTGCGTCCGCAGGCTGCGGGAGGCGTTCGGACGGAGCTTCGTCGGCGGCCTTGCGCCCACGGCGTTCGCCGCGGCGCGATACCCCGACTGCCTTCTAGACCGCGCCGAGGTCTCCCGCTCGCGCTTTCTGCGGACCCTCAAGGCCGCCGACGTCGGCGTGGCGACCATGGGTCTCCACCGGTCGAACCAGTGGAAGCTCGCGGAGTACCTCGCCGCGAGCAAAGCCGTCGTGAGCGAGCGCCTGCGGTACGAGGTGCCGGGATTCACGCCGCCCGAGAACTACCTGTCCTTCGACACCCCCGGCGAGTGCGTCGAGCGGGTGGCGGACCTGCTGGACGATCCCGATCGGAGGTTGGCGATGATGCGCGCGAACCAGGAGCACTACGAGGGGTACGTGCGACCGGACCGCGCCGTCCGCCGGACGATCGTGACGACCCTGGACGGGGTGACGGCATGAACGACCACGCTTTCATCCCGCCCGTCAGGCTCGACAACGCGGACGTGTGGGACGTCCTCCGGCCCCGCATAGAGGACCTCGTCAGGCGCGGCTCCTTCGTCCTCGGCCCCGAGCTCGAGGAGTTCGAGGCCGCCGCCGCCGCGGCGTTCGGCTGCCGGTGGGCCGTGGGGACGTCGTCGGGGACGTCGGCGCTGTGGCTCGCGCTGCGGGCTCTCGACCTTCCTCCCGGCGCGCGCGTAGCACTCCCGGCGAACACCTTCTTCGCCACGTGCGAGGCGGCGCTGATGGCGGGGATGACGCCCGTGATCGTGGACAACGACGACGACTACGTCATAGACCTCGACGCGCTCGAGGAGGCGGACGTCGATGCCGTGGTCCCCGTGCACCTCTACGGCCTCCCGGCGGACATGGACCGCGTCACCGCGCTGGCGCAGCGGCACGGGTGGCGCGTGCTCGAGGACTGCTCGCAGGCGCACGGGGCCACGGCAGGCGGCCGCGCCGTCGGGTCCATCGGCGATGCCGGTGCGTTCAGCGCGTACCCGACGAAGAACCTGGGCGCGTGGGGCGACGCGGGGTTCGTAACCGGGTCGGACGACGACGTGGAGGCGACCGTGCGGGCGCTCCGGCATCACGGCCAGCACGAGCCGAACGTCCACTCGCAGATCGGCAGCACCGAGCGGCTCGACAACCTGCAGGCTCTGGTCCTGACCGAGAAGCTCCGGCGGCTGCCGGCCGAGATCGCCGCGCGCCGGCAGGTGGCGGAGTGGTACCGGGCCGCCCTCGACGGGCTCGACCTCTCGCTCCCGGGCGACCGGGGGGGCAGGACGCACGTCTACCACCAGTTCGTCGTCCGGGTCCCGCGGCGCGACGAGGTGCGCGAGCAGCTGCGGGAGCTGGGGGTCGGTACCGGCGTGCACTACCCGGCGCCGGTCCACCGGCAACCGGCCGTCGCGGACGCCTGCGAGATCGCGCAGGATCCGAGGCGGGCCGAGGCGTGGGCGCGCGAGCTGCTGAGCCTGCCGTTCTTCCCGTCGCTGACGCAGCCGGAGGTCGAGCGCGTCGCGGACGCGCTGGGAAAGGTGCTCTAGAGCCGGACGACGTTCGAGCCGGCGATCCCGGCGAGGGCGTTGCGAGTGTCCAGGACGAGCCGCGCCCTCTCCGCGACGTCTTTCCAGTCGTACGCCGAGTGGTTCGTGATCGCGACGACGATGTCGGACTCGCGCAGCGCGGCGGCATCGAGGTCGCGCCCCCGCATCACCTCTCCCGCGACCCGCACCTCGTCGACGTAGGGGTCGTGGAAGGAGACGCTCGCGCCCGCCTTGCGCAGCCGCGCGAGGATCTCGAGCGCCGGCGACTCCCTCACGTCCCCGACGTCGGCCTTGTAGGCCACTCCCAGCAGGAGGATCCGCGACGACCTGAGGCTCTTGCCCTCGTCGTTCAACGCGTCGGTGATTCGCTGCACGGTGTAGGCGGGCATGCGCGCGTTGATCTCCCGAGCGAGCTCGACGAAGTGCGCCGTCCCGCCCATCTGGCGGACCCTCCACGACAGGTACGCGGGGTCCACCGGAATGCAGTGGCCGCCCCACCCCGGTCCGGGGTAGAACGGCTGGAAGCCGAACGGCTTGGTGGACGCCGCTTCGATGACCTCCCAGATGCTGATCCCGAGGTCGTGGCAGACGATCGCCATCTCGTTCGCCAGCGCGATGTTGATGTGCCTGTAGGTGTTCTCGAGGAGCTTCGCCATCTCCGCGGTCATCGGCGACGACACCGGCACGACGCGCTCGACGAACTTCCCGTAGAAGGACGTCATCAAGGCGGTGCTGACCTCGTCGAGGCCGCCGACGATCTTGGGGACGTTGCCCAGCCCGTACTCCGGGTTGCCGGGGTCGATGCGCTCGGGCGAGAAGCCGAGGTGGAAGTCGCCGCCGGCCAGGAGCCCGCCCTTCTCCAGGATCGGGCGGAGAAACTCCTCGGTCGTGCCGGGATAGGTCGTGCTCTCCAGGATCACGAGGCATCCCGCGTTCATCTGCTCCGCGATAAGCCCGCCGGCGGCCTCGATGTACGACATGTCGGGGAGCTCGTGCTTCAACGGCGTCGGGACGCAGATGACGTAGACGTCGGCGCCAGCGAGGTCGTCCGGGAGCGCGGTAGGCGTCAACGCCCCGCGCTCGACCGCGGCCTGCAGCGCCCCGTCCTCCACGTCGGTGACGGGCGAGACGCCTGTCCGCAGGCCCTCGACGCGCGCGACCGAGGTGTCGAACGCGACGACGTCGTATCCCGCCTCTGCGGCGGCCAGCGCAAGGGGGAGCCCGACGTAGCCCAGACCGACGACGGCGACGCGCGCCTGCGTCTCGTCGATCTTGCGAGCGAGGTCCATGACGACGTTAGCGAGGGTGCCGCAGGCGGCGAGGGTCTGGCGCCGCTACTTCCGTAAGACCTTCGCCTTTCGGGCCGTCACGACCGTGCGAGCCATGGTGGTCGTGCCGGTCCCGCCCGGATAGAAGCACGAGTCGGGGTCGCTGGCGGGGCCGCCGGGGAACAGCGCCTGGCAAGCCGCCTGCGACCTGCAGACGCCGTCGCAGGTCGTGACGTCGTTCGCGTCCGAGCAGCAGCAGGGAAGCGCGTCGCCGCCGGCGATGCAGCAGTTGATCCCGCCCTCGCACGCGAAGCACGGCGCGCCTTGAGGGACGCACGACTGGGCCCCCGCGCGGTCGGCGGTCAGCGTCAGGATCGCCGGGGCAGCCCACACCGCGGTGGCTGCCGCCTGGAGGAACCTGCGTCGCTCGATGCCCTCCTTGTTGACCAGCTCCGGTTCCGTCACCTCTGCTCCTAAGGGCTCGCTCGTGAGGTAGCTAAGGAAGCATAGGCGCGGACGGGGCCGGCGACAACCCAGAAAATAACAATCGGCGGCCGGTTTATCCCGTTGCGTCCAGTTCCAGCACGTTTTCGAGCGCGCGGATTCCGGCGTCGCTCGACCCGTATGCGATACGAACGCACCCCGCGCCGGTGCACAGCCGCTGCAGAACGGCGAGCGTCGACGGATCGAGCCGCCTGAGGTACGCGCTCGCGAGGGCCGCGGCCTTCGCCGGCGTGAGCCGCTCGACCTGCAGCGCCGAGCCCGCGGCGAACTTCGGGAAGACGAGGAGACGGACGGGAAGCGGCTCGGTCGCGAGGTCCCAGCGCGTGGCCGGCACGAGAAACGACCCCGCCGGCGGGTCGACCGTAGATCCCGGATAGGAGTCCCGGACCGTCTCCCACGCCGCCGGGTCCTTCAGGCCGAGCGGCTTGGGGAAGGGGTGGACGAGGCCGGTCGCCGTCGACACGGGCGCGAGGTCGTCGCTGAGGTAGGTCCAGCCGGCGTCGAGCAGCGCGAGGGTCAACGTGGTCTTGCCGGCGCCGGACTCACCCGCGAGCAGGACGAGGTCGCCCTTTCGAGCCACCGCCGCCGCGTGGAGGCTGACGTAGCGCTCAAGGGACTCCTCGCAGAGCTCGAGCATCCGGTAGCGCAGCGCGTCGGTTACGCCCCACAGGGTCTCGTGGACCCCTTCGACGTTCCCGTCGGCGGTCGCCGTCCACCCGCCCCGCTCGTCGCGCGCGACGACGTAGGTGCGCGCGCTGTCGCCGCCGTCTCGCGTCGTCATCGGTTCCCACAAGGTCGAGAGCAGCACCGCCGCGTCGGGCTCTTCGGTATGGATCTCGACGAGGACGTCGAGCAGCCGGATCCGGATCCTCACCCGGCCGGCACGCCGCGCAGCGTCTCGACCAGCCGGTCGGGGTCCTCCTCGGCTACGACGCGCGCGCTCTTGATCGCGGAGACCAGATGATGAAGCTCCGTCACGGCCATGACGCCGACGCGAAGGATCCCGAAGTTGAACGCGAGCAGGGCTCCCTTGTTCACGTTTTCGCTCTCGCGGCCGCGAGGGCCCCCGAGCCTGTTCACCACGATGAAGTCCGGACGGAACCGTGCCCATCCCTCGCATTCGAACTCTCCGGCAGGCGTCAACCGAACGTACGGGTCGTCCGCGACCTCGAGCCCGGCCCGGATCGCACGAAGCCGGTACGGCTCGCGGTTGTAGACGCCGTGCGCGTAGAGGCCGGGACGGTGGTCGATCCGACATGCGGAGACCAGATACGCGGGACGCTCCTTCGCGTGGAGGACCGCATCGATGGTCCGGACGAGACGTGAGCGAACCTTGTCGACGTCGCCGTCCGCGTAGAGTTGCGCGTTTCCGTGGTACATCGTCGGCAGAGAGCGCCTTCTCTTGGCCGGGTCGTCTACCACGAGGCTGAAGATGCCGTCGTAACGCGGCGCGCCGTCCGGCGGCAGGCTCCACGGAACCGGCAGCCCCGCCAGGAGTCCGGGCTGCGTGCTCCGCGCCTCCAGCCAGTCGCTACCGTCGTAGACCCATTGCGAATCGACCCAGACCAGGTCGTCCCCGAAGGGATCCGCTCAGGTCCGTACGCTCTCTGGAACCTTTCCCGGCTCGCTCACCCCGACACAATAGAGCGCAGTCTCAGAGAGAAGGCGCTGCGGGGGAGTCGTCGGGAGAGGACGTAGGCAGGAGGATCAGGGGCATGAGCACGGATGACTAGTCATCCGCTCCGAGCGAAACCGGACATACCGTGCCCGCGGATCACGGAAAGACGAGCCGTTCCGACGCGCGATCTGGTCACCGCGGCTATGGATCTTTGGGGGCCGCGCGTCGACACTCTCCTAGGACCGACGAGCGAACGGAGAGGTGCGGTGACGAGCAGGTTGACGGCAGGTGCTCAATGGCTCGTCGCCGCGTCCCTCGTCTTCCAGCTGTCGGCGAGCCTCGGCGCTCGGCTCGACCCGGTCGAGACGTTCACCGCGGTACGGCGGGCGCATACGGCGTCGGGACGCTAGAGCCCCGCCGCGTTCGGCAGGCAGTTCCCTCCGCCGGCGTTCGAGTCGCACACGTGGAATCCGCCGGTAGCGCTCTGGAGGAACGCGGGGTTCGCCGTCGGGGTGAACGTCCATGTCCCCGCGTGCGCGTAGTTGCCGCTCCCCGCGACGCGGGCACCGACCGTGATCGTCAGGACCCGGTTGTCGGTGCTCCAGGCCCACGTCGCAGCGAGCCGCATGTTCCGCTCGATCGTCCCTCCCGTGAGAAAGCCGAGCCGCGGCGAGGTGTCCGTGGCGGCGCAGCTCCCGGTCTGGGTGCTGCCGAGGACGATCCTGTCGTTCTGCCAGCAGATGGAGTTGCCCGCCTGGGGCCCCGTCGCGGTCGCGACCGGCTGGTTGAACGTGACCGTGAACGTGTCGCCGTCGTCGATCCTCTGGTTGCCGGTGTTCGTGAACGAGACGATGCTCGCGACGAAGCCGAGGCGCGCTCCCGCTACGGGGTTGTTCTGAACGCTCGTCCACGACGCGTAGCGGGTCTGGACCGTATAGCAGCGCCACGTCCCCTGCGGCGTCCACGCCGCATCGCTGTGCGACGTGCCGGTCGGGCTCGCGACCTCCGAGTACGACGCGCCGGCGCACTCGTTCACGAGCGGGTCGGGGGCCGGCGCCGACAGCACGCGGTAGCCGTTGCCGTTCCGCCCGGCGGTCCACGCAAGGTCCACTCCATGACCCGCAGGCGTCGCGGTCAGGGCTCCCGGCGCGTACAGCGACGTCAGCGCGAACGTGTTGCCGCCGTTGCTCGTCGTCCCGTTGAACGACGCGAGCGTGCCGCGCGACACACCGGCCGCTGCGACCGCGAGCATCCCTGCGGCGGCGACCCGCCGCATCCACCGAAGCGTCATCGCGCTACCCCGCGGCGGGGAGGGCCTCCCTGCGCGGACGCCAGATCGTCCACAGGGCAAGGCCTCCCAGCCACAACGCCGCGAGCGTCAGTGCGATCAGGCGGCCCACCGGGGTGAGCAACCCTCCGACCACGTACCCGAGGTAGGGAACGTGGAACTCGTAGCGCAGCCCCCGGCCCTCGGCGGGGATCCTCCAGTCGTCGACTACGCCGTTCGCGTCCCCGCGCGTCACGAGGAGCCGTCCCGCAGGCGTCTTCTCGACCCGGACGACGCGGTGGCTGACGAGCTTCTCGGCCCCGCCGGGCGGGTGGAACGTCACGATGTCACCCGGGGCGAGCTCCGCCGCGTCGACCTCCCGGTCGAAGATCATCGAGCCCGTGGGGATCGCCGGCGCCATGCTCCCCGACAGGACGGTGAACGTCCGGTAGGGCAGCAGCCGTGGCCCGATCGTCGCGACGACCAGCACGACGACGACCACCGTCCCGGCGACGGTAGCGACGCTCCTCAGGAACGAGGCAAGGCGGCCGGGATTCCCGGCCGCCTTTCCCAGCGCCTCGCTGCTCACGGCCATCTCTGCTCCCAGCATGGCCATGCCCCTACTGCTCCAGAGTCCAGGTGAAGTCGATCGAGGCGCGGCGGCCCTGGTAGGCGTTGCCCGTCGACTGCGGCAGCTTGACCCCGATCGTGTAGTAGTTCGTCGTGCTGCTGTTCAGAGCGCCGAGGTTCAGCGGCGTGGTGCTGTTGTTCGCCGCAGCGAACGCTCCGAGCGTCTTGGCCTCGGCACCCGTCGCCGAGAAGTCACACGTGCTCGGCGTCAGCGCCTGCGAGCTGCCGAAGACGCACTCGGCGGGGACGGTCCGCGCGGGGTCCGTCCAGCGCTGCACGTACAGCTGCACCTTGTCACAGGGGTCGCCGGTGCCCTTGTAGGTCTCGCCCGCGGTGTCGCCCGCGCTGCAGGCACTCGAGTAGACCTTCAGTGCCGAGGCGTTGAGGCTGCCCTCGTTGCGGACGTTCACCGCGACCGTCGCCGAGTCGTTCGGCTTGCGCAGCGTCGCGCCGCCGAAGAAGGCGTCGCAGCCGTTGTTGACGTTGGTGTCCGTGCTCGTGCCGGCCCCCGTCGAGAGGCACGTCGTGCCCGACCCGACCTTGTTGGACAGGACGAGCGTCCCGTTCGCCCACACGTTGCCGGGGTTTGCCGTCTGCGCGTTGAAGGTCGCATACGTGCCCCCTCCGACGACGGCGCCGACCAGCGCGACCGCGCCCAGCGAGAGCAGGACCTTCTTGCGCCGCAGCTTCTTGTCCTCCTGCATCCTTGCGCCCGTTTCCCCCATCGCCTCTTCCCTCCCGTAATGCCCCGTGGCTCTTCCACGGGGGCCTCGACTCTTCGCGTTATCGAGGCGCGAATCGAGGGTCTGAATAGTCGTCGCGGGCCATTTACTAGTCGGCACACGGGCAAAATCGGGCTTTTCGGCCCGCGATGACTAGTCATCGGACGGCGTGGAAGCGAGCAAATGGGGACGAGGGCCTAGTCGGGGGGCGGAACGACTGACCTGACTGCGCTGGCATGAGCGGTCGCCAAGCTTCGCGGTGGCGGACGACGAGAAGGTCTTCGTGCGCGTTGAGACGCCCCCTGGGAAGAAAGCCCGCCGAGCTGGGGGTCCATCTGCGTGAATCGCATCTGCGGCGGGTTGTGGCGGCAATAGAAGAAGCCCCCGGGAGTGCCCGGGGGCTTCTGGGTTTCGACCTGAGCCGGAGCTAGAAGTCCATGTCGCCGCCGCCCGGCATGGCGGGGGCCTTCTCCTTCTCCGGCTTGTCGGCGACGATCGCCTCCGTCGTCAGGAACAACGCCGCGATCGAGGCCGCGTTCTGCAGCGCCGAGCGCGTCACCTTGGCCGCGTCGATCACGCCGGCGGTGAACAGGTCGCCGTAGTCGCCGGTCGCGGCGTTCAGACCCTCGCCCGGGCCGAGCGTCCGGACCCTCTCCGCCACGACGCCGCCCTCGAGGCCGGCGTTCTGGGCGATGATCTTCAGCGGCTCCTCGAGAGCCCGCTGCACGATCCTCGCGCCCGTCGCCTCGTCGGCGTCGAGCTCGAGCTTCTCGAGCTGCTCGCGTGCCTGCAGCAGCGTGACGCCGCCACCGGCGACGACGCCCTCCTCGACTGCCGCCTTCGTCGTCTGCACGGCGTCCTCGATGCGGTGCTTCTTCTCCTTCAGCTCGACCTCGGTCGCGGCACCGACCTTGATCACGCCGACGCCGCCGGCGAGCTTCGCGAGCCGCTCCTGCAGCTTCTCCCGGTCGTAGTCGGAGTCGGAGCGGTCGATCTCGGCCTTGATCTGGTTGACGCGGCCGGTGATCTCGTCGGCGGAGCCGCCGCCCTCGACGATCGTGGTGTCGTCCTTGTCGACGACGACCTTGCGGGCGGTGCCGAGCATGTCGAGCGTGACCGACTCGAGCTTGAGACCGATCTCCTCGGACACGACCTGACCACCGGTCAGGATCGCGATGTCCTGCAGCATCGCCTTGCGCCGGTCGCCGAAGCCGGGAGCCTTGACGGCGGCGGCCTTGAACGTGCCGCGGATCTTGTTGACGACGAGCGTCGCGAGGGCCTCGCCCTCCACGTCCTCGGCGACGATCAGCAGCGACTTGCCCGCCTGCATGACCTTCTCGAGGATCGGAAGCAGGTCCTTGACCGCCGAGATCTTCTGGTTCGCGATCAGGACGTAGGGCTCCTCGAGGACCGCCTCCATCCGCTCGGCGTCCGTGACGAAGTACGGCGAGATGTAGCCCTTGTCGAAGCGCATGCCCTCGACCAGCTCGAGCTCGAGGCCGAAGGTGTTGCTCTCTTCGACCGTGATAACGCCGTCCTTGCCGACCTTGTCCATTGCCTCGGCGATGACCTCGCCGATCTCGGGGTCGTTGTTCGCCGAGATCGCGGCGACCTGCGCGATCTGCTCGCGGCCCTCGACCTCGCGGGAGCTGCTCCGGATCGACTCGACCGCGGAGTCGACGGCCTTCTCGATGCCGCGCTTCAGCGCGATCGGGTTCGCGCCGGCGGCGACGTTGCGCAGGCCCTCGCGGACCATCGCCTGCGCGAGGACGGTAGCGGTCGTCGTCCCGTCACCGGCGACGTCGTCGGTCTTCTTCGCTACCTCCTTGACGAGCTCGGCGCCGATCTTCTCGTACGGGTCCTCGAGCTCGATCTCCTTCGCGATCGAGACGCCGTCGTTCGTGATCGTGGGGGCTCCCCACTTCTTCTCGAGCACGACGTTCCGGCCGCGCGGGCCGAGGGTGACCTTGACGGCGTCGGCGAGCTGGTTCATGCCCCGCTCGAGCGACCGCCGGGCCTCCTCGTGGAAGGAAAGGATCTTCGGCATCTGTACCTCCTGTGGACTCGGGACTTGCCGTTTAGCACTCAGGTCCTCTGAGTGCTAAAGATAGCCACGGCGGTTGGTTTCCGCAAGTCGGCGGCGGCGCAGGAGGTCCGGATGCGGTGGGCGGAGCTGGAAGCGGAGCGACCCCGGCTGGCGGGGCTGGGGAGACGCAGGCTGATCGAGCCCGGCGTCGTGCTCGTCGCGACGATCCGCCGGGACGGGAGCCCACGAGTAAGCCCGGTCGAACCGCTGCTGTGGAGGGGAGACCTCTGGCTGTCGATGCTGTGGGGCTCGCGGAAGGCGGCCGACATCCTGCGGGACGACCGGGTGCTCGTGCACAGCATCGTCACCGACAGGGACGGCGGGACCGGCGAGTTCAAGGTCCGCGGGCGCGCCGTGACGGAGAGGGATCCCGGCGTCCAGGAGGCGTACGCGCAGACCGTCGCGCGGGAGCTGGGGTGGGAGCCGCGGCCGGGACGGTTCCACCTGTTCCGGGTCGACGTCGGAGACGTCACGTTCATCCGTTACGACTCGGCCTCCGGCGACCAGTTCGTCGCCCGGTGGCCGGCGGGCGAGGAGTTCGTGCGGCGGGGGACCTCCGCGACGAGCGTGGGGCCGCCGGAGCCACATCGCGACCTCCTCGGGTAACGGGCCGGAACGAGGCGCGCCGCGGAGGCGCTAGACGAGCGTCACGACTGCCGCGACCGCGATCGCGGCGAGGACCGCGGCGTTCGCGAGCCGGGGGCCGCGGGACGTCGCGAGGTCGTCCAGGCGCTCGATCGTCTCCCGATCCGCGCTCCACGTCGCAGCGACGACGGCGAACCCCCTTCCGAGGCCGAACGGGGCGCAGAGGAGCGCGGCCGGCAGCGGGTCGCCCGCCGCGACGGCCGCGGCCATCACCGCCGCGAACGTCCCGAACGTCAGGTAGGTGAGGACTCCCACGCCGAGCCCGAGACCGTAGAGGAAGGCGGCCGCGGGAGGAGAGAAGAACGTCCTCCACCACTCGGGGACCTGCCGCTTGCGGTCGGGGAGCGGGACCGGGACGCGGAAGGCCTCCCGGACGAAGTAGACGGCGGCGACGGCGGCGACGACCGCGGGGGTCGCGGGATCCTGCGGCGCCCGCAGCAGCATCCCGAGACCGCCGAGGACGAGCCCGAGGGCCGCTGCGCTCACGGTGGCGCCGGCGACGTGCAGCAGCGAAGAGACGACGTATGGCTTCCGGCGGCCCCCGTGCACGGCGGGGGTGATGGTCTCGGCCATCGAGAGGCCTCAGGGGGAGAACAGCGTCGAGATCCCCGCTACGAGAGAGGCGACGGCTACGGCGGCGGCGAGGGTGGCGGGCAACTCAGCAGCGGACGTTCGTGTCGCGGTAGCCGATGCAGAACACGCGCGTGCCGTTGTAGCAATAGCCGGTGACGCTCGCGTCGCCGTTGATGCGCGTGGTCGAGTACGAGCAGCAGTCGGCGATGCGCCGGACCCGGCCGTTGCAGCACCGGCTCCACCCGCCGCCGTAGTCGGCTCCGGCGGTCTGCGGGTAGCGCTCCGGCACGACCTCCTGGCACATCTTGCGGCGCACCTGGGCGCGCGACGTGTAGACGTCGCCGTTGTCGTCGACGGGATAGCCGTACTTCGGGTGGACCGGGTACCCGTGACGGTCGACGCGCGATTGCGGCGCGAACGGGTGGGGGCACGAGCCGGTCGTGTAGGTGTGGCCGCAGACGTGGTACGCGTGCGCGCGCTCGGGGGCGAGGGCCGACGCGACGACGGAGCCCCCGGAGAGCGCGACGACGCCGCGGCCGAGCTTTCCGATGAACGAGCGCCGGCTCGTCTTCTCCGCGAGGGCGATCGACGCTCTCTCGACGGTCCGCCCCCTCAACTCGCCCGCCTCTCGCGCTCCGCCTCCTCGGCCCTCCGCGCGCCGGTCTCGACCAGGCCCTCCAGCTGCTCGAGGTTGTTCACCGTCCCCTTCGCGCGGACGACGCCCAGGCCGTCGAGGACGACGACGTACGGCGTCCCGGGCACCCGGTAGCGCTGGGCTATCCCCTGCGCGGACACGACGCGCGCCGCGAGCCGCCGGCGGTTGTACTGCGAGACGGTCTCCTCGGCGTCGACGTCGGCGAGCACGTACGGCTCGAGCTCGTGGGCGCGTGCGACCGCTGGAACCGACGGCAGGACCTGCTCGCACAGGTGGCACCCCGGCGAGACGAACAGGAGGAGCTGTGCCTCACCCGGTCCGCCGACGCGCGTCCGCCGTCCCTGGGCGTCGGTGGTCTCCTCCGGAGGCGGGGCGTCGCCGAGCGGCGGCCCCTCGTCGTCGACCTCGAGGGCGCCGCGGGGGCCGAGCCGGAGGTGGAGGGTCCCGATCTGCCGGGCCAGCGCCACGACGACGACTGCCAAGGCGGCGAGCAACAGCCACATCACGACGTACGAGACGGCCCACCAACCCTCCATCGCCCCGAGGCTACCGCCGAAGCCGTGCCTGGGATCGCGGCAAAGCGGGACGGGCGAGGACGTTTTCGGTGGAGCGTCGCGGAGATGGGGGTTGCTCGGGAGGCGCTCTTAGGATCGGCAACGATGATCTCCGTCCCCGCGCTCGTCCTTGCCCTCACGTTCGGTTGGGCGGCGCTCGCCAAGGTCGTGCGATACGACTCGTGGCGCACCGCGCTCGGCGGGTACCGGCTCCCCGAGGGCCTCGCGCGCGTCGCCGCGCCCGGCGTCCCGCTCGCGGAGGCCGCGACCGCCGCCGCTCTCGTCGCCGGCGGCGACACGACCAGGGCGGGCGCGGCGCTCGGGGTCGCGCTCGTAGCGGCGTTCTCGCTCGCAGTGCTGCGCGCGCGGAGGCCGGGCGACGACCGGCTCCCGTGCGGGTGCTTCGGCGGCGCCGGACGGCGCGACTACCGGCTGATGCTCGTCCGGAACGCGTTCCTCGGCGCCGTCGCGGCCGTGGTCCTGCTCGTGCCGCGCGTCGCGGCGTTCGAGCTGGATGCGCCGGACGCGTCGCAGATGGTTCCCGCGGCCCTCGCGGCGCTCGGCCTGGCGCTGCTCGCGTGGGTGCTGTGGGCCGCGGCCAGGGGCGTGCGCAGGTGACTAGGAGAGCCATGGCGCGGATCGTCCTCGCGCTCTGCGCGACCGTCGCCGCGGCCTCGATCCCGTTGATCGCGTCCGCCGACCACACCGGGGTCGTCGACGGCAACGACACGAAGGGGCCTTTCGACGTCCGCCGCGTGAAGGTGCAGGGAACGCGGACGCCGCGCTACGACGTCGTCACGTTCCCGCGCTGGACCGTCGCGCGCATCTGGGACCGGAGCTACGGCTTCGTGTTCTTCGACACGTTCGGCGCCGAGGCCCCCGACTACTACGTCATGGCACGCTCCGACGGCTTGCGGATGCGCGCGCTGCTGTACCGGGACCGCGCCCGCAAGAAGGACAAGGTTCTGGGGAAGGTGAAGGTCTGGCGCCCCGGAAAGCGGAGCTTCGCCGTCAAGGTGCCGCTGCGAAAGATGAAGTTCCCGGAGCAGCGGCTCGTCTACTACTGGTGGGCGCAGACCCTGCACAGCGGGACGTCGTGCAAGAAAGTCTGCTTCGACCGCGTCCCCGACCGCGACCGCGTCGTCGAGCCGGTTCCGGGGGCCGGGCAGAGCCCGGCCCCCTCACCGTCGCTGTCGATCCTCCCGAGCGTCAGCCCGAGCCAGACCTAGACCGCCGCCGGTCTAGAGCGTCGCCGCCCAGCCGATCGGCTCCTTGCGGAGGTCCGGGTCGTCGTGCGTCGTCAGACCGTTCGCCGTCGTCTGGCCCTGCGCCGCGTCGATCAGCGCCTGCCTGATCGCGTAGACGCCCGACGCGGTCGTGGCACGGCCGTTGCGCGCGATGTAGAGCGCGGCGAGCCCGGCCGCGTGGGGCGATGCCTGGCTCGTCCCGTGCGTCGACGCGTACCGCCCCTGCGAGTACGTCGACACGATGGCGGTGCCCGGCAGCATCATGTCGATCTTGCCGCCGCTCGACGTCACGGGGTTGTTCGTGACGTTGCGGGCGTAGTTGGAGAAGCACGCGAACGAGTCGTCGCGGTTCTCGGTGCAGCCGACCCCGTAGCTGTAGCTCCCGGACCCGAGCCCGCCCGGCCGTCCGTCGAAGTCCGCGAGCGCGGAGATCGTCCCGACCTCCGGGAACGACGCCGGGATCGTGTCGTCCGACGTCCCGAACGTTCCGTCGGTACCGTAGACGTCGCGCATCTCGTTCCCCGCGGCGACGTAGTACACGACGCCCTTCGCGACCGAGTTGGCGACCGCGGTGCGGTACGAGCTGGACCAGCCCTGGCCGCCGAGGCTCATGTTCGCGACCTCGATCGTCGCGGCGCGGGCCGTGACCCAGTCGATGCCGGCGATGATCCACGACGTGTAGCCGCTGCCGCGCGAGTCGAGGACCTTCACCGCGTGGAGCCGCGCGCCCGGGGCGACGCCGACGACGCCGAAGCCGTTGTCGCGCGCCGCGGCGATCCCCGCGACGTGGCTGCCGTGACCGTTGTCGTCGTCACCGGCCCCGTCGGTGCACTTCTGGCTGAAGGGGCCTCCGCCGGCGCAGCCGGTGCTCGCGACGACGTTCAGGTCCGGGTGGTCGAGATCGATCCCGCTGTCGATGATCGCGATGTCCACGTCGATCGGACCGTCGACGCCGTTGATCGCCGCGGTCGGGCTGAGCTCGGTGTCGATCCGGTCGACGC
>JBHELD010000063.1:0-29684 GCA_046263255.1 Actinomycetota bacterium
CGAGCACCTGGGCGAGGAGCTCGAGGGAGCGGACCTCGCCCCCTCGAACCTGTCGGTGAGCGTCGCGACCGAGACCGAGGTCCTGATCATCGGCTACACCCACCGGATTCCGTCGGAGGCGCAGCGCGCCGCGCAGGCCTATGCCGAGGGGTACCTCGACTACCGCCGCCAGGAGATCGTCGACGACATCGCGGCGTCGGGCGAATCCATCCGGGCGCAGATGGATCCCCTGAACGAGAGGCTGCGCCGGCTCAACAAGCGGATCCAGAAGGGAAAGGACCCTGCGCTGGTGTCCACCCTCACGACCCAGGCGAACTCGCTCGTCAGCCGCATCGCGGTGCTCGAGCAGCAGCTCGTGCAGCTCTCGCCGCCGGGGCGCCTCCAGATCGGTCAGGTGGTCGAGGACGCCGACCTGCCGCTGTCGCCGTCGAGCCCCAACCACGTCGCGAACGGCATCCTGGGGCTCCTGCTCGGGCTCGGGCTCGGCGTCGGCGTGGCTTTCCTGCGGGAGAGGCTCGACGACCGCCTGAGGGGCCGAACCGACCTCGAGCGGCACGCCGCGGCCCCCGTCCTCGCGATCGTCCCGGCGGTGGCCGAATGGCGGAAGTCGAAGCAGACGATGCTCGTGACGCTCCAGCAGCCGCGGTCGGCCGCGTCCGAGGCGTACCGGACCCTGCGTACCGGGGTCCTGTTCGCGGCCGGCCAGCAGCACCTCAAGGTCATCCTCCTCACGAGCGCGAACGCCGGCGAGGGCAAGAGCGCGACGACCGCGAACCTCGGCATCACGCTCGCGCAGTCGGGCAAGCGCGTGATCATGATCTCGGGCGACCTGCGCAAGCCCCGCCTGGTCCAGTTCTTCGGCGGCGACAGGGCCCCGGGCCTGACGAACGTGCTCGCGGGCGAGGCGAACCTGTGGAAGTCGCTCCTGAACACGATGCTCCCGACCTTGAAGCTCCTCCCGAGCGGCCCGATCCCACCGAACCCGACCGAGCTGCTGGGATCGCAGGGAATGAAGAGGATCCTCGACGACTGCGCCTCCGTCGCCGACGTCGTGCTGATCGACGGGCCGCCGATCCTCGCGCTGGCCGATGCGATCACGCTCGCGCCGATGGCGGACGGCGTGCTCCTCGTCGCCGACGCGCAGCGGACCCACCGCGGCGCCGTCGAGCACGCGCGCCAGCAGATCGACCGGGTCGACGCGCGCGTCATCGGCGCGGTCCTGAACAACTTCGACCCGTCGAAGGCAGGCGCGCAGGCGTACTACTACCAGGACTACTACGCGTACCGGGCGACGGAGAGCCACGCGCTGGAGGACGCGCCGGAGGCCGAGCCGCGCAACGTCGTACGAGGGAGATGGCGCCGCTGACGACTGGGCGCGGCTAGTCGGGCACCACCCGCGCCTGCACTAGCAGCTCCTCCGCCAGCAGCCCCGACATCCTCAGCGCGCCGTCCTCCAGCGTCCCGGAGCCGTCGTCCACGAACCTCATGCCCTCGGGCGGGAGCACCTCGACGGTGTAGCGGTCGGGGCGGACGAGCGCCTGGGGCAACAGCTTCAGCTGGTAGCGCGCTCCTTGCGGCGTCTCCTCGAACACCGACGGGACGCGGTACCTGACCGTCACGTTCGCCGACTCGCCGGGATCGAGCTCGACGAGGTCCCATGCGACCGGGTACCCGTCGTCGACGTCGAGGATGTACGCGGCCTGCTCGCCGTTCTGCAGGAACCGGTAGACCGTCGCCTCGCGCGGCAGGAGCAGGTTGAGGAACATCCCGTTGAAGCCCGGCGGGTACCCCTTGAACGACCGCCGCCCGAGGAGGTCCGACGGAGGGCCGTCCGGGGCGGCGTTCGTCAGGTCGATCGACACCGTCACGTGCGCCCCGGCGTCCTCCTGGAGCCGGATCGTCGTGTCGACCTGCCGGTCGAGGAAGTAGTCGACCTTGTTCGCGCCGTAGTTGTTGTGGAAGAGCATCTGCACGTGGCCGCCCTCGTCCGAGTAGTCCCCCTCGGCCTCGAGCGACTGCAGCGCCTCCTGCTCGGCGGGGCGCGGCGAGTAGATCTTCAGGTGCTGCGTGCCTACGGCCTTCGCGAGACCGCGCGCGAACGAGCCGGCATCGAGATCGCCGGCCCGCACGCGGCTCCAGAACTGCGAGATCAGCCTGCCGAGATAGAGGTTCTGGGCCTGCGGCGTCGGGAACTCGAGGTACGAGTCGTGCAGGATGATCTCGGCCGCGTTCTCGCTCGTGACGTCGACGTCCAGCCCCGGCGCCCGAAGGGGCTCCATACCTTCGAGCATGTACGCGAGCGCGATCGGGTCCATCGCGATCACGCCTTCCGGGCGCTCCCCCTTCACGCCCTCGTAGAGCGACAGGAAGACCTCGGAGACGACCGGGAAGTGCGGGCTCTCGTTCACCTGCTGCACGCTGCGCAGCGAGTCGAGAGGCCCGTAGTGCTCTCGGAACCAGCCGGGCGCGTCGACGGGCGGGATGCCCGGCCGGAGGAGGTCGGCGATGTAGCGAATGTCCTCGAGCCGGATGCGCCCCCGCTCGGCGGAGAGGATCCCGTAGAGGCCGATCAGCCCCCCGGTCGCGCGGGCCTCGCTGGGGCTCTGGAACGCGAGCAGGTACTCCCTGCGCCCGTCGCGCGCGAACAGCCCCGGGAGCGTGTCGAACAGCACCCGGGCGCGGCTCGCCGAGTCGTGCGCCTCACCGACCCGCTCCCTCGCCCGCGCGAGGGCGTCCCGGACGGCCCCGAGGCGCGGGTTGCCGAGCGACGCCAGCAGCTCCTCCGACTCCTCGAGCGCATCGGCCGCGTCCTGAAGGAAAGGCGACGCCTGCTCGAGGGCCTCGAACCTGACCCTGCCATCGCGAAAGACGGTCCCGGTCAGGCCCTCGTCCCCGGTGGCGCCGAGCGCGTCTGCGCCGTCGACGACGGAGATCCCGGCCCGGGCCGAGCTCGCGGCGACGTCCGCCAGGACGTCGACCGCGTTGAGGTCGTCGGACAGGGGCGGGAGGAGCGACGCGAGGGCGAACGCCGGGTGTCCCGTGGCGCCTCGGGCCGTCTCCGCGTCCTGGAGCGCCGAGACGAACGACCGCTGCGCGGCGGCGAGCTCCACCTCCCGGACCTCGTCGGCCCCCGCCTCGAGCCCGTCCGCCGCCGACTCGAGCGACGACGCCAGCCGGACGACGACGTAGACGCCGTCGCCCGCGAGAAGCAGCAGGGCGAACGCCACGAGCAGCAGCCCCCGCCGGCGCTTGGGGCGCCCGCGCGCAAGCCCCCGGCCGCGGGGCCGGGGGCTTGGTGATCGATTGGCCGGCTGGGGAGCCTTCGAAGCGCTGCTCCTGCTCGGCTAGCCCTTGCCGTTCCCGTTGTTGCTGGGCGCGTTCGGCGGGGTGTTCGGGCAGTTCTTCTTCGGCTTCTTGCCGTACTTGACCTTGGCCTTCTGACAACCCGGTGGCTGCGGGTGGCCCGCCTTGTGTGCGGCAGGCGTGAAGCTTGCGCCACCGAGCGTAGCCCCACCGACGCCGAGCAGGCCGGCCGTTATCACGGCAACCGCGATCTTGACCTTGACTTTCGACTTCAAACCGCTCACGTCGGCCCTCCTGATGGTTGGACTTGGAAGACCCTACTCCGACCGCGAGGCGGCTGTCGACCGGATCTCCTAAATTCTCCAAGAACTTCTCTGGAAATGGTGCAGACCTCCGCGAGACGCCCCCAATCGCGGTGGCTGCCGGCATTCCGTCTTGCCGGGCAAATCTAGCGACCGAGGAGCCCGGCGTCCAGCCCCCCGACCCCTTCCGACTAGCCCGGACGAGTGGAAACAGGTGGTATCGGGTCCGAACCCGTTGCCGATCGCCGTAGTTCACTGGTAATGTTTCCCTCCCCTAAAACGGCAATCGCGGAGAGCGAGACATGAAGATCGCGGTCGTGGGCCTCGGGTACTGGGGGCCCCAGCTCGTCAGGAACCTCAACCACCTGGAGCAATGCAGCCAGGTCGTCGCGTGCGACCTCGACGAGACCCGCGTGAAGGCGATCTGCCGGCAGTACCCCGGAGTGGTCGGCGCGACCGAATACGACGAGCTCCTACGCGACCCGGGCATCCACGGCGTGATCCTCGCGACGCCGGTGCGCACCCATGCCTCGTTGGCCGCCCGGGCGCTCGACGCGGGCGTGAACGTCCTCGTCGAGAAGCCCCTGGCGACGTCGTACGAGGACGCCCACTCGCTGATCGAGACCGCCGAGGAGCGCGGGCTGCTCGTCATGGCGGGCCACACGTTCCTGCACAGCCCGCCCGTCCAGGCCGTCGAGCGGCTGATCGCGGAGGGCGAGGTGGGCAGACCCCTGTATGCCCAGAGCTCGCGCGTGAACCTCGGGATCCACCAGTCCGACGTGAGCGTGATATGGGACCTCGCCCCCCACGACCTCTCGATCCTCCTGTACTGGCTCAAGGAGACGCCGGCCGCGGTCTCGGCCATGGGCAAGTCCGTCCACGGCTTCGGACCGGCGGACGTGGCGTTCGTCGACCTCCAGTTCCCGTCGGGCTGCATCGCGAACGTCCACCTGTCGTGGCTGGCGCCGACGAAGATGCGCAGGACGACGCTCGTCGGGGACAAGCGGATGGTCGTCTACGAGGACACGAACGTCGAGGAGCCCGTGAAGCTCTACGACAAGGGCGTCAACGTCCCGGCCCCCGAGGACTTCGGTCAGTACAAGACGTCCTACCGGTCGGGCGACGTGGTGTCGCCGAGGGTGGGGACGTGGGAGCCGCTGCGGGCGGAGCTGGACGAGTTCCTGGGCCGGGTCGCCCGGGGCGAGACGCCGAACGGCCGGGAGGACACGGCGCTGTCGGTCGTGGCGACGATCGAGGCCGCGGAGAGATCGCTCCGCGAGAACGGCCGCGTGGTCGACGTGCGCCAGGTTCTCTGAAGAATCCAGCCGGAAAAAGCAAAGAGCCCCCGCGCCGGGGGCTCTTTTCGGTTCTGAGGGCCTTAGCTCGGGACGCAGATGCAGGGGTTGCCGATCCCGAGGTTGTCCGGGTCCGGCGCGCACAGCGCGGGGCTGCCGCAGGGGGTCGTGATGTTGCAGGCATTGGGAGCCGTCTGCGTGCCGCAGCCAGGCTGCGCGAGCGCAGCGCGGGACATCATCGTCACGATCAGAGGAGCCCCCCACGCCACGGCGCCTGCCTGCTTGAGGAAGCGCCGCCTGGCCCGCCCCTCTTCGCTGAGAGCCTGGTCCCGCTCGTCCACAGAGAAACCCCTTTGTTCACGCCCTTTGCTGGAAAACGGCAGAATATTCCACTTCCAGAAACCGGCACAACCCGTTTCGCCGTTGTCCGGGGGGACTGCGTGGCCACTATGGGCGTCCAGACCTAGGGGAGCGGGGTCGCGCGGCCCAGCGCCTCGTCGAGGAGCCTCAGCGCTTCCTCGCTGCTCCCGTAGCGGATCCTCACGGCCGGGGCCGCCCCTGCCCACGCCGCCAGCGCCCCGACGTCTCGCGCCGAGACCGCCCTGAACTGGAGGTTCTGACCGGCCAGCGCGACCGCCTCCCCCGGCGACAGCGGCTCGGATCGGGGGTCTTCCCCCGCCCCGAACGTCGAGAAGACGAGGACGGTCGGGCGGTACGGCCGGTCGGAGGAGGACGGGAGGGCGCCCGGCGGCACGAGTGAGGCGCGGCGCGGCTCGGGGAGCCAGTCCGGCACCCGCCAGCGGCCGGTCGTCGAGGCCCAGCGGGCGGGGTCGCGGACTTGCAGCGGCTTGCGTAGCGGCCCGGCAAGGCCGGTGGCGCCGTCGATCGGCGCCATGTCGTCGCTCACGTAGCCCCACCCCCGCGCCAGGAGCTCCAGCATCAGCGTCGTCTTCCCCGCTTCGGAAGGCCCCGCGAGCACGAGGTGAACCCCGTCCCTCTCGGCCACCGAAGCATGGACCGGAACGACGTCCGCTGCGAGCCTCACCGCCTTCATCGTGAGGAGGTTCCGAAGGACGGTCCCCAGGACCCACGGGTCCTGCACCTCCGCTCCGGGATCGCCCTCGGAGCGCAGCTCCCAGCGGTCGCCGGTGCCGCGGATGACGACGGGCACCGCGTCGTCCGGGACGTGGCTCGCCAGGAACGGTTCCCAGAACGTCCGCACGAAGCGGGCGATCCGCTCGTCGTCGGTCTCCACGGCGAACGGCACGTCGAGCATCGCGAGCTCGACGCGGTGGAGCGTCACCCCTCCCGACCCGCCGGCGCGAGGGCGGCGGCGAGGTCCTCGGGCTCCGTCGCGCCGACCGCGTCCAGCCCCCCCGCCACCGCCACGAGGCTGCTCAGCTCGTCGGGCGAGATGTCGGCGATCCGGAAGAAGGTCAGCTGGTGGACGAGGAGCGCCCCGCGCAGGTGCCAGGGCTCCGCCGGGTCGTCCGACCGGCGCGGCAGCGTCAGGAAGGCCGGCGTGAACGGCTCGAAGTCCGTCGCCTCGAACGCCGCGTCGCCGTGGAAGGAGACGAACGGCTCGCGCGAGAACCGCATCCCGAGGCGCTCGAGCCTGCGCCGGTAGACGGAGCGGTTGAAGAAGTCGGTCCCGTAGAGGCCCTTGCGGCCGCCGATCTCGCACGCAGTCAGCATGTAGGTCGCCCGCTCGGCCGAGGTCATGAACGCCTGGACCGCCCGGTCGAGCTGCGCGCGCACGACCGCGACGTCGCGGTCCGCGTAGACCTGCGTAGTGTTGACGTAGAGCGACGGGAGCTTTCGCACGCGGCCCCCGTTCGTGTAGGTCACGAGGCTGAAGCCGCCCTCGTGCCGGTACGTCCCGTCGTCCGGAGGCTGAGCCCGCCCCGGTACGCCGGCGAGAAAGCCGCGGCCGGTGGCGCGGACCTCGCGCCATGCCTCCCGCGTGGGGATCCACATCGACTCGGCCCAGACCAGGCCTTCGAACGGGTCGGGTCAGCCTGCGGCGGCGCGCGGCTCGCCGGGCTCGTCCAGGACGACGCCGCCGGCGGGAAGCCGTTCGGGCTCGCCGGGCGTCGGCGGTGAGTGAGCGAGGCCGCCGCCGGCGTCAGTCATCTACGAGGATCTGCTTCTCGACCATGTCCTTGACGAGCGCATCGAGCTCCTCGCGCATCGCGTCCGCGTCTCCGAACCGCTCCTGCACCTCGCGCATCGCGTCTTCGTAACCGTGCTCCTGGATCAGCGCGAACACGAGGGCCGCGGTGCCGTTGAGGTAGTGGAGCTCGCCGGACTCGCGGTTGAGAACGACGGCCTCGCCCTCGACCCACTCGACGTACATCGCGTCGGCGACCTTCACGCTGCGCAGTATAGGAAAACGCGCCCGCGCGGCATACGCACGGCGGGCGTCTACGATCCTGACAGGAGGAGGGGGACCCACGTTCCAGAAAGCGAGGAAGCCGATGAACGTAGTCCGGATCCGCGCACTCAGGATCGCCGCGGCCGTGGCCGTGATCGCGGCGGCTGCGGTCCTCTCCGTCACGTCGGCTCGAGCCGCGACCTTCACCGTCACCCGCTTCGACGACCCCGCTCCGGACGGCTGCACGGGCGCACACTGTTCGCTGCGCGAGGCGGTCATGGCGGCGAACGCGGCCCCGGGGCCCGACACGATCGTGCTCGAGCGGGGGACGTACACGCTGACGATCCCCGACACGACCGAGGCGGTGACCGCGACCGACGCGTCCCAGGGGGACCTCGACGTCACCGACGACCTCACCGTGGGATTGCCGCTCGTGCTCGGCAACATCGCGACCATCGACGCCGGCGCGCGCTTCACGGTGGGGGCGGGAGGCATCTCCCTGTCCACCCCCGGCACGACCGCGCGCGTGTTCCACGTCGCAGCGGCCTCGCTCGACATGGAACGCGTCGAGGTCGTCGGGGGGTCGGCGAACCAGGGCGCCGGGATCCTCGTCGAGGACGGGTCGCTGGACCTCAACGTGAGCGTGAAAGGGAACGTGGCGAACGGGACCTGCTGCGGCGGCGGCATCGCGGCGATCCGAAGCAACGTCGCCCTGGCTGGGACCTCGATCTTCGACAACGCCGTCGCACAGTGCTGCGGCGGCGGCATCTACAACGAGAGCTCCACGGTGACGCTGTCCAACAGCTTCGTCGACGACAACGACGCGTTCGGTTGCTGCGGCGCCGGCATCCACAACTGGAGCGATCCCAGCGCGGGCCGGAACGCATCGCTGACGCTGATCAACTCGACGCTCTCCGACAACGACGTCAGGGACTGCTGCGGCGGCGGCGTCTACAACGAACAGGGTGGCCCCGTCTCGGTGACGATCTCCGACGGCCTCTTCCTGAACAACCGGGCGAGCGACGACTGCTGCGGGGGAGCGATCTACTCGAAGGCGTCGGCGACGGTGAACGTGACGGACTCGAGGTTCGAGGGGAACAGCACCGGGGGGTGCTGCGGCGGCGCCGTCTACAACGAGGGCGCCTTCACGCTCGAGCGCAGCTCGATCACGAACAACTCCGTCGCCAACTGCTGCGGCGGAGGCCTCGCCGGAATCGGAGCGGGTTCGACGACGACGCTCACGAACGCGACGGTGAGCTCGAACGGCGGCGGGACCGAGCCGGGGCAGACCGCCCTGCCGTCGGCCGGCGGGCTCTACCTCGACTCCGGGCAGATGCAGCTCACGCACGTCACCGTCGCGAGCAACAGCGGCTCGAACGGCGCGTCGGGGATCGCGAACGGCGACGTCGGCGGCGCGTCGCAGGGGACGCTGACGATGAGCCGGTCGATCGTGGCGAACAACTCGAGCGCACCGCAATGCCTCGGCGCGATCACGTCGCAGGGCCACAACATCGCGTCGGACGGCTCGTGCACTCTGACGCAGCCGAGCGACCGGCCGTCTACGAATCCGCAGCTCGGGCCGCTCACGACCGTCGTCCCGCCGACGCCGGGCACGACGCGCGTGTTCCACGAGCCGAGCCCGTCGGGACCGGCGGTCGACGGGGTCGCGCCCGGCGAGTGCCCGCCGCCGCCGGTCGACCAGCGCGGCTTCACTCGCCCGATCGACCACCCCGACGCGGCGGGAAGCGGGTGCGACGTGGGCGCGATCGAGGTCGCTGCGAGCGCCGCGGCGTCGCCTACCCCGACGCCGGGCGCCACCTCGACTCCGACTCCGACGACCACGCCGACGCCGGCCCCGACCGCGACCCCGACTCCGTCACCGACGCCCGGGACGACGGCGACGCCGACCGCCTCGGCGTCCCCCACGGGGTCGCCGGCACCGTCGGCGTCACCCACGGGGTCGCCGGCGCCCACACCGACGCCGGAGATCGATCCACGTTGCGACGACGCCGGTGTGATCTGCGGGACCGACGGCTCGGAGACCATCACCGGGACGAACGACGGCGAGCTGATCATCTGCGGTGACGGAGACGACGAGGTGAACGCGCTCGGGGGCGACGACACGATCGAGTGCGGCGACGAGGGCGACGCGGGCGACAAGCAGATCGACGCGGGCGGCGGTGACGACGAGGTGACGTGCGACGGCACCGGGGACGACGAGGTGGACGGCCGCGCCGGAGACGACGTCGTGAGCTGCGGCGCGGGGAACGACGAGCTGCGCGGCCAGAAGGGCTCCGACCGGCTCGTCAGCACGCGAGGCAGGGACGTCCTCTACGGCGGCGCGGGCGCAGACCGGCTGCGCGGAGGCGGCGGCAACGACAGCCTGTTCGGAGGGCCGGGCCGGGACCTCCTCTCCGGAGGCCGAGGACACGACCTCCTCCTCGGGCAGGGCGGCCGCGACGTGCTGCGCGCGGGGCCCGGACGCGACCGGTGCGACGACGGGCGCCGCGACCGGGCGCGCGGCTGCGAGCTGCCGATCGGCCCGCGCGACCGCCGCAGCGGGCGTTAGAGGCCGAACAGCAGCCGCGTCATCTCCTCGCACTCCCGCACGACCTCCCACACGATCTCGCGGAACACGCCGATCCGGCGCCCCGCCGGGTCGCGGATGTCGTCGCCGAGGACGTGGTCGGTCCTGCTGCGGAGACGGTCCGCGAGCTCGATCGAGGTCCGCGCGCGGGCGAACGGGTCCGGGCCCGGAGCAGGCGGGAGCCCGCGCACCAGGCGGTTGAGCTCCCTCAGCAGGAACGTCTTCGACGCGGGTGCGCCGCCGTCGACGACGGCGGCCGCGACGTGGTGGAACTCGAACCCGATCACGAGGTCGGCCGGCGACAGGTCGTACGCCGAGACGTGACTGCTCGCGTGCCGCGACACGTCGAGACCGAGCTCGCGCGCGGTCGCAGCGGCCTCCGCCAGGACCGGCCCCGACCGCCGCGGCATGGTTCCGGCGGATCCGACGGCAACGCGCAGCGGAGCGAGAGCGCGAGCGATCCACGCGGCGGCAATGGGGCTGCGGGCCTGGTTGCCGGTGCACACGAAGAAGATGCGGAAGCGGGGGGCCTCGTCCACGCCGGGAGGCTACCGCCCCGGCCCTCCGCCCCCGCGGTGCTCGCGCACCCTCTTCGCGAGAGGCGTCAGACAGGACTGACATGTCCGACACGCCTCGGGAGAGCGTGGCGGGCGCACGAGGGGCGCGGCTCCCCCGAGGCTGGGACAATGGCGCCGTGAAAGCCCTCGTCACCGGCGGAGCCGGGTTCATCGGCTCGCACCTCGTCCACCACCTCGTCGGGCTCGGCCACCACGTCACGGTCCTCGACGACCTGTCGACGGGAGAGGCGACCGCGGTCCACCCGGAGGCCGTCCTCGTGACCGGCGACGTGTGCGACGCCGCTGCGGTGCGCCCGGCGATCGACGGCTGCGACGTCGTCTTCCACCTCGCGGCCCACCGCGCGATCGCGCGCTCGATCGACGACCCGATCGGGACCGACCGCACGAACAGCGGGGGAACCGTCACGGTGCTGCAGGCCGCCGCGGAGGCCGGCGTCCCCCGCTTCGTCAACGCGTCCTCGAGCAGCGTCTACGGCGAACCGGTGACGGCGCCCGTGCGAGAGGACGCCCCCACGAGGCCCATGTCCCCGTACGCGGTCTCGAAGCTCGCCGCCGAGCACTACTGCCGCGTCTTCGGCGGCCTCTACGGCCTCCACACGATCTCGCTCCGGTACTTCAACGTCTACGGCCCCGGCCAGCCGAGCGACGGCCGGTATGCGACGGTCGTCCCCCTGTTCCTCGACGCGCTCCTCGCGGGGCGCCGGCCGGTCGTCTTCGGCGACGGCTCGCGGGCGAGGGACTTCACGTACGTCGACGACGTCGTGAGGGCGACGGTCGCCGCCGCGTCGGCCCCGCCGGAGGCGGCGGGCCGCGCCTACAACGTCGCGGCGGGACGGCCGTGGTCGCTGGTCGCTCTCCTGGACCTGCTCGGTGACCTGGTCGGGGTCGAGCCCGACCCGGTGCACGAGGACGCGCGGCCGGGCGACGTGCTCCGGACGCACGGGGACGCCGCGGCGCTGGAGCAGGAAGTCGGCTACCGGTGCGCGGTGACGCTCGAGGAGGGGCTGGCGCGGACGGTGGAGTGGTTCCGGGGCCGGCGGCGCGACCCGGCGGGGGCCGCCGGCGCGCGGGGGATGCCCGCGGGCTAGCTAGCGGGTCTCTTTGTGGGCGGTGTGCCCGCTACACCACCGGCAGTACTTCTTCAGCTCCACGCGGTCGCGCGTGTTGTGGCGGTTCTTCTCCGTGATGTAGTTCCGCCGCTTGCACTGGGTGCACTCGAGCGTCACGTGGACGCGCTTGTCACTGGCCATGTCGCAAACACCTCTCGGGGCTTCCTGCGGGGATCGAAAGA
Organism: Actinomycetota bacterium; assembly: GCA_046263255.1. Lineage (GTDB taxonomy): Bacteria > Actinomycetota > CADDZG01 > CADDZG01 > WHSQ01 > JALZEG01. Next base: position 11,731 of record JBHELD010000063.1, read on the forward strand.
TCGAAGTCCCGGGCAGTCTACCAGCGCCTTTGCCGGCCCGGCCGAGCCGCGGCGGGCGAGAGCGGTGTCAGACGGACGCTTCGACGCGGTCGCGGCGGAACCGGAAGCGACCGGCCGCCCGGCGCGGCCCCCAGTCCATCCGGGGCGGGGGGGCGAAGGAGTTGATCGGGTCGTCCGCCGCAGGCGGGGGAGCCGACTCGAGCTCGGCCCACGTCCGGTCGAGGCTCGACGCGTAGCGGGACGCCGGCAGCGCGGGCGACTCCGGCTCGGGGGTCTGCGCCATCGCTCGGACCGCGGCCCGCGCGGCCCCGAACACCGAGTCCACCTCGGCGGTGAGGTCGTCCATGGCAGGGGGCGGCGGGGGCGGCGGGGGCGGATCGAACGCCGCTGTCAGGCGATGCCCGAGCAGGCAGTACCCGCCTGCGTCCTCCACGTTGGATCCACAGCCCTGACAAAATCTCTCGGCCATCGCTCGCACCTCCTCGCACGTTATGTCGGCCCGAGCGGGGGCGGGGTTGAGCGGGAGCGCCCGAAGATCTGCGGGGTGGCCGGGACCCGGGAAGGAGAGCCCGTACGATGGTTCGATGTTCTGGGACGACCAGCGCGTGCTGGTCACCGGAGGCGGGGGGTTCCTCGGCGCCGCCGTCTGCCGCAAGCTGCGGGAGCGCGGCGCGCCGGAGCCTTTCGTCTCCCGGCGGGCTCAGTACGACCTGACGCGGCCCGAGGCCGCCGCGCGCCTCTGGGCGGACGCGGAGCCGACGCTCGTGATCCATCTCGCCGCACAGGTCGGGGGCATCGGGGCGAACATTGCCGCACCCGCCGATCTGTACGTCTCGAACCTTCTGATGGGGACGTACGTGATCGAGGAGGGCCGCCGTCAGGGGACGCCGAAGACCGTCCTGGTCGGCACCATCTGCTCCTACCCGAAGCACACGCCGGTGCCGTTCGCGGAAGAGGACCTCTGGAACGGCTATCCCGAGGAGACCAACGCCCCCTACGGCGTCGCGAAGAAGGCGCTGCTCGTCCACGCCCAGGCGAACCGGGCCCAGTACGGGCAGAACTGCATCTATCTCCTGCCGACGAACCTCTACGGCCCCCGGGACAACTTCGACCCCGTCTCGTCGCACGTGATCCCCGCGCTGATCAAGAAGTGCGTCGACGCCAAGGAACGCGGCGACGCCCACGTGGAGGTGTGGGGCACGGGGACCGCGACGCGCGAGTTCCTCTACGTCGACGACTGCGCCGAGGGGATCCTGCTGGCGGCGGAGCACTACGACGAGCCGGATCCCGTCAACCTCGGCGCCGACGACGAGATCTCGATCCGCGACCTCGCCGAGCTGATCGCGAAGCTGACGGGGTTCGACGGCGAGGTGCGATGGGATCCGAGCAAGCCGGACGGGCAGCCTCGCCGGCGCGTCTCGGCGCGCCGCGCCCGCGCGAAGCTCGGATTCGAGGCGAAGGTGCCGCTCGAGGAAGGGCTCAGGCGAACCCTCGAGTGGTACCTGGCGCAGCGGGAGGCCGCCCGCTAGTGCGCGCGCTGATCACCGGGGTCACAGGGCAGGACGGCTCCTACCTCGCGGAGCTCCTGCTGTCCAAGGGATACGACGTCCACGGGTTGATCCGGCGGTCGTCGTCGTTCAACACGCACAGGCTGGACCCGATCTACAGGGATCCGCACGAGTCCGGGGTCCGCTTCCTCATGCACTACGGGGACCTCTCGGACTCGGGCTCGCTCGTCAACCTCATCCGGGAGCTCGAGCCCGACGAGATCTACCACCTGGGGGCGCAGACGCACGTGAAGGTCTCGTTCGAGATCCCGGAGTACACGGCCGACGCGACCGGCATGGGCACGATCCGGATGCTCGAGGCGATCCGCGCCTCCGGCGTCGATACCCGCTTCTACCAGGCGTCGTCGTCGGAGATGTTCGGCGCGACGCCCCCGCCGCAGAACGAGCAGACGCCGTTCTACCCGCGCTCGCCGTACGGCGTGTCGAAGCTGTTCGCCTATTGGGCCGCGGTGAACTACCGCGAGGCGCACGGGCTCTTCGCGACGAACGGGATCCTGTTCAACCACGAGAGCCCCCGCCGCGGCGAGACGTTCGTGACGCGCAAGATCACGCGCGCGGTCGCCCGGATCAAGACGGGCATCCAGCAGGAGCTCTACCTCGGGAACCTCGACTCCAAGCGCGACTGGGGCTACGCCCCCGACTACGTCGACGCGATGTGGAGGATGCTCCAGCAGGAGACGCCCGAGGACTTCGTGATCGCGACCGGCGAGGCGCACACGCCGCGCGAGTTCTGCGAGCTGGCTTTCGGCCATGTGGGCCTGGACTGGGAGCGGTACGTCGAGGTCGATCCGCGCTACTTCCGCCCGACCGAGGTCGACTACCTCCTCGGGGACGCGTCGAAGGCGAAGGCGGTCCTCGGCTGGGAGCCGACGGTGAGGTTCGAGGAGCTCGTGCGGCTCATGGTCGACGCCGACGTGAAGCAGCTGGAGGACGAGCTGGCCGGCCGCCTGGTCGGTCAGGATCGCGACTACTGACGGACCAGACGCCGGCTGCTGGTGGTAGCGGCGGGTGGACTCGAACCACCGACTCAGCGATTATGAGCCGCTTGCTCTGCCCCTGAGCTACGCCGCCCCGGGTGCTCCGGGCCCAAAAGGCCGCAGCGAGCGAGCCCCCTCACGGAATCGAACCGTGGACCTTCTCCTTACCATGGAGACGCTCTGCCGACTGAGCTAAGGGGGCGCGAAGCCTCAGAGGGAGGATACCCGCGTGCGGAGGCGTCCCGCCCCGCCGGTGACGTGCGCGCCGCGCCTGCTGCGTCGCTAGAGCTGCGTCGCCTCGACGCCGTCCGCGATCTCGTCGGTGTCCACCGAGACCGAGACCGTGATGTTCCGGACCCTCACCCTCACCGACGCGTGGGCCGAGGCCGGTCGGTCGTTCGGGTCCGGCGTGCATCCGGGGGCAGTGGGGTCGCACAGCGGGTCGTCGTTTCCCGGGTCGATCGTCGGCGGCTCGACGTCGACGTCGACGCCGCCGTTGCCCTGTATCTCGCCCTCGCCGCCCGGAAGAGGAACGTCCACGACCGGCTTGTCCTCCTCGCCCGCGGCCCGCTTGCCCTTGCCCCCGGCCGATGCCGTCCGCGCACCGCCCGCCCGGCGGACGAGCGGCGACTCGCCGTCGAGGTTCGCCGCACGCGGCGCTGCGGCCGCGCGCGCGGCAGACCCCGGGGCGAGCATCGTGTCGGCGTCGGAGAACCAGGCGCTGTCCGCCGTCACGACGCGCGGGTCTGCGGCCTGCGCGACGCCGCGGGGGTCGTCCAATCCGAAGAACGACAGAGGCGACAGCGAGATCGCGGCCGCCGCGACGACGCCCGCCAGGCTGGACGCGGCGCCTTGCTCGACCCTGGAGAGGTCGCGCCCCACGAGGACCTCCTGCGGCAGGCCGAGCAGCCGCCGCCACCGGGCCACGAGGACGCCGCACCCGGCGCGCTCGAGGATCGCGCTGAGGTTCCGGCGTGCCCTCATGCGGAGCATCTTGATCGCGGCGGCGCTCGCGTTGGGCGGCGCTTCGTTGCGATCGAGCTCGGAGAGGAGGACGGACCGTTGCGCCGGCGTCAGCTCGCCGAGCGCGCGCCGGACGCGGCTGAGCTCGATGCGCGCGAGACCCGACCTCTCGACGTCGCACAGCGCGGGGAGCTCGGGCTCGATCTCCACCACCGCTCGGTGCGAGTCCCGGCGCGCGTTGTCGCGGACGATGTTCATCGCGATCGTGAGCGCCAGCCCGACCGGCGATCCCGCGGGATCGACCTGGTCCCACATGCGGTAGAGGCGGAGCCCGGTCTCCTGGACGACGTCGTCCCGCTGACTGTCGGGAACCTTCTTGCTGCTGAGGAACCGCTGGATCCGCCGCTGCAGCTCCGGCCAGACGACCTCGAAGCTTCCCTCAGGGTGCGCCGTCTTCATCGTCTTCTCCCCCGGATTTCTCCGCCCATGCCGGCAGCGCCGGCCGAATTGGAAACCCGCCGAAATCATGCCATTGCTCTGCTTGATACGCACGAAGCAGGCGCAAGTAACAGAATCTGGACGGGCGCCGGCCCGGCGACAGGATTACGTCGCCGGGCTGACGGGGGTTGACAGGGCTAGACGGCCCTCACCCGGACGACCCGCGAGCGGGCGGACGTGCAGACGTCGTCGGCCGGGAGGAAGGCCCTGAAGTCACGGGTCTTGCGGACGGTCGCCTTGAGGCGGTACCGGCCGTCGCGGTTCGTCGCGACCGTGGCCGTCGCACGGAACCGGCCGCCGGGGCGCCGCGCCTTAAGCGTCACGATCTGGCCGGCGACGCACGCCGCCCCCGACTTGACCCGGCCGGAGAGGCGCACCGCGGCACCGGCGGCGACCTTCGCCGCGCTGCTGCGGAGGCCGATCGTCCTCACCGCGGGCTCGGCCGGATCGGTCGGCTCCGGCGACGGCACCGGGCCGCCGTCGGCGCACGGAACGATCGCGCCCGGCGCCGCAAGGCCCGTCGTGTCGGGACGCAAGCTCCACCCGATGCTGCCGGCGGCCGCGGCCTCACCGTTCGTGTAGCGGTCGTCGTTCGCAGCACAGCCGTCGTCTGCCTCGTCCGCCCACACCGTGTACTGCGTCACGCCCTGCGCGTTCGAGTAGAGGCGGAACCCGAAGCTGCCGCGGTCGTTCGTCCCGCCCGCGGTCGACTCGACGTGCTTGGGGTCGGGCGCACCGAAGATCGGGTGCTCACCCTGGACGTCCGGGCTCGGGTTGGTGGGCGGGATGCCGTCGGCGGCGCTCGAGCCGGTGCAGTCGAATCCCTTCTCCTCGCTGTGCCTCCCCCGGTCGGGTGCGTCCGGCGTCGCGAACACGATCGAGCTGTGGAACCGGAGCCCGTCCGAAGGGCCGACGGCCTCGACGTCGACGTTCGCCGCGGGGATCAACCGCTCCAGCTGATCGGTGACGGTGGCGGTGATCGTGCTCGAGCAGTAGAAGCGCTCCGCATCCTCGTTCTTCGACACCGTCTGCTCCGAGTTGACGTCGAGCGTCACCGCCGCCGGCTGCTGCGCGTACGGGATGACGCGGACCGCATCGCCCGACTGGTTGAAGCGCGGATCGAACTCGTTCGGCGAGCCGTTCACGACCGCGGCGATGGCGGTGACGGAGGCCGCGTCGGTGGGCGACGCGAACGTGCAGCGGACGCCGTTGTTCGGGTCGCCGTTGCCGCCGCCGCCGACGACCTCGGTCGCGCACACCTTCCACACCGGATCCGATCCGGCCGAAGACGTCGTGTAGAACGTGCGGACGTACGTCGTCTCAGGAGCGTTCGTGTAGAGCGCGTCGACGATCCCCATCGGCCTCTTCTTCGTCGCGCTCCCCTTCTCCGGCAGCGCCGTGGCGAGCGCGGAGTAGGTCCCGAAGAGCCCGCCGCTCTCGGGATACACGAGGTCGACCGCCTCCTCGAGCTTCATGATCGTCACGTCGAGGCTCGTGCTGGCGATCGCCTCCCCGTTCTGCACGAGGTACGCGTGGACCGTCGCGGGACCGTTCAGCACCTCCGGCGGCATGTCCCAGGTCGCGTCCCACGTGTCGGCGGGTCCCGAGGGGCCGGGCCGCGTCGACCCCACGATCTCGTAGTCCAGCGCGCCCTGGACGACGGTGAAGAAGACGGACGATCCCACAGGCGCGTCTTCGACCCACGCGCTGAAGCGGAAGGCCCCGTCGGACCCGTCGCAGCACCCGGGACCGGTGTCGGTGTCCGCGTTCGAGATTATGTAGCCGCGCTCGCCCGCAGCGCTGAAGCTCGACGGATTGAGAAAGGCGATCTTCGGCTCGTCGGCGGCGAACGAGGTCGCGGCCGGCACGATAACCGCCATCAGCATCCCGACAACCAGTGACAGTGCGGCGGACGGAGACCTGCGTCCTTGCTTCATGTTCGTCACCCTCTTCGACTTTCGTGACGGGATTGCAACGAGAAGACGCACGAACGGCGGACCGGTAACGCAACCGACCGGAAGATGGCCTTCTCGTGACACCCGTTATCGCTGGCCCTGTGAAACGTATTCACATGATGGAAGCCGCGAAGTTCAAGGGCGTGCCACATCTGTGTCCGGTCGCTGTCCGGCTTCGACAAAGGAATCAGGTGAAAGCGGAGCAAAACGACGTACGCCTGCACGCCGATCCCGAACCCCGCGTACCGGGGTGGATCCTCGTCGCGCCAAGCGCGCTGCCGGAACGGTGGCGCGATCGCGCCACTCCGATGTTCCTGGTCCCGTTGCTACCCCACGAGGCGGAAGACGTCCTCGCGGGCGAGCCCGCGGCATCCGAGCTGCACGGCGAGGACCTCGCGCTGGCGAAGCTGGTGGCGCGCGGCGTTCCCGTCGACGACGTCGCGCGTCAGCTCCACCTGACGTCGCGGACGGTCTACCGGCGGCTGGCGCGGTTGCGGCGGCTGATCGGCGTGTCGACGACGGGCGAGCTCGCCGCGGAGCTCGCCCGCCGCGGGTTCCGCTGATCCCGCACGCCGGCTAGATCCAGACCTCTCGCGCCCACTCGAACGTGCGCGCGAGGCCGGTCTCCAAAGGGACGGCGGGCTCCCATCCCAGCCTCTCCCGCGCGAGCGTGATGTCGGGCCTGCGCATCTCGGGGTCGTCGACCGGCCGCTCCTCGAAGACCAGCTCCGAGCTCCCGCCGGCGGCCTCGTTGATCAGCGTCGCGAGCTCGACGACCGTCACCTCGTGCGGGTTGCCGAGGTTCACCGGCCCTCGCTCGTCCGACTGCAGACACCGGTAGATCCCCTCGATGAGGTCGTCGACGTAGCACAGGCTCCTCGTCTGCGTGCCGTCGCCGTGGATCGTGAGTGGCCGTCCGTGGAGGGCCTGGTCCACGAAGTTGGGAACCGCGCGTCCGTCGTTGCGCCGCATCCGCGGACCGTACGTGTTGAAGATGCGAATGATCTTCACGGGGACGCCGAGCTCGCGGTGGAACGCCATCGTCGCCGCCTCGGAGAACCGCTTCGCCTCGTCGTACACCGACCGCGGCCCGATCGGGTTGACGTTGCCCCAGTACGACTCCTTCTGCGGGTGCTCCTGGGGATCGCCGTAGACCTCGGAGGTCGAAGCCATCATGAACCCGGCGCCCTTCGCGCGCGCGAGCCGCAGCGCGTTGAAGGTGCCCAGTGAGCCGGCCTCGAGGGTCGCGATCGGGTGCTCGAGGTAGTCCACGGGCGAAGCCGGGGACGCGAAGTGGAGCACCCAATCGACTGCGCCGTCGACGTCCAGCGACTTCGCCACGTCCATCTCGACGAAGCGGAAGCGCGGGCCTCTCCTCAGAGCGTCGAGGTTCGACGAGCTGCCGGTCAGCAGCGAGTCGAAGCACGTGACGTCCCAGCCCTCGCGGACGAGACGCTCGCACAAGTGCGAGCCGAGAAAGCCGGCGCCGCCGGTGACGACAACGTCCAATCTGCTCTCCTTGAGGTCGGGCGCGCCGGGACGCGTGTCGCTAGACGACGGGGGGGCGCCCCATCGGGTAGTAGGTGAACCCGGTCTCCGCGGCGGTGTCCGGGTCGAAGACGTTGCGCCCGTCGACGAGCACCGGTCGCGCGAGCGCGTTCTTCAGCTTCGTCAGGTCGAGGTCCCTGAACTCACGCCATTCGGTGCACACGACGACGCAGTCGGCTCCCTCGGCCGCCGCGTAGGGATCGGGGGCGAGCTCGAGCAACGGAACCTCGGCCAGCGCCTCCTCACGAACGACCGGGTCGTACGCCACGACCTCTGCCCCCCGTTCGAGCAGCCTCCGCGCGAGGCCCAGCGCGGGGGCGAACCTGATGTCGTCCGTCTCCGGCTTGAAGGACAGTCCCAGCAACGCGATGCGCTTGTCCTCGAGGTTCCAGAGAGCCTCGACGACCTTGTCGACCGCGGCGTCGAGCGCCTCCTCGTTGATCCGCTCGACCTCGCGCAGGATCGGGAAGTCGTAGCCGAGGCCGTGCGCGAGGCGCTCGAACGCCTGGATGTCCTTCGGGAAGCAGTAGCCGCCGTATCCCAGACCCGCGTTGAGGAACGGCCGGCCGATCCTGCTGTCCGATCCCATCACGTCGGCGACCGCGACGACGTCGGCCCCCGCCCGCTCGCACATACGCGCCAGGGCGTTCACGAACGAGATCTTCAGCGACAGAAACGCGTTGCACGCGTGCTTCGCGAGCTCGGCCGTCGCGATGTCGGTCTCGATCAGAGGCACGCCCTGGTTCGTCCAGGGCCTGTAAACCTCCCGCATCTTCTCGAACGCCCACTCCGAGTCCGCGCCGACGAGGATCCGCTCGGGGTGCATCGAGTCGTGGACCGCCTTGCCCTCGCGCAGGAACTCCGGGTTCGACGCGATCTCGAGCTCCGGCAGCGACGGCGGCCGCACCTGCTTCAGCGTCCGGCGCGGCCGCTGCGCGGTGCCCGCCGGGACGGTCGACTTCTCGACGACGACGGCCCTCTTGGTCGCCTTACGTGCGACGTCGATCGCCGACTGCTCGACCGCGACGAGGTTGGCTTCTCCGCTCGCGCGAGGGGGCGTACCGACGCTGATGAAGACGACGTCGGCCTCGGCGACCGCGTCCTCGGACCGCGCGGAGAACGCGAGGGAGCCGGCGCCCAGGAGCTCGGCGAGGATCTCGTCGACCCCCGGCTCGAAGAACGGCGACCTGCCGTCCTTCAGCATCCCGACCTTGGCGGCGTCGACGTCGGTGCCGACGACCTGGTGTCCGACGGCCGCCATCGACGTGCACGTGACGAGGCCGACGTGGCCGGTCCCTATGACTCCGATCCTCATGAGCTCCCTCCCGGGGGCGCGAACACGCGCGGGGGCTGCGGTGCGGCTGGGCGGGCCGCCTGCGGCGCCCGCTCCGGCAGAGGGTAGATCCTAAGCGGAATGCGCGACCGCGACCGGCCGCGCGAGCGGGACCCGGACGTGGAAGGTCGAGCCGCGGCCCGGCTCGCTCTCCACGCAGACGTCGCCGCCCATCGCGTCGATCGCCCGCTTCGCGATGAACAGGCCGACGCCGGGCCCCTGCGTCGAGCGCGTCAGCACGTCCCCGAGGCGGACGAACCTCTCGAAGATGCGCTCCTGGTCGGCGCGCGGGATCCCGGGCCCCTCGTCCGCGACGGAGACGCGCGCGTATCCCTGGTCGCGCGCGAGCGTGACCGTGACGAGCCCGTCTGGGCCCCCGAACTTCACCGCGTTGTCGAGGACGTGCTCGACGACCTGCTCGAGGCGCTCCGCGTCGCCTCGCACGACGACGTCGCGCGCCTCCTCGACGAAGAGCAGCCGGTGACCGGCGGGAACCTTCCCGCACGCGCGCCGCACGAGGTCGCGGAGCGCGATCTCTTCCGCGTGCGCTGGCGGGAGGCCGCCGGTCTCGATCTGCGACACGACGAGCAGGTTCATGACGAGCCGCTCGAGCCGCTCCGAGCCGCGCTTCATGACGCTCACCATCTGGTCGGCGAGGTCGTCGGAGACGTTCTCGGAGCCGCGCTCGAGGACCTGGAGCGCTCCCTTGATGCTCGTCAGAGGAGTGCGCAGCTCGTGGCTGATGGTCGAGAGGAAGTCGCCCTTCGCCTCCTCCGCCTCGTGCTCCGCGGTCACGTCGCGCACCAGCCACACCGATCCGGACCTCTCCACGGGACCGACGGTGATCGCCACCCACCTCCCCGGCCCGTCCTTCGTCACGACCTCGACCTCTTCCGTGACCGGCCGAAGGAGGTCCTCGTTGCGAAGCCTGCGCTGGTCCTCGCGCCGCACGACCACGCGATCCGACCAGGGGCGGCCCATCACGTCTGCTGCGGCGTAGCCGGTGATCCGCTCGAGGGCCGGGTTCCACGCCCTCACGACGCCGCGCTCGTCGAGCAGCGCGATCCCCTCGCGCGACGCGTGGAAGATACGGCCGAGGCGCTGGCGCTCCTCGGCGACCTCCGCGTAGAGACGGTGTGCGTCGAGCGTCGTCAGCAACTCGCCTGCGACGGCCTCCAGAAGGAGCGACTCGGACCCGGAGAAGTCACCCGCTCCCACGCGGTCGATCGCGACGAGGCACCCGAGCACGCCCTCGGCGTCGAGCAGGGGAACGGCCACCAGCTGGTCCGCTTCGAGACCGGCGAGGATCGCCCGCTCGACGTCGCTCCCGTCGCCGGCGAGCAACAGCGCCGCCTCTCGCGTCTCGACCTCCATCACGAGGCGCGCGAGGCCGCCGAGCTCGAGGGGCACCATGTCCGCCACCACGCCGTCCTCGTCGACCCCCGACCACACGGTCTGGTGCCCCAGCTTCACCACGACCCGCGTCTCCCGCGCGGAGACAGTCTCGCGCACGGCGCGCAGGAAACCCGTCACCGCCGCATCGAGCTCGGGCGCGGCTGCAAGCGCGCGGCTCGCCGCGTGGAGGTGGCGAAGCCTTTCGGTCTCGGCACGCTGTCGCAGGACGGCGCGGTAGCCGAGGTAGAGGCCGAGCAACGGCAGCGGGAACAAGACGACGGTCCACCGGCTCGCTCCGATCGCCGACGCGAACAGCAGACCCACGACGACGCTGCCGGCGAGGTTGATCGACGCTGGGGCTAAGACGCCCGAGACGACGCTCGCAAAGCGGGCCGCGCCCGAGATCGCCATCGCGAACGCGACGGCCGCGTGCGTGAGCGCGGTGAAGGCTGTGACCGCCGCGACCGCGACCGCCGCGTTCCGCGGAGTCAACGTCGTCGCGGGCTCGGACGCGGCGCTCCAGATCCCCGCGGCCGCCGCCGCTCCGCATCCGTACTGGGCGACGTTGAACACGCCCTTCAGGAGCCCCGCGCGCCACCGGCAGGCCCGCGCGGCTGCGATCGCGATGGCGACTCCCCACACGACCTCCGCGGGCGACAGCACCACGACCATCGGGAGCAACAGCGCTTCGGACGCGCTCAGCCCCCAGTCGCCTCCCTTCCCGTGGAACGTCAGGTCGGTGAGCTCGGTGAGCGCGAACAGCGCCGTCAGGACCGCGAAGGGAAGAAGGTCGCGCGGGTCCCCGGCGCTCGCGGAGGCGGCCAGGACCGCGGTCAGCGCGAGCGAGAGTCCTGCGACGTAGACGTGAAGGGCGCGGGATCTCAGTCCCACGCCGCCGCGTACCATGCCGTCTGCCACGACGTGGCCTTCCACGTCGCGCCGTCCCACTCGGCGCCCTTCCACGTCGCGCCGTCCCAGTCCTCGTTCTTCCACGTCGCGCCCTTCCAGGTCGCGCCGTCCCACACGGTCGCCTTCCACGTCGCGCCCTTCCACGTGGCGCCGGCCCACTCGCCGGCCTTCCACGTCGCGCCCTCCCACGACGCGGGGTCCCAGCCTTCGGCCTTCCACGTCGCGCCGGCCCACGGGACGAGGCCGCCGGGGTTCGCGAGCGTGACCTGCTCCGGGTCGGTCTGCGCGACGAGCTCGCCGTGCAGGAAGACCTGCCCGAACGGCGTCACGACCTCGACGCCCGCGGACCCTCGGTCGGCCTGGAGGAGCCCGAGGCCGTCCGACGCCGACAGGCCCTGGTTCGCCGAGCGCATATCGGTGCTCGTCGTTGCGGCGAACGCGTCGACGATCCCGGCTCCGGCCCGCAGGGGGTCGGCCTCCGCGATCGGTCGCGCCGTGCTCGTGAGGCGGAGCTTCACCTGGTCCGGGGTCAGCCGGGGCTCGTGGTCGAGCATCTGCGCCACGATCCCGGTGACGGTCGCGGTCGCCATCGAGGTCCCGGTTCCCTTGAAGTAGGAGCCGCCGACGGCCGCCGTCGCGCCGTACCGCTGGTCGATCGCGCTGCCCGGCGAGCGCAGCGAGACCGTGTGCACGCCGGGAGAGACGACGTCGGGCTTGGCGAACGCGTTCGCGCGCGTCGGGCCGCGCGACGAGAAGACCGGCACGCGGTCGTCGGAGATCGCCATCGACCCCTCGTCGTTCGCGGCGCCCACCGTGATCACGTATGGGTCGTCGCCGGGCTTCATCACCGTCGCCGGACCGGGGCCGGAGTTGCCGGCGGAGACCACCACGACGATGCCCGCGGCCCAGGCGCGCTCGACCGCGAAGTTGAGCGGCGAGAGACGGTAGTCCTGCGACGAGTCCGTGCCGAGCGAGAGGTTCATCACGCGGATCCCGTAGGCGTCCCTGTGCGCGACGATCCACTGGATCCCTGCGAGGACGGTGGAGACGTCGGTCGCGCCGTCGAATCCGGCGGCCTTCACCGACACGAGGCGCGCCCCGGGGGCCGCGCCGGTGTACTTGCCGTTCGACGCGGTGCCGTCGCCGGCAACGAGCCCGGCCATGAACGTGCCGTGCCCGAACGTGTCCGCGCAGTGCGCCGCGGTCCCCGCCTCGTGAGTGAGGTCGGCGCACGCGACGACTCGGCCGGCGAGGTCGGGGTGGCCGGCGTATATGCCGGTGTCGAGGAGGGCGACGGTCGTGCCGCTGCCGTCGATCCCGTCCGCCCACAGCCGCTCGGAACGAACGATCTTCTGGATCCGGTGCGTCGTGCCTCCGTCCGGCGCGCCGTCAAACACGATCGTCTCGTCCGGCGTGACCTCCCGCACTGCCGCGCTCGCCTCGAGGTCCTCGACGGCGGCCCCGGGAACGCGCGCCGAGACGCCGTCGACGATGGGAAGCAGCTCGACGACCTCGCCGCCGGCGGCCACGACCGCACGGGCCGCGTCTGCAGCCGACCGCACGCCCTGCACGACGACGTCGGCGAGATCGCCCGCGACCGGCGGCGCCGCCCCCGGGGGGGACGCGGCCAGCGGCGCAGACACAAGGGCCGCCAGACCCGCCGCGGCGAGCCGGCGACTCCCGCCGAGGGGCAACGACATCGAACGCATCCGACTTCCTTCTTCCGGCGTGCCGCCGCCTCCGTGGCCCATACGTACTATGGCGTACCGCGCTCGCTGGAGACATAGCCCCATCGGGTCAAAAACCGCACAGCCCGGGATGACTAGCCCGCGGACGACGGCCGGTCACGAGCCCTCGCGCCGCTTGCGAGAATGCCCGGATGAAGGTGAGCCGCGACTGGGAGCCGGCCTTCGCAGGGCTCGCGACGTTTCAGAAGGTCCCGCTCGCGCTGGACGAGGCGTCGCTGGGCGGCGCGGACGTCGCGATCGTCGGCGCCCCGATGGACGAGTACGTGACGCACCGACCCGGCACGCGTTTCGGCCCGCGCGCGATCCGCTCTGCGATCGACGGCGGCGGCCCGCCGAAGGCGTGGCACGTGGACCTGGGTGTCGATCCCTTCGCGGAGCTCGTCGTCGTCGACCACGCCGACGCGGAGGTCGTGCCGGGAGATCCGTCCGCGAGCCACACCGCGATCCGCGCGGCCGTCGCGCGCGTCGTGGCGGCGTGCGCGATCCCGGTGGTCCTCGGCGGCGACCACTCCATCGCGTACCCGGACGTCTCGGCGGTCGCGGAGAGGCGGCCGCACGGGTCGCTCGCCGTCGTGCAGTTCGACACGCACGCGGACACCGCGACCGAGAACTGGGGCGTCGCGCGGGCACACGGGACCCCCTTTCGCCACCTCGTCGACGACGGGGTCCTGCCGGGCGAGCGCCTTGTCCAGGTCGGTCTGCGCGGGTACTGGCCGAACCCGGAGGAGTGGGCGTGGGCCCGCTCCGCGGGCGTCCGCTGGCATCGGATGGAGGACGTCGTCCAACGCGGGATCGACGCGGTCGTCGACGACGTCCTGTCACAGGTCGAGGCCGCGCACCACCTCTTCCTGTCCGTCGACGTCGACGTGCTCGACCCCGCGTTCGCCCCCGGGACGGGGACGCCGGAGCCGGGAGGCATGTCGACCCGCGAGCTGCTGCGGGCGATCCGCAGGCTCACCGTCGCGCGGGGGCTCGTAGGGATGGAGGTCGTCGAGGTCTCGCCGCCCTACGACCAGGCGGGCATCACCGCGCTGGCGGCGCACCGCGTCGTCGTCGACGCGCTGGCGGGCCTCGCGGTCCACCGGCGCGGGGGCCGCGCGGCTCCCGAGAGGGACTCGTGACGTCTGCGGCCGGAGAAGATCTGCTGGAGGACGTCGCGCGACTGCTTCGGTCGGCGGCCTCGGTCGTGGCGCTTACGGGGGCGGGCATCTCGACCGACTCCGGGATCCCCGACTTCCGCGGGCCCCGGGGCGTCTGGACGAAGGACCCGAAGGCCGAGCGCCTGTCGAGCCTCCAGGCGTACATGTCGGACCCCGGGCTGCGCGTGCGCGCGTGGCGCTCCCGGATGGAGCACCCCGCGTGGACGGCGGTTCCGAACGCAGGCCACCGCGCCCTCGCCGAGCTCGAGCGGAAAGGGAGGCTCGACACGCTCGTGACGCAGAACATCGACGGTCTGCACCAGAAGGCCGGCAGCTCGCCCGGCCGGGTCGTCGAGATCCACGGGACGCTGCGCGAGGTCGTGTGCATGTCGTGCGACGAGCGTGCGCCGATGGAGGCCGCGCTCGCGCGCGTGCGCGCGGGGGAGCCCGATCCACCCTGCCGGACGTGCGGCGGGATCCTGAAGTCGGCGACGATCTCGTTCGGCCAGCCCCTGCGCGCGGACGACATGGAGCGGGCGCGCACCGCGGCCGAGGCGTGCGAGGTCTTCCTCGCGATCGGGACGTCGCTGAGCGTCTACCCCGCGGCCTACCTTCCCGCCGTCGCGGCGCGTGCGGGGGCCGCGGTGGTGATCCTCAACGCGGAGCCGACGCCGTACGACCGGCACGCTCGTGCGGTCGTGAGCCTGCCGCTCGGTCGCGCGCTCCCGGAGATAGTCGCCCGCGTCCGACGCGGCGGGCAGGCGACGTAGGTGGTGGCGGGACCAGGATTCGAACCTGGGAAGGACAAGCCAACCGGTTTACAGCCGGTCCTCTTTGGCCGCTTGAGTATCCCGCCGAGGTGCTGCGGCCACGAAGATATCGCCAATCGAACGTGTGGCGATACGCCCCGCGCGGGGAGGAATCCCCCTAGTCGCCGGTCTCGGTCGAGTGGTGCGCGTGGAGGTCGAGGACCTCGGCGAGGCGCGAGTGCGGCTCGAGGACGCCCTCGGCGCCGGTCCCGGCCCCCAGATCGGCGACCTCAGAGGGAGCACCCCCGAAGGCGAACGTCGACTCCGCCAGCGCCTCCTGGAGCGCGATCTCGGCAAGCGCGAACGCACCGGTCGCCGGCGACGACCCGGACGCCCACAGCGACTCGCCCGACACCTCGAGCACGGACCGGTCGGGGACGAACGCGTCGCCGAACTGACGGGCGAACGTTAGGCGGTCGGCGATCTTGACGCGCTTGCTGGTCGTACGTGCCTCGAGCCCCAAGGCCCGCAGCTGGGCCTGACGGAGCCACGACACGAGCATCCGCATCGGGTTCTTCGCCTCGCCGTTCGGCTGGTACCAGCCGAAGTGGACGTGGGCGGGCGTGGTGATCGCGTTCCCCGAGTTGCCGCAGTACCCGATCACGTCGCCGGCCTCGACGCGGTCGCCGCTCGAGAAGTCCTCGGTGTTCCAGTCGGACAGGTGGGCGTAGTACCAGTACGACCCGTCCGAGCGGTGGAGGCGCGCGACCCGCCCTCCGAGACCGCCGGCGTCGAACTCGATCGTGCCGGCCTCCGACGCGAGCAGCGGGGTGCCGACGTCGCAGAAGACGTCCTGTCCCTCGTGCGTCCTTACGATCGGCCCCGGCCCGTAGCGCGGCGCGCCCCAGGTGTCGATCCACGTCGCGTACCCCCCGATGATGAACGGAGCGAAGACCTTCGACGCGACCTGCTCCTCTGGAAGGCCGAGGCTGCGCAGACGTGCCGCGGCGGCGAGGAGCCTCTCGGTGTTGAAGGATCCGGGGATCGACGGAGTCGGAAGGACCTCGTCGTCCTTCTTCTTCTTGCGCTTCTTCTTGCGGTCCGCGTCCTTGCCCCCGGCCGCGTCCTTGCCGCGTTTGTCCTTGCCCGCGCCGGGCTTCTCGTCCTTGTCGGCGCGGTCGGGCTTGTCCTCTTCTTCCTCGTCGTTGCCGCCGCCGCCCTGGCCCCCGCCGCCGGGCGGCTCGGTCTCGGTCGGGCTGGGGGACGGCTCGGGGTCGCCGCCGCCGGGAAGGATCGGCGGGAGCGGCGGGGTCGGCTGCGCCACCTGGGCCGCGGCCGGCTGCACGACGCCCCTGCCGGCGGGCAGGGCAAGCATGCCCCCGAGCAGGACCACCAGGGCTAGGGCCGTACGTGCTGCGGTTCTCACTCTCGCGGGATCCCTTGTCGCTAGACGTGCGTGCTGGCTTCGTAGCGTGACGGAGGAGTCACTCTAAGGCGTCTGGAGATGTAGGTTCTCCGGCCCCCCTCCGTGTCCTCCACGGACGCTCGCCCCGGCGAGCCTCCATCGAGGAAGAACGGCGGGCACGGGGGCGGGGTTGAATCTATTTGTCCGTTTTCTCGGGGCCAATGGCCCGTTCGGGTGGTTTCCGCCGCAGGGCGCCTGCATCCTGCACGCCTCCGTGCGGATCGGTCGTCACGGGCGCCGCCAGGCCGCCACGGCGGGACCGCTACGTCCCGCCCCCGTCGTCCCGCGGCGCCGTCCTCGCGCCCTTCGCGGAGCCGCCGGCCTTCGCCGCTGCGGGCGCCCGCCGCGCTCGTCCTCCGGCGGTGCCGGTCTTCGCGCCGTTCCCCGAGGACTTCGCGAAGAGCCCGTTAATCTGGAGCCGCGCCTCCTTCACTTCGTTCAGGACCTTGTGCAGCGGGATCCCCTCGAGCGTCTCGAGCTCCTTCAGCTCGCCCGCCATCTTGTGCAGGATGTCGAGGTTGACCTCGAGGATCCGCGCCGCCTCCGCCTCCGCGGCCTCGAGGATGCGCCCGATCTCGGCGTCCATGGCGGTGTGCGTCGGGTCGGAGAGCTGCGCGAGCCCGGTGTCGCCGCCGAGGTAGACCTCCGCGTCCGGGGCGAGGAGCCGGGCGCGACCGAGACGAGGGCTCATGCCGAAGCGGCCCACCATGTCGCGCGCGATCTCGGTGGCGCGCTCGAGGTCGCTCTCGGAGCCGGTCGACGGCTCGCCGAAGATCATCTCCTCGGCGGCCAGGCCGCTCATGGCGGTGACGAGCTGCCGCGTGAGCTGGAAACGCGTGAGCAGCGTGGAGTCGTCCTCCGTCTCGATCCCCGTGGCGGCCACGTTCTTGCTGCGGGCGAGGATCGTGACGCGGTGCACGTCGTCGCCGCGACCCAGGGCCGCCGCGACGATCGCGTGCGCGCTCTCGTGGTACGACGCGCGCCCGCGCTCCTCCTCGCTGAGGACCTTGCCGCGGCGCTTGGGGCCGTGAAGGACGCGCTGGATCGCCTCTTCGAGGTCGGGCGTCTCGACCTCGCGCTTCTGCGACCGCAGCGAGAGCAGCGCCGCCTCGTTGATGACGTTTGCGAGGTCGGCGCCGGAGAACCCGGGCGTCCTCTTGGCAAGGTAGTCGAAGTCGACCGACGCCGCGATCGGCTTGCCGGCCGCGTGCAGCATGAGGATCTCCTTGCGGCCGTCGTGGTCCGGCTGGTCGACGGTGATGTGGCGGTCGAAACGACCCGGGCGGAGCAGGGCGGGATCGAGGATGTCGGGCCGGTTCGTCGCGCCGACGACTACGATGCCGGACGAGACCTCGAAGCCGTCCATCTCGACGAGCAGCTGGTTGAGCGTCTGCTCGCGCTCGTCGCTGCCGCCGCCCCCGGATCCCCCCGCGCCGCGCTTGCGGGCGGCCGCGTCGAGCTCGTCGATGAACACGATGGCCGGAGCGACGGCGCGCACGCGGGCAAACAGGTCGCGGACGCGCGCCGCGCCGACACCCACCAGCGACTCGACGAACTCCGCGCCGGCGACCGAGAAGAACGGCACGCCGGCCTCGCCCGCGGTCGCGCGGGCGATCAGCGTCTTCCCGCACCCCGGAGGGCCGAACAGCAGCACGCCCTTCGGGATCCGCGCGCCGAGCGCCTGGAACTTCTTCGGGTTCTCGAGGA
>JBHELD010000064.1:0-62843 GCA_046263255.1 Actinomycetota bacterium
GCCGACGACGGAAGCCCCCCACACCACGATCGGCATCTAAGCCCCCTCCGCGTCGCCTCGCAGCCCCGCCGACGCCGGCGGCTCCGGCGACCCGAACGCGCACTCCATCACCGCGCGGTACTGGCGCCGCGACCACGCCGCCGCGAGCACGTTCTCGTCGCCCCGGTCCTCGAAACCCTCCGGCAGCTCGTCGCCGCCCCAGTTGTCGCGGATCGTGTAGCCGTTGAGGAACTCCGCGACGTCCGCGCCGGTGACGCCGAGGTCGCGCATGACCTCCCCGTCGAGGAACGGGCCGACGGGGTTCCCGCTCTCGACGAGCGACCGTCCCTCCGGCGCGCCGAAGTGCGCGTCGACGTCCTCCTGGAGCTGCCCCTGCAACAGGGGCCACGCCCCCGTGAGCTCGGGGGAAGGCGTGTGACCGTGGTCGGCGCTCAGGATCACGACGTAGTCGCCGACGTTGCGGTCGAGGTACTCGACGATCCGGCCGAGCGCCGCGTCCTGGGCCTGTAGCACGTCGGCCATCTCGGGCGAGTCCATCGTGTACTGGTGGCCGACGATGTCGGTCGGCTTGTAGTTCGTGAAGAAGAAGTCGGTCACGTCGTCCGCGCCGTAGCCCTCGCGCTCGATCATCGCCAGGATCGCGTCGGTCTCGAAGTCGACCCATGCGGGGTTGTCGTGCAGGCCGAGGATCCCGTGCCCGCGCCACTTCCCGTCGACCTCGCCGTCGGCGCGGTCGAGGGCGTCCGCGTGCTCCTCCAGCCCCGGGAAATGCTCCAGGTACGCCGGCGTCGAGTAGTAGAGGGGGTTCCCCGTGATCCTCTCGTCGCCGCCGATGATCGCGAGCTGGTCGGCATCGCCGCCGGGAGTCATCGTCCCGTGGCCCATCATCCCGATGTGCCAGGACTTCCACGCGAGCATCCCCACGAGCGGCTCGTTGCCGAGCGCGGGATCGATCAGGTCCGCGAACGTCGTCAGCTTCAGATCCGCCGGATCCCGCTGCGCGAACGCGTTCCGGACGCCCCCGTTGTCGCTCCGGTAGTTGATCGCGGTGACGCCGTGCGTGCGCGGGAACGCCCCGGTGCCGAGGGTCGAGTGCGTCGCCGGCGTGATCGACGGCGACGACCCCACGGTCGCGTGGACGTACGAAGTCCCCTCCCGCTCCATGCGAGCGAGGGTCGGCCACCTGTCCGGCCACCGCTCGAGCACGTTGCGCCCGACGCCGTCCCACATGATCGTGAGGACGAGCTTCGGCCGAGCGGCGACGCCGGCCACCGCGTCCTCGAGCACCCGACCCTCGCGCTGTGGCAGGGCGACCTGCGTCAGGGCGCCGGCGGTCGGGAAGACGTCTGCCAGCGTCGCGGCGTCGCTCTCGCGTCCCTCTCGCTCGACGATCCCGGGGCCGTACAGCACCAGCGGCACGTTCTGCAGGTAGTCCCACGGCCCGGAGTGGCTCGTGACGTCGAACGCGCCGGAGTAGTTCGGCGCGAGCGGCACGAACGTCACGTCCTCCGAGTGCTTCGGGTGATAGCCGCGCCACACGCGCGCGAGCAGCGCCCGGTCCAGCGCGCACGCGCGCTCGACCGGGTCGTTCGACTCGAACGTGCGGTCGTCGCGGGGGCCGGGGGTGACCGTGCCCACCCGGGGGCGCGAGCCGTCCTGGACGGCTTCGACGGCGTAGACCGCTCCTCCCGCAAGCACCACGACCGCGACGATCGTGCGTAGCAAGCGAGCTCGGCGCGACATCGGAGGCAGGCTACTAGTGTTCGCCACCCTAAACCGTTGGCCCGTGCGTATCGGCGCGTGAGCGCGCGGCAGCGTGACCGGTGGTCCGGAGTGGTGCACCCGGTGCGGCCGGTACGCGCGTGCACCGCGTGTGCCGGCTCCTCAGGGCCCCGCGGGAGGCGGCACCTCCGGCTCCGGCGCCGTCGCCAGGACCGGCAGCGCCGAGACGACCAGCGCGGCCCCCAGAACGACCCGCGTCGTGATCGCCTCGTCCAGCAGCAGCGCGGCGAGGACGATCGTCGCGAGGGGCTCCAGCATGCTCGCCACCGCGGCCTTGGTCGAGCCGATCAGCGCGATCGCCCGGTAGAGCAGCACGAAGGCCACCGCGGTCGCGATCCCGAGGGCCGCGGCGTCGTCCAGCGCCGCCGCGGGGAGGCCGCTTCCCGTCACGAGCGACCCCAGCGCGAACGCGACGAGCGCGCCGCTCGCGGTCCACGTCGCGGCGACCGACGCATCGACCCGCGCCATCACGACCTGGGCGACCAGCAGGTAGACCGCCAGCGTCATCGCGGCCGCGAGCGCGAACAAGGGCCCGGCGGGCGACTCGAGCCGTATCGAGAAGATCAGAGCGATGCCCCCGCTCCCCAGCGCGAGGGCCAGCAGCGTCCTGTGGCTGTAGGGCTCGAGCCCCGTGACGAAGCCGAGCAGCGAGGTCCACGTCGGGTACGTGAAGAACACGAGGCTCACGACGGCTGCAGGCGCGCGCTCGAGCCCGAGGAAGAACAGCGCCGACTCCGCGGCGTAACCGACGCCGCCGAGCAGCATCAGCCGGACGACGTCGCGCCGGCCGACCCACAGGTGGCGCCGCGTCGCCACGTGGTATGCGACGAGCAGGACGACCGCGACGGCGAACCGCCCCGCGAGCAGCGGGAGCAACCGGGCGCCGTCGTCGTACGCGAGCTTCGCGAAGATCGCCAGCGTGCCGAACGCCACGGCGGCGACCGACGCGAGGACGATCCCCCTGGCGGTGGCGGGGGGCGCCGTCAACGGACGCGGCGCGCCGCCACTATCCTTGCCTTCCGACTGCGCACCTGACCCCCTGGTGAGGCGACCGGGCCCTCGACCCTAGCCGAGCGAGCCCGTCGTTCGGACGGAGGTACTTCTTGGACGTTTCTCCCTGGCTCTACGTCGGGTTCATCGGCTTCGTCCTCGCGATGCTGCTGGTGGATCTCAAGCTCTTCCATACGGAGGCCCACACGCCGACCACGAAGGAGTCCGGCATCTGGGTCGCGATCTGGGTCTCGCTCGCGCTCGCGTTCGGGGTCGGGCTGCTGATCTTCGCCGACACCGAGAACGCCGCGCCGGAGTACTTCGCGGGATACCTGATCGAGTATTCGCTGTCGGTCGACAACATGTTCGTGTTCGTCGTCATCTTCAGCTACTTCAAGATCCCGCTGTCCCATCAGCACCAGATCCTCTTCTACGGGATCCTCGGAGCGATGATCTTCAGGGGCATATTCATCGCCCTCGGCACCGCGCTCGTCCAGAACTTCGACTGGGTCATCCCGCTCTTCGGGATCTTCCTTCTGTACACCGCTTACAGGATCGCCAAGGGCTCGGCGGAGCACGTCCACCCGGAGGACAACCCGGTCCTGAAGTTCGCCCGCAGACGGCTGCGGACGACCACCAGGTTCGACGGGCAGAAGCTCTTCACGATCGAGAACGGCAAGAGGGTCGCCACGCCGCTGTTCATCGTGCTGCTGTTCATCGAGACGACCGACATCTTCTTCGCCATCGACTCGATCCCGGCCATCTTCGCGGTGACGAAGGACCCGTTCATCGTGCTCACCTCGAACGTGTTCGCGATCCTCGGGCTGCGGGCGCTCTACTTCCTGCTCGCCGGGGGCATGGACCGCCTGCACCTGCTGAAGTACGGGCTCGCGGTCATCCTCGGGTTCGTCGGCGTGAAGATGCTGCTCGAGGGAACCGAGATCGTCGGGCTCACCGACCACGCGATCCACGTGCCGATCTGGCTCTCGCTGTCGGTGATCGTGGGCGTCCTCACGCTGACCGCGATCCTGTCGTACAGGATCCCGCCGAAGAAGCAGGAGGAGTTCGAGCACCGGATGGAGCACGTCACGACCGGAGACGACCCGCCGGCCTAGGCCCTCTTCCGCGCCACCTCCGTCGAGCGGGCCTGCGCGATCGGGCGCACGACGATCTGGTCTATGTCGACGCGCGGGGGCCGCGTGACGGCCCAAGCGATGCAGTCCGCCACGTCCTCCGCGGTGAGCGGCTCGATGCCCTCGTACGGCCGTTTCGCCGCGGCGGGGTCGCCCCCGAAGCGCACGAGGGAGAACTCCGTCTCCACGAGGCCAGGCGCGATCTCGGTGACCCGCACCGGCTTCCCGAGCAGCTCCAGCCGCAGCGTCTGCGTGATCGCCCGCAGCGCGTGCTTCGACGCCGTATACCCCCCACCCCCGCGGTAGGTCTCGAAACCGGCGGTGGAGGCGACGTTGACGACGTGGCCGCACGCGGCCTCGATCTTCGGCAGCAGCTCGCGGGTCATGCGGATCACGCCCATGACGTTCACCTCCCACATCGTCGCGGCCGCTTCGTCCGACAGCTCGCTCAGGGGATCGAGGCCGAGCGCGAGCCCCGCGTTGTTGACGAGCACGTCGGCTCGCTCGACGGCGGCGCAGAAGTTGCGGACGGAACCGGGATCGGCTACGTCGAGAGGGAGCGCCGTTCCGCCCGAGCTCCGCGCGACCTTCTCGAGACGGTCGGTCCGCCGCGCCCCCAGCACTACGTCGAAGCCCTCGCGTGCGAGCCTTACCGCGGTCGCCGCGCCTATGCCGGCGGACGCGCCGGTGATCACCGCGGTCTTCGGCATGAAAGCATCGTGTCATGAAGAGACCGAAGGTCGTGACGATCCTGGGCGCGCCGCTCGACCTGGGGGCGGCGCGGCGGGGCGTCGACATGGGCCCGAGCGCCATCCGCTACGCCGGCCTCGCGGAGCGCCTCCAGAGCATCGGCCTCGAGGTCACCGACTCCGGCAACGTCGCGGCCGAGCTCCCGGAGGTCGCGTCCGAGCTCGACGAGCATGCCCGGTACCTGCCGGCGATCCTCCTCTCGTGCGCCCAGATCGCCGCCCGGGTCGCGGACCTTGCCGCGGGCGGCGCGACGCCGCTGGTCCTCGGCGGCGACCATTCGATCGCGATGGGCACGCTCGCCGGCCTCCACGCCGCGTTCGGTCCCGGCGGCGTGTTGTGGGTGGACGCCCACGGCGACCTCAACCGGCCGTCGACGTCGCCGTCGGGGAACGTCCACGGGATGCCGCTCGCCGCGGCGCTCGGACGGTGCGGCTTCGACCTCGAAGGCTTCGGCGGCCCCCCGTGGGTGGATCCGGCGCGCACGGTGCTGATCGGCGTCCGCTCCCTCGATCCGGGTGAGCGCGCTCTCGTGAAGGAGCTCGGCCTGACGGTGCTCACCATGGCCGACATCGACCGGCGCGGCATCCCGAGCGTCATGGAGCAGGCGCTGCTCGTCGTGAGGGGCCCGCGCTTCGTCCACCTGTCGCTCGACGTAGACGTGTGCGATCCCGAGATAGCGCCCGGCGTCGGGACGCCGGTGAAGGGAGGGCTGTCGTACCGCGAGGCGCACCTCGCGATGGAGCTGATGGCCGAGGCCGGCGTGCTCACGTCGATCGAGATCGTGGAGGTGAACCCGATCCTCGACCACGCCGACGAGACCGGGCTCCTCGCGGTCGAGCTCGCCGCCAGCGCTCTCGGCGCGCGCATCCTCTAGACGTGACGGTCACGAACGCCGACATCGCGGAGTCGCTCGCGCTCGTGGCCGGCGAGTACGCCGATCACCGGAAGAGGGCGCTGAAGAGCGCGGCGCGCGCCGCGTTCCTGTGGGAGGAAGAGGCCGCCGGCGTGCTCGAGCGCGGGGGAAGGCTGACGGAGCTGCGCAAGGTGGGGCCGTGGCTCGCGCGGTTGATCGAGGGCTGGATCGCAGACCCGCCGGAGCGCCCGGAGATCTCGCCGCTGCGCCGCGACTTCATGACGATGTCGCAGGCCGTGCACGTCCTGGACGGTTCACCCGAGTGGCTCGACGAGCTGAAGGGCGACCTGCAGATGCATTCGACCTACAGCGACGGCGGAGGCGCGATAGCGGAGCTCGCCGCAACCGCGGACGCGCTCGGGCACGACTACATCTCGATCACCGACCACTCGAAGGGACTCAAGATCGCGGGGGGCATCGACGAGGAGACGCTCGCGCGGCAGGCCGACGAGATCGCCGACGTCAACGGCGTCCTCGCCGGTGGAGGATCGGCTCTCCGGGTGCTTCGTTCGATCGAGGTGAACCTGAGCCCCCAGGGCGAGGTGGACATGGACGACGCCGCTCTGCGGTCGCTCGACCTCGTCGTCGGGTCGTTCCACTCGAAGCTGCGCGTCAAGGACGACCAGACGGAGCGATACCTCGCGGCGCTGCGCAACCCGTACGTGGACATCCTCGGTCACCCGCGGGGGCGCGTCTACAACTTCCGGATCGGGCTTACGGCCGATTGGCCGCGCGTGTTCGCGGCGGCCGCCGAGAACGACAAGGCGATCGAGATCAACTGCTATCCCGACCGTCAGGACCTCAACCGGGAGCTGCTGCGGACCGCCGCCGCGTCCGGGTGCCGCCTGTCGCTCGGAACCGACTCGCACGCGCCGTCGCAGCTGGCGAACGTCAGGTTAGGCCTGGCGGCCGCCGCCTCGGCCGGCGTACCCCGCGACCGGATCGTCAACTTCATGGGCCGCGACGACCTCGTGGAGTGGGCCGCGGCCAACGGCTGACGCAGGCTACCGCCGCTCGATCAGCGGCGTGGACTGATCCGCAAGATAGACCGTCCTTCCTGAAGGAGCCCGCTCGCGCGCTATGAAACCCCTTCTTGGTCGGCGGCGCCGCGCGGTCGATTGGTCCACTTTCGTCTTGGGCGGCCTCGGTGTGATGGTCCGCCGCGCCGCGGCCTCTTCCCGGACGGAGTTGCCGGAGGGCCACTCGCGAGGTGACGAGGGTCACCCGGCCCAGGACGATGGCGGCCAGGCTCGATCGGGAGCGTCTTCGTTCACCGAAGGAATCTCTCCCCGTCCGCCTAACTCCATCACGTGCGTAGAGCGCTTGCCTCGTGCTGCCTCGCCCTGCTGGTGGTCGGGGGTCTCGTCGCGCCCGGAGGGGCGAAATCGCTCCGCGCCCGAGCGCTCCTCCCGAACCTCGCCCCGCTGCCCCCGTCGACGTTCGTCGGCCCGTTCACCGGAAGGCTCGACTCCTTCGGCTACGCGTATCCCGCGCCGTTCGTGGTCGACGGGTGCCTCCCGGACGAGATGGTGCGGCGGGGCGCGGCGCGCTGCCTCCGCTACGACACCGCGGCCGCGAACCAAGGCCGGGGGCCGCTCGAGATCGCGTACCGCGTCGAGCCGCCCGAGACGAACGCGTACCAGGTGATCCACCGCGCCGACGGGACCACGGTCGACCGCTTCGCGGTCGCGTCGGAGTTCCACCCCACGCACGCGCACTTCCACTTCGAGAGCTTCTACGTCACGAGCCTGTGGAAGCACTCGGGCGGGAACCGCGTCGGATCCCGCCCGGTGACGTCGGGCAGCAAGAGCGGCTTCTGCCCGGAGGACTCCGGCGGCGGCGACGGCGAGGGGACGTACGGGTGCCTCACCGACTATCGGATGGGACCGACGGGACCCGAGCAGGTCGTCGGCATATCCGCCGGCTGGTACGACACCTACCGAGTGCACCTGCCCGACCAGTACCTCGAGATCACCGGCGTCCCCGACGGGACCTACCTGCTCGAGGTCGAGCTCGATCCCGACGACAACGTGCGCGAGTCGAACGAGCGCGACAACGTGGTGTGCGTGCTCGTGCGGCTGGACGGCGCCGAGGCGACGCACCGCGGCACCGTCTCCTGCCGCTGACGCCTCGATAGGCTGAGGCGCATGGCGTCCCGACCCCGCGTGCCCCAGGACTGGGAGCGCGACCTCCGCGCCGCGAAGCCCGCCGAGGAGGCGTTCGCCTCGGAGCTCGCGATCGACCCCCGCCTCGAGGGCCTCCGGACGCACACCGACAGCTTCGACAAGCTCGACTTCTCGTTCACCTACGGGGGCCGTGAGATCTGGGTCGACCTGAAGGAGAAGAAGCAGGCGTACTCGCCGGGCGTGCAGGCGCTGTGGGAGGAGGTCCCCGAGTCGTTCCTCTTCATCCTCGACGAGACCGTCTACCGCAGGATCATCTGGCAGGGGGGCGGTGGCTACCTCGTGGTGCACGACCATCCGGCGCGGCGGTGGGCGATCTTCGGGCCGTGGGAGCTGACGCTCGGCCCCCGGCGCCGCTACGAGCGGGCGGAGACGAAGAAGACCTCGTTCTACAAGGGCAAGATCCTGCTCGACCTCCGGGCCGCGGCGACGCTGAGGAGCTACTTCTCGATCGACGAGCTGCTGCACGTGATCGACAAGTCGGTGGCTGAGAGGGACGAGGTCCGGGCCGTGGCGGCGAAGGCTCTGGACCTGCCCCAGGTCTGACTGCAACCGAACGCGAAACCTGTCACAGCCCGTGCGTAGCGTGTGCCGCAGGTCGCGAAGGTACAGTTGATCAAAGGGGTCGCCCATTTAAGTGGGGAGGGATTTTTCTTGACGTCAGAGGACAAAGCGCGGCTCGTCCGCTTCTTGGAGAGCAAGATGTGCCGCCCGTGCCTAAAAGACGGGGCAACCGACGATCATCCCGGATGCATCGAGGCCGAAGCTCTGATCGGTATCGTCAAGAACGACTAGGTCTTGCTCATTACGAGCCATCAGCCTCATTCATGACGTGTCCGAGTGCATAATGTCTCAGGCGCTGCTGTCCTTCGACGGAGAACATCTCGATCGCATCCTGGAAAAGGTGGCCCTTTGTCGCCTCCAGCGCGAGGAACCCGGCGCTGCCGCTCTCTGGTAGATCGGTTGTCAGAAGGATCAAGAGCGGGGCCTTCTTCTGGTTTCCTCGGATGACTGCGGCTTTCCCGAGCGATTTCCATAGCGTGTCGGTGCGCTTGAGTCCTGGACGGTTGCTGCTGAATGCGCCCGAAACGTCGAACATCCAGCGACGCCCGGTTGCGTCCACTGCAGTGAAGTTGACCTCGACGCCACTCCGCAGGCGGTGATTCTCGCTGATCGAATCGAACCCGGATTTCTCCAGCAGCTCCAACGCGATTTCTTTCGCTCGCCGTCCTTCCTGTGTGGCGCGTTTCTGGAAATCGTCCGTATCAAGGAAGTGGTCGGGGGGTGGACGCTGTATCGATTGTCTGGGCCCTGCATCGACGCGCTCTGCTTCCAATCGAGCGGTCTCCTTATCCACGCGGGTCATGGCGCGGTCTTGATACTTTCGGTCAAGCTCGTACCCGATGAACCTCCGTCCCGCTCGCAAGGCTGCAACCGCTGTGGATCCCGAACCGGCGAAGGGGTCGAGCACGACCTCATTGGAGTCGCGGAATGTGTAGAGCTCGATCAATCGCTGAGGAAGTTCCACGGGAAAGGGTGCAGGATGGTTAACTCGTCGAGCGCTTTCCGGCGGGAACTCCCATACGTCTGTCGTGTATGCCAGGAAGTCATCCTTGTTCACATGAGGACCAGCTGCTGACTTGGCTCTACCTCTCTTACGCGCTGGCTTCGCTCGATCGAATCGACCCTTGCTCGCGACGATGATTCTTTCCGTCAGGTCGCGTAGCACCGGGTTGATCGGACTGCCATACGAACCCCAGGCACAGGATCCGGCGGCAGCGCGACCCTTTATCCAGATGATTTCGCCCCGAAGGAGAAGACCCAACCGATCCTGCAGGATCGTGATTACGTCTGCGGACAGGGACCGGTATGGCTTTCGACCGAGATTCGCAACGTTCACTGCAATTCGTCCCCCAGGTTCTAGAACTCTCTTGCATTCGGCAAAAACGTCTGCGAGAAGGTCGAGGTATTCCAGGTATGTTCCAGGGACACTCCCTTGCCCGACCGCAGCTTCGTAGTCCTTGCCCACGAAATATGGAGGTGAGGTGACGACTAGAGCGACGGAGTTGTTCAGAACCTCGTTCATTTGGCGACTGTCGCCTGGATGGATGTGGTCTAGGACTTCATCTGGATTACGGAGGACGTCGTCCTCGTCGGAGATCGTTGGTAGGGTGAATCGTTTGTAGAAATTCGACGAATCGTGGCTCTCCCGCCGAGAGACGCCAAAAGAAGACGTTGCCGTCCGCCTCCTCTGTCTTCTCTCCTCCATCTGATCTCCCGTCCCTCTAGCGACCGCGGACGCGGCCAGACTCAGGATACAGACCGGGTACGACACGTTCCCGAGTCCCCGAGAGGCTCGTTGAAACGATAGTTGTACTGCCGGACTGGCCGGACTGGCTGGGAACGGCGACTGCCGACTAGGCGAAGTCCGAGATCGTCCGGACGATCGTGTCGGGGTCGTCTCCCTTGACGAGGCTCGCCGAGGCCCCCGCGCGGCGCATGATCGTTCCCGTCGCGTCGTCATCGGGAGAGCTGTAGCCGATCACGACGACGCGCGGGTTGAGCTCCTTCAGACGCCGCGCCGTCTCGATGCCGTCGATCTCGGGGAGCTTCACGTCCACGACCACGAGGTCCGGCTCCACCGCGTCCGCCACCCTCAGCCCCTCGGCGCCGGACCACGCGACGCCGCCGACGCGAAACGGCGTGCGCGACTCGACGAGCGAGCGGAGCCCCCGGAGCACGTCGGGGTCGTCGTCGACGAGGACGGCGGTCTTGGTCTTGGACTCGTCGTCGTCGGACGGGTTGTGCATCCCGAGCGCGAACATCAGCGCACAGAACCCCACGAAGCCGAGCGTGGAGACGGGTGCGACGTCGAGCAGGCCTTCTATCGCGGTTCCGTACATCGGCTCCCCGCCATCGTAGGCCCCGGCCGCTATTCGTGCAGGACCCGGCCCTCCATCCCTCCGGCGACGGTCACGACCTCCCCCGTGACGTGGCCGCTGATCTCGTCCGACGCGAGCGCGACGACGACGCGCGCCACGTCCTCGGCGCGGCCGACCTTCCGCAGCGCCATCGTCCGCGTGATCCGGTCGACGAAGCCGGGCTCCGCGAGGGCCTCACGCGCCATCTCCGTCTGCGTCCATCCCGGGCATACGACGTTCACGCGGCCCTGCGGGGCGATGCGGGTGATCTCGTTCTTCAGGCTCTTCAGGAATCCGACCGCCAGCGCGGACTTGGCCGCGGCGTAGTCGGCGTGTCCGGCTTCGCCGATGAGGCCCGCGGTCGACGAGACGACGACGACGTTGCCGGACTGCGTGGCCTCGACGTGGCGCAGGAACGCGCGGCACGACAGAAAGACGCTGTCGAGGTTCGCGGCGAGGGTGGCGCGCCAGCGCGCGAGGCTCATCGCCCACACGGGCTCGTCGTCCTCCGGCCATCTGCCGGCATTTGCGACGAGCACGTCGAGCCGTCCCAGCTCGGCGACCGCGCGAGGGACCAGCGCGTCGGCCTCGCGCTCGTCCGTGAGGTCGGCGTCGAGCGGGACACCGCCCGTCTCCCCGGCAAGCGCACGCGCGCGCTCGGCGCTGCTCAGGTAGTGGACGGCGACGCGCGCTCCCTCGGCCGCGAACGCGCGGCACACTGCGCTGCCGATCCCGCCGGCGCCGCCGGTGACGAGCACGCCCTTACCTTCCAATCCTGTGTCCATGGCGGGCACGATACGTTGTCGCCCATGAAGGACGTGGGCATCGTCGGGATGCCGTACTCGGGAAAGTCGACGCTGTTCCAGGCGCTGACGAGCGCCGGCTCCGCCGGGGGCCGCGCGAACCAGGCCGTGGTCGACGTGCCGGACCCGCGGCTCGGCGTCCTCGCCGCCATCGAGAGATCCAAGAAGGTCGTTCACGCAAAGGTGCGGTTCGTCGACGTTCCGGGCGGGCTCACGGCACAGGGCATCGCGGAGTTCCGCAGCACCGACGCGCTGTGCATGGTCGTCCGGGCGTTCGGCGACGACGCGAACCCAAAGTCCGAGCTCGCGTCGCTCGAGGCCGAGATGGTCCTCGCCGACCTCACGAACGTCGAGAGCGGACTGGAGAAGGCGCGCAAGAAGGCGCGCGGGTCGACCGAGGGCAAGCTCGAGGCGGCCGTGCTCGAGAAGGCGCACGAGCTGCTAGACGCGGAGCGTCCTCTGCGCGAGGGCGCGTTCGACGACGCGGAGCGCAAGATCCTGCGAGGCTTCGGCCCCCTCACGATGAAGCCCTGGATCGTCGTCGCGAACACCGAGGAGGGGAGCGGGCTGCAGGAGGGGTTGCCGGAGGACGCGCTCGCGGTGAGCGCGGCGCTCGAGGCCGAGGTCGCGGGGATGGACGAGGCCGATGCGCGGGAGCTCCTCGGCGGGTTCGGCGTCGAGGAGCCGGGGCTCACCCGCGTGATCGGCGCCTGCTACCGGGCTCTCGACCTCATCACGTTCCTGACGACCGGTGAGGACGAGACGCGTGCTTGGGAGGTCCGCAAGGGGGCGAAGGCTCCCGAGGCTGCCGGCGTCATCCACTCGGACCTCGAGCGCGGGTTCATCCGGGCCGAGGTGGTGGCGTACCCAGACGTCGTCGAGGCGGGCTCGTGGGACGCGGCGAAGGCGAAGGGGAAGCTGCGGGTCGAGGGCAAGGAGTACGTGGTCGCCGAGGGGGACGTGCTGAACATCCGCTTCGCCGTCTGAGGACCGCCGCACGGGGCTCCCCTCGCTTCTGCCCGAGGAACGTCCCCTGAGGCCCCCGTCCCTTTTGCCCCATCCCGGAACATCCCCCGCCCCGGGGCGGTTGGAGAACCCGAGGCGAAAGTCTGCGCCGCCGGTGCCGATAGGTCATGAGGGGGATCTTCGTCCTGGGAGTCTCATTGCTCTTGCGTTCCATCGCGGCCCTCGCGGCCGCTCTAGCTCTCGCCGGCGGCCTCGTCGCGCCCGGCGCGCTCGCGGCCCCCGAGCCGGTCGAGCGGATCGAGCGCGAGCACGATCACGTCCCCGGCGAGCTCGTCGTCCGCTACGCGACCGGCACCGGCGCGCCGGAGCGAAGAGAGCTGCGCGAGGAATACGACCTCGACAGGATCGAACCGGTCGGCCTTCCCAACACCGAGCTGGTCGAGGTCGAGCCGGGAACGGTCGCCGAGACCGCGGCGGCGCTGACCGACGATCCCGGGGTCCTCTACGCCGAGCCGAACTACGTCTACCGGGCCCTCGCGATGCCGAACGACCCCCTTTTCCCGCAGCTGTGGGCGTTGCACCAGCAGAGCGACGTCGACGTCGACGCGCCGCAGGCGTGGGACCTCACCACCGGCAGCGCGAACGTCACGGTCGCGGTCGTGGACACCGGGGTCGCCGTCGACCACCCCGAGCTCGCGCCGAACGTCTGGCACAACCCCGGCGAGTCCGGAGGCGGAAAGGAATCGAACCATCTCGACGACGACGGCAACGGGTACGTCGACGACTACCGCGGCTGGGACTGGATCGGCGACGACCGGCACCCTCGCGACCTCCACGGCCACGGCACGCACGTCGCCGGCACGATCGGCGCCCGCGGGAACGACGGGACCGGGATCGCCGGCATCTCGTGGAGGACGAAGATCATGGCGCTGCGCGCGCTGAACAGCCAGGGAGAGGGGACGACGGCCGAGCTCGCGAGCGCCTTCACCTACGCCGGACGCAACGGCGCCAGGATCGTCAACGTGAGTCTCGGCGGCAGCGGTCACTCGCTGTCGGTGCTGAACGCGATGACCGCGGCGCCCGAGACGCTGTTCGTCGTCGCGGCGGGCAACGCGGGCGCCAACAACGACACCGGCTCGTCGTATCCGTGCAACTACCCCGTGCCGAACATCGTTTGCGTCGCCGCGACCGACTCGAACGACGGTCTCGCGTCGTTCTCGAACTACGGCGCGACCACCGTCGACCTCGGCGCGCCGGGAACCGGGATCCTCAGCGTCCAGCCGGCGATCGTCTCGCGCTTCTCCGACGACTTCACCACCGACATCGCCGGCCGCTGGACCGCGGGCGGAACGAACGGCACGTGGGGCCGCGACGCTCAGGGGACCGCGACCGACAGCCCCGAGGGGAACTACCAGAACGACGCCGACGCCTGGCTCGCGCTCGACGCGCCCCTCGACCTCACCGGCATGAGCGACTGCCTCCTTCGGTACTCGCTGAAGCTCGACGTCGAGCAGGGCAACGACGAGCTGCGGGTCGACGTCTCGACCGACGGCAGCAGCTGGACGACCGTGGGAGGGTGGACGGGATCCACGGGCGGCGCGTACCGGACGGTGACGGACTCGCTGTTCGCCTACGACGGGCAGCCGTCGGTCCGGCTGCGGTTCCGGCTCGTCAGCAACGGCTCGGTGACCGCCGACGGCGCGTCGATCGACCACCTCGCCGTGCGGTGCTACTCGTCGTCGTTCACCGGCCAGGAGCTGATGTACGCCGGCGGCACGTCGATGGCGACGCCGCACGTGACCGGCGCGGCCGCGCTCGCGTGGAGCGCCCGACCCGACGCGAGCGTCGCCGCGGTGGTCCGGGCGCTGATCGACGGCGCCGACGACACGCCGGCGATGCTCGGCAAGAGCGTGTCGGGCGGCCGCCTCAACGTCTGTAAGACGATCGCGCTGATTGCCGCGGCTCCGGGCGAGCCGTGCGCGGACGGGAGCGCTCCGGCTGCGGCCACGCCCACGCCGGCTTCCACTTCGACCCCGACTCCTTCGCCGCCGGCGTCGCCCACGCCCACGGCATCGCCGTCACCCGGCCCGTCGCCGTCGCCGAGCCCCACGCCGACCCCCAGCGCAACGCCGACCCCCAGCGCAACTCCGACCCCCAGCGCAACTCCGACCCCGAGCGCAGCTCCGACCCCGTCGCCTTCGCCCTCTCCGTCGCCGGAGCCCACGGGCGGTCCCGGCGCGACTCCCACGCCGGACCCCCCCTCCGGTGAAGACCCGGTGCGCTCCGACCCGGTCACGCACCACAGGATCGTCAAGCTGCGGCTCGATCCCGGTCTCGTCGCGCGGGGGCGCGTGCGGACGCCGGACGGCTTCGCCGCCTGCAAGTCCCGCGTCGTCGTGAAGGTCTTCCGCAACGGCAAGGTCGTCGCCAAGCTGACGACGCGCGACGACGGCCGGTTCCGCGTGCGGCTCGACGATCGTCGCGGGCGGTACGTGGCGCGCGCCCCGGTCGCGGCGCCCGACGCGGCGAACGTTTGCGCCCTCGCGCGCTCGAAGACGCGCAGGCGCTGACCCGCCACCACTACCACCCTCTCCTCTTACGGGACGGTCGCGGTGCTGCGCTCCGGCTGCTCGGGGGCGGATGACGTCCTAGTTAGCGGTCGGATCGGGGCTCATCGTCGACAGCATGACGAACTCGCCGCCCTTGCGCCGCAGCACGTCGCGCCAGAGGTGCTCCGGGTTCCGCGTGAAGACGTCGCCGGGACGCGCGTCCTCGATCACCCAGGCTCCCTCTTCGAGCTCGTCCTCGAGCTGTCCCGGGCCCCATCCCGCGTAGCCCGAGAAGACCTTGACCCTCGTGGTTCCCCTCGACTCGATGCCGTTCGCCCCGGCCCCGAGCATCCCGACGTTCCCGAATATCAGGTTCCCTCCGAAGTCACCGTGGTCGAACTCGCCGACGAGCGCGACGGCCCCGCGCTGGACCGGGCCGCCGAAGTAGATGCGCGGGTCGGCGAGCGGCAGGCCCGCGAGCTCTTCCGCCGCCTCCGCGGCGAGGAGGTCGGCCGGTCGGTTTAGGACCAACCCGAGCGCGCTCGACTCGTCGTGCTCGGCGAGGAGGACGACCGTCTGGCGGAAGACCGGGCCGAAGATGCTCGCCCCCGCGATCAAGAGCTGCCCCTTCAGGCTCTCCACGTCTCGATCATCCCCGGCGGGCGCCGGCTGCGAAACCCGGAGACGAGCCCGTCCCGCCGCGGGACCGCGAGCGGAGTCCGGCGAGAGCTACGCGTGACCCGCTGCTACTCGGGCTCCTCCGGGGTGTCGAAGAAGGTGCAGCCCGGCGGGTCGCGGAGCTGGGGGTCATTCCGGTCGTAGACCGCGCACGGCGCGAGCTGTCCGCTCTTGTACGGGTTGTTCGGGACCGGGAGCGATCCGCCGTCGGCGCACGTCGGCAGCCCGAACGGGTACATCGTGTTCGACGTCACCGTGTCCTCCGGCCCCGCGTTGCTCTGCCAGCAGTTCCCCTCGCCCTGGTCGTCCCACCAGAAGTCCACGCCGTTGAGGTCGACGAGCCCGCGTGGGTTGAGGCTCACGAAGTTCCCCACGTACTTGTTGAAGTGCGACGTGTCCCACGCCTTCGCCGGATCCTCCTCGTTCCGGACCGGGCCGGGCACGCTGAAGAGCATGAAGCCTGCGCGCCAGTTGTCCCAGACGGTGTTGTCCTCGACGAGGTTCCAGTTGCCGCCGGCGATCACCATGCCGCCCCCGACCGGCGCGGGCACGACCGGGCAGACGGTGCCCGCCCACACGGGCTTGCCCGGCGGGGGCTTGTAGCCGCGTTCCGCGGGCGGCTTGTCGCAGACGCCGGAGTGCACGTACTTCTCGGTGTAGTTGGAGTTGTTCGAGTAGATCTCGTTGTCGCGGAACCAGGAGTGGTTCTGCGGCAGGCCGGGGTGGTCCGGGTAGATCGAGTCCGTCACGACGCCGGCCTGGTTCGCGTAGAACTCGTTGTCGTGCACGTACACGGAGTCGCCCGCCGTGCCGGAGTAGCCGAGCGCGTTGTGGTGGCTCTTGCAGTTCACGACCTCGATCGCCCACCGCTTGCGCTGGACGTACCCCTGCTCGTCGCCGTGGAGGTCGGACGCCGAGCCCGGATAGATCAGCGAGTCGCCGTTGTTGTAGCCGCTGCAGTTCCGGTAGACGCCGTGGTCGACTGCGAACGTGAGGAAGCCGTATTCGTCGTTGTAGCGCGACACCACCCTGTCGATCACGAACCCGTCGGTCTCGAGGATGTAGACGGCGTTGAACTCGAACAGCTCGATCGTGAAGTTGCGGAGGTAGAGCCCGTCGGCGCGGTCGCCCCTGATGCCGTTGAGCTTCATCCACTGCCCGTTCTTCTTGAAGCCGCCGGTGATCAGCACGTCGCCCGGCGCCGCGCCGGTGCCCTCGATCTGCAGGTCGCACACCGGCGCGTTGCACTTACGCTTGTCGTCTGCGGGGTCGATGTCGCCGAAGATCCCGACGAGGTTCTGCGCGTGCGGGCACGTCAGCTGCTGTTCGTAGCTCAGGATCGGAGCGCCCTCCTCCTCGCCGGGTTGCTGCAGCGCCTTCGCGCAACGAGGCTGCTTGCGGTACGGCCCCTCGCGATACACGCCGGGGAGCATGTAGATCGTCGTCCCCCGCGCTCGGACGGCACTCACCGCGTCCTGGAGGTTGCGGAACCGGCACCTGTCGAGAAGCGCGAGGTTGTCGGCGCGCAGCTGCAGGTCGGCGATCCTCCGGATGCGGCGCTCGCTGGCCGGCGTGCAGACGACGAGGTTCGGCTCGGCGATCATCGGCCGGTACGTCGGGACCTTGCCGGTCCCGTCGGGGAAGAAAGCCTCGCGCTCGGCGTGGCCGAAGGCGATGCCGGACGAGGCGACGAGCGTCAGGGAGATCGCGGCCGCGGTGAGCGCGAGCCGTTGCGGAGAGCGGGTCACGGTGCCTCCCAGGATCGGCGATCGAGGTCGGGTTGCTGTCGTTTTTATCCCTATTCCCTTCCCTCTAACCGTTCTCCTCCCGCGTGACGGGAGATGGTCCGGGAAAGGGAGCCTCGGGCGGCGGCGCCGCCGCAGGGGGCCGGGCAGGAACCCGGGGCCCGGCGGGCGAACCATCCCGGAGAAGTCTGCCACCCGAATTGTCCGCTTTCTCGCCGGAGGTCGTCGTGCCGCGTCTCGTCAGAGCGATGCTGGTCCTGGCGCTCGCCGCAGCGCTGCTGCCGGCGTACCTCGCGGTCCCCGCGGCGGCGACCCACGACAACCTCCCCGGCTGCGCGAAGGAGCGGATCACCGGCTACATCCCGGTGGCGCAGGGGACGCTCGACGCGACCGAGCTCCACTACCAGGTGCTCCTCCCGAAGGACGAGATCGCCGGGCCGGGACCGTACTCCGCGGTCATGGACTACTCCGGGTACCAGCCGGGGCTCCACGTCTGGGACGGGCTCGACGACCACTTCACGTGCGAGGGCTACGCGGTGATCGGGCTCAACATCCGCGGCACCGGCTGCTCCGGCGGCGACTTCGACTACTTCGAGCCCCGCCAGGCCGAGGACGGGCGCGAGGCGATCGAGTTCCTCGTGAAGCAGCCGTGGTCGAACGGCCGCGTCGCGATGGTCGGCAAGTCGTATCCCGGGATCACTCAGCTGTTCGTCGCGGGGCAGCCGCTCGAGCGCGGGGGCGAGGTGGACGGGCCGGACGGGCTCGTCGCGCTCGTGCCGGGTCACGTCTTCGGCGACCTGTACCGCGACGTCCCGTACCCGGGCGGGATCATGAACGTCACGTTCGCCGCCGGGTGGTCGGCCGGACGGATCTACGAGCCGTTCCAGGCCCCCATCGAGAACCAGGTGAACCGGCGCGAGCTCGACCCGAAGTGCACCGCTAACACCGCGCACCACGCCGCGAACCCGCCGCAGAACCCGTTCGTGAAGGCGCTCTACAACCACTTCGACGGCGACCTCTTCTACGAGCGGTCGCCGTGGTACTGGACCGACAACATCGCCGTCCCCACGTTCTTGATCGAGTCGTGGCAGGACGAGCAGGTCGGGAGCCGCGCGACGAACCTGATCGAGCGCTTCAGGCCGGGCCTCGAGTGGCGCGCGCTCTTCACGAACGGCGACCACGGCGAGTACTACGGGTCGCACGTCCTGCCGTACGTCGACGAGTTCCTGAGCTTCTACCTCGCCCGCGAGGTCCCGCCGAGCTACCAGGGCGGGACCGTCACCGAGTTCGTCCCGCATACCGACCCGCGCCATGTCAACCCGCCGGGAACGAAGAGCAAGGGCTCCTACATCACGCGGCCCGAGACGTTCGAGGAGGCGCTCGCCCGCTACGAGAGCGGCGATCCCGTGCGCATCAACTGGGAGACCGGCGCGGGCGGCGGGCGCAATCCCGCGTGGACCGAGACGTACTCGCAGTGGCCGCCTGCGAGCCAGACGGCGTGGCGTCTCCACTTCGGCTCCGACGGGAGCATGTCTCCGTCGCCCGATCCCGACGGCGGGACCGTGGAGTACCGCTACGCGCCCGGGGTGGGCACGCAGGCGCGCGGAGGCTACAAGCTAACCGGCGCGCTGCCCGACCAGACGAAGGCGTCGTGGAGCGAGACGCCGCCCGAGGGGACGTTCGCGCTGTTCGAGACCGCGGCCCTCGAGTCCGACAGGCTGATGGCGGGCTCCGCTTCCGTCGACCTGCTCGTCTCGTCCACGGCTCCCGACACGGACTTCCAGGTGACGCTCAGCGAGGTGCGCCCCGACGGCAAGGAGGTGTTCGTCCAGCAGGGCTGGCTGCGCGCCAGCCACCGCAAGGAGGACGCGGGGCTGACGACGCCCACGCGTCCGTACCAGACGCACGTGGCAACGGACGCGCAGCCGCTCGCGCCCGGCGTCCCCGCCGAGCTCTCGATCGAGATCTTCCCGTTCGCGCACGCGTTCCGCGCGGGCTCGAAGATCAGGCTCTACGTCGAGGCGCCGCACGTGAAGCCCGACCTGTGGGGCTTCGCGCTGCTGCCGGCTCCGGCGGTGAACACGATCCACGTCGCGGGATCGTCGGTCGCGCTGCCGCTGCTCGAGGGGGCGGCGGCGCGCACGGGGTATCCGGGTTGCTCGCTGCGCAACCAGCCCTGCCGTAACGTCTTCCAGCCCTAGCTACTCGTCCAGGTGGATCGCCGCCACCACCGGTGATGCCCTCAGCTTCTTCAGCGCGCGTTCGGTCAGCTCGAGCGCGAGCCGCGGCGAGGTCTCGTACCTGGCGGTGATCGTGACGCCGCGCCCGAGCTCCGCGAGGAGCGCTCGCTGGGCCATGACGACCTTCCGCGCGTCCCACGTCCCGTCCGGCTCCCGCTCGACGGCGAGATCCACGACGACGGCGACGGTTCCCTCCCGCCGGGCGGTGTCGAGTAGCGGATCGACGGCGGGCGGCGCCGAGGGGGCCGCGGGTTCGCCGCCGCTGCACGCGGTGGTGACGAGCAGCGCGATCAGGAACCAGCGACGCATGTGCCTGACTCCTTCTAACCGCCGGCTGGCGCCGTAAGGACGTCATTCTCGCAGAGCGCCATGCGCATCGAGGCCCTTGGCGGTAACGGCGGTCATCGAGTATGTGATCGGTCCCGCTTTCCGGGACTAATTCGATAGTCCGCGAATGACGCGGATGGACTGGCTTCGACGTCATCCTCGGACGACCGACGACTTGGTGGCGACGCCGGACGACCCGGCAGGAAGGCGAACGAAAGCCTAGACGAGGGCGCAGCCCCCCGACCTCCGCGGGTCGTACGCCGCGTCCACCTCGCCGTCGTCCGTCACCGACGCGACCTGGACCGCCCCGAAGTACATGTGTATGTCGTCGTAGGGGAGCGGGTTGTACCCGACCTCGGCGCCCGGGATCCCCGGCTCGTAGCACAGCAGCTCACCCGTCGGCCGCGAGTCGAGGTGGATGCGCGGCCCCGCCACGGCCTCTTGCAACGACGCTCCGTCGACCGCGAGCCGTACGAGCGTCTGCGCGATCGCGGTCACGATGCGGTCCGCGCCGGGGGAGCCGATCGCCACCGTCTTGCCGTCGCCGCGGGCGATCGTCGGCGTCATGTTCGAGTGACAGCGGGTCCCCGGAGGCAGGCCGTGCGCACCGAACGGATTGAGCTCCTCCTCGCCGAGCGTGTTGTTCAGCAGGATCCCGTTCACGCAGAGCCCGGCGCCGTAACCGTTCGACTCCGTGATCGAGCACGCGTACCCACCGGCGTCGGCGCTCGACGCGTGCGTGGTGTCGGGGGAGGGCCGGCGCGTCAGACCCTTCAGCGCCTCGTCGAACTTCGCGGCGATCCCGTCGGGGTCCTGGTAGTGCTCGGCGCGGTAGCCGATCGCCGCACGCTGGGCCTCGACGAGAGCCCTGGCGCGCGTTAGCGGATCGCCGAGGGCCGCGTCGCCGAGCAGCGCCAGCATGTGGACGAGCACCGCGCCGCCGACGGCCGGAGGGGGGTTCGCCTCGATCCGCCAGCCCCACGCGTCGGTCCCGACGGGCGAACGCACCTCGGCCCTGTACGCCTTGAGGTCGGACAGCCCCAGAAAGCCTCCGTCGCGCGCGATCGCGTCGCCGACGGCGGCCGCGATGTCGCCGCTGTAGAAGACCTCCGGCCCCTGGTGCGCGATCCGCTCGAGCGCGTCGGCGAGATCGGGCTGACGCAACGTCTCGCCCTCCAGCATCGGCCGCCCGTCGACCAGGAACAGGTCGCGCGACCCGTCGAACTGCGACCAGATCTCCTTCCACGTGACCGACAGGTAGTACGCGGACGTCTTGGGGAAAGGCAGCCCCTCGCGCGCGACGCGGATCGCGCCCTGGAACAGGGCCGGCCATTCGATCCGGCCGTGACGCTCCCATGCCGTGCGCACCGCGGCGAGGACGCCCGGCACGGCGACCGACCCTCCGCCGATTCCCGTGTACATGCCGTTCGAGTACTCGAGGTACGTGCGCCTGACGCCCTGGTTCGGCGCGGACGGCCGGCTGTGGGGCATCGCGTTGTTGCCGTCGATCACCTCCACGTCACCGGCGGGCGTGCGAACGGCGACGAAGCCGGATCCCGCCAGAGAGGTGAAGAACGGCTCGGCCACCCACCCGGTGATGGCCGCGGCGAGGCACGCGTCGACCGCGTTGCCGCCCTGCCGCGCGACCTCGGCCGCGGACTCCGTGCCCGATCCGTTGCCCGCAGCAATCGCGAGACGCGGCTTCGACATGGGGCGACCTTAGCCGCTCCCGCACGCCCCTAGACTCGTCCAATGCGCGGCCACAGAAGGATCGACATCGAGGTCTCGCGCACCGCTCGATGCGAGCCGGAGGCGGTGATGGACCTGGTGCGCGACCCGCGGACGTGGCCCGAGTGGCAGCCGGAGATCCTGCTCGCAGAGGGTCCCGAGCGACTCGGACCCGGCGACGACGTCTATGGGCACGCGTCGATGCTCGGCTTCCGCGTGGAGGGCCACAGCAAGACGGTCGGAGTCTCGGACGAGTCGTACGACGAGGACGTGGTCGTCGGGGTCCGGATGCGGATCGTCTACGGAACCCGGCGCGACGCGCGCGGCCGCACCGTCGTCACGCGCAGGCTCTCGGCACTGTTGCCCGGAGGAGTCGCGGGGCGGCTGCTCTCGTTCTTCCTGAAGCGGCGTCTGACCGCGATGCAGCACGGCGTCGTGGAAGAGCTGGTGCGGCGTGCGGAACGGCGAAGCTAGTCCGATTGCTCGAAACGACCAGACGAAGAAGAAGAGGTGAAGCTAGGCCCTCGTGCCGTCGGAGGTCACCATCTCCGTCATCGCCGACATCAGGTCGCGCAGCGAGACGATCCCCACGGGGTCGCCCATCTCCATCACCAGGAGATGACGGAACCCGCCGTCGTTCATCGTCTTCACCGCCTTCAAGAGCTCCCACCCCGGCGCGCCGCTGATGACGTCGCGGGTCATCACCGCGTCGACGGTCATCTCGTCCATGTCGCCGTCCTCGGCGATGGCGCGAAGGACGTCGCGCTCGGTCACGATCCCGGCGACGCGCTCGTTCTCGACGACGACGGCGCACCCGACGCTCCTGTCGGTCATGACCTTCGCCGCCCGCCTCAGGGTGCTCGTCGGGCCGACGGTGACGAGGTGGCGGATCGCGACGTCCCTGAGGAGCTTCATGGGCGACATCATCTGCCAAAGGCGGCCCGCCGGGCAAGCGGGCCTAGCCCCATCGGCTAGCTTCAGGGCGTGATCATCGGCGCGCACGTCCCCTCGCAGGCGCCTCTCGAAGAGGCCGCACAGGTGGGGGCGGACTGCATCCAGATGTTCGTCGGGCCGCCGCAGAGCTTCAAGAAGCCCCCGCCGCGCCCCGACGCCACCGCGCTCCGGGAGTCGCCGCTCCCGGTCTACGTCCACGCGCCGTATCTGATCAACGTCGCGTCGCCGAACAACCGGATCCGGATCCCGTCGCGCAAGATCCTCACGGACACCCTCGAGCGGGCCGCGGAGGTCGGCGCCGTCGGCGTCATCGTGCACGCCGGTCATGCCGAGGACGACGTCGAGCGCGGGTTCATACGCTGGCGCAAATGCTTCGAGGAGGTCGAGGCGCCGGTGCCGATCCTCATCGAGAACACCGCCGGCGGGACGAACGCGATGGGCCGGCAGATCGACGTGCTCGCGCGCCTGTTCGAGCATCTCGACGGCTTCGATGCGCGCTTCTGCTTCGACACCTGTCACGCCCACGCGGCGGGCGAGGATCTCACCGGCGTGGTCGAGAGGGTGCTCAAGGCGACGGGGCGCGTCGACCTGCTGCACGCCAACAGCTCCCGTGACGAGCCGGGCACGGGCGCCGACCGCCACGCGAGCTTCGCCGCGGGCAAGATGGACCCGCAGGCGATCCTCGAGATGGTCCAGGCCGCCGGCGCGCCGGCGGTCATCTGCGAGACGCCGTGGGCGACGATCGCCGACGACATCGCGTGGTTGAGAGAGCGGCTCTAGGCGGTTCGATCGCACGGGAGCCGCGTCGGGAGGAGGCGATCCGATGTTCCGCCGCACCGTGTTGACGATGTTCGTGACGCTCGCGGCGAGCAGCGCCGTGCCTGCCCACGCGCAGGTGACGTTCACGCACGTGTACTTCAACCCGCCGGGGAAGGACGACGGCTCGAACAAGAGCCTCAACAAGGAGCTCGTCGTGCTCGTGAACGACGGATCGAAGGCGCGGCGCCTGCGAGGATGGACGATCGTCGACAAGGGCGGCGACCATAGGTACCGGATACCGCGGATCAAGCTCGGCCCCGGCGACACGATGAGGCTCAGGACCGGGAGCGGCAAGGACTACGGCGTGACGGGCTGCAACGGCGCCTGCCACACCCAGCACGTGCTGCACTGGGGGCTGGACGAGTACGTCTGGGACAACGCCGGCGACGCGGCTCGGCTGAAGGATCGCCGCGGGCGCCTCGTCGACAGGTGCCGCTACGGCGAGAAGGCGAGCAGCCCCAAGGAATGCGACTAGCCGGTCGGCGCTGCTCGATGCGGCAGCGGCTCTAGACCTTCACCGAGGACAGCAACGACGCCACGTGGCCGCGCGCGTTGACGCCGTACAGGGCCTCGATCACGGTGCCGTCCCCGTCGATCACGAACGTCGAGCGGACGATGCGCGGCTTCTTGCCCTCGCGCTCCTCGGCCACCCCGTACGCCCGTGCCATGGCGTAGTCCGAGTCCACCAGCAGCGGAAAGTTCAGCGAGTGCTTGTCGGAGAACCTCAGGTGCGACGCGGCGCCCTGCGGGCTCACCCCGAGCACCA
This sequence comes from Actinomycetota bacterium, assembly GCA_046263255.1. GTDB lineage: Bacteria > Actinomycetota > CADDZG01 > CADDZG01 > WHSQ01 > JALZEG01. The sequence continues at coordinate 24,248 of JBHELD010000064.1, forward strand.
GGTATCCCGCGGCCGCGAGGCCCGCCTGGGCGTCGCGGAAGTCGCACGCCTGGACGGTGCAGCCGGGCGTGTCGTCCGCCGGGTAGAAGTACACGATCACCTTCTGCCCCCGCAGGTCTCCGAGGCTCCACTTCCTTCGCTCTCCGTCCTCGAGCGAGAAGTCCGGCGCCTTGTCGCCCCGTTCGAGCTTCGCCACGTCTCCTCCTTATCCGTCCGGGCTCCCGCGCAGGGGGCCCACCCGCTGGAGGATCGACTCCTGGATCCACCCGAGCCAGTGGAGCACCTCCCACGCGGGGGCATCCGGCGAGGCGGGGTCGACCTCCGCACCCATCTTCTCCTCCGTCACCCCCAGCCGCGTACCGACGGCGAGCCGCACGTCCGTCAGCCACGCGAGCCACGCGCTCGTCAGGTCCGGCGACATCTCGACGGTCGCGTCGCCCGCCGGGCCGAGGGACTCGCCGACCATGCGCAACCCTTCGAGCTTCGACTTGCGGAGCTCGCTCCCCACCATCTCCTCGTAGGTGCTCGCGTCCTCCGGGTCCTCGTACGCATCCGGGAACAGCCGGGCGATCACCGGGTCCTCGCGCGGCACGTCCGCCTCGAGCAGGCGGCGCGACTCGTCGACGAGCTGTCGCAACAGTCCGGCTTCGTGCTCCTCGACGTGCAGGACCACGCCGTCGCCGGCCCCCCTTACGCGCACGCTAGTCGCTCTTCGTGATCGTCGCCCACAGCCCGTGCGCGTGGAGCCGGAAGCAGTCGAACTCCGCCTTCTCCCGTGAGCCGCTCGAGACGACGGCCTTGCCCTTGTGGTGGACGTCGAGCATCAGCTTCGTCGCCTTGTCGTAGGAGTAGCCGAAGAGCTTCTGGAGAACCCACGTCACGTACGACATCAGGTTGATCGGGTCGTTCCAGACGACGACGAGCCATGGCCGTTCGAGGTCGTTCTCCTCGCCGGTGGTGCGTTCCTCGACCTCGTCCGGCGCGACCGCGGGCCGCACCGCCGCGCTCACGGGAGCTCCTTCACACCGTGACCCCCGAACTCCTTGCGCAGCGCGGCCACGAGCTTGTTCGCGAACGACGAGTCCTGGCGCGACGCGAACCGCTCGAACAGCGCCAGCGCGATCAGCGGCGCGGGGACCGCGTGCTCTATCGCGTACTCGAGGGTCCAGCGCCCCTCTCCGGAGTCCTCGACGTAGTCGTCGAGCCGTTCCAGCTCGGGGTCGCCGTCGAGCGCCCGCGCCGCGAGGTCGAGCAGCCACGACCGCACGACGCTGCCGTGGCGCCACAGCTCGGCGACCTGCGCGATATCGACGTCGTAGCCGCCACGGGCCATGAGCTGGAGCCCCTCGCCGTACGCCTGCATCAACGCGTACTCGATCCCGTTGTGGACCATCTTGACGAAGTGGCCGGCGCCGGACGGACCCACTCGCGCGTATCCCCCCGGCGCCGCCAGCGTAGCCAGCGCCGGCTCGAGCCGGGCGAAGGCGTCGGCCGAGCCCCCGACCATCAGGCAGTAGCCCTCCCGGAGCCCCCAGACGCCGCCCGACGTGCCGCAGTCGACGAGCTCGATCCCCGACTCCGCGAGCCGGGCCGCTCGCGCGACGGTGTCGACGTGGCGGGAGTTCCCGCCGTCGACGACGACGTCGCCCGGCTCCAGCAGCTCGCCGAGCCGCGCGATCGTCTGTCCGGCTATCTCGCCCGCCGGGACCATCATCCACACGACCCGCGGGGGGCCCAGCTTCGACGCGATGGCGTCGAGGGACTCGGCCCCGATCGCTCCTTCCGCCACCAGTTGGTCGACCGCGGACGGGTCGACGTCGAAGACGAGCACCTCGTGGCTCCCGCCGAGGAGGCGCCGCGTCATGTTCGCGCCCATCCTGCCGAGGCCGACCATTCCTATCTGCACCGCGTCAAGAGTAGCCTTGGGCTTTCCCGGGAGGTTCGGTGCAAGAGACGTTCGAGGTCCAGGACATCTCCTGCGACCACTGCAAGAGGACGATCGAAGACGCGCTGCGGCCGGTCGAGGGCGTGCAGCGAGCCGAGGTGAGCGTCCCGGCGAGGTCGGTCACGGTCGAGTGGCAGCCGGAGACCGTGGCGCGCGAGCGGGTCGTCGCGGCGATCGAGGACGCCGGCTACGGCGTCACCGCGTAAACGGATCGGAAAACCGCCGTCGAGGGGAGCAAGAGATGACCGAGGATCCGCAGAAGCCGCTCGGGCGCGACGAGGAAGAGCCGCCGTCGGAGGGCTCGGGCGCGACCGACGACGCCGGAGGAGGAGAGAGGGCCGGGCTCGGCAAGTCCGAGTCAGAGGACAAGATCAGCAAGCAATAGGGCGTTACTCCGCCGCACGCGTCCCGTAGTTCCGTTAGAGAGACGCCGGTCGAGGCGGGAGGGCGACATGCGGCTGCGGGCGGCAGTGACGGTGGCGGTGGTCCTGACGGCGCTGACCATCGCGCCGGCGGGGGCCGCGAAGCCGAGGAGGGCGCTGCTCCCGTACGAGCTCGAGGACGTGAACCACGGCGTGGGTCTTCCGGGACACCAGGCCGGGGTGTACGACACCGAGTACGCGTACGCGTTCGACCTGAGGAAGGGCGAGACTGCAGTCTCGGTCATGGTGCTCGACGACCGTGAGGGGGATGTCTCCGCGGTGATCGCGCAGTGGGTCACCGACGGGAGCGCGGGCGGCGCGTCGTGGGGCCACGCAGCGACGTACCACGCGTTTTGCACGAAGACCGATGCGCCGGTGCGCGTGCGGCCCGACCTCGGCCGGTTCGAGGTCCTTCTGCAGAAGGGCACGTGCGGGGACGGGACGCCGTCGGTGCCGACGACCGGCGACATCGTCGTCGACTTCCACCGAGGGCCGTAGCGCGCGAGCGGCCGACCGCGCCGCTCGCTACTTCCGGGTCACAGCGAACAGCGTGAGCATCGAGGATCCGTCGGCGGGGAAGAGCTCGTGGCGCGCGCTCGGACCGGTGAGAGACGCATCGCCGCCGCTGTCGGCTGTCTGACTGACGCGACACCGGCGGTCGAAGGCTCGGATGGACGCGACCGGCAGCGCGGACGAAGAAGACCTTCGACATGACCCTGTCCGCCGAGGACTGCACAGGCCGGTGAGCACCAGGATCGACGGCCGCTTCGCGCCGGCGTCGCCGTAGCGCGGCCGACGAGTCGACTCGCTCGTTACTGGAGCCGTCGGTTCAGCCGAGGGTCCGCAGGGAGTCGGTCGCAGCAGCTCTCAGCGCCTCTTCGGGATCGCCCCGCGCGATCCGCTCGACCTCCGCGAGGAGCGTCGGTCCTGCGGGTCCGCGGACGGATCGCAGGGCGACCTTCCGCACGCCGGCGTCGCGATCGCCGAGCAGGCGCCTCAGAACCTCCTCTGCGTCGCGCGGCTCCACGTTGGCCAGAGCGGCCGCCGCCGCGACCCGAACGTTCGCGTCCGCGCTCTGGGCTGCCGCCTCCACCCCCTCCAGCGATCGCGGGCTCTCGATGAGGCTCAAGACGTACGTCGCCTTGGATGCGACGGCGGGATCGTCATCCTCCACCAGCTCGAGAAGCTGGGGAACCGCCTCCGGTCCCAGAACGGCGGCCAGCCTCGCGTAATCCGGCTCATCCAGATCGATGCGTCGGCGGACGTCGTCGATCTCACGCGCCATCACAAACCCCCTCCGCACGGAACCGTCAAGCTGCTTCCTTGCATGACTCCTACCTCTGCGGCGACGAGATCGGGCGGGGGATTTGTGATGTTCGAGGTCCCACAGCCGGTCATCAGGCGATCGAGAAGGCAGTTGTCGTCGGTATCGCAGTGCGGTAACCCGAGCACGTGGCCGATCTCATGACCGAGCGTGAACCGGGACGCGAAGCGTGTGACCACGGCCCCGGGACGACCCGCAGGATGGGCCGCACAGCCGTTGAGGGGCCGTTTCGTGCTTCGCACGAAATAGACGACCAGCTGGTTTGCACCGACGTTGTTGCGGTTCGCGAACAGATCGTCTTGCTCGTCGGTCGTCTCGCCCATTTCGCACCCACCGACGTCGAGGTCGTCGAGGAGGGGGAGGTTGAGGTTCTCGTCCGTCAGGCGGTTCACGGTGATCCCCGCAGTCGCGTAGACCTCCCGCATGCGGGCGAACATCGTGTCGATGCTGACGTTGGGATTGGTGAGGATCTTGACGTGGATGCCGATGCACGTCGGGCCCCAGGTGATCAGCTTCAGGGTCCCCTCTGCAGTCCGGACCGGCGTGATCATCGTCACGCTGCGACCGGCCGCGTCCGCGACGCGGTTCCCCGCCACGAGCTGGAGCAGCGTCGCCCTCCCCGCCTGGCCGCCGCTGTCGCCGCGCCGAATGACGGTGCCCGTGGGTCCGATCGCCCACGAGATCAGCTTCAGCTCGCCGGTTGCCGTTCGCACGGCCGACACAACGCCGTCGTCCAGCGCGAGAAGTGAGTTGTCGGTGATGGCCCCGGCTTGGGCTCCGCTGTCGCCCCGGCGGCTCAGCGTCTTGGCGTCGGCCGATAGTTGCCACGTGATCAGCTTGAGGTTGCCTCCGCCGTCCCGGACCGACGTCACGATCTGTCCGGCAGGCGTGCGTGCTGCGCGGATCGATGTCGCCGCCCCGGCTTGCTGGCCGCTGTCGCCCAGCCGGGCGATCGTTCCGGCAGCCGAGACGTTCCACGAGATCAGCTTCAGGTTGCCGCTCCCGTCTCGTACAGCCGTGACGACGAAGTTGCCGCCGGGACCCGATACGTCGAGGAGCGCGATCTCGCTCACCGCTCCGGCCGCCGACCCGCTGTCACCGAGACGCGTCAGCGAACCGTCGGGGTTCAGACGCCAGCTGATCAACTTGAGGCTTCCTTCGGCGGTTCGACACGCGACGACGAACTTCCCGTCCGGAAGTGCAACGATCTTGATGAGGCTGGCTTCCCCCGCCTGGGTCCCGCTGTCGCCCGCTCGCGTGATGGGACCGGCAGGAGTGACGTCCCAGCTGATCAGCTTGAGAGTGCCTTCGGCAGTACGGCACGCCACGACGTATCTGCCGGACCTGGCGATTCCCAGGCTCGAAGCGGCGCCCGCCTGGCTGCCGCTGTCTCCGAGCCTCTTCACCTTGCCGTCCGGCGGGATCTCCCACTGGATCAGCTTCAGAGTCCCCTCAGCCGTTCGGACCGCCGTCACCACTCTGCCGCCATCGGCCAGCGCAGCGAGGTCTGAGATCGCGCCCGCGAGGTTGCCGCTGTCGCCTCTGCGGCTCAAATCGAGAATCGCCATTATGCCCGCCCTTCCCGGACCCGCTGGGACCGCGGCGAGTCTACATGCGACGCCCGGCGTCACTCGGAGCAGGACGGTTTGGCGCCCGCTGGTGCCCCGGGCAGGATTCGACCCTGCGACAACAGGTTTAGTAATCGATTCGCTGGCCGAAAGCACGCTCTTTCCGCACCGAACCCTCGTGTCTTGTGGCAGCTTGGAGTGCGTCATCCGCAGCGAGATGTCCTCAAGACGTTAGAAGTGGGCCACCACCGGCGCCATGGATACCTGCTGGACGGTGACACCCTCGGGGGCCCGCACACGCACACCTTCGGCGGCGGCCTTCGCCTGCTCCTCGGTCTCGAAGACCACGGTCGAGTAGCCCTGTCCTCCACCGGGCTGGAGCCAGTAGCCGTGAACGGCTCCGGGCAGCCCCTTCACCATCGGCACGACGACGTTCTGTAGCTGTTCCACGGCCTTCTGTTCGTCTTCGATGGCCACGCTCACCAGGACGGCGTGCATCGGCTCCTCCTCGGGCTTCGACGGGCGGACCCGGCGACTCTAACGACCTTACCCACCCGAATCCACGGGGAGCTCGGGACCTCACCTCGGGTATCGCTTTCACGGGTGCCTCTGCGTCCGGCGCCGCGCACCGGCGGAACGAGGTCGTTAGCCGGGGATCAGCACTTCATGCTGGGCTTCGCCGCAACCGAATGGCGCGATCCGCGCTCGTCTAGCAACAGCGGGATCAAGGGCTCAGCTTGCTGCGCCATCGTGACGTACGTGTCGCGCGTGTAGATCCCGAGGAGTGACATCGTCCGCCGCAGCCCCTCGAGCTGATCCTTGGACAGCTCGTAGCCGCAGGGCGGGGGATCCTGGATCTGATCCTCCGAAGGCTCCGTATTGTCGGCGCCCCCGAAGTACACCGGCTCGGTGCGCAGCCGGCCCTCCTTTATGGCGCGTTTGCGCGCCTGCGCGGTGACGCGGGTGACGGAGTCCCCGCGCTCGCGCATGAAGCGGAGGGTCGCATCGATCGCGACGGAGTGGGCGGCGACGCGCCGCAGCCGGACTGCGGGCTCTTCGAGCTCTTGCGGCCCGTTACGGACATCGCTGTCGACGCGTGTCTCGACGAGGATCCCGAGTGAATGCCGCAACCCCATCGCGTTGCGGGCTATCCCCTCGTCGCCGTCCCCCGCCGCCTGGTGGATGTCCTGATCGGCCAGCTCGTACATGCCGTACTCGTCGGTCGAGTAACCGGCGGATTCTTCGTCCTTCGTGATGAAGTCGAGCGCCAGGTCCTTCGCCTGAGAGTGGACGTCCTCGTCGACGTTGAGGTTGCGCGGCCACAGCACGAGCACCTCGTCGTCGTAGAGGGCAGGCAGCGAAGGGCCGTATTCGTGGAGGTCCACGACCGCTTCAGGTTGCCAGTCGCGCACGACCTCGGCCATCGCGCGGCCCTCGGGGGTCTCGAGGTTCAGGTGGTCGCGGTTGACGTCGGTGCCGTCCGCGTTGCCGCGTGCGTCGTCCTCGCGCCCGTCGGGATTCGCGGTCGGGACGAACAAGATCGTCTGCTCCTTCAGCTGCGCGAGCAGCTCCGCGTCGCCGGTGAACGCGAGGTCGCGCAGGCGCTGGAGGCAGGCCTCCCGACCGGCCGGCTCGTTCCCGTGCTGGGTACAGACGAACAAAGTCGTCGGGCGGCCCAAAGCGACCGTGCGCGGCGCCGGCGTGGGATAGCCGAGCCGCACGAGCTGCAGGGGCCGCCCCTCCTTCGTCTTACCGATCGTCTCGACCAGGACCCTGTCGGAAGCCTCGTCGACTGCGGCGAGGAACGAGAGCTCGCCCGCATGCGAGGTCCAGTCCGCCCCTTCGCTTTCCTCGAACTCGGTACGAGGCGGCTTGGAGCGATCGGCGTTCGCAGGCGCGATCGCACTCGTAGCCAGCACCGTCAGCAGCCCGGCGACGAGCATCTTCCTGAGATCCATCGCGCCTCCTCTCGAGCCTCCCTCGAGAAGAGGACTTCGACGGCTCGGAGGTGAGCCCTGCCGAAGCTTCGCTCGGCTGGGGGAGGCGGACCACAGGCAGCTCGGGTGTCTCGACCAAGAGCTAGTCTTTCTGTCGAAGACCTTTCGCCACCTTGACCGTCCCGGCCCGGTCGATGCCGTACGCGTCCATCCTGAAGTCGCAGTCGTCGAGGGAGAACTCGACGGACCAGCCGCCCTCGATCTTGCCGATCCGCCCGCGCCCGCCGACAACGCCGCGCAGCAGGTGAGGGTTCGCAGGTTCGTACGGCAGCGGCCCGGGGCGGGTCTCGAAGTTGACGTGGACCGTCTCCACCGGGCCCCGATAGTGCCCAAGCAGGCCTTTGGTCGGGTAGCCCGCTCCCGCCCCTTCCGCTCCTTTGAACAAGCCGGCACCGTTGCGCAGCTTCTTCTTGAATCCCTCGGGAAGGTAGGACGCTTCGAACGGGGGCGGGTACTGCGCGCAGGGATCTTCCGGCGGTTCGTCCGTAGCTTGCGCCGTGGCACCCGAGCTGGACGGGGCCGCGGAGCTGCTTGCGCCGGGCTCGACGTTCCCGGCGCAACCGACGAGAAGCACCAGAAGCCCGAACAACAGGCGTCGCAAAGGAGCGCTCCTCTTCACTCGCATGTCTTGACGGGCCTCACTCTGGCGTACCCGTAACTACATCCGGCTCCATGTGGTTGCCCCGGCAGAATTCTAAAGCGCTGTCCACATGGAAGGAGACGGAGCGCCTTCTTGGCGATGGTTTATTCGTTATCACGCTCTGTTTGATGGACGGCGCGGAGATGTTCCGGGTTCTTGGGCGAAGGGACGAGGCGCTTAGCCTCTTGGTCAAGGCGAGGGCCGCCGCCGTTCAAAAGGGCAACGCCGCGTTTCAGGGAAGGATCGACTCAATGGTCGACGCGTCCCGCTATGGCTAGAACTCCTGTTCCTCCTTGACCAAGGGCGAACTCTGTCACCTGCATATGTGAGAGACGTTCGGGGTTCGCGGTGGCCTGGCTCGATCTCCTCTGCGGAGTCCCAGCGCAGGCGGGAGTCAGCATCGGCTATACAGCTGCCATGACCTGGAATCTCGAGCGACACGCCCACTCACGTTCGAGATCACTTTCTACGGAACGTGTGCTTTCGAGTTCCGCGTAGAGCACATACCGGGGGATCGAGACTTCCATACGGTCCGCGCGGGGGATGAGGGCGAGGTGACACTTTCGAGCAGGACCTCGAAGCAGAGGCTGGAAAGTTGAGATCGAGATCGGAGAGCAACCCCGTCTAGCTAGCGCCCCTCGTTTGCGGAGCGACCAGTAGCTTCGGAAGTGGAACAGAGGAGATTCGAACTCCTGACCTCACCCGAGCGAGCGGTGTGGAATGCGTTTACGGCTGCGTACGGCCAATGGCACTCATGACCATCCATGCAGGTCATAAGCGCATCTTGCCTTACGTCTACTCGCATCCATCTCGGCGTGTTCCCGGATGTGATGTTAGGAGTGTGTTATGTGCTACGTCCCTAGATAGATGGTCTGCGCCACCCTCCGATCGCCGCCTCGATATGCCTGGCCGCCGCGATCACCGCGTCTTCTCGCCACACTCGACCTACGACCTGTACACCGATGGGCAGTTCCCCCGACCATCCCGCCGGGACGACCGCGCACGGCTGGCCCGTTAGCGAGAACGGAAGTGTGTAGTGGAACATCGTCTCGACACCCTCACCGTGACGCGCTGCCGGTCCTGGTGCTGTGGGGCACACGATGATGTCGTAGGACTCCATGAAGGCGAGCATCTGAGTTCGGAACCGGTCCCAATCCGCAAGCAGTCGAGTTGATTCTCCGCCCGGGAGTTCATCCCATCGCCAGTAGCGCTGTGAGATCTCGAGCGCGTTCCGGCCGATCCCCTCGGGGCACAACTCGTCCGCCCGTGCACCGGCCGCCCTCAGCGCCCCCGCCGCGTCTCGGACCGCACTCGCAGTCTCCGGCGTTGTGGGCGTGTCTCCATCGTCCGTGTAGAAGGCGACACGAAGGCGGCGCAGTTCAATTGCTTCCGGGTCGTCCAGAGAGATCGGAACGACCCCGCTGTCGCGATGATCCGGACCCGCCAGGATTCGAAGGATCGGCGCTAGGTCCTGGACGAAGCGCGAGAGCGGGCCGATCTGCGTCCGATTGTCACTCAGACCGCCGGGGTGGTCGAGGACGCCGGTATTCGGGATCCGACCGCTGGTGGGTTTGAGGGCGGCGACACCGCAGTAGTGCGCCGGTACGCGCAGGCTCCCGCCCGAGTCGCTGCCCAGGCCGACCGGTGAGCCTCCGGCTCCCTGGAGCGCTGCCTCACCGCCACTGCTACCGGCCGGCGAGCGGGCCGGGTCGTACGGATTGCTCGTCCTGCCATGGATCGGGTTCTCCGTAACGCCGCCCGAAGCGCCCGAAGGGACGTTCGTCTTGCCGATGAGGATCGCTCCCGCCCGCCGCATCCGTACCACTGCCACCGCGTCCTCCTTCGGCACAACGCCCACCCGTTCCGGAAGTCCGACGGATGTCTCCACGCCCTCTGTGTCAAAGGCGTCCTTTGCTGTGAAGGGGACACCATGCAGGGGCCCGAGCGCGTGCTCTTGCGCTAGAGCAACGTCCGCAGCGCGAGCCTCCTCGAGGGCTCTCTCGCGAGCGAAGGCCACCACAGCGTTGATCGTCGGATTGACTGCGTCAATCCGTTGCAGGAATTCCTGGAGCACCTCAAGGGACGAAACACCGCGGGTTCGAATGAGCTCCGCGAGATCGACCGCTCCACGCAACCAGATGTCTTCCACGGACCCGAAGTCTAGGTATCGGCCGGCCCCAAGGGTCGGAATACGCGTAGCCTCTTGGTCAAGGCGAGGGCCGCCGCTCTTCGAAAAGGGCAACTCCGCACTTCAGGCGCCTCAGACAGTTACGGTCGCTCGTACGCACGCGCTCTAGAGGCGCGCTCTGGAACCTTCTGAGGTTCGGGCTAGCGCTGTTCCATGACGCTGATCTCCACCAAATGCACCACCGACCTCCTTCCCCAAGGGTCTGGTCAGGAGAGCCGCGACGTGTAAACGATCAGCCGGAGCCACGTAAACGATCAGGTGACGCCGGAACGTCAACTATCAGGCGGGACTCCACAGTTGTCTGTGTGTTGTCTGTGCCCCCGGCAGGATTCGAACCTGCGACACCAGGTTTAGGAATTCTATTCGGGACAGTCGCTTGACCTGCGGAAATGCGCGAAAGGCTGCTCTTAAGTGGTCTCGTGGCTCGCGGATGGTTCTCGTCGTTTGCCGTCGTTTTTCGTCGTCTCGCGGACTCTTTGCGGACTTATTTGCTCGTTTCTTGCGCGATCCCGCGGGTTGTTTCTCAAGGTGAAGCGCGGGCTCGTTCACGAAGCCGGCAACATCCCTAGGTAAGCGTTGTCATATCGATGGTTGGAGTAGCCGCTTTCCTCACCCCCAGGACCGCTGGGAGTGATCTGCAGGACCAGACTCGAATCCTTATGCCTTCTTTCGAGGTCCGCCGACGGCAGGCCCGCCTATCGCCTTCCGTTCAGGTGCTCGCTTCCTCGTGAACCAATTTCCGGCAGCGCTCTGCCTCAGCACTGCACCATGACTGAGGGCCCACGACATACCACTGGTCATAGAGAAAAGGTGGGCCTCATAACCCTCCCGTCGTTCGTTTTTCGTCCTCTCGCGGCTTTTCCGGACTCGTTTAGTAGCCAGTTCGTGGCTGAGGACGCGGTCCCATTTCAGGGTGATCGGCCGCGCCCGTCGGTTGAACCGCGCGCGTCCCGTCGAATGGCTCGCGGTGTTTCGACAACGGCCGGGCTCATGTACAACCGGCTTGAAGTCCATATATTCGCCTGGTTAGGACGTCGGTTTGAGGAGCGCCTGGACCTTTGCCCAGACCGCCACAGCGACCTCCCTGCCGGCGCGGCGTCCTTCGAGGTCACCGAGTTCGAAGTGGATCCCCCCGTAACGGCGCGACATCCCGGCTTCGTCTGCAGCATCCGTGAACGTTCGCCAGGTCAATGTGATGTCGGTCGCAGGAGTTTTTCCCGGCTCGATCGACGAGGTTCCACGCGGAAGGGTGACGGAGGCGCCGAACCTGTCGGCGCCCGTAAAGAGCCGAAGAACCTCGGCCGCAGCCGCGCTGAACGTGCTGTGTCCCGATGTGAACTCGGCGAACGGCGGTGTTGGGAACGACGCCTTTTGGTATGGCAGCCACGACCCGCCCTGGATCGGCTGGGTCCCCTTGCCGGGACCCGCCCACGCGGGGACGATGCGGTCTCGGAAGAGGAAGCGAATCGCGGTGATCGGCCGGACGGAGTCGTAGGCGATCTTGTTGTCCCACGCGGCTATACCCGCATCCAGGAGGGCGTTGTTCATCGCGAAGAAGAGCTTGACGTCATCGTCGAGCTCGTTTCTGTCTCTGATGGAGACGAACTGTGCGAAGAGATTCCAGTGGCCGGGCGGAGTCTCTGTGTTCGGTCCATCTGACCAGTACTCCGAGATCATCTTGTCGCGATCGTCGAGGGCCGCGCTCAGGGCCAGGACGTCTTCCGCTTGTTGCACGAAGTCTCGAGACCCCCACATCGCGGGACCTTCTGTGCTGCGGAACTGTGAAGCGGAGGTGAGGGCGAACGGCTCGACTTGGTTCCAATGATGGGCGGCGAACCTGGGCGTCACCTGCTGTCCCGCCGCGTTGACGTACGTCAGCGGCTGCCAGTAGCTGGGGTCAGACACGGCCTCTGGATCGAACTCGGCTGATACGTGCATAGGAGCGTTCACCGGTTCGTAATTGGTGTAGTCGGAGTACGCGACTCCCTCTTGACCGCCAGGGATGTCGCCGAGCTGGTTGGATCCGTCGCGGTGCCGGTTGCTCAACACGGCGGCGCACGCGGCGCGGCCCACTCCCGAGGGAGAAGCCGTATCGGCTGCTGCGGTCGAGGGGTCGAAGCCGAGCGCGTGCATCAACGGGTCGAACAGCGACTCCTTACGCGAGGGGAAGAGGTCGACCGCAGCGTCGTACATCGCGTACGAGATCGCCTCTTCCTTGTTCGCAGAAGACCTTTCCGACGGCGGGCGTCGCAGTGACCCGTTCAGCTCCGTGCCGTTCGCCTTGGGCGTGTACGAAGCCCAGGCGTCGAATGCGCAGGTGTGGGCGATGGCGAGAGCACGCGCCACGGAGGGCGGAGTCATGCCGCTCGTGCGAACTGCTTGGAGCAGGGCGTCGTTCCAGCTCAGGACGACGTTTGGGCGCAACGCCGCGGCCATAGGCGCGGTCTGAGCCATCTGTGGCGCCAGCAGAGCCGCGGCTGCTACAGCGGCGACGATCGGCCGCGTGGCGGCCCTCCTTTTTATCGTCGCTACTCCCTCCGAAGAGCCGCGCCGTCGTCGAATGCGGTGCGACGCTGCCAATCGTTCCCGCCCCAGACGATCATGGCATCACCCGACCAAACCGAAGCTGCGTAATCGCGGGGCTCGAGCGGCGACGGGGGCAGGGCGCGCCAGGTGTTTTCAACCGGGTCGTACTCGGCGCCGTCGGCGAAGGGACCGGATACGCTACGGCCTTTGTAGTCGTCGAACGATCCTCCCCACACGACGAGCGACGTTCCGGTCCACTGGAAAACGGGCCCCCGCCGTGGGTCGAGCGGCGCCCCCGGCAGCTTCCTCCACCGGTCGGTCGCGGGGTCGTACGCGGCGCCGTCGGCGAGCTGCCGGGAGGACGTTCGCTCACCCCCCCAAACGACGAGCTCGCGCCCCGTCCAGACGGATTCGGCGTCGCACCTCGGGGCAAGCGGTGACGTCGGAAGCATCTCCCACGAATCCGTTGCCGGAAAATATGTCGCACCTGCGTCCGATTGCGCGGCCCTTGCGCGGCATCCACCCCAGACGATCATGCGATCTCCGGCCCAGACGGCAGTGTGATGGGACAGCGCGCCTAGAGGAGAGGCATCGATGGGACGCCAGGCGTCGTCCGACGGGTCGTACGACGCACCGTCCGCGAACCGGACTTCGCCTACGCCTCCAAGGACGATCATCTCGCCTCCCGTCCACACGGCCGTATGCGCGCTCCTGGGCTCCAGCGGCGAAGGACTGATCTCGCGCCAGCGGTTCTGCGCGGCGTCGTAGGACGCACCATCCGCCGCGTCGGCACCGTAGTTCTCTCCGTCCGTCGCGACCTCGCCTCCCCAGACGATCATTTCTTCTCCCGTCCATACGGTGGTATGGCCCGTTCGGGCCTCGAGCGGGGCCGCGGGGAGCTTCCGCCATGTCGCGGAGCCGGGGGAGAAGGCGGCGCCGTCAGCGAAGAGCCTGCTCCCGAACCGCGAATACCCGCCCCACACGACCATCTCGCTTCCCGTCCAGACCGCAGACGCACCGGCTCGTCCGTCGAGAGGCGAAGCAGGCAGGGAGTCCCACTGCGTCGGGCCGGCGGAGCGCCTGCTGATCGGACCGCCTATGGCCGCCGCGCCGCGGCGAGTCGCCACTGGTTCGTCCGTCTTCAACGGGGACGGCTGCGTTGAGACCTCTGCGCGGATCCGGGGGCGCTCGGGCGGCTTCTCGATCACGGCGGCAACCGCCAGCGCGACCACGGTCCCCGTAATCAACGGCACGACCAGCAGCCACACGACGTACCGCGCCGCCGCTCGGACCGTGATGGGGAGGCCGGCGTCTTGCTGCTTCGTTGACGAGGCAGCGCGCGTCCGGCGCAGCTTCACAACAAGTCTCCTGACATCGGGCGGTGAGACTCCTCCTCAAAGAATTGGACGGTCGTCGCGACCAAATCGTTCATGGCGCGGGCCACCACGCAGCCATGGCGACGCTCATCATGACCACCGCGACCGACGACACAGGGACGACGCCCCGCAGGACGCGGTGGAGCCCCGCGCCCCAAGCCCCCGGATCGGGCGCGAGGCGCCGCGAGAACAGCATGGCCGCCCGGCCGACTCCGAACCCGGCTCCGGCGGCGACGGCTTCGGCGCCCGTGGGCCCGAGCAAGAGGAGCGCGACAAGCAGCGCGTACGGCGAAGTCGACGTCACGAAAGTGCGAAGCCCGGTACCCATCTCGAACCCGAACTGGAGGGCCGCACGAAGCAGTGGCTTGCGAAAGATCTCTTGAGGAACTTGCCGGGCGTTCTGTGGCAACGCGATCTTCAAGATCGACAAGTCGCGCGCGATTGCAGCCACCCCCACGGCCACGACCGCGCCGACGCGAACGCTCGACGGCAGGGGTGAGAAGAGGCCGCCGAGGATCCACGCCCCCGCTGCAGTCGCCATTCCACCTGCTACCAGACCCACGGAAAAAGCAAGGCTCCCCTTGAGTCCGCCACGTCCCCGCCATCCTGGCGAGTTCAGCACAGACGTGCTGTTGTGGCTTCAGGCAGACCCCGACAACGAGTAGCCGACGACGGCCGCGACCGCAGCCCAGAGAAGCCATCGCGACCCGGCGGCGACCGACGAGGCGATAGCGGCGCCGAACGCGACCGCGGGGAGGAGCGGGTGCCCCCACCCGAGCCGGCGGGTCGCCGCTAGTTCACGCAAGTCCACGTCCGGCAGATCGAGGTCTTGAACACCCCGTCGATTCGCTTGCACCCGTCATGACATTTGAACCTCGTCCTGTTGTTGCAACGCGTGCACGTGTCGACCGTCCAGAACCACCCGTCTGCCGAGCCGTCGCCGATGCACTCGTTTGGCCGCGTCCTGTAGTCGCCCTCGGCCTTGTGCCACGTGTCGGCGCGGCACACGTCGGAATAGACCATGCTGGGTGCGCATGCCGGATCGCAGTCGCCCGTGGGCTCGGGACAACCGAAGACCATGTCGGTCTCTATGTAGCTCTTGTGACCGCCGACGCCGCCATGTGCAGCGAACGCCCTGCGTGCCGGAGGCAGCAGGCCGACGACGGCGAGTCCCACACCGGCGCCCGCAGCGGCGACACCGCGCAGGAACTGGCGGCGAGACGGCGGGTGGAGCGGCGGAAACTGTCGCGACCGGTCGGCGAAGAAGTCGCTCTCGTCGGGCTCGCGTAGCCGTGTGATGTCTTCGAGGCGCAGCGTCATCTTTTCGCCATCCTTTCCTCTGTTTCACCGACGAGACGTTGGAGCGCAGCGACGGAGCCGACTGGGGCGGCGTGGCTCACCGTGCCGTCCGCCGTCACGGATATCGCGAACGGCAGGACGGTGATCCCAAGCTCGTCGAACAAGCGGCCTTGGTGCGGGTGGATCGCTACGGAAGGCGACCGTGAGCCGTTGGCGTCGTCGCGAAACAAAGCTACGAACCTCAGGTCGCTCCTCAGCTCCGCGAGGCGGGCGAACTCGGGCAGGATGCGATCGCAGCTGGAGCACCCGTGATCGACGAACAGGGCGACGCCGGATCGCGTCCACGCCTCGCCGTCGGGCGAGGGTGCACGTTCTCCCGGTCGCGGCCCCACGACGGTTATGGGCGTCCCTCCCTGAACCAGCTGGCGCAGTTGATGCATCTGCCGGACCAGCCCGGACATCGCGAACCCCAGGAGGAGGATCGCGCCCCAGGTGACGAGGAGGACGCTCGTGTCAAAGTCCATCGGCCCCACCCCTCCCCGCTCGCGCCGGAGTCGCTCCGCGCACCTGGTGCATCGCGCCGGGGAACGTCCACACGATCGTTCCCAGCGTGAGCGCCACGATCGTCAGCAATACCTGCTCCTCCGTCGCATGCCGCGCCATCGTGTGACCGGATCCGGCCGCGAGGGCCGCGGCGAAAGCGAATGCGCCGGCACGCACGACCGTCCATCCCGTCATCGGGAAGGAGTGTGTAGAGCATCCGCAGGGTGCGTCGGAGTCGTGTCTGATTACCAACCCCGCATAGACGGCAAAGGCAGCGAACACCAGGACGGCGGCGAGGGCCGCCACGCGAGTCCATGCAGCGTCTCCGTCCCACACCGCAAGGAGCCCCCGAGCGCCCACCACCAGCTCCGTCGCCGTGACGGCCCACGCGACGAACGTCACGCGACGCCCATCCCATACCGAATGCGAAGCGAGCGCCTCCCGGAACAGGCGTAGATGCAGGAGATGCGATGCGCCGGACCACGTGAGGACGCCGAACGACGCCGCGGTCGCAACGGGGGCCGCGACCGTGCTCATGGCTGACCCCTCTCCAAGTCCACCTCTAGTTCCTCGAGCGCGTGCAGCACAGTGTCGTCGGACTCCGAGGGATGGGGGGACACGTGGGTCTTCGTGTTCTTCCCGACGAGGATGAAGTACTTGAAGCCGAACCCGGGCGATTCAGAGGATTCGACCTCCTCCAGGAAGAGCTCGCCTCCGCGAACCGAAGTTCCCTTCCGAGCCGGGACGCCGCGGGCCGACTCCCGAGTCAGCCTTACCGTATTGATCAGGCCGAGTCCGGGGACGTCCTTCAGGACCGCGGTCTCCTTGTGCAGCGGGGTCCGCCGTGGGTCCACGGCCTTCAACCTGATGCCTCTATCGGTTTCGATGATCTTGAACAGGTCGAGGATGCCGAAGAACGTCGCCTCGTCGGTTCCGTAGAGGTGCGTGTGCAGCGAATATTGCCGCCCTTCCCAGACGCACAGCCGGAGCCAGCTCGTGGTCGTGACCTCCGTCTCCTGAACAGGCGGGAAGACCTGCTCCACCGCACCCATCCGGAGGCGGCCGCCCTGGTAGTCGTATTCCTCGGCGAGGACGACGCCGGCATCGGTTGCGACCGCTTCGCCCCACCACAACGGGCCGGCGGTGAATTCCCGACGGATGCCGTTGATTACCACGTCGGCGACGCTGGCGACGTCCTTCGACAGGTCTAGGTGATCTCCCCACACCTTGACGAAGTCGCCGTCCAGGTTCATGTGCATGGCAAAGCTACCGGGCATGCCGCCACCCCCACTCCAGCTACATAGATTTCCGCCGACGCCATGGTGTCCTTCCGGTTAAGAGCAAGTCAAGGGCCGGATGGGGCGTTTGGCAGGTTTCGGTCGCGTGGCAGCAGCTCGGCCTTCAGGGTTGACTTTTTCCGCCCCGGGTGTTGACTGGGTTGCGGCGAAGGTTGGTCGCGGGGGACAACGACGCGACCCGAAGCGTGGGGGTGACGCGCTTGAGGCGGACGAAGAGCTTTTCCGCGTTGCTACTGACGGTGTCCGGAGGCAGTTTCGTTCTGGGATCGGCGTACGCGGCAGCGGCACACGACTCGTGCGACGTCGTGTTTTTCGGCTGGCCCAATATCTTCTACGGCGACGAGCACGACAACACGTTCTGCGAGGGGACGTCGGCATTCGACAGCATCTACGCCTACGGCGGCAGCGACGACGTGCGTGGTTACGAGGCCAAGGACAAGCTCCGCGGTGCAACCGGTGGGGACTTGTTGGACGATCGCGTCGGGAACTCCGACGACGACACGGTCTGCGACGGAGGCGGCCAAGACAACGTCAAGTTCGAGGACGGTGACGGGAAAGACCATTTCCACCAGACCGACGACGGCACCGCGGACTTCTACGACGGGGACGACGGACAGGACAGCGCCCCGGATACGCACGGCAGCTGCCCGATGAGTGACCCCTAGAGACGGTTGCTCTGCACGCGGTGGGGAGCGAGTGAGGTGGGGACCGAGGCATGGCCGGTGGCAGTGACGTCGCAACGACTTCAGGTCCTGGCGATTGACTTTTTCCTCCGCAGGTGTTGACTGGGCTCGGACGAACGTTGGTCGCGCCGCGAGGCGCGGCGTAGCGACTGGGGGTGACGCGCTTGGGGCGGACGAAGACCTTTTCGACGTTGCTGCTCGTGGTCTCTGGAGGGGGCCTCGTTCTCGGATCGGCGTACGGCGTGTGGGCGCACGAATCGTGCAGCGTCACGTTCCTGGGCTGGCCGAACGTCTTCCACGGCGACGAGCACGACAACACACTTTGCAACGGGACGTCTAGCTTCGACAGCATCTACGCCGAGGGCGGCGGCGACGACGTACGAGGGTACGAGGACAAGGACAAGCTGCGGGGCGCGACAGGTTGGGATCTCCTCGACGACCGCGTCGGAAACGCCGACGACGACACGGTCTGCGACGGAGGCGGCCAGGACAACGTCAAGGTCGAGGACGGCGACGGAAAAGACCACTGGCACCAGATCGACGACGGGACCGCGGACTTCTACGACGGAGACGACGGCCAGGACTCCTCTCCGGACACCCACAACAGCTGTCCCATGAGCGACCCCTAGGCGTGCGAGATCTTCTGGAGTAACGATGATCAATCGGGTCAAGTCGAGAGCTGCGGTCGAGGAACTCGGGCCTGGCGTTTCGGCCATCGCGTATCTCGTGACGGGCGATCGTGAAGCCGCGCGAGCGACCGCGCGCGCGGGTCTCGCCGAGGTCGTCTCGAAGGGGCGCGGGAGAACCCGCCGGGATTCGTGGGAGGACGCCGTGCTACGTGCCGTGGTTCGCCGCACGATCACGAGGCGACGGCGTGGCGGCGATGAGGACGGGCGTCGTCGGCGAGCGACCTCCGCCACCCTCGGCGACGGGTGCGACGGGTCACCGGACGCGTTGTGGTCCGCGTTCCAGTCGCTTCCGCCACGGGAGCGAGCAGTTCTCGTTCTTCGCTACTACGCGAAGCGGACCGACGGAGACATCGCACATCTCCTGGGAACTTCCCCGGGCGCGGTCAGCTCGTATGCAGCGCGGGGACTCGATCGGTTGAAGGAAAGCGAGGGTGATCATGAAGGACGTTGAGCGGAACCTGTCGGACCTACTCTCGGCGCGCGCTGCCAAGGCGCGTGCGGGTGTGCAACCGGAGGCGGTGGCGTCTCGTGCCTTCTATCGCCGCATCGGTCGGCTCGTCGTCTTCGCGACCGTGATCGCCGCATCGGGCGTCGGTAGCTTCGCCCTTGGGGCGCGCCTGGTCGGGAGCGGGACCGACGGGTCGCCGCGCGCTCGAGTGGCGGCTGGCGAACCTGAGTCTCGGACCGGACCGGGCCGGCGCGTCACGCCCGAAGCGACTATCGCGAGCGGCCGAAGGAACGGGCACTCGTGGTCGATGAGGGGCTATCGAGCGATAGCCGGCGCCGGGTTGTTCGAGGGTGAGGAAGCGTTGTGTCTCGGATTCGGATGGGCAGGTGAGTCCGAGATGAGCTGCGACATCGGCGATCATGCTCCCTTGCCGGCTTCGATGGCGATCGACGCTGTCGTCGACAGGACCAGCCTCCATACGACGGCGGTGTTCGGACGCGTCGACGCGGCGGTGAAGGTCGTGGAGCTCCGGCTCGAAGACGGCACCACCGTCCAGGGCGCCGTCTTCCCTGCGCCGCGCTCGATGGAGGTCGATTTCAACTTCTTCGTCGCGATGGCTCCGGGACAGGACGGCGTGGCGATTGCGGCCTTGCGCCGGGACGGATCTGCACTCGGCGTCCAGCGGCTGGCCGCGGCTTTGCCGATCCTCACGGTCGACCTCGACGGGTCGGGCGAGGGAACGGTGACCGGAAAGCACGTGTGCGAAGGGTGTCCCGCGGGGATCGAGATGGAAACGGTGATCGACTGCGGGCTCAGCTGTTGGGCCGACATGGAGGATGCCGGGAGCATCGAGCTCGTGGCGACTGCGGCCGAAGGGTCTGTCTTCGCCGGATGGAGCGGTGAGTGCTCCGGGACGGAGACCTGCGTCGTCCGAGTCGACGCAGACAAGAAGGTCGTGGCGATATTCGACGAGGACTCGTAGTGATCCGTCGGCGGCCATCTCCCGCTTTGGTCTGAGCTGCCGGGCGGGAGCCGGTTACGTGCGCAGCCTGGAGGGGCCAGACATCGGAGGCCACCTTCTGACGCAGTCTCTCAAAGCGCGTCTGACTGCCCAAGGCCTCGGGAGGGTCGAGCGTGCGGTCCTCCCGGCAAGGGCTCGAACATGCGGCACCAGTTTAGGAATTCCTTTCGGCACAGTCGCCTGACCTGCGGAAACAGCTGAAAGTCGCTCCTGGCCTGCGGATTTACTTGACGGATGGTTCTCGTTATTTCCGGTTGTTTTCGGTCGTCTCGCGGACTTTTTGCGGACCGGTTTCACGCGTCAATGACCGCGAGTGGTGGAGGACGGCCGGAGCCAAGAGCCCCGCCGAGTCCCGTCAGGGCTCGCCTGGAAAGCGCTTTCCATCCAACTTCTTTCGAGCGTTCCGCTCCCGCAAAGCAGCGAGCCGATCCAATGTTTACGCCGAGGGTGGCTCGAGGCTGTGGCGCCGTGGGGCCCCGGGATCAACGCGCCTATTCCATTGGACGCGACCCAAGCAGGACGGTGTTCGACGACATGTGGCTAGGCAGCGTCAGTAGGCGCCGGCACATTCCTGAGGGGAGCCGTACCAATCGGGAGAGGACTCGTGAGCATCCCGGGTAGGGCCCAAAGCCCGTTCACCGGAGCCGTCGACGTTGATCGTCCACACGTCGACTCGCGGTGAGTTCCGTGCTGTCTCGCTCGACCTCGTGTGGAGGATCCGGGAGCTGTCGGCTGACCAGGTTGGGCTCACGCCCTCATACGATCGCCCAAGGTTGCTTACGAGCTCGCGCGCCTCGGTCCCATCTAAACGGATGACCCAAAGGGACGAATTCGATCGGTCGGAGGACGCGACCACGAAGGCGATCCAGTTACCGTCGGGTGACCAGCCATATACGGCTTCGAGATCGGCCGTGTCCGTAATCCGGGTCAGCTCGGTTCCGTCCTTGCTCACGACGAACAGGTCGTGCTGCGCGACAGGTACGGGCGGAGCCGGATTGTCGATGGGCTGAACACGACGCCTGAACAGGATTGCCTGCCCATCCGGTGCCCAGATAGGTCCGGCGTCCCAGTCGGGACCGGACGTGATCTGCCGCTCCCGTTCCCCATTCGCCCGGATCGTATAGATGTCGTTGGATCCCCGTCGGTGGAACGCGATCCTTCGTCCGCCCGGCTGCCAGCTGGGGCAAACGTCGTCTACTTCGTTATCGGTGATCCGGTGCCGACCAGATCCGTCGGCACGTACGACGAACAACTCGTTGTCGTAGGACGGATCATCGACGTCGTACCGCTCCACGACGAGGCGGGCGGAGTCCGGCGCCCACGAAGGCCACTCGTCGAGCTTGTGGTTCTTTGTCAGCCGCGTCGCGTCGCGTCCGTGACGATCAACAACCCAGATCTCCAGATTGTTCTCGTACCCCCTCGCGAACGCGACCCGGCTACCGTCGGGAGACCAGATCGGCTCTCGCGAATCGCGCTCGAGCAGTTGACGGATCGATTCACCGGTTTCGCTGTCGATCGTTCGAATCCCGAGAGCCTCCACGACCGGAGGCCGTGCGGACACGGGACTCGAGCTAGCGAGCATCAGCAGCCAAGGAATCGAGAAGGCCAGGCTGCTCTTACGAACCACGCTTCCCCTCACCCAAACGTCGGGTCGCCATGCCAGTCGAGACACGGCGCTCCATCCTCGTACCAACAGTACCGCCAGTCGTTGTTGATGTCGGTTCGTTTCCGAGGGAACGACGTCGGGTTCGGAGGGGCTTTGATCTTTCCTCGGTTCGGTCCTGGCTTCTGGCCCGGATGCATCGTGTGCGGACTACCAGCGTACTTCTTTCCGCTGAAGGTAGGCGCCTGCCCCTCCAGCTGGACCATGAAGGCAGGGTGGATCTCGAGGATGTTCTCCCGGTCGTCTTCGTGGCCGTGGTCTGCGACGAACAAACCCGAGACCGTGACGATGTCGCCGTTGTCGATCGTCTTAGGGAACCGTCCCTCCCCTGCGATGTAGTCGCGCGGCATCATCTCCACCTTGACCGACGCTTCGTCGTCTATGTCAACGCCGGGAGGGGCATCGATGATCTCGACCGACGTAAGGGTGATCACTGCGCCGCCGCGTTGGATGAGTTGCGGCACGTGGTAGTTCGCGTCTCCGTCCCCGGCGACGTTGTACTCGCTCACCTGACCTCGGGCCTGGATGCACGGGTGAGTGTCTGGATTCGAGACGACCAATCGGCTGGGCCTGAAGACGCCAAGCCGCGGGATCCACGCCTCGGGATCGGTCTCGTGCGGGACGACCGGGCAGAGGGAGTCCGGCTCGAGCTCCTGGTACACCTCGTCGTCTGTTTGAGGCAGGGTGGTATCGGCGCCCAAGCCTCCCTCTACGTAATCGGCGACGGCGTCATCGGTTCCGTCTGCCTGTCCCCCCAACAACCTGTCGTTGCCGGCGCTTCCGTAGACACCATCGATGTCGAGTCCTCCAGCTATGGCGTCGTCTCCGTCGGCTCCGACAATGAGGTCTCTTCCATCACCGCCGTCGATCTGGTCGTTGCCGCCTTCGCCGTTGACTCCATCGTTGCCGCTTCCCGAGCAAAGGATGTCGTTCCCACCCCTACCTTTTAAGACGTCGTTGCCTCCGAACCCATAGATGATGCCCCGATATGCCGTCCCCCACAGCTGATCGTCTCGGCTCGTGCCCTTGATCAAGTCGCCGTCTCCTGGATCCGTTGCATTCTTCGCGGCGACAGCGCAAGCGCTCGTGATCTCCGTCTGCTCGTCTGCCTCAACTGGAGGAAGAATGGGGATCTCGAGCGGGGGGACGTCAGTCCTTGGAGCGTACGTACGTGCGGCTTCTCCGACTGCAGTCCCGAGCGTCACAGTCAGCGTGTCGGCACCGGGCAGCGCCGCGTAGTAGCAGATAGTGGCCCGGCCGTAGTAATCCAGCTGTCCGTTGAACACCAACGGCCCATTCGGGCCCGCCACAGCCGCCGTCCACGACGTGTAACGACCGTAGAGGGGGGTTCCGACCGCGTCGGTACCCGTAAAGCTGTGACACCCGTACCAGGGCGAGGGGAGGTTTACGACAGGTGCGTCGAAAGTCGCGCGCGCGATCGGATTGTTGTTGACGGGGGGCACCCCCACTCCAGGAAGGGAAGGGATGGAAGCGTTCGGCCGGTACGTACGCGTCGCCTCGCCCACCCCGGCTCCGACGGTCACGGTGAGCGAGTCGGCGCCGGGATTGACCGCCGAGTAGCAGAACATCCCGCGGCCCCAGTAATCGAGTTGGCCTCCGAACGTCAAGGGCCCGTTGGGTCCGGCGACCGCGGCCGTCCAGTTCCGGAAGGTCCCGTACGGCGCGGTCCCCGTGGCATCCGTCGCTGTAAAGCCGTGACAGCCGTAGTACGGGAGCGGGAGCAGCAGCTGGGCCGGGTCGTCGAAGGTGATGCGCGCTACCGGGCTTTGGTTCACCGGTGGCGCCTGCACGGGTGGAACCGGCGGAAGTGGCGGAATCCCAACGGGCGGCGGCTGCACGTTCGGCGCGTACGTGCGCGCCGCGCTGCCTGCCGCGCTTCCGGCGTTGACCGTGATCGTGTCCGCCCCGGGCTTGTCGGCCCAGTAACCGATCGTCCCGCGGCCGTAGTAGTCGAGTTGCCCGTTGATCGTCACCGGGCCGTTGGGTCCGGCGACGACCGCGGTGAACTGGAGGTAGCGCCCGTACACCGGAGTCCCCTGGGCGTCGTAGACGGTGAACCCGTGGTAGCCGTACCACGGTGCCGGCAGCGTCTGCGCGGCGTTGTCGAACTGGACGCGGGCGGCGGGACGGTCGTTCACCTGTGGCAACGACGGATTCGAGACGCCGTAAGTACGCGCGGCCTCACCGGCGGCCGGACCAACGGCAACGGTGAGTGTATCGGCCCCGGCCCTCGCGGCGTAGTAAGAGAAGACCCCGCGCCCGTAGTAGTCGAGATACCCGTCGAACGTCAGTGGCCCGTTGACGCCCTGCACGGTCGCGGTGAACCTGGAGTACTGCCCCAGCAACGGACGCCCCTCGGCGTCCAGCACGCTGAATCCGTGATAGCCGAACCAGGGCGCGGGATCGCTGCGCGACGACTCGTCGAACACGACGCGCGCCGGAACGGGTCCGGTGGGCGCGTTCGGGATCGGTGGCAACGGCGGGATCGGGTTGGAGGGTGGCTGCGTGCTCGCGCCGTATGTCCGCGCCGCCTCTCCCATCGCGGCCCCGACCGTGACGGTGATCGTGTCGGCGCCGGCCTGGGACGCGTAGTACCCGATCGTTCCTCGTCCGTAGTAGTCGAGCTTGCCGTTGATGGTGATCGGTCCGCTGGTCCCTGCGACGACAGCGGTGAAATTCGAGTATTGGCCGTACACGGGCTGACCCTGCGCGTCCGCGACCGAGAAGCCGTGGTAGCCGTACCACGGCGCCGGAAGCGTCTGCGCTGCAGCGTCGAACGTGACTCTCGCCGGCATGGAGGTGTTCGGCTGCGGGAGCGATCCCGCGTTGGCCCCGTAGACCCGCGCGGCGGTTCCTGTGGCGGGGCCGACGGTGACCGTCAGGTCGTCCGCGCCGGGGTTCTGTCCGTAGTAGCCGAAGACTCCCCGGCCCCAGTAGTCGAGGTATCCCTCGATCGTCTTGGGGCCGTTGACGCCCGCGACGACGGCCGTGAATTTGGAGTACTGCCCGTACAACGGATTGTTGGTCGCGTCGAACACGGTGAAACCGTGATAGCCGTAGTACTGGGTAGGCAGAGATTCTTGGACGGAGTCAAAGGCGACGCGCGCCGGCACGGGTCCGGTAGAAGGCACCGGCGGCACCGGCACGGAAGGAACCTGAGCGCTGGTAGTCGACGCGACGCCGACGGCAAGGCTGACGCCCAGACACAACACGATGAATACCGAGAAGGTTCGCTTGAGCATCTGATCTACCCCTTCGTCCGCTACTACACCTAGACGTTGACTCTGAGTCGATTAGCGCTGCCGCGTCTCGGTGGACGTGCGGAAATGGCGAATTTCGGGGGTCTAAATGGCTCGGTCCGGCACCCGGGAGTGGCTCTTCCGGGTGGTCTCGGAGTGGTTCATGCAGCGTCCCTGCGGGACGAAGCCCGTAGTGGGCGCGACGTCAAATTTCGAACGGCAACACCAGGTTTAGGAATTCCATTCGTTTCAATTCTGTGACCTGCGGAAACAGCCGCGCTTCGTCGCTGACCTGCATTTTCGCTTCACGGTTGTTGCTGGTTGTTTCCGGTCTTCTTCGGTCCTCTCGCGGACTTTTTGCGGACCTTTTCTAGGGGCGGCGAGCGGCGTCTAACCTTGCGCGTAGGACGTCGCCGCAGCTGTTGGACGTTGGTTCCGCGTCTCGGTCGGTTGGTCCCGGGATTTCGATAGCCGTCGCAGACGAAAGCCGCGGCGGGATCTCGAGACGCGAAGGAACCTGCGCCACGAGATTTGGAAGCCGCAGAGCCAGCCTGACCTGCGGAAACAGCCGAACGACTCTAGGTCAGCTGGGCGCGAGGGCGGCAGCGGCATGGTCTTCTAGACGCCAACCGCTTCCCTGCCTACCTGGCTAGGGGCGTCAATTATCCTCTTGGGAGGCGTCTGAGGCGGATTCAGGCTACGCAGCTAGGGGGGCGGTTGGAAAACGCTTCGTCGGGAGAGCCTCTCCGAAGAATCGCACATGAGGCGGCCCGTTTGGAGGAAGGGGTCACGTACTACGAGCACACTCAACGGCTCACCGCTCAGATGTGGAGTCGCGTGCATCTTTGGTTGGGGGGTTCGGCAACTGCAGCCGCTTCGGTCTCAGCCCTCCTGCAATCGGGGGCAGTTTCAGACGAATCCGCGTGGGCGCTCGTTCTGGCTTCACTTGCAGCTGCGCTCGCCGGCGCTAATACGTTCCTCTCGCCGAATGACCGCGCGCAGCATCATCGACTCGGGGAACGGGATACGAATGCGCTTAGAGGCCGACTACGACGCTTTCGAACGATCGAATTAGACACTGCGATTCCGTCGGTGGAAGCCGCAGTGACTAAGTTGGAGAAGCTCGCCGCCGAAAGGGACCGGGTGGTGGGGGCGCTTCAGACATGTCCTCGGAGGAAGTTCAAGCAAGCGCGACGCGATATCAAGCGCGGTCTCTTCGCCTACGACGCGGACGAGTCAGCGCGAGGAGCAGTCGAATGACGGACCGAAGATACGAGGGAGTTCCCGCTCTCGAGGACTATCGTCTCGATATTCCTACGCTCGAAGCCATGTACAAGGAGTGGGCCATCGATGGTGTTCCTAAGAGCGCCATTGAGCGCCGATACCTGGGGACGAGCTCGCAGCACGGGAAGCTTTTCTCAAGGTTGGTTCGGGAGCATCTAGGTCGAGAGACAGAGAGAATCCATCCGCTTAAAGAGCGGGTTCGCGCGCTAGAAGCCGAGCTGCACTTACTTCGCACTTTGCTGCGCGATAACGGCATCGATCCGTCTGACGCCACCCCCGGCGCATCGGCCACTGCACACCCGCGACTGTTTGACCCACAGGAGCAAGCACCACCATGACGGACTCGCTACTGGGGCGGACGAGCCTTGAAGAAATTCACAAGGTTGGCATTCTCAAGTTGGGGACGAAGGTAGCTCACGACGAATACACCGTCACCGAGTACAAAGGTGGAGGAGGGTCGGGTGAGGTATACCGGCTAGACCATCCCCTATATGGCAATAGTCGCGTGATCAAGCTCTTCATCCCCTATTACTACATTCGTCAGCTTGCGTTCCCCGGTCTCGAGCGATCATCAGAAGATGGGTCGATAACCCAAAGCATTATCCGGGCGTCTGAGAACTTGTACATATCCCGGAATGAGTTCCGATTTCTTTCATCCGTGGACCATCCATTCATCGTCAAGGTTCACGCGCATTCGGCGGAGCGTGTGGATGGCACCGCGTTTAAGAACTTGAAGGCGAAGGTTGGGGCGAACCTTACGGACAACCGACCGCTGCCCTACATCATCGCCTCCCACGTCGATGGACAAAAGTTAGATACGGATTTCGTGGCTACGTCAGATAGGTCCGCGTTGATGGCGGCGCTCTCTGGAGTAGCCCACGCCCTGGACTATCTGCACACTGAGCGCCAGCTTCTCCACTGCGACATCAAGGCGGGGAACGTCCTCGTGCGGCCAGATGGCTTTCCGGTACTCGTGGATTTCGCCTTGTCGATTGATGTCGGAAGCACGGCGGACGCACCGGACGACGAGACCATCGTTGCGAGTGTCGATTCCGGCTACGCGCCCCCACCCGCGGATGAGCCAACTGTCCACCGAGCCTTGGAAGTTCTCGCGCGGGAGGGACTGCCTCGGAAGCAAGTTAGAGAACTTCTGTTTCCCCATCTCGACAGATACCAATTTGGCAAACTGATAAGCGACTCATTTGACGCTATGCGAAACGTCCTCGCCGCAGGGGAGCTTCAGTTCGTCGAGGAGATGATCGCCAGGCTTACTTCGTGGAGGTGGCTTTCGGACCACCCGAACATTTCTCTGAGCAATATGACAGATCGGATCGATACCAACCGTACCTATCCCATTCTCCGAGTCGAGTCAGCCGGCGGGGGGATTCGACTTCCGGCTCCGACAGGGAACATCAAGGTGGCCGGGCCCCTGGTCAAGTTTGCCCTCCATCCTGCGCTGGTCAGACTCAACCGCTTGAATCAGTTGAGTCTGCTGCCTGCGCGATTTCCAGGCGCGACTCATACTAGATTCCTTCATTCGTTAGACACCTATCGCCTCACTCGGGGTCTAGCTCGGCGCCTCCTCGACAATCCTCGGTTTCGCATACTCTTCGCCGAGGAAGACGTTCGGCACCTTCTCGTTTGTTCGATGCTGCACGACATCAACCACGTCCCGTTGATGCACGTCTTCCAGGAATCCGATGTCGATCTTTACCGGAGGTTCGACCTTTTCAATCTGAACTTGGAGGCGGACTTTCCAGGTTCTCCACGACTCGCTGAAGTTCTTGAAGAGGACATTGGAGTACGACGATTTCGTCGAATCGTGACGAAGGACTGGTCGCACCAAAGCGGCGAGAAGAAGGACGTCGACCAAGTCATGTCGTCGATTCTGAATGCTGGACTTGACACCGATAAGCTGTCCTACCTGCGTTTGGATTCGGAGTATTCAGGACGAGGGTTCAGCAGCGGACTCGATATAGAGGGGTTGTTCGAAGCAGCTGATATCGCCAACCACGTCGAGGGCGATGAGAAGGGCCCGCATTTGGCCTTTAGGATCGACGCGCTACCTCTCCTTGAGACGGTCGTGGGAGCCCGCCTGCGAGCGTTTCAAGAGCTGTATTGGTACGGCGAGAACAGAGCCATGATGGCGTCTGTACTACACAAAACCCGCGCCATAGCCGCGGCTGGCGGGGCAGAGAAACTCAAGGCGCTTATCAAGGTGACCGCGACGCTCCCCGATTACGTCGTTCTCCTGGAGCTCGACCGCCTAGCCGATGAACATGGCGTGGGGGGCCCCGCAGTCGCCTCCTTTTTCGAGACTTATGCCGAGCAAGTCGTCTCGCTCTACTCATCCACGGCCCACTACGATTCCTTCAGCGGACTCAATGCAGACGCTCGAACTGAATTCGATGATCAGATTCGACGCGCGGTCTTGGCAAAGGCAGGAATGTCGGGATCTGACGCACTAGTGCTAGTCGATGTCCCGAAACGCCCTCTCGGAGTCGGCGGTCGCCTGCTCGTCGTGGAGGGAGAATCATCTGTGGATGCAAGTTCTAGGTCTGACGCGATCAAGGCGTACAAGAGAGGCTTCGACGACCTCCGGATGCGAGTTCAGCTCTTCTGCAGCGTTGAGGTTGAGGCGGGGCTCTCCAACACAATCACGTCCGGTCCCGCCATCACGAAATGGATCGATTCACTCTTCGTCAAGGCTCTTTCTGAGAGCACATTCGTTTAAGCGGGTTTTGTCGGCGGCGAAGGACAACCAGGCAAGCAGCGAACGAGTCAAAAGCGTGGTCGCCGTCTCCTAATGGCCTCGCAAATCTCACTCATAACCTCGTCATCGTGCTCGGTCCCTGGACTTATTGACCACGAAGGCTGGCTACCAAGCCACCGCTTTCACCTAGACCGACCTTCGGAGTCCGAAGGCTGCAGCGACCCCGGCGCAGACCCCTGCGATGATAGAGGTGACCGATATGACCAGCCGATTGTCTCCGCCCAAGGTCGCATTGCTGAATGCCGCAACAATTGAAGGAGCCGCGAGGAAGATCCCGATCATGAGGCCGGTTCCCAGTCGACGGATCCAGCTTCCCCGTATGGTGATGGGTAGGTCGAATTACCCTCTGACCTGCACTTTTGTGGGTGCCCCCGGCAGGATTCGAACCTGCGACACCAGGTTTAGGAAACCTGTGCTCTATCCCCTGAGCTACGAGGGCGCTCGAACAGTCTAGTAAACACAGAAGCCGGCCCTCCGCCGCCGGGCCGGCTTCTGAAGCCTCGAAGACCTCCAGCTAGGCGCTGCCCTCGGCGGACGATCCGTCGTAGAAGTCGGTCCCCGCGAACACGGCGGTGATCACGCGGTGGCCGGGAGCAGCGTTGTTCTTCACGTCCATCGTCGCGACGCCGGAGGCGTCGGTGGTCGCCGTGCCGAGGGAGCGGCCCTCGACGAAGAACTCGATCACGTGGCCCGCCAGCGGGCCCCCGCTCTCGTCGGGGTCCGTCAGCGTCGCGGTCAGCCTCTTGCCGTCCGACTTCGCCTTCTCCACCGTCAGCGACAGGCTCGTCAGCTCCTTCTCGACCGTCAGCGCACGGACGTCGGCCGAGGGCAGCAGCAGCTCACCTTCGCCGTCGTAGCGCGCGGTCAGGTTGTACGGCCCCGGCTTCTCGTCGACCGTGAACGTCACTGCCGCGATGCCGTCCGCGTCCGTCTGCACCGCGAACCGGTGCGTGACACCGTCGGCGCCAGCGACCTCGAACACGACCTCCGCCGCCGGGATCGGCTCGTTCGTCACCGTGTTAGTCAGGACGGCCTCGAGCCGGGCCTCGTCGGAGTGCTGCGCGGTCTCGGACGTGTTGTCGGTGAACTCGAGCGAGGTCGTCGCGGCGGGCTCCGGCACCTCGATCGCCTGCACCGCCGCCAGAGCATCGATGCGGCCGTAGCCGACGATCGGGTCCCAGCCGGGCGTGTACAGGTCCTCGGAGGTGTCGAGGATCGTCTGGACGATCAGGTCGGCGTTCGCTTTGGAGCGCTCGCCTCCGAGGCGGTCGTACAGCAGCGCTGCCACGCCGGCGACGTGCGGCGACGACATCGACGTCCCGTCCAGGCTGTCGTAGCCGGACGTGTAGCAGGTCGACCCCTCCGTGCGCAGGTACGTCGACACGATGCCCTCGTCGCAGAAGGTCCCCTGCCCGCCGGGGGCCGCGACGACCGGCTCGATCTTCGGCTCGTCGGCGTTGCGGTCGACGTTCACGGGGAAGTCGGTGTACCAGGCGCGCAGGTCGTCGCGGTCCGTCGCGACGACGCAGATCACGTTGCGCGAGAGCGACGGGTATTCGCACGTCGGCTGCACGAAGTTCCCGGCCGCGGCCGCGATGACGACGCCGGCGTCGCGCGCGTGGGCGAGCGCCTCCTCCGTCTGCGGGTACCCGTCGGGCCCGAAGTGGCTGAAGGGTGGGATGTCGCCGATCGAGAGGTTGATCACGTGCGCGCCGTGGTCGGTCGCGAAGCGGATCCCGTCGGCCATCGCCTTGTCGAGGTCCTGCTCGTCGAACACCCGCACCGGCATGATCGCTGCGTCCGGTGCTACGCCGACCACCCCGACTCCGTTGTTCGTGCACGCGCCGGCGATCCCCGCGACGTGCGTCCCGTGCCCGTCTGTGTCCCCGGGAGTGTCGGGGTTGGACGGAGCGCCGATGTTGGAGCCGGGCAGCACCTTCAGCTTGCCCGGGCACGCGAAGTCCTCGTGGCCGAGGTCGAGGCCCGAGTCGACGACGGCGAGGTTGATGCCGAAGCCGGTCGCGTTGCGCTCCTGCCACGCCTGCGGCGCGTTGATCTTCGCCATGCCCCATTGGTCGCCGAAGAGCGTGTCGTTCGGGCTCTCCGGATACGTGCCGCGGCCCGGGCCGGGAGTCGGCGTCGGCTCTGTCGTGGGCTCGACGGACGGCGAAGCCGAAGGCGTGGGCTCGACGGACGGCGAAGCCGAAGGCGTCGGGCTAGGCGTCGCCGTCGTGCCGCCGTTGATCGAGAACCCGGACGGATACGTCTTGGAGTCGTACACGATGTACGCGCCGGCCTCGTCCACGACGAACGACCCGGCGATCGAGATCGTCACCGGCTGGCCCCCCGGGTCGATCGACAGCGGGACCTCCCTGCCGCTCGCGTCGAGCATCGTCGTGTACGTCTTCGTGAGGCGTGAGGGGACGTTGCCGACGTTCGCCGCCGACGGGTCCGCCGTCAGCCGCGGGAGCGCGTAGCGGGTGTTTCCGACCCACACCGTCGGGTCGTAGTCAACGCGGTTGACGAGGTCGCCGACGGGCGTCTTCGCCCAGAAGTCGAGCGTGAGGCTCGTGATCTTGGTGGTGATCGCCCCGGTCCAGTTCGGGTCCCACACCGCAGACGGCGCCGCGTTGGTGGCCGGCAGGTCGTGCGCCTCGGAATAGCCGTCGAAGGTCGGCGGGGTCGTGTCGAACGTCGCCCCGCCGATGCGACTGTCGACGTTTCCGATTCCCGTCGCCGAGTGGAAGTAGTACCTCGTGCCGCCGGGGGCTTCCGTCGGGGGCGCGGTCGTCGGCGCCGGGGTGGCCGTCGGGGTCGCGGTCGGCTCCGGCGAGGTCGTCGGCGTCGGAGTCGGAGTCGGCTCCGTCCCGCCGCCGAGCACCGCCTGCACGGCCGCGACCGCGTCGACGAGCCCGTGGCCCTTCTCGAACGAGGACGTGTCGTCGGGGTTCGTCGGGTCGGGGAAGAGGTCGTACGCGCTCCCGAAGCTGAACTTGTGCGCGGTGTCCTCGAGGACGTTCTCGATCTCGCCCGGCGTCAGCGCCGGGTCCGCCTGGTAGAGCTGCGCCGCGATCCCTGCGACGTGCGGTGCCGCCATCGACGTCCCGGAGAGCGTCGCGTAGAGGTTCGGCGGGCTCAGGATCATGCCCGCGTGGGCGTTGCAGATCGGCAGCGTGAGGCGGCACGTCGAGACGATCTGCGTCCCCGGGGCCGAGACGTCGGGCCAGCTCTCCGGCTCGTCCCTCTTGCCGCGCGACGACGTCGAGTCGATCGTGCCGGCACGGGAGCCGGTGTTCTGGTCGTTGTAGTTGGCAACGCAGACGAGCCCCGGCGTCGGGTTCACGCATTCCGCGGTCGTGGTGGGGTTCGTGCCGTTGCCGCCCGCGTTGCCCGCGGCGAAGACGACCGTGACGCCTGCCGCGATCAGCCGCTCCTGCAGCTTCCACGTCGCGCTGTAGAGAAGGTCCCCGCTCGCCGCGTACTTGCGGTAGCTGCTGCCCCACGAGTTGTTGACGACCTTGATCGCGGGACTCACCTTGTCGTGGTTCGCCAGCACCCACGCAAGCCCGTCGAGCCCGTTCTCGATGCGGTCGGCGGTGCCGACGCTGACGCCGTAGAGCGTGGATCCGGGGGCCGCCCCGTGGAACCGCCCGTTCGAGGCGGAGCCGGTCGCGGCGACGATCCCGGCGACGTGGGTGCCGTGCCCGCCGGCGGAGGTCGTGTCGGTGTCCTCCTGCTCGACGACCTGCTTCGGCCCCCGGCACTCGGTGAAGCCGCCCAGAGCGGCCGACGCGAAGAGCTGCGGCGTCGTGCAGACGATCTCTACGTTGCCGCCCATCCGCGAGGCGAGGTCGGGATGCGTCCCCTCGACTCCGGAGTCGACGACCGCGACGCCGACGCCCGACCCGTCGATCTTCCTCCCGTCCGGAAGCGTGACGCCGCCATCGAGCAGCGTCTGCCCCCGCGTCGCCTGGTGCGACGTGTTCGTGAAGAGGCGGATGCGCCGGTTCGCCTCGACGTACTCGACCGACCCGGCGCCGGCGACGTCGTCGAACTCGGCCGCGGAGCCGTAAGCCACGAACACGTCGATCGCGTCGTAGACGGTCCCGATCTCGAGCCCCGCCGAGCGCGCGTCCGCGAGCCCCTGCTCGAGCGTCGCGCCGCGCTGGACGTGGACGAGCGCGGTCGTCCGGCCGAGCGCGTTCAGGACCTGGGTGTCCACCGGCGCCGGGGCCTCGCGGCCCGCCGCGGGGGGCGCGGCCGGAAGGAGCGACGCCGCCAGGGCAAGGAGCGTCAGAAGGGCCGCAGAGAAGGCGCGGCGGTGCGAGACGAGCATGTCTTCCTCCCGTTCGGAAAAGGCGCGAGCGAGTGGCAGGAGGAGGTGCGACAGAGGCCCACCGCCACGGGAAGCCTGTTCTGCCCCGAACCGGAAAGTCCTTCTCGCGGGGGCGGAGCGTCTGACGGCCCCGGCCCGGCGAGAGTCCTGCGGCCGGACGGCCGCCGCGATCCCGAGACGTGCGTCCCATGCCCGTCCTCGTCCTGCGGGCCGTTCGGAGCGCGCTTCGATCCGACGTTGCCCGCTCGGGAAAGTCCTGCGTCAGAGATCGCCGTTTCGTCCCGATTCGTCCCCTGCGTCGGGCGCCGCTTCCGCCGGGGGCACGGCGCGGCCCCCGCGGGAGCGGTCGAGACCGACGGCGAGAAGAAGGAGGCCGGCGACGAGGGCGGGCAGCGGCAGCCACCCTGCCCCGGTGAGATCGGCGACGTCCACGTCGGAGTCGAGGAACGCGGCGCCGGGCCCGGAGAACGTGATGCCGAAGACGAACGAGAACGGGTCGAAGCGGTGCCTCTTCATCGCCTGCCCTTCCTGCGCCCGGCGCCTCGCCGTTCCCCGCGCGCGTCGTGATTGGGTCGCGGCTCCGTCGTTCTGACGCGATAGACGCCGACGGTTCCGAACCCCGCCTCGATCTCCAGCGCGAGCCGCTTCGTCGCACCGGCCGGACCAGCGGCGTCGTGGACCGACACGTCGAGGCCGCCCTCGTACCCGCCGAAGACGTACGCCTCGCCGCCGTTGACCGACGCGTCCACCTCCACGTACACGTCCGCGGGGACGTGGACGTTCATCGACCCGGCGCCCACGCGCAGCCGTGCGCGCTCCGTTCCTTCGGAGAACGGGTACTGGAGGAGGTCGAGCGTCACCTGTCCCGCGAGGACCCGCATGTCCCCGAGGTCGCCCGCGTTCCGGACGACGATGTAGTCGCTGCCGATCGTCCCGGACGGGCGCATGTCGATCAGGCTCGCGACGAGCACGGGCGGGACCATCAGGATCCCCACCGCTATCAGCAGCCGCCCGCGGCCGAACCAGGCCCCCGCGATCAGCCCCGCCCCGACGATCACCAGCCCCGAGGCAGCGATCTGGCCGACGTCCAGGGCTAGCCACCCGGCGTTCGCGGCGAGAGCGGCCGTGCCTCCCACCAGGAGCGCGGCGGCCGCGGTCAGCGGCGTCAGCCCCGACCGCTCCCGCCGATGCCCTCGGAGCCGCGCCGATGCGGCGGCCCAGCGCGCCCGGGCGGTGCCTGACGTCGCTTCCGGAGCGTCGCCGGTCGCCCCGGGGTCGGGTGATCGCAGCAGGAGGATCCCGGCCACGACCAGGAGCGCGGCGAGGCCCAACGGCTCGGGGCTGAACCCGTCGAGGGGGCCGAGCGGGAACACGGCGTTCGACAGGAACCCCGCCAGCACGGCCGCCGTCACGACCCCGGCGACCGCGAGAACCACGGCCCCGAGAGACCAGGTCCGCGGCGCCCGGTTCTCCTGTGGGTCGCCGGCCGCCGGGACGAGCGCCCACGCCGCGAGATAGGCGAGGACGCCCCCGCCCGTCAGCGCGAGCGCGACGAACCCGATCCTGACCACGAGCGGGTCGACCCCGAGATGGTCGGCGAGGCCCGAGCAAACGCCCGCGACGACTTTGTCGTCCGTGCGCCTGACGAGCCTTCGGGTGGTCCGTCCTTCTTGCGGCACGTGCCCATGCTCGGCCCCCGGGGCCGCGCCGGCATCGGGGGACACCCCCCGGAAAACCCGGATATCCACGGCACGACATCCGGGTTCTCCCCGATGGCGGGAGAGGATCGCTGTGCGAGGATCGAGCGCGCATGCAGGTCACCCGCGCCGCCCGGCGCACGCTCGTTCGCAGCCGCGACCACGGCGTGCTCACCGGCGTCGCGGCCGGGATCGCCCAAGGCGCCCGCGTCGACCCCGCCCTCGTCCGCGCCGCGTTCGTGCTGCTCGCGCTGGCAGGAGGCCTTGGGATCCTCCTCTACGCAGGGGCGTGGGCCGCGTCCGCGCCGGCGCCGGCGTCGGGACGCCCCGTCAGGGCGTCGCTCCCCGGCCCCCGGCAGGTCGCCGCGGTCGCCTGTGTGACCGCGGGGCTCCTCGTCGCCGCCCGCGACATGGGCCTCTGGTTCGGCGACGGGTTGGTCTGGCCGGCGGCGATCGCGATGCTCGGGGTCGGCGTCATCTGGGTGCGAGGCGACGGCGGGCTGCGAAGCCCGGCTCTCGGGCTGGACCAGTCGCCGTTCTCGAAGGGAGCGCTCCTGCGGCTGGCCGCCGGGGCGGCGCTGGTGCTCGTGGGGATGGGCGCGGTGCTGGGAGCGAACGCGACGTTCACGCTGCGCCGCGTGCTGGACCTCGCTTTCCCCGTCCTCGTCACGGTGACGGGGGTTGCGCTGATCGCCGGCCCCTGGGTCCTGTCGGTCGCACGCCAGATGACGGAGGAGCGACGCCAGCGGATCCGCAGCGAGGAGCGGTCCGAGATGGCGGCGCACCTGCACGACTCGGTCCTGCAGACGCTCGCGCTCATCCAGCGGGCGGAGTCGGCTCGGGAGATGGCGACGCTCGCACGCGTCCAGGAGCGGGAGCTGAGGGCGTGGCTCTACGGGAAGAACCAGACGCTCGACGTAGAGACGCTGGACGCGGCGATCGACGTGATCGCGGCGCGCGTCGAGAGGGCCCATCAGGTCGCGGTCGAGACCGTCGTGGTCGGAGACGCGGCGCTCGACGAGAAGACCGGAGCCCTCGTGCACGCGGCCGGAGAGGCTATGGCCAACGCGGCGCGGCATTCCGGCGCGGGGTCGATCTCGGTCTACGCGGAGGTCGAGGACCCGCGCATCAGCGTCTTCGTGCGCGACCAGGGAAACGGGTTCGACCCCGCGGCCGTGGCCGCGGACCGCAGGGGGATCGCCGACTCGATCGTCGGACGGATGAACCGGTTCGGCGGGAGCGCGACGGTGTCGAGCGCTCCCGGGGAGGGGACCGAGGTCCGGCTCGTGATGCCTCGATGACGCTCCGGGTCTTCCTCGTCGACGACCACCGGCTGTTCCTATCGGGCGTGCGGACGGAGCTCGGGGAGGCGTTCGAGATCGCAGGCGAGGCCGTGACGGTGGAAGACGCGGTCGCCGGGATCGCGCAGACGAAGCCCGACGTCGTCCTGCTCGACGTCCACATGCCCGCGGGCGGCGGCAGGGCCGTGATCGAGGGGGCCGCGGGGGCCTCTCCCGGGACGAGGTTCCTCGCGCTCTCGGTGTCGGACGCGGCCGAGGACGTCATCGGCGTCATCCGCGCCGGCGCCCGCGGCTACGTCACGAAGACGATCGCTCCCGGCGACCTCATCGCCGCCATCCGGCGGGTCAGCGAGGGGGATGCGGTGTTCTCACCGCGGCTGGCGGGGTTCGTCCTCGACGCCTTCGCGGGTGAGCCGGTCCGGTCCTCGGACCCGGACCTGGACGGTCTGACGCAGCGGGAGCGCGAGGTGCTCCGGCACATCGCGCGCGGGTACACCTACAAGGAGACCGCGAGCGCGTTGTTCATCTCGGTCAAGACCGTGGAGTCGCACGTGTCGGCCGTGCTGCGCAAGCTGCAGCTGTCGAGCCGGTACGAGCTGACGCGCTGGGCGGCGGACCGCAGGTTGGTCTAGAGGGACCTGCCGTTCGTCGAAACGAGGTCGATCGGCTCCTCTGCGAGCTTGATGAGCTCGCTCGCCATCCGCTCCTCGGGCGACGGGATCTCGTCGACGCTCTTGCCCTCGATCTGGTCGAGGGCGAAGGTCGCGCGGTTGACGCCGAGTAGCGCACCGGCCACCATCTGCTGTCGCTGTGGCTCGGGAATCGTCTGCCATCTCTGGAAAAGCGTCTCCAACCATCCCAAGGCAAGGGTGAGGCCTTCCTTGAGCTCGTGACAGACCTTCTCTTCGACCTGCATCGCGACCACCCCTTGATCGACTGGCTGTAGGAATATTCGGGAGGCGTACCCGCGAATCCTCCCCGTAATGTCCGCTTTGCGAGGGATTTGCGGACGCGCGGGGAGGACGCATGGCTTCGGAGAGGCTCGTGGTGATCGGTGGCGACGCCGGCGGCATGACCGCGGCAAGCCAAGCGCGCCGCCTGCGGGGGCCGGACGAGCTCGAGATCGTCGCCTTCGAGCGCGGCCACTTCACCTCCTATTCGTCGTGCGGCATCCCGTACTTCGTCGGAGGCGTCGTCGACGACCTCGACACGCTGATCGCGCGCTCGCCCGAGGAGTTCCGTGAGGGGCACGCGATCGGCGTCCGTCTGCGACACGAGGTCGTGGAGATCGACCTCG
This sequence comes from Actinomycetota bacterium, assembly GCA_046263255.1. Taxonomy (GTDB): domain Bacteria; phylum Actinomycetota; class CADDZG01; order CADDZG01; family WHSQ01; genus JALZEG01. The sequence continues at coordinate 61,826 of JBHELD010000064.1, forward strand.
ACGCGGGCAAGGTGCGTGCTCGCGACCTCGAACGCGGCACCGAGACCGTCGAGGGCTACGACCAGCTCGTCGTGGCGACGGGCGCGGTACCCGCGCGGCCGCCCATCGAAGGCATCGACTCCGGCAACGTGTTCGGCGTCCAGACCCTCGACGACGGCCTCGTGATCAAGAAGACGATCGGGGAGCAGCGCCCGCGCCGCGCCGTGGTCGTCGGCGCGGGCTACATCGGCCTCGAGATGGCCGAGGCCCTCGTGGTCAGGGGCCTCGAGGTGTCGGTAGTCGAGGCTGCGCCGCAGCCGATGACGACGCTCGACCCCGAGATGGGAGAGCTGGTCGCCGACGCGATGCGCGGCATGGGCATCCGCGTCTACGTCTCGGAGCCCGTGGAGGGCATCGAGTCGAAGGAGGGCAACGTCGCGGCGGTCGTGACGCGCAACCATACGCTTCCCGCGGACGTCGTCGTCCTGGGCCTCGGCGCGCGCCCCAACAGCGGGCTCGCGGCCGACGCGGGCATCGAGGTCGGGGCGCGCACCGGGGGAGTCGTCGTCGACCAGCGGATGCAGACGCCGGTCGCGCACGTGTGGGCCGCCGGCGACGTCACCGAGAAGTTCCACCGCATCTCGCGCGAGAAGGTCGCGATCGCGCTCGGGACCCACGCGAACAAGGAGGGCAGGACGGCCGGCATCAACATCGGTGGTGGGTACGAGACGTTCCCCGGCGTCGTCGGCACCGCGGTCTCGAAGGTCTGCGACCTCGAGGTGGCGCGAACGGGCCTCACCGAGGCGGAGGCGACGCGCGCCGGGTTCGAGTTCGTCACGGCGACGGTCGACTCGACCACCCGCGCCGGATACTTCCCCGGCTCCGCGGAGATCAAGACGAAGTTCATCGCGGAGCGTCCGTCCGGGCGGTTGCTCGGCGCGCAGATCCTGGGGCGCGAGGGCGCGGCGAAGCGCATCGACGTGTGTGCAACCGCGCTGTGGTGCGAGATGACCGTCGACGAGATGCTGAACGTCGACCT
>JBHELD010000065.1:0-9062 GCA_046263255.1 Actinomycetota bacterium
TTCCTCCCCACCCACCCCGCCTGCGGACGCTCCGTCGGCCCGGTCCGGCGACCATTCCAAGAGGGGCATCATCTCGCCGCTCGTCCGCCGGCTCGCCGACGAGCACGACGTCGACCTCGACGAGATCGAGGGCACCGGCACCGGCGGCCGGATCCGCAAGCAGGACGTCCTCCGCTACGTCGAGCAGGGCAAGGCGCGCCGGGAGGCGCGCCCGGCGGCCTCGGCCGAGCCCGCTCCGCGCCGGGAGGAGCCCGCGCGCCGGGAGGCGCCGCCGCCTCCGCCCCCGCGCGAGGAGGCGGCTCCCGCAGCCGCACGAGAGGGCGGCGCCCGCGAGGAGGTCGTGCCGTGGTCGAACATCCGCCGGCGCACCGCCGAGCACATGGTCGCGGCGCACCTCGAGACCGCGCGGGCGTGGAACGCGGTGGAGGCGGATTGGACGAACGTCGTCGCGCTGCGCAACCGGGCGAAGGCGCGGTTCCGCGAGCTCGAGGGCTTCAACCTCACCTACATGCCGTTCCTCGCACGGGCGGTGTGCGAGACGCTGCTCGAGATGCCGGAGGTCAACGCGACGTTCGACGAGGAGCAGCAGGCGAACGTCCTGAAGCGCTACGTCAACCTCGGCATCGCGGTCGCCCTCGAAGGCGGCGGCCTCATCGTGCCCGTCGTGAAGGGCGCCGACGAGAAGAACCTGGCGGGCCTGGCGCGCGCCGTGAACGACGTCGCGACCCGGGCGCGGACCAAGAAGCTCTCGCCCGACGACCTGTCCGGCGGGACGTTCACGATCACCAACCCCGGCCCGTTCGGGTCGATCATGTCCGTGCCGATCATCCCGAGGGGGCAGACCGCGATCCTCGCCTTCGAGGCGATCCAGAAGCGCGTGGTCGTCACGGACGACGACGCGATCGCGATCCGCTCGATGGGGTTCCTCCCGATGTCGTGGGACCACAGGACGATCGACGGCGCCGAGGCGGCGAAGTTCCTCGCAAGCCTGCGCGAGCGCATCGAGACGACGGACTTCGGCCAGGAGCTGTCGCAGTACCTGTGAGCGCCACCGGATCCCCCGCCCTCACCGCTTCCTGGCTCGGCCGGGTCGAGTACCCCGCGGCCTGGTCGTGGCAGCAGGAGCTGTACCTCGCGCGCCTCGACGACGAGGTGGGCGACGCCCTGATGCTCCTCGAGCATCCGCCGACCTACACGCTCGGGCGGCGCGGGACGAAGGAGGACCTCGTGTACGGCGACCGCGAGCGGGCGACGCGAGGGATCTCGCTGTACGAGGTCGATCGCGGGGGCCGCGCGACCTACCACGGGCCGGGCCAGCTGGTCGGCTACCCGATCCTGAACCTCGGTGACAGATACGACGTCGTCGCGTACCTCCGCAAGCTCGAGGAGGTGCTCATCCGCGTCGCCGGCGCCCTGGGCGTCGACGCTCACCGTGACGCCGAGCACACCGGCGTGTGGGTCGGGTCGAACAAGATCGGCGCGATCGGCGTGAAGATCACGCGCGGGATCAGCATGCACGGGTTCGCGTTCAACGTCGCGACCGACCTCTCGATGTTCGACGGGATCGTGCCGTGCGGCATCCGTGACCGCTGGGTCACGTCCGTCGCGGCCGAGACCGGCCGGGTGCGGCCGCTGAAGGAGGTCGCGACGCTGGCGGCGGAGCACCTCGCGGAGGTCTTCGGCCGAACGCTCGTGTGGACGCATCCCCGCTCGTTGCGCGGCCGCGCGCACGTATCGGCCGGCGCGCTGTAGCGACTACGAAGAGGTCGACGAAGAAGGCGAGGAGGAACGGCTCTATGGCGAAGGGAAAGGACGTGCACACGGATCTGGGTCTGAAGGAGGAAGACCTGGTCGAGATGTACCGGTACATGCTGATGGCGCGCCTGTGCGACGAGCGCCAGTGGGGGCTCAACCGGCAGGGCAAGGCGCCGTTCGTCGTGCCGGTATCGGGCCACGAGGCGGCCCAGGTCGGCTCCGCGTGGGCGTTCGAGAAGGGCAAGGACGTCTTCTGCCCCTATTACCGGGACCTCGCCCTCGTCCTCGTCGCCGGGTTCACGCCGAAGGACGTCTTCCTCGGCCTGTTCGGCAAGAAGGACGACCCGTCCTCGGGAGGGCGCCAGATGCCGGCGCACTGGGGGAGCCGTGAGCGCAACATCATCACGGGGTCGTCGCCGATCGCGACGCAGTGCCTGCACGCCGCGGGCATAGCTTTCTCGAAGAAGCTGAAGAAGGAGGACGCGATCGTCGGCACCTGGTTCGGCGAGGGCGGCACCTCGGAGGGGGACTGGCACGGCGCGATGAACTTCGCCGGCGTCCACAAGCTCCCGCTCGTCTTCGTCTGCGAGAACAACCAGTACGCGATCAGCGTCCACGAGAGCAAGCAGGTCGGGGGCCGCGTCTACAAGAGAGCCGAGGGCTACGGCTTTCCCGGGGTCGAGGGGGACGGCAACGACGTGCTCGAGTCCTACCGGCTCACGAAGGAGGCCGTCGACCGGGCCCGCGCGGGCGAGGGCCCGACGCTGATCGAGCTGCGCACCTACCGGCACTACTCCCACACGTCCGACGACGACGACCGCACGTACCGCAAGAAGGAAGAGGTCGAGGAGTGGAAGCGCAAGGACCCGATCCCGCGCTTCGAGTCCTACCTCAATTCGGTCGACGTCCTCGACGACGGGAAGATCGCGGAGCTGCGGGAGCAGACGAAGACCGAGGTCGACGAAGGAGCCAAGGCGGCGGAGCAGTCCGACTTCCCCGATCCGCTGACGGCGGGTCAGCACGTGTACGCGGATCTGGAGGTGGGGTAGCGACATGGCCGAGAAGAACGTCGTACAGACGATCCACGACACGCTGCAGGAGGAGATGCGCCGGGACGACCGCGTGGTCGTGCTCGGCGAGGACGTGGGCGCGCGTGGCGGCGTGTTCCGCGTGACGATGGGGTTCCTCGACGAGTTCGGCGAGGGGCGCGTGATCGACACGCCGCTCGACGAGTGCCTGATCGCAGGCGTCGGCATCGGGCTCGCGCTCGACGGCATGCGCCCCGTCGCCGAGATGCAGTTCGCCGACTTCAGCTTCCCCGGCTTCAACCAGATCATCCAGGAGGCCGCCCGCATCCGTTACCGGTCGAACGGCGACTTCGGCGTGCCGATGGTGATACGCGCGCCGTGGGGCGGCGGAGTCCACGGCGCGCTCTACCACTCGCAGTCGGTCGAGGCGTTCTACGCGCACGTGCCGGGCCTGAAGGTCGTCGTTCCTTCCACCCCGTACGACGCGAAGGGCCTGCTCCTGCAGGCGCTCGACGACGAGGACCCGGTCGTCTACCTCGAGCACAAGAAGACCTACCGCCTGATCAAGGGCGACGTCCCCGACGAGCGCTACACGATCCCGCTCGGTCAGGCGGTCGTGCGGCGCGAGGGAACCGACCTCACGTGCGTCTCGTACGGCCTCATGCACCACTACTGCGTCGAGGCCGCCGAGCGTCTGTCGGGCGACGGCCTCGAGGTCGAGGTCGTCGACCTGCGGTCGATCTTCCCGCTCGACATGGACACGGTCCTGCAGTCGGTCGCCAAGACGAGCAAGGTGATGGTCGTCTACGAGGACAACAAGTTCCTCGGAGTGGGGGCCGAGGTCGCGGCGCAGATCGCGGAGAAGGCGATGTTCGAGCTCGACGGGCCGATCGTCCGGATCGGGGGGCCGCACGTTCCGGCTATGCCGTTCTCGCCGCCGCTCGAGGCGTGGTTCATGCCCGACGTGGACGGGATCGAGCAAGAGATGCGGAAGCTCGCGGAGTTCTAGCTTGCCTCCGCAGACCGTTATCCCCACGATCAAGACGCGCGAGGCGATCGAGCGCGACCTGAGGCGCGGCACGCCGATGCACCAGGCGCCCGGCCCCGGCGCGCCGCGCCGGCAGCGGCGCCCGGAGTGGCTGAAGGTCCGGGTGAAGACGGGGGAGAACTTCGCGGAGCTGCGGAGCATCATGCGCGAGCGCGGCCTCCACACCGTCTGCGAGGAGGCCGCATGCCCCAACATCTACGAGTGCTGGGAGGCGCGCGAGGCGACGTTCCTGCTGTGCGGCGACCTCTGCACGCGCCGCTGCAGCTTCTGCGACGTGATGACGGCGAAGCCTCAGCCACTCGACCCGGAGGAACCGGCGAAGATCGCCGAGGCCGTGCGCTTGATGGGGCTAAGCTTCGCCGTCGTCACGGGCGTCGCGCGCGACGACCTCGACGACGCGGGCTCGGCGCACTGGGCGGCGACGGTCCGCGCGATCCGCGCGGCGATGCCCGAATGCGGCGTCGAGATCCTGATCCCGGACTTCAAGGGGCGGCGCGAGGAGCCGCGGGCCTCGCTCGAGCGCGTGATCGCGGCTGGGCCCGACGTCCTCGCGCACAACGTCGAGACGGTCAGGCGCCTGCATCCGTCGATCCGCCCCGGCTTCGGCTACGACGCGAGCCTCGATCTGCTGCGGTGGGCGAAGGAGATCCGGTCCGACCAGGTGACGAAGTCGAACCTGATCGTCGGGATGGGCGAGCGCGAGGACGAGGTCTACGAGGCGATGCGCGATCTGCGCGCGACCGGCTGCGACGTGCTGACGATCGGCCAGTACCTGCAGCCGAGCGTCTCGTGGCACCTGCCGGTCGACCGCTGGGTCGAGCCGGCGGAGTTCGCGCGCTACAAGGCCTACGGCGAGGAGGGGCTGGACTTCGCGTGGGTCGAGAGCGGCCCGCTGGTGCGGTCGAGCTATCACGCAGGGCGCCAGTTCGAGAGGGCCGCGGAGAGGCTGGGCGAGAGGCTCGCCGCCGGGGGCTGAGCCCGGCCGGATCTCGCCGCGCGCCGTCGCCGCCTTCGGCGTCGGTACAGTCGACGTGTGTCGATCGGGCGGCTGACGATATTCACGGCGGCCGCCGCCGTGATGCTGGCCGCGTGTGGGGGCGACGACCGCGCGGCCCCCTCGGCGACTCCGTGCCCGCCGCATCCGGCGGTCGCCGTCCCGCGGTCGTTGCCGCGGGCGCTCGACCAGACGCATCACGGCGAGGTCGTCGACGTCGGCCGCCGGGGGGGCTTCAGCGCGGTGACCCTGATCTCCGAGGCGACGGTCGTCGAGCTCTATCCGCAGCTCGCGCGCGGCCTGATCGAGGGCGGCCACGAGATCCTCGCCGGGGACAACGAGGGTTTCGAGGCGGAGATATTCTTCGGCCTCCGCGATGGAAGGACGGGGAGGTACGTGCTTCGAGAGGGCCCCTGCCGCGACGAGGTCACCCTCCACATCCTGTGGGAGGACGCCAAGCGGTGACGAGGACCGGGATCCGCCGCCTGACGATCGTCCTGACCTCCCTCCTCCTCCTGGCGCCGCTCGCGTTCATGGTCGCGGGCTCGCTCCGGCGGCCAGGGCTTCCGCCCCCCGACGGCTTCGAGCTGCTCCCCGATCCCCTGCACGCGCGCAACTACGCGGACGTCTCGCTGTTCGTGCCGATGTGGGACTACGTCAGGAACTCGCTGATCGTGGTCGGGGTGGCAGTTCCGGTGACGGTCCTGGTCGCGTCGTGGGCCGGCTTCGCGATCGCGACCGCGGCGCCGCGGACGCGGCGGCTGCTGATCGGGCTCTCGCTCGTCTGCCTCATGGTCCCCGTCAGCGCGCTGTGGGTGCCGCGCTTCGTGATCTTCGAGTCGGCGGGCCTCCTCGACTCGTTCGTCCCGCTGATGCTGCCGGCCCTCATGGCGACGTCGCCGTTCTACGTCCTGCTGTTCGCGCTCGTGTACTCGCGCATCCCGCGCGAGCTGTACGAAGCGGCGGCTCTCGAGAGGCTGGCGCCGTTCGCGGTCTGGAGGAGGGTCGCGTGGCCGCTGGCGCGTCCGGCCGCGTTCGCGGTCGCCGTCCTCGCGTTCGTCTTCCACTGGTCGAACTTCGTCGATCCGCTTCTCTATCTCTCGGACGAGAGGCTGTTCACGGTCCCGCTCGGGCTGCGGTCGCTCCACGCGCTCGAGCCCACCCTGTACCCGATCCTGATGGCGGCTTCGGTGATCGTCACGTTCCCGGGGGTCGTCGCGTTCCTCCTGGCGCAGAGGGCGTTCTTCGGCAAGACCGTCGGGATATGAGAGAGGGAGAAGCCCAGCGGTGATGCGGCTTCGTGTGGGCCCGGCGGCCGCGCTGCTGCTCGCCGGCGTCGCCGCCTGCACGTCGTCCCCCGGCGGGAGCGGTGGCCGCGACGGCGCGACGGCGATCCAGGTGCAGGTCTCGGGCGAGCCTGAGGAGACCGCTGTCTACGGGTCGATCGCGCGGCAGTTCCAGGAGCAGAACCCGGACGTGGAGGTCGAGGTCGTCGAGATCGCGGAGAAGGACGACCACCTCGCGCGCCTCGCCACGAGGTTCGCGGGAGGCAACCCGCCCGACGTCTTCCTCGTGAACTTCCGCGAGTACTCGCAGTTCGTGGTGCGCGGAGCGATCGAGCCGATCGCGAACCATCTCGAGGGCGTCGACCTGGCCGACTACTACGAGCCTCCGCTGGAGGCGTTCACCTACGACGAGGCCCTGCAGTGCATGCCGCAGAACATCTCGTCGCTCGTCGTCTACTACAACAAGGCGCTCTTCGACGAGGCCGGTCTGAAGCGTCCGAGAGAAGGGTGGACCTGGGAGGAGTTCCGCGCGACCGCGGCCGCTCTCACGGACGGCGATGCGCGCGGGGTCGGGATCGAGCCGACGATCATCCGCCTCGCGCCGTTCGTCTGGTCCGCCGGAGGCGACATCGTCGACGACCCCGGCGCGCCCACGCGCCTCGATCTCGACAACGCGGGCGCCCGCGAGGCGCTCCAGTTCTTCGTCTCGCTCGTGCGCGAGGACCAGGTGGTCCCGACCGAGGAGGAGGTGGCGGCCCAGGACCTCGAGACGCGCTTCGTCACCGGCAAGCTCGGGATGCTGTTGTCGTCGCGGCGCGACACGCCCGCGTTCCGCGAGGTCGCGGGGCTCGACTTCGACGTCGCGCCCCTTCCGGTCGCGGACGAGCCCGCCGGGATCCTCCACTCCGACGCGTACTGCATCGCGGCGGGATCGGAGGCGATCGACGCCGCGGCGGAGTTCGTCCGCTTCGCGACGGGAGAGGAGGGCGAGACGCTCGGTGCCCTGAGCGGACGGACCGTGCCGTCGTTGAGATCGGTCGCCGCGTCCGGCGCGTTCCTCGATCCGGTCCAGCCCCCGCGCCACAGTGAAGTCTTCCTGGACGCGATCCCGCACATCCGCCGGACGCCGGTGCTCCCGACGTGGCCGGAGATCGAGGACGTGGCCGAGCAGGTCCTCATCCGGGCGTTCTACGAGGAGGGCTACACCGTGGACGACGCGATCGGCGACCTCGACGCAGAGACGCGCCACCTCTTCGAGGAGGCCCTGGCGGAGTGACGGTCGCCGTCGCCGGGGCGTCGAAGACGTACTCCTCGCGCACCGGCGCGGTCGTCGCGCTCGACGGCGTCGACCTGGTCGCGGACGAGGGCGAGCTGCTGATCGTGGTCGGGCCTTCCGGCTCGGGCAAGACGACCCTGCTGCGGTCGATCGCCGGGCTGGAGAAGCTCGACGAGGGGACGGTCGAGGTCGGGGGCCGCGACGTGACCGACGCGCCGCCGGGCGCGCGGTCGGTCGCGATGGTGTTCCAGGAGTACGCGCTCTACCCGCACATGACGGTCGCCGCGAACATCTCGTTCGGGATGCGCGCGCGCAGGGAGGGACGCGGCGAGATCACCCGCAAGACCGAGGCGGCGGCGCAGCATCTCGCCCTGGAGGACGTCCTCGCCCGGCGGCCGTCGGAGCTCTCGGGCGGGGAGCGCCAGCGCGTCGCGCTGGCGCGGGCGATGGTCCGCGAGCCGGACGCGTTCCTCATGGACGAGCCCCTGTCGAACCTCGACGCGAAGCTGCGCGCACAGATGCGGACCGAGATCCGCAACCTCCAGCGGTCGCTCGGGACGACGATGCTGTACGTCACCCACGACCAGGTCGAGGCGATGGCGATGGCGGATCGAGTCGCGGTCCTGCGCGACGGGCGCGTGGAGCAGGTCGCGGCGCCGGTCGACCTGTACGACCGGCCCGCCACCGCGTTCGTCGCGCGTTTCGTCGGGAACCCGCCGATGAACCTGATCCCGGGGCCGCCGTCCGAGCCCGACGTCACGATTGGCATCCGCCCGGAGGAGCTCCGCCTCGTCGCGGAGGGAAGCGGCCGCCTCGACGGCCGCGTCGCGGAGATCGAGCTCACCGGGCACGAGTCGATCGTGCACGTCGATTGCGGCATCGCGACGGTGCTCGTCAAGACGGGACGCGATGCGCCGCCCGTCGGGGCGGAGGTCGGCCTCGACTTCTCCGAGTCCGCCGTCCGCCGCTTCGACGGGCTCGACGGCGCGGCGATCTAGATGCGTACCGGGCGCTTCACGCTTCCCTACGTCGCCGGCCTCATGCTGCTCGTCGGCATCCCCGTCGCCGGCGCGATCGCGCTCTCGTTCACCGACTTCTCCGGGGTCGAGGACCCGTCGTTCGTCGGGCTCGACAACTTCGAGCGGCTGTTCGCTCAGGGTCCGTTCTGGCGCGCGGCCGGGAACACGCTCGTGTTCGTCGCGATCGCGGTGCCGCTGCGGATGGCCGCCGCGGTCGGGCTGGCGTTGCTGCTCCACCGGCGGACTGCGGGGTCCGGGGCCGCTCGCGGGATCGCCTACCTGCCGACGGTCGTTCCCGACGTGGCGTACGCGCTGCTGTGGCTGTGGCTGCTGAACCCGCTGTACGGGCCCATCGCCGCGGCGGCTTCGTCTCTGGGAGTGACGTCGCCGGAATGGCTGACGGAGCCGTGGCCCGCGCGGATCGCGATCGCGGTCATGGGCGCGTTCCAGGTCGGCGAGGCGTTCGTGGTCGCGCTGGCGGCGCGGCGCACCGTCTCCGACAGGCTCTACGAAGCCGCCCGGGTCGAGGGCGCGCGCGCCTGGTTCACGCTGCGGATCGTCACGCTGCCGGTCATGGCGCCCATGTTCGGGCTCCTCGCCTTGCGCGACGTTGTCCTCGCCCTGCAGGTCAACATCGTGCCCGCGTACCTGGTGAC
>JBHELD010000066.1:0-32520 GCA_046263255.1 Actinomycetota bacterium
GAGATCGTCAGCGTGCCGGCACCTCCGTCGGCCGCAGCGTCGGTCTCCCCGGCGCCTACGCCGCTGTTTGCGTTTGCCACTAGCCCCTCACCTGCTCTTTCAACTGTTCGAGACGGCGCCTCACGGTGCCGTCGATCACCGTGTCTCCGACCTTCGATACGACGCCGCCGATGACCGATGGGTCGACCAGGACCTTCACCTCGACCTTCTTGCCCGTCGCCTTCGACAGCGCCTCGGCAGGCTGCTCCCGCTGCGGTCGGTCGAGCTGGACCGCGCTGCGGACCTCGGCCACGACGGCGCGGCGGGCCTCCGCGGCGAGATCGCTGAGCTCCTCCAGGATCTGCGGGAGCTGGCGCGCGCGGCCCTGGGCGACGATGAACTGGAGCAGCCCCAGCGTGTGCGGGCTTACCTTGCCGCTCAAGATCTCGCCGAGCACCTTCTGGCGCTGGTCCTTCTCGATGCTCCTGTCGGACAGCGCCTGCTTCAGCTCGTGGTTGCTCTCGAGCAGCTTGCCGAACCGGAAGAGCTCGTCCTCGACGCGGTCGACCTCGCCTTCGGCCTGGACGATCCTGAAGAGCGCCTCTGCGTACCCGTGGGTGAGCTCGTCGGCAGCCATCAGTTCCTGCTGCCTCCGTCCGAGGTCATGCCGGCGACGTCGCGGATGTACGCGTCGACGAACTCACGCTGGGTCCGGTCGTCGAGGGAACGGCCGACGACCTTCTCGGCGAGGTCGATCGAGATCGCCGCGATCGTGCCCTGGAGCTCCTGGATCGTGCGAGTGCGCTCTGCCTGGATGGTCTCCTGCGCTCGGGCGACGATCGCCTCGGCGTCCTTCTCGGCACGGGCGGTGATGTCCTTGCGGACCTGCTCCGCCTGCTGCCGCGCCTCTTCGATGATGCGGTTGGCCTCGCCGCGGGCGTCGGCGAGCTGGGCCCGGTACTGCTCGAGCTCGCGCTGCGCGTCCGCCTTCGCGCTCTCCGCGGCCTCGAGATCGCCCTGGATCCTCTGCTCCCGGGCCTCGATCCCCTGGCGGATCTTCGGGAAGACGACCTTGACGAGAAAGGCAGCGACCAGCAGGAAGACGATGACGCCCCAGATGAGCTCCTCGATCGCGGGAAGGACGAGGTCGACGCCCGACGGCTCGTCCGCGTGCTCCGTCGTCTCCTCGCCTTGCTCCTGCGCGAAGAGCAGGAGGGAGTGGACTTTGTCCATCATTCGTCTCCCCCCTAGATGATGAACGAGAGGACGAACCCGATGAGGGCCAGCGCCTCGATCAGGGCGAAGCCGAGGAACATCGTCGTGCGCGTCTCGCCTGCGGTCTCGGGCTGACGCGCCATCGCCTCGATGGCGCTCGAGAACACGAGCCCGATGCCGATGCCGGGGCCGATGGCGGCAAGGCCGAACACGAGGCCCTTGCCGATCGTCGCGACGCCCTCGTCGGTGAGCCCCGTCTCCTGCGCCAGCGTGATCAGGTCGGTCATGTCCTGGTCCCTCCTCTTTCTCCGTTGATGATCTCTAGGCTGCGGTTGCGGGTGCTTCCAGAGGTCGCTGTGTCTCGACTTGGTGCGCTTCGTGCTCGGTCGTATCGGCGTGGTCGGAGTGACCGTGGATCGACTCCGCGATGTAGAACGCGGTGAGCATCGTGAAGATGTAGGCCTGGATCGAGATGACCAGCATCTCGAAGACGAGCAGCGCCACCGCGACGGCGAACGTCAATATGCCGAGGGGGGCCGAGATCCCGACGTCGTCCAGCAGGAAGTCGTGCGTGAACAGGAAGAAGATCGTGAGCAGCACGTGCCCGGCCATCATGTTCGCCAGGAGCCGGATCGCGAGCGTGAGGGGCCTGATGACGAAGACCGACGCGAGCTCGATCGGCGTGAGCAGGATGTAGACCAGCTTCGGGACGCCGGGCGGGAACAGCGTGTCCTTCAGGAACCGTAGCCCGTGCTTCTTGAAGCCGATGAAGACGAAGATGACCCACGTGAAGAACGCAAGCGCCGCCGGGATCGCCATCCTCGAGGTAACGGGGAAGTTGATGCCGGGGACGATCTCGAGCAGGTTGCAGAAGAAGATGAAGAAGAACACGGCCGTGAGGTAGGGCGCGTACCTCAGGCCGTCCTGCGGGCCGATCACGTCGACGGCGATCTGGTTGCGGACGAACAGGTACGCCTGCTCGGTGACGTTCTGCCAGCCCTGGGGAACGAGGCGCGCCTTAGCCCCGGCCCAGAAGAAGGCGATGCATAGAAACGCTGCGACGAACATGAGCAGCACGACCCGGTTGATCGCGAACGGCGTTCCCTCGAGCCAGATCGGGTCCCAGAAGAAGAGATGGTTTACGTCGATGAGGGGTTCTTCCATGCAGTCAGCTCCTTGTGTCAGCCGCGCCCCTGGGATTCGTCGTCGTTTCTACCTTTTGATAAGCCCCGGCAGCCTCCCACAGCACGAGCAGGAGGTGGCACCCGACGAGGGTGAAGCCGGTCACGGGGAAGAAGACGAGGTCGAGCGCCTGCAGCGCGAGCGCGACCATCGTCAGAAGGAACAAGCCGAGCATGAACGTCGCCAGCCCCGCGGGAAGGATCAGCTTCGGCGTGCGCTCCGCGACCCCCCCAAGGATCTTCGCGGACAGCCACAGGTTCCCCAGCGTCATGGCGACGCCCGCGGCGCCGGACAGACCCCACTTGGGGCCGTCGACCAGCCACAGGATCACGACCAGGACCGGCGTCAGGAACAGGGCCCTTCGCGCCATCCGTCCGACCATCTGCAGCTCGATCAAGTGCGCGGCCTCCTGTCACGCTCGCGGTCCGGCCGAGGCCGCCCCGCGTCGCCTTCGCGATCCGGCCGAGGCCGCCCCGCGTCACGTTCGCGGTCCGGCCGAGGCCGCCCCGCGTCGCCTTCGCGATCCGGCCGAGGCCGCCCCGCGCTGCCCGTGCGGTTCTGCACGGCGTAGTAGACGTGGGCGACGCCCCCGATCCAGCCGATCACGCTGCCAGTCACCTGCCCCCACGGCTCGACGTCCAGCCATCCGTCGACGAGCCGCCCCAGGAACCAGAACATGACGACCGCGGCGGCAAACTCGAAGGCCAGGGACATGCCATGAGCCGCCCCCGACTGCGAGGTGTATCGCCGCCCCGGTGTGTTGCTCACGTCGCCTCCCTGCCCGGCGCCGACGGCCGCGGCAGTCGCGCCTCGATGGTGCAGAGCCCGTCGCCACGGACGTTCGGGAGTGGGAGGAACGGCATCCTAACGCATCTCCTAGCTTGTGAAACTTTTCACAAGCTACCCCGGGCTAGGGCAGTTTGCAAATCGCCAAAAATCAGGTTTTGGACCCCGAAAACCGCCTGTGGGGTCGGCACCGGGTCTTGCCGGGTGACCGGCCGGCTCGGATAGCCCCTCCACGACCGTGACGGGCAACACGGGATTGCCGGATCGGATGGGCCGATCTCCGCGCGGAACCATCACCCCCGCGGAGGCGGTCCGTCGCGCACGACCTTCCACGGCGCGAGGAGGCCCCGGTCGGCTCCCCCCGGCACGGAGATCGCCGCATGGGCCGCGGTCAGCCGAGGCGATCCTGGACGGCCTTCGTCAGCACCGGGAAGAGCGTATAGAGCACGATCGCGCCCACTGCGATCGGCAGCCCGAAGATCACGTCGCCTCGCTCGAGGAACCTGAACGCGAGCGCGGCCCCCGCGGCGAGCGCCGACCACAGGTACATCACGAGGACTGCCTGGCGGTGGCCGTGGCCGAGGTCCATCAGGCGATGGTGCAGGTGCTCCTTGTCGGCGTGGAACACGCTGCGCCTGCGGCGGGCGCGGCGGACGATCGCGAGCAGGGCGTCGAGGATCGGTAGCGCGATGACCATCAACGGGATCGCGAGCGGGAAGTACGCCAGGAAGACCTCGGAGCTCGACGGCTGCACGTCGATCTGTGGGAGGTTCCCGATGCCCGCGACCGTGGCCGCGCCCAAGACGAGGCCGAGGAGCATGCTGCCGGAATCACCCATGAAGATCCTGGCCGGGTGGAAGTTGTGGCGCAGGAAACCCAGCGCGATCCCGACGATGACCATCGCCACGAGGGGCGCCGTCGGGACGCTCCCGTACAGGCCCTGCTGGCCGATCTGGAACGTGTAGACGAAGAACGAGGCCGCCGCGATCGCGACGATCCCGGCGGCGAGGCCGTCGAGGCCGTCGACGAGGTTGACGGCGTTGATCATCGTGACCAGCCACAGGACCGTCACGAGCACCGACACGTCGTCGGAGAGGTTGTACGCGTCGCCGCCCGGGAACAGGACGTACTGCATCTTCACGCCGGACAGGAACAGGATCCCCGAGGCGAACACCTGCCCCGCGAGCTTCACGGGGGCCGGCAGGTCCCTGAGGTCGTCCACGACCCCCAGCAGGAAGATGATCACGGCGCCGGCGAGGATCCCCCACGCCTCGAGCGAGGACGTGAAGACGCCCTCGAACTCCGGCATGCGGCTCGCGACGGCCCCTCCGGCCAGGAGCCCGGCGAACAGAGCGAACCCCCCGAGCGTCGGCGTCGGGTGCGCGTGGACCTTGCGGTCGTTGGGCTGGTCGATCGCGTTGAACCGCACGGCCGCCATCCGCACCAGCGGGGTGGTCGCGAACGCGACGGCGAACGCGACGAGGCCGACCAGGAGGTAGGGAGCCATGCCGTCAGGCTACGTCGGGATAGGGGCGGAAGCGTTCGGTCAGCTCGCGTACCCGGGCGGCGACCTCTCGGGCCGTCGCCTCGTCGTCCGACGTCAGCACCCTCGCGATCAAGCGCGCGACCTCGACGATCTCGTCCTCCTTCATCCCCGTCGTCGTCGCCGCCGGCGTCCCGATCCTGATCCCCGACGCTATGAACGGCTTTTCGGGGTCGTACGGGATCGCGTTCTTGTTGACGGTTATCCCGACTGCGTCGAGCCGGGTCTCCGCGTCGCGGCCCGTGATGCCGATCGGTCGCAGGTCCACCAGCATCAGGTGGTTGTCCGTCCCGCCCGAGACGATCCGCAGCCCCTCCTCGGCGAGCGCTGCCGCCATCGCGCGGGCGTTGCGCACCGTCTGGTGGGCGTATGCCTGGAACTCGTCGGTGGCGGCCTCGGCGAGCGCGACCGCCTTCGCCGCGATCGAGTGCATCAGCGGACCGCCCTGCCATGCGGGGAACACGGACTTGTCGATCGCGGAAGCGAGCTCCTCCTTGCACATGATCATCGCCCCGCGCGGCCCCCGGAGGGTCTTGTGCGTCGTGCACGTGACGACGTCCGCGTGCGGCACCGGGTTCGGATGCGCGCCGCCGGCGACGAGCCCGATGAAGTGAGCGGCGTCGACGAGGAACGTCGCGCCGACCTCGTCGGCGATCGAGCGGAACGCCTCGAAGTCCCAGATGCGGGAGTAAGCCGAGGCGCCGGCGACGATCAGCTTCGGCTGCTCCCGCACCGCGATCTCTCGCACCTTGTCGTAGTCGATCAGCTCGGTGTCCTCCTCGACGCCGTAGGAGACCGCACGGAAGACCTTGCCGGAGAAGCTCACCGGGAACCCGTGCGTGAGGTGGCCGCCGTGCGCCAGCGACATCCCGAGGAGCGTGTCGCCCGGCTCCATGAACGCGAAGTACGCGGCGACGTTCGCCTGAGCGCCCGCGTGCGGCTGGACGTTGACGTGCTCGGCGCCGAACAGCGCCTTCGCCCGGTCGATCGCGAGGGTCTCGACGACGTCGACGTGCTCGCAGCCGCCGTAGTAGCGGCGGCCGGGATAGCCCTCGGCGTACTTGTTCGTGAGGGGGGTCCCGAGCGCCGCGAGGACCGCCGTCGACGAGAAGTTCTCCGACGCGATCAGCTCGATCTTCGTGTTCTCGCGGCGGACCTCCGCGAGGATCGCCTCGGCCGCCTCGGGATCCACCTTCTCGACCGCCGCCCAGTCCGCCCAACCCGGGTTGCTCACGCGCCACACTCCTCTTGCTCGATGGCCGCGATCTGCTCGACGCGCGGCACGTGCCTTCCACCCTCGAAGGGCGTCGTCAGGAACAGTTCGAGTATCCGGAACGCCGTCTCGGTCGCGACGATGCGGCCGCCGAGCGCGAGCACGTTCGCGTCGTTGTGCTCGCGCGCCATGCGGGCGGTGTACTCGTCGAGGCAGAGCGCGGCGCGCACCCCGTGCACCTTGTTGGCGGCGATCGCCTCGCCCTGGCCGCTGCCGCCCATGACCACGCCGCGGTCCGCGCGTCCCCCGGCGACCTCCCGCCCGACGGCGGCGCAGAAGCGGGGGTAGTCCGCCGGCTCCTCGGAGTCGGTGCCGAGATCGACGACCTCGTGTCCCAGCTCCTTCAGCCGCTGGGCGACGGCCGCCTTCAGCGCGTAGCCGGCATGGTCGGCACCCAGGGCGATCCTCACGTAGGCATCCTAGAAGACCGCCCCGCCGGGGGTCCGGCTATTGCTCGCGCTCCGGGGGCGGAGGACCCCGGAGACCCCTGTAGAAGCCCCAAATTGATCGCCAGGACAACTACCTCCACGACGACGATCAGGGCCATCACCGTTCGTCCGACCTCGCGCGCGGGACGATCCGGGGACATAAGCGGACGGTACTGCCCTCTCTAAAACGCCGATTCGGATTCCGCGCAAAAGAGGAGTCGAGTCATCCCTGCGGGCAGAGGACCCCGGCCAGCACCTTCACCCCCGCCTCTATCTCCCCCGCCGCCCGGTCGTAGGCGCGCGCCGGGAGCCCCATCGGGTCGTCGACGTCGAGACCTCGCCGCGACGGCGGTCTCGTCGCCGCGAGGAGCCCGGGAACGCCGGCATCCCGCGCCGGGTCGAGCTCGACCAGCTCCTTCATCAGCCGCACCTTCGGGAGAGCATCGGGCACCGCGCGTGCGATCTCCCGCACGTGCACGCTCGTCATCGCGACCACGAGGTCGGCGGACTCGATCTCCGCGACGTCGAGCCCTCGCGACCGGTGCGAGGCGAGGTCGATGCCGCGCCCGCCCAACGTGCTCACCGCGTCCGCCGTCGCGGGCTGGTCGGCGAGCCCCCACGTCCCGCAGCTCGACACCTCTACGTCGGCGCAGCCCCTCGCCGCCAGCTCGTGGCGCAGCATCGCCTCGGCCATCGGAGACCGGCAGATGTTGCCGGTGCATACGAACACGATCTTCATAGGCGGTGACTTTGACAGGATACGGTGGAGTCGTGAGCACCCGGTGGGAATCGCTGCTGCCCCGGCTCCACGAGATCGCCGACGTCTCCGCCGCGCTGCGGCTTCTGCATTGGGACCAGGCCGTGATCATGCC
Organism: Actinomycetota bacterium; assembly: GCA_046263255.1. Lineage (GTDB taxonomy): Bacteria > Actinomycetota > CADDZG01 > CADDZG01 > WHSQ01 > JALZEG01. The sequence continues at coordinate 7,279 of JBHELD010000066.1, forward strand.
GCCGGCCGGCGGGGCCTCCCGGGCACGCGCGATCGCGACGCTCGAGGGGCTCCTCCACGAACGTATGACGGCGCCCGAGATGGGCGAAGCGCTTGCCGAGCTCCGCGACGACACGACGCTCGACCACGAGACGCGGGCGCACGTACGCGTGCTCGCGCGCGACTACGAGAGGGCGACGAAGGTCCCGCCGGAGCTCGTGAAGGCGCTGGCCGAGCTGGAGGGCCTCGCGTACCAGGCGTGGACGGAGGCGAAGCCCGCGTCGGACTTCTCGATCCTGCGCCCGCACCTCGAGCGGATGGTCGCGCTGAAGAAGGAGCAGGCCGACGCGCTGGGGTGGGAGGGTGAACGGTACGACGCGCTGCTCGACACCTACGAGCCCGACATGACGACGGCCGAGGTCGAGGCGATGTTCGCGGAGCTGACGAACGGTCTGCGGCCGCTCGTCGAGGAGGTCGTCGCCGCGGCCCCCGACATGCCGGAGTTCCTCACGCGGACGTACGACCCCGCCAAGCAGGAGGCGTTCTCGCAGTGGCTGGTCGTCAAGCTCGGCTTCGACACGCACGGCGGACGCCTCGACACGTCGCCGCACCCGTTCACCGCGCAGATCGCGCCGGGGGACGTGCGCCAGACGACGAAGGCCGACCCGCGGGACCTGACGATGTCGATCTTCGCCACGATCCACGAGACCGGACACGCGCTCTACGAGCAGGGCATTCCCGAGACCCTCGCGGGACTTCCGGCGGGGCACGCACCGTCTCTGGGCCTCCACGAGTCGCAGTCGCGCATGTGGGAGAACCAGGTCGGGCGCAGCCGTCCGTTCACGGAGTTCATGCTCCCCCACCTGAAGGAGCACTTCCCCGAAGAGCTCGGCATGATCACGCCGGACGAGTTCTACACGGGCGCGAACCACCCGCGGCGGACGCTGATCCGCGTGACCGCCGACGAGCTCACCTACAACCTCCACGTCGCGCTCCGGTTCGAGATCGAGCTCGCGCTCTTCCGGGACGAGCTTGCGGTCGCGGACCTCCCTGACGCGTGGGACTCGGGGATGGAGAAGCACCTCGGCATCCGTCCGGAGAGACATGCGGACGGCATCCTGCAGGACATGCACTGGTCGATCGGCGCGCTCGGCTACTTCCCGACCTACACGCTGGGAAACCTCTACGCGGCGGCGTTCTACGCGCGGGCGCGTCGAGACCTGCCCGATCTCGATTCGAACCTCCGCCGCGGCGACGCCTCGCGGCTGCTGCAGTGGATGCGCGAGAAGATCCACTCGCAGGCATACCTGAAACCGGCGAAGGAGCTGGGCGAGGAGGTTCTCGGGGGCCCGCTCGGGGCGCGGCCGTTCCTGGACTACGTCGGGGAGAAGTTCAGGACCCTGTACGAAGGTCCCTGAGCCACTCGAGCACCTGCTCGACGGGAAGCTCTCCCTCCCGCAGGACCCGCGGCTCCCCGACGAGGCTAACGACCGTCGACGGCCGGCCGTCGCAAATCCCGCCGTCGAGGCATACCGTTCCCGGCCACAGGTCGCGCGCGGCCGCGCACGTCTTCGCCGGCGGCTCACCCGAGATGTTCGCGCTGGTGACCGCCAGCGGGCCCGTCAGGCGCAGCAGCTCGAGCGTCAGCTCGTGGTCCGGGATGCGAACGGCGACGGTGCTCGGATCGGTGCCGCCGAGATCGGCGGTGAAGTCGCTCGCGCGCGGGACCACCACCGTGAGCGGCCCCGGCCATGCCTTCTGCGCGAGCGACAAGGCGACGTCGTCGAGCTCCGCCACCCCGAGGAGCCGAGCGACGTCGGAGCCCAGGACGGGCAGTGCCTTCTCGATGGGTCGTCTCTTGAGCTCGAAGACGCGGCGAGCCCTCACGGGAAGGGCTCCTACTCCGTACACGGTATCCGTCGGCAGGATCGCGACGTCCCCGTCCCGGATTGCGGCTGCTACGTCTGCGAGGTCCATCGACCTTCGGCGATCCTGTCCCTGCCGTTCAGGTCCTTGCGCACGTCGACGTCGCGGAAGCCGCGGGCGGAGAGCAGCCCGGTTGCCGCGGCCCCCTGCGTCTCCCCGATCTCGAGGAGGACCCATCCCCCCGGCCGGAGCCACTCCGGAGCCGACCCGACGATGCGCCGAATGACCGACGTTCCCGATCCGGGGGCGAACAACGCGTCCGGAGGCTCGTGGTCCACCACTTCGCGCGGCAACAGCTCGCGCTCCGTCTCGTCGACGTAAGGCGGATTCGAGACCACGACGTCGACGGCACCCACAAGGTCGGGCGGAAGAGGCTCGAACAGGTCGCCCACGAGAAGCTCGACGCGTAGCCCGGACGCGCGCCGGTTCTCGGTCGCCCACCGCACAGCCGCCGGTGCCACCTCCGTGGCGATCACGCGCGCGTCGCGCCGCTCGTCCGCGACGGACAGCGCGATCGCTCCGGACCCGGTGCACAGGTCCACGAGAATCCCGCGAGGCGGCAGAAGCTCCATCGCCCGCTCCGCGACCAGCTCCGTCTCGGGACGCGGGATGAAGACTCCCGGCCCCACCCGGAGCTCGAGCCGCCGGAACGCCGCCGTGCCGAGGACGTACTGGAGCGGCTCGCCCGCGGCCCGCCTGCGGATCAACGCGCCGACGTCGCGGCCCCCCGCGGCCCGGCGGATCCACCTCGCCTCTGCGTCGGGCGACTCGATGCCTGCCGCGGCGAGCTCGGCCCGGATGTCCCGGAGGCTCAGGATCCCTCGTCTCCCAGCGACTCCGCCCGGTCGCTCCTCGCCAGCGCGTCGATCATGTCGTCGAGGTCCCCCTCGAGGATCTCGCCGAGGCGATGGGCCGTGTAGCCGATCCGGTGGTCGGTCACGCGGTTGTCGGGGAAGTTGTAGGTCCTGATCCGCTCGGAGCGGTCGGCCGTCCGCACCTGCGACTTGCGCTCCTCCGCCATCGCGCGCTGCTGCGCTTCCTGCTTGGCCTGCAGCAGCCGCGCCCGCAGGATCCTCATCGCCTTGGCCTTGTTCTGGAGCTGCGACTTCTCGTCCTGGCAGGCGACCTCTACGCCGGTGGGAAGGTGCTTGATCCTCACGGCGGAGTCGGTCGTGTTCACCGACTGCCCCCCGGGCCCGCTCGACCTGTACACGTCGATCTTCAGGTCGCTCGGGTCGATCTGGACGTCGACCTCCTCCGCCTCGGGAAGGACGAGCACCCCCACCGCCGAGGTATGGATACGCCCGCTCGACTCCGTCACCGGCACGCGCTGCACGCGATGGACCCCCGCCTCGTGCTTGAGGCGCGAGTACGCCCCCTTGCCCTTGACCGCGAAGGTGATCTCCTTGAAGCCATTCACGCCGGTCTCGTTCGAGTTCAGGACCTCGGTCTTCCACCGGTTCCGCTCCGCGTGGCGGGCGTACATCCGGTAGAGGTCGGCGGCGAAGAGACCGGCCTCGTCGCCCCCGGCCCCCGCACGGATCTCGACGATCACGTCCTTGTCGTCGTTCGGATCCTTCGGCACGAGCGCGGCGGCGATCTCCTCGGCGAGCGCGTCGCGCGCCTGGCTCTGCGTGGCGATCTCCTCCTCGAGGTAGCTTCGCTCGTCCGGCGCGGCCCCCGACAGCAGCTCCTTCGCCTGCTCGATGTCGTCGGACGCCTCGCGATAGCGGCGCCATGCGTCGACGGTCGGGCGCAGCTCCGCATGCTCCTTCCCGAGGGTCCGCATCTCCTCCGGACGGAGAGCCGGGGCGGCGAGCAGACGCTCGACCTCCTGGAAGCGCGTCTCCATCGCGTTCAGCCTGTCTTCAGGCAGCTGCATCTCGCCGTCCATTCCTTGGAGGATCGCCCAGGCGATCCTCGTCGTTCTTGGAGGATCGCCCAGCGATCCTTCGTCTTCTTGGAGGATCGCCCAGGCGATCCTTCGTCGCTCTCCGTCGCCCGGGGTCCTGCGGTCCGGCCCCGGGGTCGATTGGGCTATCTTCGGCCCCCGAAAAATGGGCCGCGAGCGGCCGGATGGGGATGCCGGGTCGGTCTTCTCAGGATACACCTGGCCCTTTGCGGCCTTCCTGTAGTAGTCATTGGCCGGAAGCGACCGAGGGAAACGCAGATGGGCACCACGAGACGCACGTTCATCGGAGGCGTGGCCGCGGCGGGAGCCGCCGTTGCGGCCCGCGCCGTGCCCGCCCTCGCCCGCCGGCGCAGGAGCAAGAAGCCAGAGCCGAAGTGGTTGTTCCGCGACCGTTTCCGGCGCCGCGACGCGGCCGGCTGGGGCTGGCCCTGGTTCAACCAGAGGTACGGCCGGCGCTGGGTCGTGTCGGAGCGCAGGGGCATCTACCGTCTGCCGCCGACGGAGAACTCGGTGTACTACCGGCCCAACCCCATCCTCGTGCTGGACCACGACGTCGCGAACGTCGACCTCCGCGCGACGATCTCGATGTCCAACGCGTCCGCGCGCTTCGGGCTCGTGACGCGCGCCCGCGGGTACGCCGATTACTACGCCGCCCACGTAGGTCCCGGCAATCACCTCCGCCTGACGCGCTGTGGCCACCACGACGAGAAGGTCCTCGCTCGCAAGCCCCTGTACGTCGAGGCGAACCGGAGGTACCGGATCCGCTTCCACATCCGCGGCTCGGGACCCGTCCGGCTGAAGGTCAAGGCGTGGCCGGTGACCGAGCCGGAGCCGGCGCGCTGGAACGTCGACGTCACCGACGCGTCGCCGGGCGCGCTCACGGATGCAGGGCCCTTCGGGATGTTCGCGGAGCACGCGGTCGACGGCCGCGGCGCGGCGCTGCGCGTCAGCGACGTCGTCGCGTGGTCCCAGGACCGCCGGTCGTACACCGCCCCCTCGATCACTTACTCGATGGCGGGGCCGGTGCAGGACGCCCGCTCGAAGGTGGTGGCGAAGTCGGCGGTCCCCGCGCGGATCGGCTTCGAGTACGGGACCGACGCGACGTTCACGCAGGACGTCCGGCGCGCCGGCGCCGGCCACAGCTCGGACCGCGCGCAGACCGCCGCGACGAAGCTCGACCTCGCCGGGTTCAAGCCGGCGTCGGTCGTCCACTGGAGGGCCTGGGCGGAGCGGCGCAACGTCCGCGTCTACGGTCCCCCGTCCAGCTTCCGCATGCCTCCCGACTCCGGGCTGCCTGTCCGCTTCGCGTTCGGCTCGTGCACGCGCTGGCAGCCGTCGCCGCGACGGTCGTTCGAGCACGCACGGCTGCAGCTCCCGGACTTCTACCTCCACCAGGGCGACTTCGGCTACGTCCCGCACCGCGTGATCGCGCATGCGCCGGATACGTACCAGGACCACTGGGTGCGGATGATGATGGACCCCGGGTTCGCCGCGCTCACTCGCTCGGTCCCGATCGCGCTGTCGCAGGACGACGCGGACTACGGGACGAACCTCGCGGACGCGCACACGCTGAGACGGTTCACGATCCGTGCCCACGACGAGCTCACCGCGAATCCCCGCACCGCGTACTTCACGTTCCGGTACGGCGACGTCGCGGTGTTCGTAATCGACGCACGCCGTTACTCGACGGGGAAGAAGGTCGAGCCGGAGCGTCGCTCGAAGCTGGGGGCCGCGCAGAAGCAGTGGCTGTTCGACGAGATGCAGAGGGCCGCCGACGACGACGCCGGGCTGCTCGTCGTCGCGTCGCCGCAGGCGTTCGGCTCCGACCACAGCCCCGCGTCGTGGCGGAGGAACTTCGCCGACGAGTGGAGCGAGCTCATGGACTTCTTCGACTCGGTCGGGGCGCCGGTCCTGATCGTGTCGGGGGACGCCCACGGCCACCGGCTGCACGAGTACCCGCAGAAGAGCCTCGACCCGAGCGTCCCGAGGATCGTCGAGTTCGTCTCCTCCGGCACCGAGCAGAATCGCTTCAGCGACGAGATCGATCCGGACGTGCTCCTGCGGCAGGCCAAGGGCTCGGGGTTCGGTCTGGTCGAGCTGGGCCCCGAGGAGACCCGGGCAGGGCAGCGGACGCGGACGCTGACGCTCACGGCGCTGAAGAGCAGTGACGGGACCCCGATGTGGACCCCGCAGCGCTACCTGATCGTGCGGGGCGTCGGGATCCTCCCGGTGATCCTGTAGCGGCCCCCGAGGCCGCGCTCAAACTTCGCAGTCGATGCGGCCGCACGCGGCCCGGAACACGCGCCGCGAGACGATCTCGGTGGGAGCCTCGACGGTCGCTCCGAACGCGTAGATGAAGACGCCTTCGGATACGAAGAAGGCGACGCTCTCGGTGCTCTCGCCGGGCTCGTGCATGTAGATGCCGTTCCCGCCGAGCGTCCCCCTGGAATTCTGCGGGTTCGACCCGAGGAACTCGCGCCCCAGCTCGTAGGCGAACTGCTCGATCGTCGCCCCTTCCGGGAGCTCGTAAGAGACGGCGGCCAGGCGTACGGGAACGGAAGCGCCGTCGGGCGTCACCACGGCTCTCACGGCGATCTGCACGTCTTCGAGGCCTCCGAACACCGGACGAAGCCTCTGCTCCAGCCCTTTCTGCAGCGTCGCCGACACCGGGTCGAAGCGGAACCCTCTGACGGGCTCGAACAGGGCCTCCAGCCCCGGCGCGGTGGAGGCGGACGGCGAGGGTGAGGGCGTTGCTGGGACGGCCGTGGCGGCGGGCGGGCGGGGCGAAGGATCGAGGGTCTCGTCGGCCGGGCTGCAGCCGGCGAGGGAAAAGAGCGCCGTCGCGACGACGACCGCGGCCCCCTCGCATCGGAGCCGGCGCCGTCCCACCGTAGCCGGGCGACCTACCCCCACTCTTCCCACGAGGTCAGGATCTCGCATCCGGCGCGTGACGAAAGCGTCCCCGCGCGGTGCTCCTCGAACGAGGACGACCTAGGCGACCGGCGAGTCGGGGACGTCGGCCCCCTTCGGTGCGTCGACGTCGGCCGCCACGGCCTCCATCGCCGCGATCGCGACCTCGATCTGGTCCAGCGACGGCGGCTTGGTCGTGATCCTCTGCAGCGCCAGACCGGGGAGCATCGAGATCCGGAAGAACAGCGACCTCTCGTTCTTCGACGCGAGCTTTATCGCCTCGTAAGAGATCCCCGCGAGGACGGGGATCGCCGCGATGCGGATCGCGATGCGGGGGAGCAGCCCGAGGTCGGCGAAGAAGACGTCGATGACGAAGTGGGCGATGATCGTCAAGAAGAGCACGATGAACAGGAAGTTCGTCCCGCAGCGGACGTGGAGGGTCGAGTACTTCTCGTCGATCAGCTGCGGGTCGAGCGGGTCGCCGTTCTCGTACGCGTAGATCGTCTTGTGCTCGGCCCCGTGGTACTGGAAGACGCGGCGGACGTCCTTCATCAGCCCGATCAAAAGCAGGTACCCGACGAACATCCCCAGCCGGATCCCGCCCTCGATGAGGTTCGCGACGAGCGGCCGTTCCTCGGCCAGGTTGCCCACCAGGCCTTCGATCGCCCTGGTGCCGAGGACCGGCAATGCGATGAAGATCGCCGAGAAGAGGACCATCGCCGTGCCGAGGGTCCAGCCGAGGGTCTTCTCGGAGACCTCCTCCTCTTCGTCGAGCGCGTGGTTCGCCGAGATCATCAGGGCCTTGATCCCGATCGCGAGCGACTCGCCCAGGACGAGGCACCCGCGCGCGAGCGGCCACTTCAGCCACGGATGGCGCTCCGCGATGCCCGGGAGTGGGTGCTTCTCGACTGCGATCGACTCGTCCGGCTTCCGGCACGCGACGGACCACGACGCCGGCCCCCGCATCATCACGCCTTCGAGCACGGCCTGGCCGCCGATCGAAGGCCTCGTGGCCGGGGTCTGATCGCTCATCCGGTGAGTCTAGTGATCCTTCGGTAGGCCCGTGCGGCGTGAGTTGCGGAAATCGCAACTCCTGCCGCAGCGGAGCGCGCCGGGGCTATTCGCTGGAGCCGGGCGTTGCGGTCGCGTCCGCCGTCGCGGGCTCGCCCTCGGCCCCCTCGGGTGCCCGAGCCTTCGCGCGGCTCGCGTACTTCTTCTGGAACCTCTCGACGCGGCCCCCGGTGTCGACGAGCTTCTGCTTGCCCGTGTAGAAGGGATGACACTGGTTGCAGAGCTCGACGTGCAGCTCCGGCTTCACGGAGCGTGTCGTGAAGGTGTTCCCGCACGAGCAGGTGACCTTCGTCTCGACGTAGTCCGGGTGGATCCCCTGCTTCATTGCTCGTCCTCTCGTGTCTCTTGCCGTGCGTGACCGGCTGCCTCGAGCCCCTCGCGCCGCTGCCGCGCCCGCTCGTACGCGACCGAGGCCCGGGCCATCACCTTGAACGTGAGCAGCAACCCTCCGACCAGGCCGATGATAAGCAGCCATTGCGGCAAACCCAGGCCGAGGAACAACTATTCCCCCTTGACCGGGGCCTTCGCGATCTCCCGCAGGAACTGCGCGTTCCCCTGAGTCGCCTTCATCTTGTCGATCAGGAGCTCGAGCGCACCGCCGTCGGCGAGCGCGTGCAGCACCCGGCGAAGCCGCCACACCAGCTGCAGCTCCTCTGGCGTCAGCAGCAGCTCCTCCTTGCGCGTGCCCGACGCCTGGATGTCGATGGCCGGGAAGATCCGCTTCTCGGACATCCGCCGGTCGAGCTTCAGCTCCCAGTTGCCGGTGCCCTTGAACTCCTCGAAGATGACCTCGTCCATCCGCGACCCCGTCTCGACGAGCGCCGTCGCGAGGATCGTGAGCGAGCCGCCGTGCTCGATGTTCCGCGCCGCCCCGAAGAACTTCTTCGGCGGATAGAGCGCGGTCGAGTCGACGCCGCCGCTGAGGATGCGGCCGCTCGCCGGCGTGGCGAGGTTGTACGCACGCGAGAGGCGGGTGATCCCGTCGAGCAGGATCAGGACGTCACGGCCCATCTCGACGAGGCGCTTCGCGCGCTCGAGCGTCAGCTCGGTGACCTGGATGTGGTCGTCGGACGGGCGGTCGAACGTCGAGTAGACGACCTCGCCGTCCACCGACCGCTGCATGTCCGTGACCTCTTCGGGCCGCTCGTCGACGAGCAGCACGATCAGGTGCGTCTCGGGGTTGTTCGCGCGGACCGCGTTCGCGATCTCCTTCATTACGGTCGTCTTTCCGGCCTTCGGCGGGCTCACGATCATGCCGCGCTGCCCCTTGCCGATCGGCGCGATCAGGTCGACGATCCGCGGCGTGATCGATCGCGGGTTGTCGGGCTGCTCGAGAGTCAGGCGCTCCTCCGGGTAGAGCGGCGTGAGATCGGCGAAACGGACGCGGTGCTGGACCTCCTCCGGCGGAAGGCCGTTGATCGTGTGGATCTTCAGCAGCGCCTGGTACTTCTCGGACTCCTTCGGCGAGCGGACCGACCCCTGGACCTCGTCGCCCTTTCTCAGGTGGAACCGGCGGACCTGCGAGACCGAGACGTACACGTCCTTGTCGCCCGGCAGGTAGCCGCTCGTCCGCAGGAAGCCGTAGCCCTCCGGGAGCAGGTCGAGGATGCCGGTCCGCACCTCGGCGTTCGGGTCGTCCTCGGCCTCGAGGTCCTCCCAGCGCTCGTCGCGCATGTAGTGCGGGACCTGGCCACCGCCGCCGCGGCCGCGGCGCCTGCGCCGCCCGCGGTTGTCGCGGTCCCCGCGCCCGTCACGCGGCTCGGCCTTCTCGCGCGGGCGCGATCGGTTCTCACGGCCCTGCGGCCGGCGACGCCAGCCCTGCTCGTCCGGACGCCGGTCGCGCTCGTCGACCGCGCCGTCGTCGCGCACCGCGGCCGGCGTCTGGGCCGGCGGATCCGCGGCGGGCGCGGCTTGCGGCGGCGTGGCCGGGTCCGGCGATGCCGCCGCCGGAGAGCGGCCCGGCTGCCCGGACGCTGACGGAGGCGCGGCGGGCGCCTTCTCCCGCGGCTTGCGCTGGGGCGCGTTCTCGGGGGCCGAGGCCCCGCCGTTGCGGGAGGTTCCCGCGATCCGGTCGACGATCTCGGCCTTCTTCAGACCCGCGACCTTCAGGTCCATCGACTTGGCAATCTGCTTCAGCTCCGAGACCGCCTTGGCCTCGAGGACCGAACGGTCCACTGTCTCTGCCACTTTTTCGTCCTACCCCTCTTGCATCGAGGGAGGAAGCTCGCCCAGATCGGGTTTCGCCTGCTCCCAGTCGTCGGTGAATCGTTTGAATCCCGCATCTGTCAACGGATGCCTCACGAGTGTCTCGAAGACCTTGAAGGGCATCGTCGCTATGTCGGCTCCGAGGCGCGCCGCCTCGGTCACGTGGATGGGGTGCCTCAAGCTCGCCGCAAGCACCTGGGTGTCGTAGCCCTGGACGCCGAATATCTCGCAGATGTCGGAGATCAGCCGGAGGCCGTCCGTGGCGACATCGTCAAGCCTACCCACAAACGGGCTCACGATGTAAGCCCCCGCCTCCGCGGCGAGGATCGCCTGAGCCGGCGTGAACGCCAGCGTCACGTTCACCTTGATGCCGTCGTCCGCCAGCTGCCGCGTCGCGGCCAGGCCGTTGGGCGTCAGCGCGACCTTCACGACCGCGTTGTCGGCCATCTTGGCGATCTCGTGACCCTGGCGCACGAGAACGTCGGTGTCGTCGGACGCGGTCTCGATCGAGACGTCGCCGTCGACGAGCGAGAGGATCTCGCGCACGAGCGGAAGGAACCCCTTCCTCTCCTTCGCGATCAGGCTGGGGTTCGTCGTCACACCGCGCAGGACGCCCCACCTCACGCCCTCCCGGATCTCGTCCAGGTTCGCGGTGTCAAGGAACAACTTCACGCGCGCCTCCTTCGTCGACGTCCACGTGCTCCTGCGGCTTCGTCCGCCCCACGGCCTCGACCGCCTTCTCGATCAGCTTCTCGTCCGTGCCGCCGACCGCGACGCCCTTCTCGACCGAGTCGAGCGCCTTGTTGATCACGTGGTCGATCACCTCGGACAACGTCGCGTCGAGGTCGTAGTGCGACACCATCGGGACGCCGCGCATGAGCGCCGAGGAAGCCATGTACTTCTGCAGCCGGCGGATCTTCTTGAACGCGTTGAGGTACCGCTGCCCCCCGCGCCCGCTCGAGTCGCGGCCGCGCCGGAAGAAGTGACTGCGGTGGAGGTCCTCGTCGTCGATCGTGATCAGCAGCGGGACGATGATCGCCTTGTCGCTCTCGACGCTCTGCAGGAACCCCGGGACGAGGTGGGCGCCCTCGAGGATCATGTCGGTGCCCTCCTGGATCGCGCGGTCGATCAGCGCCTGCGCGCCGACGGCCACCGCGGCCGCCTGCTCGCGGAACCCGATGATCAGCTTGTCGCCGGAATGCGGGATCGGCTGGCGCACGGCGTTGTCGGCCTCGAACGACGACGCGTAGAGGGTGGGGAACATCTCCTCGGTGAGCGCGCTGCGAAGCACCTCGCGGACCGCGTCCGTGGAGACGACGCGCGTGATGCCCAGGCGGCTCGCGAGCTGCGTCGCGATCGTGGACTTCCCGACGCCGGTCGCGCCGCCGAGCAGGATGATCAGCGGGATGTCCAGCTCGGCCACCGACTGCCATTTCACGAACGCCTGCGCGTAGGTCTCGCCGGCTTCTCGCCGCAGGACCTGCACCGTAAGCTCCCTCAGCGTCTCCTCGGTGACGTACGGCGCGCCCGACTCGCGCAGCTCCTCCTCGACCTTGTTCGCGACCGCGTACGCGCGACCGGGCCCGAGGCCGGTCGCCATGAGCGAAGAGGCTCTCAGGCCCTTGGAATACGGCAGGCCGCGCTCGCTCTCGGTGATGAAGATGTGCTTACGTCGCTTCTCGCTCACGAGCCTCTTTTCCGTACCTCTCCTCGGCGAGAGCGGCCGCCCGCTCGAGCATCGCCTTCAGGTCGCCCCCGTCGACCGGGACCGGGACGTTGTCCATGTAGACGACGTTCATCCCGGACGCGAGGGCTTCCCTGGTGGCGACGTCGACTCCGGCCGCCTTGATCTCGCATAAAAGGACATCGGCCTTCCCGGCCTGGCGCAACTCCTCTTTCAGCCTGCCCCGGTCGGACAGCGAATGGCTGATACCGGCCACCCTGCAACCGTGCTCCTGCTCGAGATGACGCTTGATCGATTCCCCCGCTGCTTCGGGGGCCGTAGTCGCGACGACCACCTCTGCTCCCTCGACCGGGCGAGTTGGAGCGGGACGGAAGACGGTTCGAACCAGCTCGATCTCGTGCTTGGGTCCCGCCGAGCCCTGTCCGGACTTCCCGTTCGAGCGGAACGACTCTCGAACGAGGGAGGTTGTGCGGGAGACCTGAGAGGGAGAACCGAACGGCTCTTCGCACATAGTAACGACCACGAAGTCGGCAAGCAACAACCTGAACGGCCCCATGTAGCCGCTGAGGTACTCCTCCGGGATCGCCGACGGGACGACGAGAACGCTTGCGTCGGCGTGGCACGGGGGGATCGAGGAGCCGGATCCTTCCAGCAGGACGAGGTCACCCGGCAGGTCGTTGGCGAGCTCGACACCCTGGCGCACGTTCGATATCGCGACACCGCCCGCCAGGCCGCCCCCGCAGCGCCGGCATCCGACGGTGGGAACGCGCCCCAGCAGCGCGTCTTCAACGTAATCGGAGGCCGCGTGCTTCCCGGAGTCGGCCATCTCCAGGAGGTCCTTCGGCTCCAGCGCCATCTCGTCCCCGCGGAGCACCTCCGGCTCCGGAGGCCCGCCGCGACCCATGGCGACGATGACGGGCCGGCGCCCGAGCTCGGTCAACGCGCGGGCGGTGAATCCCGCGACCGCCGTCTTGCCCGTGCGCTTCCCGGTCCCGACGAGAGCGATCGAGGCCTTGGTGGCAAGCCGCGGCCGCGGGGGCGGCGTGAACCTGAAGTCGGCGCCCTCGTAGGCGACTCCTCTATAGAGCGCGACCGCGGCGAGAGCGTGACGCCTGCGGTAGTCGAGGACCGGCTCGTCCGACAGGTCGACTACGGCGTCTACCTCGTTTTCCGCCAGGAACCGGTCGAGCCCCGCGCGCGGCTCCTCGCCCGGCACGACGCGCACGCCGCCGTAGGCGTCGATCCCGCCGGCCGGCAGCTTCTCACGCCCCCCGACCAGCAGGGCCGCGACGACCTCGTGCCCCCCGGCCGCCAGCTCGTTCAGCGCCGCCTCGACGACGGGCGGATAGTGCTCTCCGTCGACGACGGCGAGATAGCGCACGGCCGAACCTCCGGAAAGTAGATGGGCGCCCGGGCCCAGGCTTACACGACTCTGCCGGCACAACCTCGAAGGGTTGCGCTCCGTCCCCCGCGGGTAACCCTATGTGACCAGAGAACCGTCTCCTTCGGAGGTCGCCATGCTTGGCCGCAACAGAAACGACTCCCCCACGACGACCCGCAGCGAGGCGGCCCGGCCGCTCTCGTTCGCCGCTCGCGGCGGCGTCTCCATCGGGGCGATCCTCACCGGCGTCGTGGTCGCGTTCGGCGCGATGTTCGTCCTCACCGCGCTGATCTCGGGGATCCTCGTCGCCCTGGGCCTCAGCGAGAACCTCACCCCGGGCGAGCAGGCAGAAGTGGGCATCGCGACCGGGATCGGCCTCGTCGCCGCGCAGTTCCTCTCCTACATGTGGGGCGGGTATGCCGCAGGGCGCATGAGCCGCGGAGCCGGCGCCGCCAACGGAGCCCTGGTCGCGCTCCTCGCGCTGGTCGTCGGGGTCGCGGTGGGAGCGATCGCCGCCGGTATCGGCGCGACCGAGGACGTGAGGACGCCCTTCAACTCCAGCCTGCTCCCTGCCGACGGCGAGGTGCTGAGGTGGGGAGCGGGTCTCGCCGTCGGAGCGCTCGCCGCGATGTTCCTCGGCGCGATCGTCGGCGGGTCGATGGGCTCTCGCTGGCACACGAAGCTCGAGCGCCGCACGGTCGACGAGCACGAGCACCGCGCCGACCGTCCTGCGACGGAAGGTCGCGCCGGGACCCGCGAGACGATCGACCTGCGCGACGGCGCGCGGAATCGCTCCGGAACGGAGGTTACGACTCCGGCCCGGAGGGAATAGACGGGACCGAGCGGATCCGAACCGACGCCGCACCGGGAGCGCCGCTGCGGCCCGGCCTCCGAGGGGGAGGCCCGGCCTGGAGGAAGGTGCTCCCGCTGCGCGTCCGGAGCCCTCGGGAACCGCGGCCCTGCGGGGCGGCAGGGGCACGACGACCGACCGCAGGATTAGCCTCCCCGCCGCCTAACCTAGGGATCGTGCGCAAGCTCTCGCTTCTGGTCGCAGCCGCTGCCACGGCGCTCCTTCCGGCCGCCCACGCGGCGCCCGGGGCGACCGCTCCTGCGCTGCCCCCGCTGGGCGCCGCCGAAGCGCCGCTGTTCGCCGCCGGCGGCACCCCGGTCTCGAACGGGATCTTCTTCCCCGGCACCGCGCTCTGCGCCGGCACGTACTGCCTCGGCCAGCCGTACGCCGTCGCCCAGGGGACCGACATCCGCTTCTACAACCTCGACTCGGCGGCGGTGGCGAACAGCCACCGGATCGTCTCGAAGCAGACGAAGAAGCGAAGCAAGGCACCGCTGTTCCAGTCAGAGACGGTGGCGGGCCCCGGCAGCACGCTCATGAAGACGTCGCACCTGAAGCCGGGCGTCTACGGGTACTTCTGCACCATCCACTTCGGGATGGACGGCCTGCTCGAGGTCACCGAGTAGGCCGCGCCGTCAGGGGTGCGCCTTCGCCCCCTCAGGCTCCCAGTCGCTCACGAAGACCCGCCAGCCCGAGCGACGCTCCCTGCAGATGCGCCTGACCTGCTCGGCCCTCGTCGCGGACTCGGGGCGCGGCACGACGATCAGGAGCGAGGGACCGGCCCCCGCGAGCGCGACCGGGAGCCCGGCTGCCTGGACCTCCTGGTACACGGTAGCGGTCTCCGGCATCAGCTTCAGGCGGTGCGGCTCGTGCAGCCGGTCGTTCATCGCGTCGGCGAGGACGTCGGCGCCGGCGCCGGCCGACATCGCCGCGACGAGGAGGGCCGCGCGCGACGCCGTGAACTGCGCGTCGCCGAACTCGACCTTACTCGGCAGCGCCTTGCGCGCGGCCGCGGTGGGGAATCCCTCGGCCGGGACCGCGACGATCGGAACGAGACGGTCGCTCGGCTCGACCCGGAAGTAGCGGATGTCGTCGTCGTCGCCGCCGCGGTAGCAGACGACGAGGCCCCCGATCAGCGCGGGCATGACGTTGTCGGCGTGCCCTTCGAGCGTCGTCGCGAGCTGGATCATCTCGGTCTGCGGCACCGTCCGGCCCGTGACCGCCCGCGCTGCGAAGAGGCCACCGACGATCGCCGCGGCCGACGACCCGAGGCCGGCTTGCAACGGGATCGGGTTGCGAACGCGGACGGAGAACCCCGCGGGGCGCCGGCCGACGTGGTCGAAGAACGCGTTCATAGAGCGGAGGACGAGGTTCGTGTCGTCCGTCGGCAGGTGCTCGGAGCCCTCGCCTTCGACGATCATCTCGATCGAGTCTCGCCGCGGCTCGATCTCGATCTCGAGGTGCATCCGTATCGCCGCGCCCAGCGAGTCGTACCCGGGGCCGAGGTTCGCGACGGTGGCCGGGACACGAACCTTCACAGAAGCAGGCATCCGCTCAGCCCTTTCTCTCCCTGGTCGGAGCGCATCATGCCAGATCGAGCTCCGCCGCAATGGGGTCGATCTCCGGCGCGATCTTCTTGGGGATGGGGGCCCCGGCGACCGCCCAGTCGGGGTCCTTCAACCCGTGTCCGGTGAGGACGCAAGCGACGATCGCGCCGGCCGCGACCGCGCCGCGGCGCGCCATCTGACGCAGGCCGGCGACCGATGCCGCCGACGCGAGCTCCACGAAGATGCCGTCGCGCGCGAGGTCGCGGTACGCCTCGAGGATCTCCTTGTCCCTGACGGAGCCGATCGCACCGCCCGACGCGGCCGCCGCGTCGCGCGCTCCCTCCCACGACGCCGGGTTCCCGATCCGGATCGCGGTCGCGATCGTCACGGGGTCCTCGACCGGGCGGCCCCTCACGATCGGATTCGCGCCCTCGGCCTGGAAGCCGTGCATGCGCGGCAAGCCGTCGCACCAGCCGGCCCCCGCGGCCTCGCGGTAGCCCCGCCAGTATGCGGTGATGTTCCCGGCGTTGCCGACCGGCATCACGTGGAGGTCGGGCGCACGCCCGAGCGCCTCGACGATCTCGAACGCGCCGGTCTTCTGGCCTTCTATCCGGAAGGGGTTCACGGAGTTCACGAGAGTGACCGGCCACCGCTTCGCCATCTCGCGCGTGAGCTTCAGCGCCTGGTCGAAGTTGCCGGAGATCTCGAGCACCCGCGCGCCGTGCACCAGCGCCTGCGCCAGCTTGCCGAGCGCGACGTTGCCGCTCGGGATCAGCACCGCGCACGTCATCCCGGCGCGCGCCGCGTACGCCGCGGCCGACGCGCTCGTGTTCCCCGTCGACGCGCACACGACGGCCGTCGACCCCTCTTCGACCGCCTTCGAGATCGCGAGCGTCATGCCGCGGTCCTTGAACGACCCGGTGGGGTTGAGGCCCTCGTGCTTCAGCCACACCTCGGCCCCGGTCTCCTCCGACAGCCGCCCGGAGTGGACGAGCGGCGTTCCTCCTTCGCCGAGCGTCACCACGGGCGTCTTCTCCGACACCGGGAGGTGGTCGCGGTACCGGTGGATGATGCCCCTCCGCGCCTGCACGGCCGGCGGCGAAGTCATCTTTCGTAGGCTCCTTCGACGCGAATCGTCGAGCGCACGTCCTTCACAGAGTCCAGCCGGGCGAGGTCCCGGAAGGTCGCCTGGTGCCGGCCCTCGGTCGACGTGTGCGTGATCAGCACCAGCGTCGCCTCGTCCCCCGAACCCTCCTGGCGCACGCTCGCGATCGACACGTCGTGCCGCGCGAACACGCCGGCGACGGACGCGAGCACGCCCGACTGGTCGAGGACGGACAGGACGACGTAGTAGCGGACCGCCGCCTCCTCGGGTGGACGGATGCGCGCGTCGCTCTCGAAGAACGTCCACGCGTGCGGGCGCGCCCCCACCGCGAGAGCGCGCGCGATCTCGACCACGTCGCCGACGATCGCGGAAGCGGTCGGACCTCCTCCGGCGCCGCGCCCGAGAAGCATGAGCTCGCCCACCTGCTCGCCCTCGACGAAGACCGCGTTGAAGACGTCCCGCACGGCGGCGAGCGGGTGCGTCTTCGGGACCATCGCGGGGTGGACCCGCGCCGCGACCTGCCCGTCCTCTATCTCGGCGACCGCCAGCAGCTTCACCTCGTACCCGAGGTCGTGCGCGGCGGCGACGTCCTCGGCGGTCACGCCGGTGATCCCCTGCCGCTGGACGTCCGCCGCCGTCACGCGGGCGCCGAACGCGATCGAGGCGAGGATCGCGAGCTTCGAGGCCGCGTCGTAGCCCTCGACGTCGGCAGTGGGATCCGCCTCCGCGTATCCCAGGTCGGTCGCCTCGGCGAGCGCCTCGCCGAACGACATCCCCTGCTCGCTCATGCGCGTGAGGATGTAGTTCGTCGTGCCGTTGACGATGCCCATCACGCGCACGAGCCGGTCGCCGGCGAGCGACTCCTTTATGGGTCTCACGACCGGGATCCCGCCCCCGACGGACGCCTCGAACAGGACGTCGGCACCGGTCGCCGCGGCCGCACGCAGGAGCTCGCGTCCGTGCGCCGCGACGAGCTCCTTGTTCGCGGTGACGACGTGCTTGCCGGCCGCGAGCGCGGCGAGCACGAGCTCGCGCGCCGGGTCGACCCCGCCGATCGTCTCGACCACGAGGTGGATCGCCGGGTCGGCGACGACCTCCTGTGGATCGGTCGTGAGGATCCCCTCGGGGACGTCGACGGCGCGCGCCCGGGACGGCGTTCTGACGGCGACGCGGGCGAGGCGGAGCTCGACTCCCGTCCTGCGGGCGAGCTCGTCTGCGTCCCGGAGCAGGATCGAGGCCGTGGCGCCTCCGACCACCCCGAGCCCGAGGAGGCCGATCCGGATCGGACCCTCGACGGGCGGCCGGGTCATGATGCGAAGTTATCAAGCGCCTGCGGTAGCCCCCGGCGCGGGCACGGCAGGTGAACCGGACATAGGGGGCGAACCGTCCGAGAGAGCGTGGCCCGCCGCGGCGACGCCGGCGCGGGCGGCCGGGAACGACGAGCTCTGGAGGGTGGCGACCATGCGTAGCGGGAGGGACACCCGGTCGACTCGGCGGCCGACGGTGGCGCTCGCGCTGCCCGCCCTGCTCGCCGCTGCGCTGCTCCAGCTCGCGGCCGAGGCGGCGCCGCAGAACGGGCAGAAGGGATCGGGTGGCGCCGCGGTCGCGCACCGCGCCGGCGGCAAGATCGTGAAGGCCCCGAACGCCCCCGACGGGCGGATCTACAAGGTCGCCGACCGCGCGATCGAACCCACCATCGGCATCACCAAGAAGGGCGACATCTTCTATACGGCCGCGTCCGGCATCACCGGCGTCGACGTCGTTCGCTCCACCGACGACGGCAGGACGTGGGAGAACACGTCCCCGCGGAGCCCCGCAGGCACGAAGACCCACCCGATCACGCTCGACCCGTACGTCTACGTGGACGAGTCCACCGGGCGCATCTTCAACATCGACCTCTACGTGGCGTGCTCCAACCTCTCGTTCAGCGACGACAACGGTGAGACGTGGACGACGAACCCGCTCGCGTGCGGCCGTCCGGTCAACGACCACCAGACGCTGTTCTCCGGACCGCCCGCGCTCAGCCCCACCACGGTGTTCCCCGAGATCGTCTACTACTGCTGGAACGACTTCGGCGCGGGATCGTCGTGCTCGAAGTCGCTCGACGGCGGCGTCACCTGGACGCCGACGGGGTCGCCTGCGTTCACCGGCTACGACCCCAACGGGGAGGGGCAGGGAGGCAACTTCTGCGGCGGCTTCCACGGTCACGGCGTCGTCGGCGAGGACGGCACCGTCTACCTGCCCAAGGAGTACTGCGGCCAGCCCTGGCTCGGCATCAGCAAGGACGAGGGCGCGACGTGGACGAGAGTGCAGGTCGCCGACAACACGACGGAGCGCCTCGGCTCCGACACGTCGGTCGCGGTCGACCGCAAGGGCAACCTCTACTACGCCTACGAGACGCAGAACCAGAAGCTCTTCCTCGTGACGTCGACCGACGGCGGGGAACGATGGAGCAAGCCGATGATGGCCGGCGCACCGCGCGTGAAGGAGGTCACGCTCCCGACGCTCGACGCCGGCGATCCCGGGAAGGTCGCGATCGCGTACATGGGCAGCGAGAACTCGAGGTTCGCGCGCTGCAAGCCCGACTGCACCGACGCCGACTACGACGGCGTCAAGTGGAACGGCTACATCACGATGACGGCGAACGCGCTGTCGGACGACCCGCTCTTCTACAGCGGCACCGTCAACGCGAGGCCGGACCCGCTGTACATCGGGCGCTGCGACTTCTCGAACCGGTGCCCGCCCATCCTCGACTTCATCGACGTCGAGATCGCGCCCGACGGCACGCCCTGGGGAGCCTTCGTCGACCCCTGCGGCCCCGTGTGCGCCACGAACGGCGCGAACGACGGAAGCCTTGCCGTGATCGGGCGCCTCGTGGGCGGGCCCGGGCTCCGCTAGCGCTTCGTCAGGCGCCGCAGCATCCATCCGCCGCCCGCGTCGAGCAGCTCCGCGGTGGCGAGACCGGCGCGGGCGCCGGTGCGGTCGACGTACGCGGTCGCGACCCTGTCGCGCAGGTGCCCGACCCAGAGACTCCCGCCCTGGACGATCATCTCCGCGAACGCGGGCACACGGCGTTCGATGCTCTTCACCTCGTCCGAGAAATAGACGATCACGTCCAGCGGGCGGGTCGCGCGCTCGAAGACCTCGACGTCCCGGGGCAGCGGACGCATGACCTCCCAGAAGTCGGGGGGCTCGTTGACGACCGCGATCGCGTCGCCCTCCTTGATCCCGAGCCGCCGCGCCATCTCCACGGCTACGATCATCCCCCGATCTCCTAGAGTCGTCAGATGCCCGAGCTGCCCGAACTGGAGGCGGTCGCCGAGCGGCTCACGAGCGCGCTCGGCGGCGCGACGCTCCGGCGGATAGACGCGTTCCAGTTCTCGTCGCTGAAGACCGTCGATCCTTCCCCGCTCGACGTCGCGGGGCTCCCGCTCGGGACGGTCGGGCGGCGGGGGAAGTACCTCGTTTTCGACTTCGGCGCGCTCCGGGTGCTCGTCCACCTCTCGCAGGGCGGGCGCCTCGACGTGGAGGACCCGCCGAAGGCGACGAAGCCCCGCGGCGCCGTCGCCCGCTTCGTCTTCGAATCGGCGCCGGCGCTGCTCGTGAAGGAGTTCGGGACCGAGCGCAAAGCGGCGTGGTGGGTGCTGCGGGCGGACGACGAAGGACCGCTGGCGGGGCTCGGGCCGGAGCCTTTCTCCGAGGAGTTCGACCGCGTCGTCGAGGCGACCGACGACCGCCGCCAGCTGCACACGTGGCTGCGCGACCAGAAGGTCGTGGCCGGGATCGGACGCGGCTTCGCCGACGACGTCCTCCACGCCGCGCGCCTGTCGCCGCTGCGAAAGGTTGCGTCGCTGACCGCGGAGGACCGCGGAATGCTGCTGGAGGCCGCGCGCCGCGTGCTGGCTGATGCCACCGAACGCGAACGGTCCCGCACCGGAGGGCTCCCCGCGAAGATGGGCGGCCGCTTCACGATCCACAACCGCTACGGGAAGCCGTGCCCGCGCTGCGGCGACACCCTGCAGCACGTCGTCTACGAGTCCCGCGAGGTCGTTTACTGCCCGCGCTGCCAGACGGGCGGGAAGGTCCTCGCCGACCGCGTGCTCTCGCAGTTCCTGAAGTAGCCGGTCAGCCCAGGCTCAGGTCGAGGCGCAGCAGGTCGTCGTAGGTCTCGCGACGGACGATCTCGCGCGCCTCGCCGTCCTCGACCAGCACGACCGGGGGCCGCGGGACCCTGTTGTAGTTCGACGCCATCGAGTACGTGTACGCGCCGGTCGCGGGGATGCAGAGGAGGTCGCCGGCCGCGACGTCGGCCGGCAGCTTCACGTCCCTGATGAGGATGTCGCCCGACTCGCAGTGCTTGCCGGCCACGGAGCACCACAGCTCGGCGGGATCGTTCATCCGGTTCGGCAGCGCCGCCTCGTACGTGGCGCGGTACAGCGCGTAGCGCGGGTTGTCGCTCATGCCGCCGTCGACGGAGACGTAGACACGGTCGTGCTGGTCGGAGTGCCCCCGGGCGCGCGGGATGCGCTTCACCGTGCCCACCGTGTAGACCGTCACGCCGGCGGGGCCCGCGAGCGCGCGTCCGGGCTCGAACAGGACCTGCGGGAGGGGCAGCCCGCGCTCCTCG
Source organism: Actinomycetota bacterium (assembly GCA_046263255.1). Taxonomy (GTDB): domain Bacteria; phylum Actinomycetota; class CADDZG01; order CADDZG01; family WHSQ01; genus JALZEG01. The sequence continues at coordinate 28,475 of JBHELD010000066.1, forward strand.
AACGCGGCCCGCGCGGCGCCGGCGATGGCCGCGACGAGCTCCCCGGGGTCCGGGGCGTCGTCGTCGCGCGTGTAGGAGATCCCGAGCCCGCCGCCGAGGTCCAGCTCGCGCACCTCGAGGCCCAGCTCGTCGCGCGCCTGCCCCGCGAGGCCGGCGAGCCGCGCGGCGGCGAGCTCGAACCCTTCCTTCTCGAAGATCTGAGACCCGATGTGCGCGTGGAGCCCCGCTACGTCGAGGCCCGCCTTGACGGCGCGCCGCAGCCCGTCGAGGGCGATCCCGTCGGCCAGCGTGAAACCGAACTTCGAGTCCTCGTGACCCGTCTGCACGTACTCGTGCGTGTGCGCCTCGACCCCCGGGGTCACGCGCAGCAAGACCCGGCTGCGCCAAGAGACCGCCTCCAGGCGCTCGACCTCCTCGACCGAGTCCGCGACGATCCGGCCCACCCCGGCGTCGCGCGCCATGGCGAGCTCGCCCGCCGACTTGTTGTTGCCGTGGAAGACGACCCGCTCCGGCGGGAAGCCCGCAGCCCATGCCGTCGCCATCTCGCCGCCCGAGCAGACGTCCAGCCCGAGACCGAGGTCGCGCAGGACCTCGCAGACGGCGACGCAGCAGAGCGCCTTGCCGGCATAGACGACGTTCGCAGGACCCACCACGCCCGAGAACGCGGCCGCGCGCCCCTCCAGCGTGGCGCGGTCGAGAACGATCAACGGCGTGCCGAAGCGGTCCGCCGACTCTGTCACGTCGCAGCCTCCGACGACGAGGTGCCCTTCGGGTGAGACTTCGGCGGTGTCGGGAAAGACGTCGAGAGCGGTCACGGAAGACGCTCGAGCTTGCCGGCCAGCAGCAGCTCGCACCGCCCGCCGACGCGGACGGCCTCTTTCCCCGCGGACACCCTCATCTGGGAGCGCCGGTCGATCTCGACGCCCTGCTCGATCTGGAGCTCGATCGGGCCGACCCGGTCGACCAGGTAGACGCCGAGGCACGCGGCGGCGGAGCCCGTGGCCGGGTCCTCGTCGATGCCCGTGCCGGGGAACAGTCCCCGCGCGCGGACGCGTCCCGCGCCGACGCCCGTGAAGCAGTACGCGCCGAAGGGGCTGAGCTCCGCGAGCGCCGCAGCGTCGACCTGGACGCGCCCGAGCGCGTCGAGGTCGCGCAGCGGGACGATGAAGTGCTCGAGCCCCGCGTCGCTCAGCGCGGGCCGGAGCACGCCGCTGCGTCCGAGCTCGTACGCCTCCAGCGAGACGTCGCGCTCCTCCAGCCGCAACGCCCGCGCGATCTTCAGGTGCGCGCGGACGTCCCTGGTCTCCATGTCCGGCGACGCCGTCCCGCCCCTTCTGTCGAACTGCAGCAGGTCGCCGGCGAGCGTCACCGGCGTCTCCCCCGCCGGGGACCGCTGCACGAACGAGTCTCCGCTCAGGCGGCCGAGGTGGCGCAACGTCCAGGAGGTCCCGATCGTCGGATGGCCGGCGAACGGCAGCTCCTCGCTCGGCGTGAAGATCCGGACGTCGTACGACCCGTCGTCGCCCCCCGTGACGAAGGTGGTCTCCGACAGGTTCAGGGTCTGCGCGATCGCCTGCATCTGCGGCGCGCCGAGCCCGGCGGCGTCGGGGAAGACGGCGAGCGGGTTGCCCGTGCGCCAAGGATCGCCGGCCGTGAAGACCGACACCATCACGAATTCCATGCCGTCAGTATCACGCGATCGTGAAGATGGGTCGTCTCCCGGCGAGGGAATGTTCGAAAGTCCCGCGCTCGGTGCCGCCGCGCTACCTGTCCCACCGGGGACCAGCCGTGGTTCGCCACGGCGGGCCCTCGAGTGTGACGCCGGCGCGTTCGAGCTGTGACCGGGGTCGAGCCGCGACCGAGGGCTACATCCGCTCGGGGGCGGAGACGCCCAGAAGCCCCAGCGCCTCGGCGATCACCGACTTCGTCGCGACGCAGAGCGCCAGGCGAGCGGCAGTGAGGCCGCCGTCGTCGGTGACGACCTTGCAGTCCCTGTAGAAGGCCGAGAACTCCGACGCGAGCTCTTCGACGTAGCGCGTGACCTTCTGCGGCGCGCGCTGTCCCGCGGCCTCGACGACGACCTCCTCGAACGCCGCCAGCTTCCGCATGAGGTCGTCCTCGCTCGGGTGCCCCAGGCGTTCCAGAGGCGCCGCAGGCACGTCGGCCTCGTGGCCGGCCTCGGCCGCCTTGCGCAGGATCGAGCAGATGCGCGCGTGCGCGTACTGGACGTAGTAGACCGGATTCTCCGGCGCCTGCTCGCGCACCGCGTCGATGTCGAAGTGCAGCGCCGCGTCCATTCCGCGGGTGAGGAAGGTGTAGCGCGCGGCGTCGACCCCGACCTCGTCGACGAGGTCGTCGAGCGTCACGAAGACGCCCGCGCGCTTCGAGCCCTTGACCGCCTGGCCCTCCGCCGACAGCGTCACGACCTGGATCAGCCGCACCTCGACGTCGGCGCGCTCGTGGCCCAACGCCTCGGCCATCGCCTTCAGACGCGAGACCGTTCCGTGGTGGTCGGCCCCCCACAGGTAGATCAGGTGCTCGAAGCCGCGCCCGAACTTGTCCCTCAGGTACGCCGCGTCCGCGGCCAGGTACGTCGGAGCCCCGTTGGCGCGCACGAGGACGCGGTCCTTGTCGTCACCGAATCTGGTGGACAGGAACCACAGCGCGCCCTCTCGCTCCTCCGCCAGCCCCCGGGCGCGCAGGTCCTCCAACGTGGCGTCGACGCTGCGCGACTCGTGGAGCGTGCGCTCCGAGAACCAGACCTCGAAGTGCGAGCCGAACCGCTCGAGCGAGACGCGCATCTCCTGCTGCATCCGCGCGAGTCCCAGGTCGCGCAGCGCCGCCGCCCGCTCCTCGGGCGCCGCGTCGACCAGCCTGTCGCCGAGCTCCGCCGCGAGCTCGCGTGCGAGTTCCGCGACGTACTCGCCCCTGTAGCCCTGCTCCGGCAGCTCCGCGCCGACGCCGAGCTGCCGGAGGTAGTGGACGGCGATCGACTCCCCGAACAGCAGCAGCTGGCGCCCCGCGTCGTTGACGTAGAACTCGCGCGTGACCTGGTGCCCGGTCGCTTCGAGCAGTGCGGCAATCGCGTCGCCGACGGCCGCGTGGCGGCCGCTCACGACGTTGATCGGCCCCGTCGGGTTCGCCGACACGAACTCCACGTTGACCTTCTTCCCGTTTGCCGCGTCCGTCCTCCCGTAGCGTGCGACCGGATCAGCAGCGCGCCGCACGACGTCGTGGAGCCACGCGGGCGCGAGGTGGAAGTTGAGGAACCCGGGCCCGGCGACCTCGACCTTCTCCACGAAGCGCGAGGGCGGAAGGTTTCCGGCGAGCGCGGTCGCTAGCTCCCGGGGATTCGTCCCCTGCTCCTTCGCGGCCGTCAGCGCCACGTTCGTAGACCAGTCGCCGTGCTCGCGCCGCCGCGGGCGCTCGAAGTGGATCCTGTCCCTCCACGCGTCCGTTGCGGTTCCGTCGCCGGCGAGCGCGGCTGCGACCAGCTCCGCCAGGTGGTCGGCGATCACCGGCGCGTCACCGCAGGCTCATCCCACCAGCCGCTCGACCACGTCCAGGAGGTCGTTGGGATCGAACGGCTTCGTGAGGTAGTCGGAGACGCCGTAGCTCTTGCCCTTCTCGATGTCCGACTGCTGCGCCTTCGCCGAGAGGAACACGATCGGGATCTTCTCGGTCTCCGGCTGGGCCTTCAGCTTCTGGCACGTCTGGTAGCCGTCGAGGCGCGGCATCATGATGTCGAGGATCACGAGGTCGGGGAGCTCACGGGTCGCGATCTCGAGAGCCTCCTCGCCGTGGTGAGCCGTGAGGACCTCGTACCCTTCGAGCTCGAGATTGACCTCGAGCAGGCGCAAGATCACGGGGTCGTCGTCGCAGATGAGGACGCGTTTGGTCGTAGTCGGCATGGAGGGGTGAGCCTATCGTGGCGCCTGCCGGGCCCCTCCCGAGCGGCCGCGGCGATGCTCTAAGGTGGACCGTTGAGGGCCCCCGTAGCTCAGGGGATAGAGCACGCGCCTCCGGAGCGCGGTGCGCAGGTTCGA